>DAISRJ010000033.1:1915-22445 GCA_036828955.1 Candidatus Dormiibacterota bacterium | reverse complement strand
CGGGAGCGAGCAGTTTTCGTGCGATGTCGCGGCTGTCTACAGCCCCCGCGCTGCCACCTCGCCGGCCAGGGCAAGCGCGCGACTGAGCCGGTCGGGTGTGCTCGTGAAACACAGCCGGAAGCGCTCCTCCACTGCGAACGCGATTCCCGGTGTGACCAGCACCCGTTCGCGGGCGAGGGCGGCCACGTACTCCAGCGTGTCCGGCCAGGGGCTGCGGATCCACAGGAAGATGCCCCCCTGCGGCTCGGCAACATCGAGGTTCACAGCCAGCGCCGCATCACGAGCGTGGTCGCGCAGAAGGCGGTAGCCGTCCACGCTGATCTGCCACGACTCCAGGTGCAGCAGTGCGCGCTGCACGGTCGCCGAGGCGTTGACCATGCCCAGCGCGCGCATGCAGCTCTCCAAACCGCGGTCGGTCTCCTCGCCGGTCAGCGACGGGTGCAGGGCCAGATAGCCGATCCGCTCCCCGGCCAGGCCCATGTCCTTGGAAAACGACCGCGCCAGCACCGTGTGCTCGTAGTGGTCGAACGCCTCCACACGGCGCGCCGGCTCGTACACGAGGTTGCGGTAGGCCTCGTCGACCACCAGCAGGATGCGCCGGCCGGTGCGCCGGTTGTGGTGCTGGAGGACGTCGGCGATGGCGCTCATCTCGTCGTGTTCGATGACGTGGCCGCTGGGGTTGCTCGGCGTGTTGATGATCAGGGCCGCGGTCCGATCCGTCAGCGCACGCACCAGGGCGTCGATGTCGACGCGCTGGCTGGCGTCGTCGGCGCGCACCGGCACGAACGTCAGGCCGCCCGTCTCGCAGTAGGGCGGGAACTCGGGAAAGTACGGCGCCACCCCGACCACCTCGTCCCCCGCGTCGAGGAACGCCCGCAGCGCCAGGCAGATCGCCCCGGCCGCGCCACCCGTCATGGCGATGCAGGCGGGCGTGACGCCGGCGACCCCGACATCCTCGGCGGCGCGCTCGCGCAACTCCGGGTAACCGAGATTGGGCATGTACGCGTTTCGACCCGGGTAGTCCTCGGCAGCAGCTCGCATCAACGCCTCCCGTACCACCGCCGGTGCGTCCAACGGTTGCCCGAGAGAGAGATCGATCACCGAGTCGTCGCCGTGTTCGCTGCGCAGCTGCTGGCCCTGGGCGAACATGCGGCGAATCCAGCCGCCGGCCTCGACCTGCGCAGTGGCCCAGCGCGACAACGGCGACCGGTTCACCGCCGCAGGCTCAGGCGATCGACTCGGTGCCGCGCATCCCGCCGGTGTGCCACGAGTACGGGTACTCGCGGTCCACAAGCTGTCGCGCCACCTCAGTGCGGTGCAGGGGGCGGAAGGTGTCGACCATCACCGCCAGTTCGTCGGTCTCGCGCGGCCTCTCGGCCGAGGCCTCGAGCGCGCCGGGTTGGGGACCGTGGGGGACGCCCCCGACATGGTGGGTGAACGAACTCTGCTGAACGCCGCGGCGCGCGGCGTAGTCCCCGTCGACGTAGTAGAGAACCTCATCGGAGTCGAGGTTGCTGTGGTGGTATGGAAGCATCACAGCGTCGGGGTCCCAGTCCAGCTTGCGAGGCACGAACGAGCAGATCACCACGTTGTGTGCCTGGAATGTCTGGTGGATCGGCGGGGGCACGTGGAAGCGCCCCGCGCGCGGTTCGAAGTCGTGGATGTTGAACGCCACCGGGTAGATGGTGCCATCCCACCCGACCACGTCGAACGGATGGTGATCGAGGTGGTAGCGGGTCACGCGGCCGGCGCGTTTCAGCCACACCTCCGCCGCCCCGTCGCCCCCCGCCTCGAGCGCCTCCGGGCCGCGGAAGTCGCGCTCGGAGTACGGCGCGATCTCGGTCAGCTGGCCGTTGCGCGCGCGATAGCGATCCGGCGAGTCGACCAGGCCCGTGACCTCGACGGCGAGGATGCGCACGTCGTCGAGCGAGTCGAACTCGATGCGGTAGATGGTGCCGCGCGGGATGACCACGTAGTCGTGTGGGCCAAAGAGCAGCGAGCCGAACTGCGTGTGCAGCGTGCCCGCACCGCGGTGGACGAAGAGGATCTCGTCGGCGCTGCCATTGACGCACAGCACCTCCTGCTGGCGGATCGGGAACGCCAGCCCGATGTGCACGTCGTCGTTGACCAGCAACCACTTCCGGCCACTGATGACGTCACCGTCGGGCTGGAGGTTGAACCCCTGCAGGTGCGCGTGCTCGTGAACCTGCTCGCGCTCATGCGCCATCAGGTCGGCCGGTCCCTCGCTGATGTCGTGCGCCGCTTCGGGCATGTGGCGGTGGTAGATCAGCGACGACGGCCCGCTGAATCCCTCACGCCCGAACAGCTCCTCGAAGATCGGCTTGCCATCCACCTCGAAGCGCATGTGGCGCTTACGAGGAATCTCGCCGAGGCGGCGGTACGTTCTCACCCCGAGAGATTAGAGGTTGCCGCGCGCTGCCTGTTCGCGCTCGATCGCCTCGAACAGTGCCTTGAAGTTACCCTTGCCGAAACCCTTGCACCCCTTGCGCTGAATCACCTCGAAGAACAGGGTGGGCCGGTCACCGACAGGCCGCGTGAAGATCTGCAGCAGGTAGCCGTCGTCGTCGCGGTCGATGAGCACACTGAGATCCTCGAGGCGGTCGAGGTCCTCATCGATGCCATCGGCGCGGTCGCCGAGTGCCTCGTAGTACGACCGTGGCGCCTTGAGGAACTCCACGCCGCGTTGGCGCATTGCATCCACTGTGCCGACGATGTCGTCGGTGTGCACGGCGATGTGCTGCACCCCGCTGCCCCGGTAGTAGTCCAGGTACTCCTGGATCTGCGAGGCGGCGACGCCCACGGCGGGCTCATTGATCGGGAAGGTGATCATGCTGCGCGGGTCGCGCGCAACCTTGCTGCGCAGGGCGCTGTACTTGGTGGCGATGTCTTTCTCGTCGAACTCCTGGAAGACGTTGAAGCCGAACACCTCGGAGTAGAACGCCACCCAGTCGTCCATCTTGCCCAGCTCGACATTGCCGACGGTGTGGTCGATGAAGCGCAGACCCACCCCGCGGCCGGTCTGCCTCTCCTCGCGGTAGCCCGGCCAGTGCGCGCCGGCGTACTCGTCACGTTCGACGAAGTGGTGCACAGTGTCGCCGAACGTGGCCACTGAGGCGAAGGTGAGCGCGCCGTCCTCATCGCTCACCGTGACCGGCTCACCCACCCCGTGCGCGCCACGTGAGGTGGCCGCCTCGTACGCGGCACGCGCATCGGCGACGCGCAGCGCGATGGCTCGCACGCCGTCGCCGTGCTGGCGAACATGCTCCGCGATGGGCCCATCAGGTGTCAGGGGCGCGGTGAGGACGAGCCGCACCTTGCCCTGCTGGAGAACGTAGGAGGCGCGGTCGCGCACCCCGGTCTCGGGGCCTGCGTAGGCGACGACGTCGAACCCGAAGGCGTTGCGGTAGTGGTGCGCGGCCTGGCGGGCGTTGCCGACCCACAGCTCGACGTGGTCGGTTCCCTCGAGCACCGGCGTCCCGAGATCGACCGGTGTCTGCAGGGTGTCGGTCACGCTGTCACCGCCTCCATCTCCACGCGGCGCTTCTCGAGGCCCTTCCAGAAGGCGTTGACCCCGTTGAGCATCTCGGCCGCACCGTCGAGGAACTTCTGCTGGTCGAACCCGGGCCGCTGGAACGCGCCCTCGAGCTCGTCCATCGTGTGGGCGGCGTGCTGGTCCTCGACACGGTCGTGCCAGGTGAAGAAGGCGAGGCGAAGGTCCGGGCACTCGCGGTCTTTGAACTGGTCGAGCCCGTGGATCAGCTGCTTCCAGAAACCGGCGGCGGCCCAGTGCTCCACCGCGAAGCTGGCGCCCTCGGCGACGTCGGGGTCATCACTGCCGTAGATGCGCGCCAGCTCGTCGCAGAAGAACAGCGTCTCCTCGCGGCCGAACCTGCGCTTGCCGAGGTCGTCGAAGCCGAGGCCGACAGCCTCGCCCACCTTGACCAGCCACTCGAAATGGCGTGCATTGAAACGGTAGACGCCGCCGTCGACCGTGCCCTCGGTGGAGACCAGCGCGGGATCACCCTCGCGATCCTTGTCCTCGTCGCTGCGGGCGCTGCTGTCACGCGGCGACGTGCGCCCGTCGTTGAAGACCACGCCAAGCTCGTTGACGAGGATCTCGCACGACTCGCGCGCCTGCGACATCGTGGGCGCGTTGATCGTCTTGAGCAGCTGGGCGACGATGAACAGGTTGCTGAACACCGAGAACTGCTGGACCAGGTCGCGCACCTGGTCACGCGAGGCCTCGCCCTTGTCGAACCACACGCAGTACTCGTTGTTGGTGACCACGGGATGGCTCATCACCGTTTCGCGCACCTGGTCGAGGAAGCTGTCCCAATCCGACGCTGACGCGGTACGGGGTATCTCACTGACGACGGTGGACATGAGGTGGCCTCCTGCGCCTGTTCGTTAGCACAAACCAGACTGAAAGTCTGGCCTCCCGTACTCCATCTGTCCAGCAACATGGCGATTCAGTGGACAGATTGCGCTTCGCACGCCAATAATGTCTCACTATGACTAGTCAGGCACGTTCTAGACGCGCCTCCCGCCCACAATCTGCTGCGCCCCCCATCGACGCCGTCGACCGCCGCCTCCTCGAAACCCTCGCGGCCGACGGTCGTCTGTCGGTGGCCGCGCTTGCGGAGCGCACCGGCATCTCCCGCGCCGCCACCTACACCCGTCTCGACAACCTGCGCGACAACGGGGTCATCGAGGGCTACTCGGTGCGCGTCAACCCGGCGCGGGTGGGCCTCGGCGTCACCGCCCTCATCCTCGTCTCCGGCCGTCAGCCGGCGTGGCGATCGCTGCGCGACCACCTCATCTCCATGCCGGAGGTGGAGTACTGCGCCTTCACCACCGGCGAGTACGACGCGCTCCTGCTGGTGCGCGTCCCCGACGTGGAGACGCTGCGTGACGTCGTCCTCGAGCGCCTCCAGGCGAGTGAGGAGATCCGCGCCACCCAGACCATCTTCGTGCTCGAGGAGCTGGTCAAACGACCCTTGGTCCTGCCCCAGGTCTGAGTCACATCAGCCGGATCTCGCCCGCGATCTCGAAGATGGCCTCGATCTCGACGGCGGCTCCCAGAGGCAGCTCGCTCACGCCGACGGCACTGCGCGCGTGGCGTCCGGCCTCGCCGATCACATCGACGAACAGCTCGGAGGCACCATTGATCACAGCCGGCTGGCCCTCGAAACCCGGCGCGCTGCGCACGTAGCCGGTGAGGCGCACGACGCCGGCGATGTCGTCGACGGAGCCGAGCGCCGCCGCTGCGGTGGCCAGGAGGTCGAGCGCGATGGCACGAGCCAGGCCGTGGGCGGTGGCGGCGTCGATGTCCGCGCCGACCACGCCCGCCACCACGCGTCCGTCGGTGCGGGAGACGTGCCCGGAGAGATAGAGGAGGCGGCCGCTGCGCCGCGCCGGCACGTAGCTGGCCAGGGGCGCCCCCACCGGCGGAAGCGTCAGCCCCAGCGTCGCCAGCCGCTCGCTGAGCATTGTCAGGACTCGCTCAGGTAGCTCGCGTTGGCGCTGAAGGAGGAGGGTGCGAAGCCGAACGCCGTGGGCACGGCGTCGATGCGGGTGATGTTGTGGCGGGCGAGCATGCGCAGCTGCGCGGGCGTCACCGGCGGGTTGCGCAGCACCTTGTCCATGACCGCCGCCGCCGGCAGCAGAGCGCCGACGGGAACATGCACCTTGATGCGCAGGCCGGCGCCGATGGCGTCGTGGATGATGTCGACGATGTTCTCGTAGGTGATCTGCTCCGGGCCGCCGATCTCGATCGCGGACATGCTCGGCCCCCGCTCCAGCGACAGCACGATGCACTGGACCACGTCCTCAATCGAGATCGGCTGGAACAGGGCTCCGCCGTCTCCCGCGATGGGGACCACGGGAACGCTGTAGCGCACCAGGCCTCGCAGCGTCGTGAAGAAGCCGTCCCCGCGGCCGAAGATGAGGCTCGGCCGCAGCGTGGTGAAGCCGATGCCGCTGGCCATCACCGCCTGCTCCGCGCGCCACTTGGCGTAGTGGTACGGGAAGCGGGGGTCGGGGTCGGAGCCGATCGCGCTGATGTTGACGAGGTGCCCGACGCCGGCACTGAGAGCGGCCGCCACGACGTTCTCGGTGCCGCGGCGAATCACCGCGTCGAAGGTCTGCTTCCCCTTCTCGCGGATGATCGCCGTGAGGTGAACAACGGCGTCGCAGCCCGTGAAGGCCTCGGTCAGGCCGGCTCCGGCCACCACGTCGGCGCGCACCACGGTCAGCCCCTCGCGCGGGGCCACCTTGCGAGTACCGCGCGCCACGAGGACGACATGGTTGCCCGTCGCCAGCAGGGCGCGCGCGGTGTTCCTCCCGACGAAGCCGGTTCCCCCGGTGATGGCGACACGCACCTGCTTGGCTCCTCATCTGTTGACGCGCCGCCGAGCGTACGAAAACGCCGTGCGGCGGTGATCAGCCCAGGGTTGCCGGGCCTTCAGCGCCGGCGAGCTCTTCGGCGGCCTCGTCGTCCACGCTGCCGCGCCCCTCGGGCTCCTCCTCGCCGGCGAGGGCTCGCTCCATGGCCGTCGGGAGCCTGTCCAGGGCCCGCGCAAGGGTCCGGCGCACGCGACGGTGGAACACGCCGCCGACCAGCCGGGCAACGCCGAGCAGGCGAAGCTCGGCGTCGACATCGATCACCGTGCCACCGTCAGCGCCGGCGACCACCGTATTGCGCACCACCAGGTCGACCAGCCTGTCGTGCTGGCGCACCTCGATGACGTCTCCCTCGACGGTGACGTCATCCTCACTTGTGCCCGCGAGCAGGAACGACCGCACCCACTCCACCGGGGCGTCGACGCGGTACTGACTGGTCACCTGCACCAGGAGAAGTGTGCGCGACGCGTGCCGTAGCCGTCCCCTCGCCGCGGGCCGGCGGTCAGGCCGCTATGGCTGGGCTCCTTCCACAGCGTGATGCATCTCTGTCGCGGGCATCTCCATCATGCGCAGCATGGCCACCCCCCCGGTGCGGAGGAAGCGCACCAGCAGCACCGCCATGAGCATGAGGACGGCGATGTTCAGGAAGGTGTCGTAGTTCCAGGAGACGGCGGTGTCGAACACGGTGACGTGACGGTTCGTCGGTGTCAGGCCGCTGACGTTGAAAAGCAGGCCGACCAACAGACCGGCGAGTGCCATGGTCAGGTACGAGACGACGAAGAGGTACACGGCGACCTGCCGCCCGTAATACCTGCGATAGATGTTGAGGACCGGGAGGATGATCAGGTCGGCGAAGATGAAGGCGATCACGCCGCCGAAGCTGATGCCGCCGCGCCAGAGAACCGCCGCGAGAGGCACGTTGCCCACCGAGCAGACAAAGCTGATCACTGCCACCAACGGCCCGATCAGTGCGCCCCACACCTCCGAGAGAAGGCCGTGGCCCTCGAGAAACAGCCTCGACCACACCGAGTCTGACACCCATGATCCAAGAGCGCCGGCGATGACGAAGCCGAGGACCAGGTCCGTCCACAGGCCGTAGATGTTCATGAAGAAGTAGTGGGCGATGGACGTCAGTGCCCGTCCCGAAAACGCGCGTTGCAACAGCGGTCCGTCGGTGATCGACATGTCCATGGCGCCGTGACCCTCCATGCGACCGGAGAGACCGCGGTCCGCCTGCTCGTGCGCGGCGCTGACCAGCCGCTTGCTCAGGGTCACCTTGAAGAGGATGGCGAGCAGGACAACCATGACCAGGCCACCCAGCAGCTCCGCGCTGAGGAACTGCCAGCCGAGCAGGATGAGGAGCACCAGGCCCAACTCAAAGACGAGGTTGGTGGACGCGAACTCGAAGATGATGGCGTTGCCCAGCGTCGCGCCCTTGCGAAACAGGGTCCGCGCAACCGCCACCGCCGCGTAGGAACACGATGACGAGGCCGCGCCCAGCGCGGTCGCAATCATCACCTCGCGCGGCCGGTCCTTGCCCAGCAAGCGCGAAATCGTCTGCTTGGACACGAGTGCCTCGACGATTGCGGACAGCAGGAAGCCCAGCGCCAGGGGCCAGAGAACCTGCCAGAACATGGCGAAGGCAAGACTCAATGCCTTGCCGATCTCCTGGAGAACGAAAAGCATCAGCGATCCTGACCAGGGAATCCCGGGACCCTTCGCTCGGCGAAGCTCTCGGGATCAGCGGCGCCGACGATGGCTGTGGACGTCTCGACCCGCCGTTGCGCGAGCGGCGGATCCTCCTCCATCCGCGGATGGTATCCGACGGTCGCCGTTGAACTCCCTGGTCGGCCGGCCATTGCCCTGCGAACATATGTTCGCTATCATCATGCCCCGGCCGCGCCCCAGCGCTCGTCCCGATGAGGCGGTTCGGTGAACTCAACGACCAGGAGCGCTGTGGATGCATGCGGAGTCCAGGGGACGAGTGTTGGCCGACACCGTTGCAGGGTTGCAGCGGCGCTACGGCAGCGCGGCTGTGCACCGCGGCGACGAGCCCGACGGGGGTGAGAGGGCCGCCTGGGAGACGGGCATCCCGGCCCTCGACGTCCACATCGCTCCGGGCGGCCTGCCTCGCGGCAGGATCACCCTTCTCCAGGCGGCGCGATCGGGGACGAGCGGGCGGCTCACCCTGCTCCAGGCGCTGGCCGCCCGGGCCAGTCGCGAAGGTGACGTCGTCTACGTCGACGTCGCCGCCAGCCTCGACCCCGGCTTCCTCGCTGACCTCGGCGCGGATCTCGACAGCTGCCTCGCCGTCCTCCCCGGCCGGGGGCGCTGGCGCGAGGGGCTGGCCATGGCCCGCGCCCTCGTGGTCGCCGGCTCACCGTGGGTGGGGGTGGCCCTGGGCCGTCAGCGTCCCCGCGACGCGGAGATCGAGCAGGCGCTCAACGGGCTGGTCGAGGCGGTGCACCGGCGCCGGGCCGTCTGTGTCGTCGCCGCCCCCGCCCCGGCAGCCGCTCCCCTCGCCTACGCGTCCTCGCTGACACTGTCCTGCCTGCCCGCGGGATGGCAGGAGTCGCACGGCGACATCACCGGGCTGCGGGTCACCCTCGAGGTGACCAAGAGCCGCCTCCACGCGCCCGGGGCCATCGACACGCTGTTGCTCCGCTACCCCCGTCCCTACGCGACCGCCGAGGTGGTGGGCTATCCCGTGGTGATGACGCCGTCGCGGAGCGACAGCGCCGCGCGAGGCGCGGCGAGGATGGCGGTGTGGAGTGTGGAAACGTCGCGGAGCGACAGCGCCGCGCGAGGCGCGGCGAGGAGTGGGTGTGCACGGTCGAATTCACTTCGACCGTGCGAGGGCGAGGATCTGCCTCGCCCTGTGAGAACAAGTGCCTGACAAGGCACTGCGGCGGCTGCTCTGCGCACGCCATCCACATCTCGGCCTGGTCGCCGCCCTGCGCCGCCACCCCGAGCTGCGCGGCGAGGCAGTGATCGTCGGGGGGGCACTCGAGTTGCGCCTCCCCGTGCTCGCCGCCTCCACGGCGGCCGCGGCCGCGGGGGTGTGTGCCGGGCAGCCGCTCCGCCAGGCGCAGCAGCTCTGCCCGCAGGCGGCCTTCGTCAGCATCGACGACGGCGACGTCGAGAGGCTGCGCGCCGATGTCACCACCGCGCTCGGCGCCCTCAGCCCGGCAGTGGAGGCGGGGGAGGAGGAGAGCTGCTGCGACCTCAGCGGCAGCTACGCCGCCCTTCCCGACGAGGGTCGCTGGGCGGCGGCAATCGCACGCACCCTGATGGAGACGCTGGACGGCGAGCTTCCCGCAGTGGGAGTGGGCAGCACCCGCTTCGTCGCCCGCATGGCGGCGCTGGCCAGCGAGCCCCGCCATGTCCGTCGCGTTCCCTCGGGCGCGGAGGCGGCATTCCTCGCCCCGCTGCCCCTGGGGATGCTCCCCGTCGACCCGGCGATCGGCGCACGCCTCGCCGCCCTCGGCCTCGACTGCCTCGGCGCCGTCGCCAACCTCTCGCCGGTTGAACTGCAGCGCCAGTTCGGCGCCGAGGGGCTGGTGCTGTACCGCCACTGCCGTGGCGAGGACGAGGGCGGCCTGACGGTCGACATCGGGCCGCGTCGCGCGGTGGAGAGGGTGATCCTCGACGGGGCCGTCGCCGACCTCGAGGTGCTCCGCTTCGCCGCTCACCGCTGCGCCACCGACCTCGGCGACCAGCTGCGCGGCCGTGGCCTGGTGGCGGTGGCCGTGGCCGTCGTGCTCGAACTGGAGGAGGCGCCCGCTGTCCGCGTGGCGGCGCCACCGCCTCTGCCCGCCGGCAATGCCGCCGAGCTGTGGGCGGCAGTGCTGGCTCTGCTCGGCGAGCTGCGTCCGCGGGCGCCGGTGTGCGCTCTCCGCCTCGAGGTCGAGATGCGCGCTGCCGCCGGCCGCCAGGCGGACCTCTGGCGCGGCGGCGACGCCCAGCGCGAGCAGGTGCTGGCGGCAGCGGCCCGCCTGCAGCGCCGCTACGGCGAGACCGCGCTGCGCCGCCCCCACCTCGCGGTCGACCCCGGCGACCTCCCCGAGCGCCGCTTCCGATGGGGCACCCCGGTGCCCCATCAGCCCATGACGGCGCCCGCGGCGGCGCCGGTCGCAGGGCGAGGCCCGGCTGCGGCCGGAGACCCTGGCGGCGACCTGGTGGCGCGGCCCTCAACCCAGCCGGCACAGAAGGGGAAGGTGCCCTGGTCGCGACCGGCCGGGCCCAGGCCACCGGTCCGGGGCCACCCGCGCCTCAGTCCAGCCGTGCAGACAACCCAGCAGCTGACCTTCGGGAGGACGCACGTATGACCGAGCTGCTCGACGGCAGCGTGGAGGTCCGCGGGGCCGACCCGGCCACCCCCGAGGCCCTGCGCACCGAGGCCGGCTGGCGCCGCGTGGAGCGCGTCGTCACTCGCTGGGTGGTCGACACCGACTGGTGGCGGCGACCCATCCGTCGCGAGTACCTCCGTTGCCTGCTCGCCGGCGGCGAGTGCTGCGAGGTGTACCGCGACCTCGACGCCGGCGGCTGGTCCTGGTCGCGCCGTTATGACTGAGCACCGGCCGTGCCTCCGCCCGGTAGGGGCGAGCGGAGGTCGGTCCGGCTGTGTGCGGTGGCTGCCAGGGATGACCACCACACAGCCGTATAGTTACACAGATCAGTGGTAGCTGGCAAGTGCCCCCTTTCACCGAGCTGGCCGCCCGTTCCCACTACTCCTTCCTCGAGGGCTCGGCCTCGCCGCGCACCCTGGTGGCCGCCGCCGCCGCGCTGGGGATCGAGGCCCTGGGACTGTGCGACCGCAACGGCCTGTACGGCGCCGTCGGCTTCATGGAGGCGGCCCGCGTGGCCGGGATCCGCGCCATCATCGGCGTCGACCTCGACCTCGACGGCGGCGATCGCCTCCACATGATCGCCCGCCACCGCGGCGGCTACCGCCAGCTCTGCCGGGCGATCAGCGCCGCCCAGCTGGCCGGCGTCAAGGGTCAGCCCCGGCTGCGCCTGGCCGGTCTCGACCCGGCGGTCGCCACCGCGGCCGGTGTCGCCGCGCCCCGCCGTCGCCGTCCCACCCTGCCTCCGCCGGAGCGCCCCGCCGCGCTCCGTCCCACCGCCGGCCCCTTTCCGCGGGGATGGCCGGGGTTGCCCTCCACCACCCTGCTGGCCGAGGGGGAGCCGGCGACGGTCGACCCCGCCGACCTCGACGGCTGCACAATCCTGGCCGGTGGCCCGGAGAGCGCCATCACCACCGCCCTGGTGCGCGGCGACCTGCGGGACGCCACACGCAGGGCGGAGCAGCTGCGCGACCTCTTCGGACGTGACCGCATCGCCCTGCTGATCAGCCACCACCGCCACCCCGGCGACTCCTGGCTGGCCGCGCAGATGGCGCTGTTGGCGCGCCGCACCGGCCTTCCGCTTGCCGCCAGCGGCCTGCCTGTTCATGCCAACCATGGCGACAAGCCGCTGCTCGACGTGCTCACCGCCATCCGCCATCGCACCACACTCGACAACGCTGCCGCGCACGGTCTGCTCCTCCCCAATGCCGAGCACCGCCTCCGCTCCGAGGCGGAGTTGCGCGGCCTGCTGGCGGACCATCCCGAGGCGTTCGACGTGGCCGCTCACCTCGCCATGCAGTGCGACGTCGAGCTCGACTTCACCGAGTCGCGGTTCCCCGGCTTCCCCGTCCCGCCGGGAGAGACGCCGTTCTCCGTGCTCTATCGCCTCTGCCAGGAATCGGTACAGCGCAAGTACGCACCGGTGACCCGCGCGGTGGCGGCGCGACTGCAGCGCGAACTTGACGTCATCGAGAAGACCAACCTCGCCGAGTTCTTCCTGATCACCTGGGACATCATGCGGTTCGCCCGCGAGCAGCACATCCCGGGACAGGGGCGGGGAAGCGCCGCCGACAGCATCGTCGCCTACCTGCTCGACATCACCCGCGTCGACCCCGTCGCCCACGACCTGCTCTTCGAGCGTTTCCTCCACGAGGACCACCAGGGAACGCCCGACATCGACATCGACTTCTCGACCGACCACCGCGAGCAGGTGCTCCAGTACGTCTACGACAGGTACGGTGCCGATCGCACCGGCATGGTCGCCAACGTGGTCACCTTCCGGCCGCGCATGGCCATGCGCCAGGTGGGGGCGGCGATGGGCTTCCCCGAGCCGCTCATCGACCGCCTCGCCAAGTCCGTCGACGGTTGGGAGATTACGAAGGGGGAACTGCGTTCCCCCCTCGGGCACCCCCCAGCCAGCGGTGTCGGCTCCGGCGACATGAAGTCGCCTGCGCCGACGGAAGCACTTCCATGGAAACAGTTCTACGAGGTGCTGCAACAGATCGAGGGGACGCCGCGGCACCTCGGCATCCATGTCGGGGGGATGCTGGTCACCGGCGAGCCGCTCGTCGACGTGGCACCGGTGGAGCGCGCCACCATGCCCGGGCGCGTGGTCGTCCAGTTCAACAAGGACGATGTCGAGGACCTCGGCCTCATCAAGATGGACCTTCTCGGCCTGCGCACACTCTCCGCCATCGCCGAGTGCCTCGACCTCATCGAGCAGTCGACCGGTGTGCGTCCCGATCTCGACGCGCTGCCCCTCGACGACCCCGCCGTCTACGCCTCCATCCAGAAGGTGGACACGATCGGCCTCTTCCAGATCGAGTCGCGCGCCCAGCAGCAGTCGTTGTGGCAGTCGCAGCCGCGCGAGTTCAACGACCTCATCGTGCAGGTGGCGATCATCCGCCCCGGCCCCATCCAGGGCGATGCCGTCAACCCCTACCTGCGCCGCCGCCAGGGCCTCGAGCCGGTCACCTACCTGCACCCTTCGTTGGAGCCGATCCTGGCTGAAACGATGGGTGTGGTGCTCTACCAGGAGCAGATCCTGCGCATCGTCATGGAGGTCGCCGGGTACACGGCGGGGCAGGCAGACCGCTTCAGGCGGGCCATGAACCGGCACCGCTCGCGGGTCGAGATGGAGGAGCTGCGCGACGAGTTCGTGGGCCGCTGCAACACATGCAGCGGCATGCCCGTCGAGGTCGCCGCGCAGATCTTCAAGGGGGTGGCCGGTTTTGCGCAGTTCGGTTTCTGCAAGAGCCACGCCGCCGCCTTCGCGCGCACCGCCTACGAGACGGCGTGGCTGCGCCTCCACCACCCCGCTGCCTACGTGTGCGCGCTGCTCAACGCGCAGCCGATGGGCTTCTACCATCCGTCGGTCCTCGTCGAGGACGCCAAGCGCCATGGCGTGCGCTTCCTTCCCGTCGACGTCACGCGCAGCCGCGCCCGCTGCACGCTCGAGAACGGCGAGGTGCGCCTCGGCTTCAACTACATGAAGGCGCTCGGGCCCACGGCGCGCATCGCCTGCGAGGAGGCGGCGATGGCCGGGGCCACGTCGTTGCGCGACTTCTGGCGGCACACCCTGCTGCCCCGCCGGGCGATGGAGAACCTGGTGCTCGCCGGCGCCTTCGACGCCGTGGAGAGGGGACGCCACCGCCGTGAGCTGCTCTGGGAGCTGAAGCAGGTGGAGGAGAGCCTGCCGCCGCGCACCGCTGCCCGCCGTGAAGCAGGCGCCGAGGCTCCCGGGGCGACGCGGCGTCCCCCGCGCGGCCGCGGGGCTGTCGCCGGCAGCCGCCTCGGGGACGAGGCCCACGCCGTCCGCAGGCTCGACACCGACCCACCACCCCCGCTCCTCGAGGTGCCCGCCGACGCGCCGCCGCTGCCCGTCATGGATGAGCGCACCCGCGTGCTCACCGAGTACGCGCTCAGCGAGGTGAGCACGGGACGGCACCTGCTCTCCTTCATCCGTGAGCAGCTCACCTCCCTCGGCTGCCGCCCACTCGCCACCATCCGCGACCTCGCCGACGGCACCAGGGTGCGTGTCGCCGGCCTGGTGATCGCGCGCCAGGCGCCGGCGTCGGCGAGTGGCTTCCGCTTCTTCACGCTGGCCGACGAGGACGCCCACCTCGACCTCATCTTCCGGCCGGACGTGGTCGCCCGCACTCGCCGCGTCGCCAACCACAACCCGCTGCTCATGGTCGAGGGACGCCTGCAGAACGAGCGCGGCCGGGTCAACGTCGTGGTCGAGGCGGTGACCGGGCTGGATGGCGACGGCGTGCCTCTCCAGCAGGACGACTTCGCGCCGGTCAGGGGTGCCCCGCCCTCCCACGACTACCGCTGACGGGCCGTCAGCGCCGCCGCCGCGTCAGTCGCACCGACCCGAAGATGAGCACCAGCGCCGCCAGGACCACAACCAGGATCAGCACAACGGGCGCCCCACCTCCCGGCGCGGTGGTGCCCCCGTTGCCGGATGAGGCGCCCTGGGAGACGAGCGCGAACAGCCCGAGCGTCTGGGTTGCCGCCTCGTAGGTGGTGCCGCAGCCGCTCTGGAACGTCTTGCCAACGGCGGTCCAGCGGGTGCCGTCGAACCGTTCCAGGGCGAGCTGTGAGCCGCCCGACGACGTCGCGCCGAGCACCACCGTGGCCGGGTGGCCGGGCGCGAGGGTGACCGCCCGGGGGCCGGACTTGGCGGCGAAGGAGTAGACGTTGCCGTCGATCGTCCCGTCACTCGGCTTCGCCGCCGGGGGCGCCACCGGGGTGATTGTCAGGGTCACCGTCGAGCTACCGGGCGCCGGAGCGAGGCTGCCCGAGCCGACGATGATCTGCGCCTGCGGCGTCGATGGGTTGTCGGCCAGCTCGAAGCTCCCCGAGAGGTCGCTGGCCGTGTAGGTCTGGGCGGCCGAGGGCGGCCCCGGTTTGGCGCCGAACAACAGGTACTGCGGCGGCAGGCAGATGCCGTCGTAGAGCGGCGGACCGTCGCCACCGCCGCGCACCAACGCGAGCGCGAGCAGCGAGCCCACTGCTGCGGCGAGCGCCGCGTGGCGCCGGATCACCCCACCCACCCGGTGGCGACGTCGGCGAGGACGTGGGCAACAAGGGGCGCCGTCACGGTACCCGTGGTCACCCGCAGGCAGCCGAGGAAGACGCCGACGCAGAGGTCGACGGGCAGGGCCTGGACGCCGTACAGGGGCGCGTGGATGACCGCGAAGAGCACCGCCGTGACCAGCACGGCCACGCCGTCGCCGGACAGTGAGCGCACGGCGTCGAACAACACCCCACGCAGCACCAGCTCCTCGAGGGCGGCGATCGCTGTGACCAGCGGGACCCACCACAGCAGCGCCGCCGCGGCGGCGCGGGGCCCGATCACCGCGGCAGGCAGACCGCTGAGCGACAGCCCCACCAGCGCCGCGCCACCCCCGACGCCGACGGCGACCCCTCGCCACGACACCCGGGTGAGCCTGGTGCCGCCCCACAGCACCGCGGCGGCCAGCATCGCGCTGAACACGACCGCCGAGGGGACTGAGGCGGCCGGCGCTGCGCCCCCGATGACGGCTCGGAGCGTGGCGGCGGCGCCGACCGCCACGACCAGCGCGGCCGCGCGAGGTTGCCCCGCCGCGCGGGCGGCGATCACGCCGGGAGCGGGATCAGCTGCGGCGTGCCGGTGGCGTCGACGGGTGGCCACACGGTGACGCTGTGCCGCACCGCCTGCCATTGCCAGATCACCGCTGCGGCCCGCGTGTTCTGGCCGAGCATGGCAGGATCTATGGAGAAGCTGACCCCGGCGCCGTTGGGCAGCGACCCGGACGGCATGTCGAGTGCGCGCGCGGCTGCCGCGATGGAGGTGGAGGTCAGGCGGCCGGCGTGGGGAAGCACGTCATGGAACAGCGCCCAGGCGGCGCTGAAGCCGGCAAGGCCCTCCTCGGTGGGCGGCCCGCCCGTCGTCTCCTGCCATGCGCGTGCGAAGCGCTGGTACGTGGCGCGCGCATCGGGGGTGAGGACCCCCGCGTTGAACCCCTGCGTGGGCCGGTCCGACGCGAACACACCGATGGCGGCGCTGCCCAGCAGGATGCCGAAATCCGGCCCGCACTCCGCCATGGTCGAGCCGACGAGCGCGCCCACGTGGAGATGGGCGGCGAGCATGGCGCGGCGGAAGGACACGCCGTCGGTCACGTAGGACGCCAGGATCAGCACGTCCGGCTTGGCCGCCGCCACCGCGGCGAGCACCGGCGCCCAGTCGGGCGCCTGCGCGTTGTAGGTCGTGTAGGAGACCACGTCGAGACCCTGCGCGTGCGCAGAGAGCACCGCGCTGTCGGCGACGGAATGGCCGTAGTCGTCGTTCTCGAGCACCACCGACACGCGCGTGGCCGCCGGGGTGAGTCCCAGCCGTGGTGCGAGCACAGTGGCTGTGAAGGTGGCCGAGTTGGCGCCGAGGTTGGCGCCGCTGGCCCCGACGCGGAAGACGTCGCCAAGACCGCGGCCGGTGACCCGGTCGGCCACCGCTCCCGCCTCCCAGTAGGTCAACCCGGCTGCGGAGGCTGCAGCGCTCGCGGGCACGGAGAGCGCCGATGAGTATGTGCCGATCACGACCGAAACTCCATCGCCCTTGAGGCTGCGCACCGCCGCGGTCGCCGTGGACGGGTCGTCAAGCTCTCGCGAATCCAGCTGGACGGGAACTCCGCCGACGCCGCCGCCCATGTTCACCATGTCGCGCGCGATCTCGACTCCCTGGTACTCCTGGCGCGCCAGCGTCGCCTGCGGCCCGTTGAGGGGGAAGAGCGCGCCCACCCTGATGACCCGGCTCGCCGACGTCGGGGCGGCGAAGGCGGCGAGCAGGGCGGTGGCGAGCAGGACAGAGAGCGCCAGGCGTCGGAGCACGCGCCCATGATCGCTGACTGATGCCCTCCCGGGCCGTCACACCTTCAGCGTGCCCGCCTGGAGCCCGCGCCGGGGTGCGCGATCAGAAGAACTGCCGGCGACGAGGCCTCCCAGCGCGGGCGCCGCCGTCATGGCGAGGTCGAGCTGAGCGGCCTCGAAGGGGTGGCGTGCCAGCCGCTCGCAGATGAGGACCGCGGCCACGGCGTCGCGGTGGACGACCGGGACCAGCAGCGCTGAGCGCATCTCGATGTTGGACCGCCTCTGGGCGCGATGGCCTGCCGCCTCGGTGTAGAGGGCCCCACGGCGCTGCTCGGCGACGCGCTCGACCATGCCGGCGGGGAACGTCGCTCCCGGCGCGGGCCCCGACGGGGGGAGCAGGTAGGAGCGGTCGGCGCCCACCTCAGCGCACAGCCGCGCCAGCGCCACCTGCACCCCCTGGCCCAGGGCCACCTCGCTCCACAGCCGGGGACGGCGACGGACGGCGGCTCGGTTGGCGATGCCGTTCAGGAGCATGGCCACGAGGGCTCCTCCCAGCGCGGCGAGGACGGCGTTGAGGTGCAGCGCCACGAGCCCGGCGTAGGTCGCGAACATCGCCGTCCCCGACAGAAGGGCACGCTCCAGGTACCTGGCGGTGCCCTCGCCAAGGCCGTGGCGCTGATCGGCGAAGGTCCAGACGCGGTTCAGCACGGTGTTCCAGACCAGGCTGGGGAGGTAGGCGAGGAAGAAAGCACTCAGCGGGGCCATCCCGTCGACGGCGGTGAGCAGCGCGATCAGCGGGAGGAGGATGGCCAGGCCGCTCAGGCCGACCGCTCCGAACTTCCAGGGTCGCGCCGACCCCTGCACCTCGAGCACCAGCGAACGGATGTGGCCGAGGAAGAGCAGGCCCTGGCGCGGGCTCGCCTTGCTGGTGCCGTGGGCACGGGCTGCAAAGCGCAGCGGGACGTCGCGCACCCGCATCCCCGGGACACAGACGAGGAGCTCGAGCAGGATCTTGAACCCCACCGGGCGGAACTCGATGCCGTCGATGACCTGGCGTCTACAGAGGAAGAAGCCGCTGAGGGGATCGGTGCTGGCCCGCGCCTCGCTGAACAGCCCCCGCGCGACCGCTCCGGCGGCTCGGCTCACCAGGCGCCGGCCGCGCCCGTCCAGGCCGTGCCGATCGCCGCCGCGCGTGTAGCGGCTGGCGACCACCAGGTCAGCGCCGTCGCGGACCGCGGCGAGCATCCCGGGGATGTCCTCGGGAGGATGCTGGAGGTCGCCGTCCATCACGCAGACGAACTCGCCGCGGGTGCCGTGGATGCCTCGGACGACGGCGGTGCTCAGGCCGCCGGCGCGGTCCGGTCCGTCGCGGTGGATCAGGTCGACCCGCGGCTCCGCGGCGGCGGCAGCGCCGATGACACGCGCGGTGCCGTCATCCGAGTCGTCGACGAAGAGGATCTCGTGGTCGATCGAGGCCAGCGCAGCGCTCAGCCGTGACAGCAGCGGCCCGACGTTGGCCTCCTCGTTGCGCGTCGGGACGACCACGCTCAGCAGCGGGGCACCGGTCATGGCCGGAGCATAGGCACGGTCTCCGGCGTGTTCCCGCGGCGTGGCTGATCCGCCACCGATCGTGACTGCACCGCAACCGCGGACGCTTGCTCTAGACCAGGCCGAGCGCGTGCAGCGCGCTGACCACGACCACGAGGAGAAGCAGCACGGCGCTGAGGGCCGCGTAGGGGAGCAGCGCGATGGCCGTGGCGCTCAGCGCCGGCAGGCTGTAGACGGCCCGCACCGCGACGGCGTTGAGGGCCACGAACCAACAGACCACGGGGAGCGCCAGCAGCCCGGCGGCGGTGGAGAGGATGGTTCCGCCCCAGCGCGGACTGACCGCCTGGAGCAGGGCGATCACCGCGTATAGCACGAGCACGGGAAAGGTGAGCCCGCTGACGGCGAGGAGGTCATGGCGGCGCGGGGCGAGGCCCATCAGGCGCGCCCCCGCCCCGACAAGCACGCCGCCCGCCAGCCAGAACACCGCAAGCATCAGCGGGACGGCGATCGACAGCCCGACCGCGGCTGAGCCGCTCCGACCGACGGCCGCGGCCAGCAGCTCGAGTCCGAGGCAGACGATCCCGGTGGCCCCAACCGCGACTCCCCCGGCCGCCAGCCGGGGGCGCGCCGCGGCGGCGCCGAGGGCGCGACGCGGATGAACGAGCAGCGACGCGAGCATCGGCTGACTGTAGGCGGCGGTCGAGACGGGAGGCCCGCGCGCCCACTCACATTCATCGGGCCCGGGCCACAGGAGGCTGCGCTATACTACTAAGGTCAATCTGACCTAAACCTCCCAGGAGAGAGCGCCGTGCTCGCTGTTCGACCCGCCGAGCAGGCCGCCGCCGCCGACCCCGGTCTTCCCGAGTACATCGACCGTCTGCGCCGCGAGCGCAAGGCGGTGATCCTCGCGCACAACTACCAGCTGCCCGAGGTCCAGGACGTGGCCGACTTCGTCGGCGATTCGCTCGGCCTGTCCCAGGAGGCGGCGCGCACCGACGCCGACGTCATCGTCTTCTGCGGCGTGCACTTCATGGCCGAGACGGCAGCGATCCTCTGCCCTGACCGCACCGTCCTGCTCCCCGACCTCAACGCCGGCTGCTCGCTCTCCGACACCATCACAGCCGACCAGCTGCGCGCCTGGAAAGCGGAACACCCCGGTGCCGTGGTCGTGTCGTACGTCAACACCACCGCCGACGTGAAGGCCGAGTCTGACTACTGCTGCACCTCGTCGAACGCCGCCGCCATCGTCAACAGCATCCCCGCCGATCGCGAGATCCTGTTCTGCCCGGACATGTTCCTCGGCGCCCACGTCGAGCGCGTCACCGGCCGGCGCATGCACGTCTGGATGGGCGAGTGCCACGTCCACGCCGGCATCGAGCCGGCCAAGCTCGACGCAGCGCGCCGCGCTCACCCCGACGCCGAGTTGCTCATCCACCCGGAATGCGGCTGCACGACGTCGACGCTCTACCGGGCGTCCTCCGGCGACCTGGGCGGGACGACCACCGTGGTCACCTCGACCGAGGGGATGATCCACCGGGCCGTCGAGTCGCCGGCATCGACGTTCATCGTCGCCACCGAGGTCGGCATCCTCCATCGCCTGGAGCGCTTCGCGCCCGGCAAGCGCTTCCTGCCCGCCTCAGCGGGCGCCGTCTGCGGCTTCATGAAGATGATCACCCTTCCCAAGGTGGCCGCCTCGCTCGAGACACTCTCGCCGCGCGTCACGGTCCACCCAGACATCGCCGCCCGCGCACGCCAAGCGATCGACCGGATGCTCGCCGTCCCAGTCTGAGCCGCTCGAGAACCGTCCGTCGCGAAGCGACAGCGGCGCGCGAGGCGCGCCGAGGGGCCGGGGTGAGCAGGGT
>DAISRJ010000033.1:0-1815 GCA_036828955.1 Candidatus Dormiibacterota bacterium | reverse complement strand
GCGCGCCGAGGGGCCGGGGTGAGCAGGGTTGGAACTGCCCCAGAGCCGCTCGAGAACCGTCCGTCGCGAAGCGACAGCGGCGCGCGAGGCGCGCCGAGGGGCCGGGGTGAGCAGGGTCGGATTCACTCCGACCATGCGAGGGGCGGGGATCTGCCCCGCCCCTATAAAAAGGAAAAGACCGGGGGGCGAACCCCCCGGCCTTTCAGGAAGGGAATGAGTTTCCTTTGAAGGGCAACAATGATCGCCGCCCACAATCTAGCGAGTGGCGCATGGAAATGCAGTAAACGTCCGGGTAAGTTTTGTAAAGGAACGTCAAGTATAGGGCGGCCCTGCCCCCAGATGCTGGCACTCATCCGGCCGGCCCTTGCGTATGCTCGGCACCGTTGCCCAAGGCTGCCCGCCACCCGATCCTGTACGACGTCGAGCGCTGGCGCAGGTACCGCGTCTGGCTGCTTCTGCCGTCGGCCGCGTTCACCGTGACCGCGGTGCTTCTCGCCACCCTCCAGCCCGCCTCGGGAGGGGCCTTCGGCTATTCGCTGGTGGCCGCCTGCCTCGCCGCCATCGCCACCTCGCTGTGGATCCGGCAGCGCTTCACGTACCTGTGCCGCAAGGACGACCAGCTGGTCATCCGCACCATGGCGACCACACGTCGACTCAGCGCTGTGGACATCGATCGGCCGCGGCTGATCCGCCTGAGCGCGGTGTACGGCCGCCCCGACCGGCGCCGCAAGCTGCCCCGCCCCGTCGATCGCTGGCTGGCTGCCGACGCAATCTCCATCAAACTGCGCGACAGCGTCGACGTGCGCGCCCTGCGCCGCATCGTCGGCCCGCGGTGCATCGTCGACGGCAGCCTGGTGGTGCCTCTGGCGGACGCCCCCGGACTGCTGGCCGAGGTGACCACCTTCGTCTGTCCCCCCAAACAGGCCATCGCCGCCAGCGCACGACGCAGAGGCCGGCGACGGTGAGGCCGTGGCGGCCGCGAGGCGGGAGGCGCCGCCCCGCGCGCGTGCCACGCTCTGAGCGCGACGACGGGTCCGAGCCCCTCGTCCGCGCCGGGCTGCGCGGCTTCCTGGCGCTGGAGCGCCGCGACGTGGTGGCCATCGTGGCCCTGGTGCTGCTCGCCCTCTTCCTCCGTGTCGCCAGCCCCATCTTCCCGGACTTCCTCAGTGGGAACGGAGGGATCGGCTTCGCGGGCATGGGAGCGGCAACATCCCTCAACAGCCCACCCGCCGAGTGCACTCCGCCCGGTGGTGGCGTGCCCGTGGGGGCGCCAGGCAAGGACGCCAACGGCACCCCGGTGAACCACGTCGACGTCAAGGAGTGTGGCTTCATCTTCGACGAGGTCTATTTCCCGGTCGACGCGGCCAAGGACCTCCGCCAGCCGGCCGAGTCGTACTTCGACCCCGAACCACCACTGGCCAAGCTGCTCATGGCACCCCCCATCGCCATCATGGGATTCAGCACCTGGTCGTGGCGGGTCAGCACGGCAATCTTCGGCAGCCTCCTGGTCGGGCTGATGTACATGGTGGCCCTGCGCCTGCGTCGCGACCGCTGGTTCGCCACCGCCGCCGCCCTGTTCATCTGCATCGACGGCCTCGCCTTCGTGGAGTCGCGCACCGGCGTCATCGACATCATCGCCATCTTCTTCGTGGCCCTCTTCTATTACGTCTTCCTGCTCCACTGGCAGGCCAGGACGCGGCGTCAGTGGCGGGCCACGCTGTACGTCATGGCCGCGCTGGGCGGCCTCGCCTTCGCAGCCAAGCTCACCGCCCTCGCCCCGCTCGCCATCGCCGCCGCGCTCATCGCCATGCGGGC
>DAISRJ010000032.1:0-23700 GCA_036828955.1 Candidatus Dormiibacterota bacterium | reverse complement strand
CGCATCACATCGTGCACTGGGTGCACGGTGGCCGCACCGACATGGACAACCTCGTGCTCCTCTGCCATCGCCACCATTGGATGGTCCATGAGGTTGGGGTCCAACTGGTGCGCGTCGACGACGGCACGATCCTCACCATTCCGCCCCCGTCCGGCGAGTCCTGTCGCCCCCACGCGCCGACGTAGCGTGATCGCCGCGACCATGCGGCACTCTCTGGTCTGGCTGACAGCAGATGCGAACGCTGTGTCGGGCGCGCCGAGAGGATTGGTGGATGGCGGCCACCGGAGTGGGGCAGAGCGGGAGACGGGGCTCGAACCCGCAACTTCAACCTTGGGAAGGTTGCACTCTACCATTGAGTTACTCCCGCATCGGGCGCTGAGTGTAGCGCCGCGACGAGCGGACTCCGTCGTCGCACCAAGGGCTCGCAAGAGCCCTCAGCGCACGGCTTTGCCCACCTCCGTCACCTCCAGTTTTCCGTCCGCGTAGAGCTGGCGGATCACTTTCTTGTCCTGCTTGCCGACGCTTGTCTTGGGCAGTTCGGCGAGAAACACCCAGCGCTCCGGCAGCCAGAAGCGGGCCACCTTGCCGTCGAGGAAGCTGCGCAGGTCGGCGGGATCCGCTGCTGCCCCGGGCTTGAGCACCACGGCGGCGAGGGGGCGCTCCTGCCACAGCGCATCGGTCACGCCCACCACCGCGGCCTCCGCGACAGAGGGGTGCGCCGCGAGGAGGTTCTCCAACTCCACCGACGAAATCCATTCCCCGCCGGACTTGATGACGTCCTTGGACCGATCGGTGATGGTCAGGTAGCCGCGCGAGTCCATCACGCCGACGTCCCCGGTGCGCAGCCAGCCGTCGTGGAACCGCTCCGGCGCCTCCACCCCGTAGTACGAGGCGGTGATCCAGGGCCCGCGCGCCTCCAACTCACCCACCGACTGACCGTCCCAGTCGAGCACGCCGCCATCCTCGCCGACGACGCGCAGCTCCACGCCGGGAACCGCGCGCCCCGTCTTGCTGCGGAACGCCATCTCGTCGTCCTCGGACAGGCCGGGCGGCGGGTAGGCGATGCAACCCATGGGACTTGTCTCGGTCATCCCCCACGCTTGGATCAACTCGATATTCAGCTTGTCGCGGAAAGCCTCGATCAGAGCCCGCGGCACGGCGGAGCCGCCGCAGATGGCACGCTTGAGGGACGACAGGTCGGCGTGGGTCGCCTCGGCCCACGCCAGCATCCCTGTGAAGATGGTCGGCACGCCAGCCGTGAACGTGGGCCGTTCGGCCTGAACGAAGTCGCACAGCGCCTGGGACTGGAGGAACCTGTCCGGGAGCAGCATCGTGCACCCCAGCATCCATGCCACGTAGGGAATGCCCCACGCGTTGACGTGGAACATGGGCACGATCATGAGCAGCCGCTCCGACTCGTCGAGACGGAACGATCCCCAGATCCCAAAGCAGTGCAGCCAGATGGACCGATGGCTGTACACCACGCCCTTGGGATCGCCGGTGGTCCCGGTCGTGTAGCACATCGCCGCTCCAGACCATTCGTCGATCTCCGGCCAGTCGTACACGGTGGACGCGCCCGCGATCGCCTCGTCGTAGTCGAGATGTTCGCCGAGTTTCGACGTGTCTCCCCTGCCCACCACGATGACGTGCCGGACGGTGGGGCAGTGCTCACGGATGGCCGCCAGCAACGGCACCAGCGATCCGTCGACGATGACGACGCTGTCCCGCGCGTCGTTGACGATGTGCGCCAGCTGCTTGGGGGCAAGCCGCAGGTTGAGCGTGTGCAGAACCGCCCCCATGCATGGGATGGCGAGGTAGCACTCGAGGTGCTCCTGGTTGTTCCAGCACAGGGTGCCGACGCGGTCGCCCTCCCCCACCCCGAGGTCGCGCAGGACATTGGCCAGCCGGGCGGCCCGCTCGGCGACCTGCGCGTAGGTGGAGTGACGGGCGCCGTCCCCCTGCCACGTGATCACCTCGTTGGCGGCGAACAGCTGGGACCCGCGCCGCATCAGCGACGTGATGGTCAGCTGGCTGGTCTGCATCGTGCTCTTCATCTGCCTGTCTCCTTGACCGAAATGGCACACAGAGGCGGGGATTCTCGATCCGGGGATACTGTGGCGCAAATCGACCCCCCGCGTGGCCGCGCCGTGGCGCCCGGCCGTCGCCACGCCGTCCGTCGCCTGTTAGGCTCGAGCCATGGTCACCGCCTTCCTTCTCGTGCTCTGCGAGCCGGGGCACATCCACGACGTGGCCCGCGGCCTGGCGGATACCGACGGTGTGTCCGAGGTGTACACGACCACCGGTTCCGCCGACTTCGTGGCCATCGTGCGCGTCGCCGACCTCGACGCCCTGGCCACCCTGGTCACCGAGCGGATCACCACGCTGCCGGGGATCACCCGCACCAACACTCACGTGGCCATCCGCTCCTACGGACGCAGCGACGAAGCGGCCGCATTCGACATCGGAGTGGACTGAACGTCTGTCCGCGAACGGTCCCAGCCTGCCTGCTACCCTCCTCTGCGATGAAGGCGCACGCACCCTCAGCGCCGGTGACGGCGTGAGCGTGGTGGCCGCGCCCAGCGACGCCGCCGCGGCGGTCCTCCATGACGTTTTCGGCCTGGCGGCGTTCCGCCCCGGCCAGGGTGAGATCGTCGCCGCCGCCGAGGCCGGGCGCGACCTGCTCCTGGTGGCCCCCACGGGCTCGGGCAAGAGCATCGGCTACTGGGTGCCCGGCATCGCCGCCGCCAACCTGACCCTGGTCGTGTCCCCCCTGATCGCGCTGATGAACGACCAGGTGGCCCGTCTGCACTCCCTGGGGGTGGCGGCGGCGGCCCTCCATTCCCAGGTCGACCGCGCCACCCAGGACGAGGCGCTCGCCGCGGCCGCGGACGGAACCCTGCGCTTCCTCTACGTCACCCCGGAGCGCTTCGCCGTGCCCAGCTTCACGTCGGCGCTGAGCCGCCTGCGCGTGGGCCGGCTGGCCATCGACGAAGCCCACTGCATCTCCAGCTGGGGACACGACTTCCGCCCCGACTACCGCCGCCTCCGTGACGCGGCCGACCTCTGCGGCCGTCCCCCCATCGGCGCCTTCACCGCCACCGCCACGCCGCAGGTGCGCGACGACATCGTCAGCTCCCTGGGCATGCGTCGTCCCGAGGTGCGCGTCACCGGATTCGTGCGCCCGGAGCTGCGTCTGAAGGTGGTGCGCACCCGCGGCCAGCAGCAGAAGCGAGCCGCGCTGCTCGAAGCGCTGCGCACCCTGCCCGGACGCGCCATCGTCTACTGCGGCCGTGTGCGCGCCACCGAGGAGGTGGCCGAGCTGCTCCGCGACCAGGGTTTCCGCGCGGCGGCCTACCACGGTGACCTCAACGCCGAGGTTCGCCACCAGGTGCACGGTGGCTTCATCAAGGGGGATATCGCCGTCATCGCGGCCACCTCTGCCTTCGGGATGGGCATCGACCTGCCCGACATCCGCAACGTTGTCCACCTCGATTTCCCGGGCAGCATCGAGCAGTACTACCAGGAGGCGGGACGCGCAGGTCGTGACGGTCAGTGGGCCGACTGCACCCTGCTCTACAGTCCCGCGGACCGCGACCTCCAGGCCTTCTTCATCGAGCAGGCCTACCCGGAACGCGACGCGGTGCGCGAGGTCTACCGCGAGGTGGTCCGCGACGGCCGCTGGGACATCGACGACTGGGAGCGCCGCCTGCCCGACCGCGAACGCCATGTCGTGCGTGCCGCGCTTGATCTCCTCCGCCGCGCCGGAGCGCTCCACGACGGCGGCGACGTGACCCGCCTGCAGGGGGCTCCCGTCGACTTCGACGCGCAGTCGCTGCTGCGCGACCATGCCTACGCGCGCCTCCACCAGGTGATGGACTACGCGCGCAGCGGCGAGTGCCGTCACGCGCGCATCGCCGACTACTTCGGCGAGGAGGGCGCGCCGCGCACCTGCGCCTCCTGCGACAACTGCCTCTCCCCTCCCCGACCGCGCACCACCGTGACTGATGCGGAGGTCACAGCCGCACTCGCGTGCGTGGCGCGCTTCGACGGCCACCTCGGCGCGTCGCGGCTCACCACCCTGCTGCGTGGCGCCGATGACACCTGGACGCGGCAGCGCGGATGGGTGCGCGACATCGACTCCTTTGGCGTCCTCCGCTCCTGGAGCGCAGATACCGTGCGCGACCTGCTCGCCACGCTCGTCGAGGAGGGCTGCCTGCGGCGCAGCAGCGGCGAGCGTCCGGTGCTGGCGCTGACCCCGCGCGGGCGGGCGGTCCTGGACGGCAGCGACCACATCGAGGTCGACGTCGAGGTAATCGGCACAGCGCAGCGCGCGGGATCGGCCGTCGCCACGGATGAGCACCTCGACAGTGACGCCGGCGAGCGTTTCGAACGCCTGCGCACCTGGCGCCGCCTCACCTCCGCCGAGGAGGGCGTGCCCGCCTACGTGGTCTTTGGTGACCGCACCCTTCGCGAGCTGGCACGTCGCAACCCGGCGGACACCCAGGGGCTCGTCGGCGTGCCCGGCGTCGGCCCGGCGAAGCTGACGCGCTACGGCGACGACGTGCTGCGCGTCCTGGCGGCACAGGGATGATCCAGCATCCCTCCGCCAGTTTCGCGCTGACGGCGCGCTGCAGCATCATCAACCGCCCGGGGATGCTCGGCCAGCTCACCTCGGCGATCGGAGAGCTCGGCGGCGACATCCGCAGCGTCGACATCGTGCGCGTCGAACGCGGCGCCATCGTCCGCGACGTCACCGTGCTCGCCGCCAACGCCGACCACGCCTACCAGCTCGTGACGATGATCAAGGGCCTGCCCGGCGTCGAGGTGCTCGAGTACTCGGACCGCACCTTCCTCGCCCACCTCGGGGGCAAGATCGAGGTGGTGGCGCGCACCCCGATCCGCACCCGCGAAGACCTGTCCATGGTCTACACGCCCGGCGTCGCGCGCATCAGCATGGCCATCGCCGCCGACCACTCCCGTGCTCGAAACCTCACCATCAAGCGCAACTGTGTGGCCATCGTCACCGACGGCAGCGCGGTTCTCGGTCTGGGCAACATCGGCCCCGAGGCCGCCCTCCCCGTGATGGAGGGAAAGGCCATGCTCTTCAAGGAGTTCGGCAAGGTCGACGCCTTCCCCATCTGCCTGGCCACCCAGGACGTCGACGCCATCATCGCCACCGTCGCCAACATCGCCCCCACGTTCGGGGGAATCAACCTCGAGGACATCTCGGGACCGCGCTGCTTCGAGATCGAGCGCCGCCTCTCGGAGCAACTCGACATCCCCGTCTTCCATGACGACCAGCACGGCACCGCGGTGGTGGTGACGGCTGCGCTGGTCAACGCCCTGAAGGTGGTCGGCAAGCGCATCGAGGACGCTCGCGTCGTCTGCCTCGGCGTTGGCGCGGCGGGAACGGCAGTGAGCAAGCTGCTGCTCACTGCGGGGGTCGGCGACGTCATCGGCGTCGACCGCGAGGGCATCATCAGCGAGGACCTCGCCGGACTCAGCGACTCGCACGCCTGGTACGCGGCCCACACCAACAAACGGCGCATCCGCGGCGGTCTTGCCCAAGCCCTGGCCGGGGCCGACGTCTTCATCGGCACGAGCAGGTCGGGCCTCCTCGACGCCGAATTGGTGACCACGATGGCGCGGCAGCCCATCGTCTTCGCCCTGGCCAACCCCGAGCCCGAGGTGCAACCCGAGGCGATCGAGGGCGTGGCGGGGGTCATCGCCACCGGCCGCAGCGACTACCCCAACCAGATCAACAACGTACTCTGCTTCCCCGGCTTCTTCCGCGGCCTGCTCGACAGCGGCGCCCGCCAGATCACCGACTCCATGAAGCTGGCCGCGGCGCGCGCCATCGCAGACACCGTCGGCGACGACCTCCACCCCGAGTACATCGTGCCGTCGGTGTTCAACCGCGCCGTCGCTCCTGCCGTGGCCGCTGCGGTGGAGGCCGAGGCGACACGCAGTGGGCTGGCCCACGCCCTTGTCGACCTCGTCGACCCGCTCCACGCCGGCGAGTCCGGCGCCCTCCACGCGGCCGAGCCCGGCCCCGAACCTGCGACGTAGCTCGCGGCCGGCTCGCTGCCACTGTCCGTTAGGCTCGAACGATGACCACGGCCCCCGCCCCCCCGGTCGCAATGACCGGCGCCACCCGCTTCCTCGCGGCAGTCCGCAAGGAGCCGGTCGACCGCACCCCGGTGTGGTTCATGCGCCAGGCGGGACGCTGCCTCGCCGCCTATCGCGAACTGCGCGAGACGTACGACATCCTCACCATCACGCGCACCCCCGAGCTGTGCGCGCAGGTGACCCTGATGCCGGTCGACGAGTTCGGCGTCGACGCCGCCGTCCTCTACGCGGACATCATGCTGCCGCTCTTCGGCATGGGGGTTCCTTTCTCCATCGACCCCGGCGTCGGTCCGATCATCCATGCGCCGTTGCGCGACTCGGCGTCGGTGCGGGCCCTGCGCATCGTCGAGCCCGAGGAGGCCACGCCCGACCTCTTTGATGCCATCAGGCTGATCCGCCGCGACCTCGATGGGCGCACCGCCGTCCTCGGCTTCGCGGGAGCGCCGTTCACGGTGGCGTCCTACCTCATCGAGGGCCACCCCACCAAGGACTTCGCACGCAGCAAGGCGCTCATGTACGGACAGCCGGCGCTGTGGCACGAGTTGATGGAAACGCTCACAGAGGTCACCATCCGCTACCTCAGGGCGCAGGTGAGAGCGGGAGTCCAAGCCTTGCAACTGTTCGATTCCTGGGTGGGGGCGCTCGGCGCCCGAGAGTACTCGGAGTACGTCCTCCCCTACGTGCGACGCATCTTCAGCGGCGTCGCCGGGACCGTCCCCACCATCCATTTCGCCACCTCGACCGCGCACATGCTCGAGGCGATGGCCGGCGCCGGCTCCTCCGCCGTGTCCGTCGACTGGCGCCTTCCCCTGGACCGCGCCTGGTCGCGGATCGGCGACCTCGCCATCCAGGGCAACCTCGACCCCACCATCTGCCTCGCCCCCTGGGATATCGTCGAGCGCGAGGCCGGCCGCGTCCTCGCCGAAGCGGGGGGGCGTCCGGGGCACATCTTCAACCTCGGCCACGGGGTGCTCGCCGACACCCCCAGCGACACCCTGCGCCGGCTCGTCGACCTCGTCCACGAGCGCACCGCGGTGGCGGTGTGAACCGGCGCTGGTCCGACCCGTCCCCGCGCACACCTCTTGGCGTCCTGCTCATGACCTTCGGCTCCGCCGTCACCTCGGCCGACGTCCCCGCCTACCTGCGCAGCGTCCGCGGCGGCCGCGAGGCCTCAGCAGAGCTGATCGCGGAGTTCAAGCGGCGCTTCGACGTCATCGGCCGCTCGCCGCTCATCGACATCACCGTGGCCCAGGCGGCCGGACTGGAGCAGCTGCTCAACGCGCGCGGCGGTGACCGGCCGGCGAAGGTCGCCGCCGGCATGCTCCACTCGGAGCCACGCATCGCCCGCGCTCTGCAGGACCTCGCCGACGCAGGCGTGTCCGAGGTGATCGCGATCGTCCTCGCTCCGCAGTACTCGCCGCTGATCTTCACCGCATACCAGGCGGCGCTGGACGCGGCCGTCGCAGACGGCGCGCCGGTGCGCCTCGCGGGCGCCTGGCACTCGACGCCGTCCTGGGTGGCCTCGCTCGGCGAGCGTGTCGAGGACGCGCTGGGACGCCTCGCCGGCGCCGGCCGCAGCGGGCTCGCCGTGGTGTTCACGGCGCACAGCCTGCCCCGGCCCGTGGTGGATCGCGACCCCGGCTACATGGTCCAGATCGACGAGACGATCACGGCCGTGGCTGCCAGGGCCGGCCTCCTCCCTGGTCAATGGACGTTTGCCTTCCAGAGTGCCGGGCACACCCCGGAGGAGTGGCTCAAGCCCGACCTCACCGAGGTCCTGGCCAGCCTGGCCGGGGCCGGCAACACCGACGTGCTTGTGGTGCCCGTGCAGTTCGTGGCAGACCACCTGGAGATCCTCTACGACATCGACGTCGCCGCCGCGGAGCAGGCACGCGACGCCGGCCTTGAGTTCCACCGCATCGACATGCCCAACGCGAGCGCCCCCTTCATCGCGGCGCTGGCCGAGGTCGTGGACCGGGAGCTGGCAGCCGCTCAGGTCTGACCGGGGGCGGCGGCCGCGGAGTTGGCGGCGGCGGCGAGGTCGTCGATGATCGCGTTGGCAGCGTCCAGCCTCTCCGCGACGGTGCGGAGGATGGCGTGCACCTCCGCCGCCAGCTCCCCGAAGGACCCCTCGTCCAGCATGGCGACGTAGCCCGCCGCCACCACGAGTGGCTGGCGCAACTCGTGGCACACATGACGCAGGTACCCGGGCGCGCCCGGGCCCGGTGCCGCACCGGCGTCGTCTGGAGCGTCTGCCATCGCGTGGCCGATCATAGTCGGCCGTCGCCCGCGCATTGCCGGGCCCCGCCGGCTGGCCTCGCCGCCGCAGGACAGGCGCGGAGGCGCCGATATACTCGCCCCGTGCAACGGTGGGGTCGCTTCGTCCATGCGCACCGCCGCCTCGTGATCGGGCTCTCGCTGGTCGCCTTCGTCCTGTCGATCGTGGCCATCGCCACCGGTGGTGAGCCCCAGAACGACAACAGCCTCGACGTCGAGTCGGGGCGCGCCTTCACGCTGATGTCGCGACAGCTGCCCACCGGGGCAGTCACCTTCACGCTCATCCTCGCCGACAGCACACGCACCTCCACAGACGCGGTCTTCCAGCAGGACGTGGCCCGCACCACCGCGCCGCTTGCCGCCGACCACCGCGTCGTCGCCATCGAGACGCCGTACAACGCGCCGGCGGCGCTGGCGCCACAGCTGGTGTCGAGCAACGGGCACATGGTGCTGGCGGTCGTCTCCCTGAACATCGATTTCACGGCGGCGCGCAGGCAGTTCGGCGAGCTGCGCGCCGAGGTCGACCCACCGCCTCAGATGACGGTGAGCGCAACCGGCGACGTCGCCGTTGCATACGACTTCGACAGCCTGCTCGCGGCGGACCTCCAGAAGGCTGAGATCGGGTCGTCGGTGGTGGCGCTGTTGCTGCTGCTCATCGTGTTCGGCACCGGCGTCGGCGCCCTGGTGTGCCTGGCCATCGGGCTGATCTCCGTCACCGGCGGCGTCGCCGCGGCGCTGCTGCTTGCGCACATCACCGACGTCTCCACCTATGCGCTCAACATCGTCACCCTGATCGGCCTCGGCATCGCGATTGACTACTCGCTGTTCATCGTCAGCCGGTTCCGCGAGGAACTCGGCCGCGGCCGCACCGTGCCGGACGCCGTGGCCATCGCCATGGGCACCGCCGGGCGTGCCATCGCGTTCAGTGGCCTCACGGTGGCCATCGGGCTGTCGGCGATGCTCTTCTACCGCGGCACCTTCCTGGTATCGATGGGGATCTGTGGCGCCATGGTCGTGGCCATCTCGGTGCTGCTCGCGCTCACCTTCCTCCCCGCCCTTCTCTCGGTCCTGGGCACCCGGATCAATCGCCTGTCAGTACCCATCCTTCGGCCGCGCCCATTCGGACAGGGCATATGGCACCGCATCGCCATCGCGGTCATGCGCCGCCCGGTGCTCGTGCTGGTGCCAACCGTTGCCGTGCTGCTTGCGGCGGGGTCTCCGTTTCTGCACCTGCACCTGGCCAACACCGATGTGACCCAGCTGCCGCCGGACGCCGACGCGCGGCGCGGCGCGGAGCTGCTGGCCGCCGACTTCCCCAGCCAGGGGGCCAACCTGATCCAGGTGGTGCTGAGCTTCTCCGACGGCTCGCCTCTCGCGCCGCCCAACGTGGCCATCGCGGCTGCGGTGAGTCACCGTCTCAGCGCGACGCCTGGTGTTGCCGCAGTTCGCAGCTACGTCGACATCAACCCGCAGTTCTCCGTCGCCCAATACCAGCAGCTCTACGCCGGTGGCACCGGCTCGCTCCCGGCGGCGGCGCGCGACCAGGTGACCCGCTCGGTGGGGCACAGCATCGCCGTGCTCGACGCGGTCACGCCGTCGCTGCCGGCGAGCGACGCCGCTCACGCGCTGGTGCGCGCCATCCGCGCCCAGGGTCAGGTCGCCGGCGCCACCACACTGGTCACCGGCGACACCGCGTACGACATCGATTTCGTCAACTACGTGGTGGGGCGGACGCCCATGGCCATCGGCATCGTGGTGCTCACCACCATGCTCGTGCTCTTCCTGCTGCTGCGCTCGCTCATCCTGCCCGTCAAGGCGGTGCTGATGAACCTGCTCTCCCTGAGCGCGGCGTTCGGGGCCATGGTCTGGTTCTTCCAGGACGGCCATCTCTCGGGCCAGCTCAACATCAGTGCCGAGCCCATCGACCCCACCCTGCCTGTGCTCCTCTTCTGCGTTGTCTTCGGCCTCTCCATGGACTACGAGGTGTTCCTGCTCACACGTATGCAGGAGGCGTGGCGGCGCACCCACGACAACCGCGCCGCCGTCGCCGAGGGCCTGGAGCGCAGCGGCCGCCTGGTCACCGGGGCGGCGGCGATCATGATCACCGTCTTCATCGCCTTCGGCCTGGCACGCGTGGTGACCATCAAGGCGCTGGGCATCGGCATGGCCGTCGCGGTCCTGGTCGACGCCACCCTGGTGCGAGCGCTGGTGGTCCCGGCCCTGATGCGGCTGCTCGGCCGCGCCAACTGGTGGGCGCCGCGCTGGGCGCGCCGGCTGCCCGGCGACCCGGAGGCCGACATCGCCGCCTGAGCACGCTCAGGCGAGAACTGGCGGCTCCTCAGCCGTTGCCGCCTCGCGCACCTGCGCCTCGTGTCCGTTGCCGCCCTGGGCGGCCCGGACGCGCTCAAGATACTCGTCGACGAGCTGCCTGCCCGTGGCCTCGTCGTCGACGCTGGCGACGACGTGGTAGGACGGCTCGTCGGGGTCGGGGCGCACCAGCACAAAGCCGCCCTCGACGAACACCTTGAGCCCGTCGACGAGGTCGAGCTCGCGGCCCTCGTGCTCTTCGAGGAGGCGTCGCATCACCCTGGCCTTGGCCTCCCAGGGGCAGAACTCGGTCGCGGTGATGTATGTCGAGACGGGAAGCCGGCGGCGCACGTCGCTGAGCTTTGTCCCGAAGACGGCACGCATCTCCAGCAGCTTCACCAGCGTGTACATGGCGTCGAACGCGCCGAGGAACGACGGCCAGATGAAGCCGCCCTCGCCGTCCGCCGCGAGACAGACGCCGGGGGCCGCCGAGGCGCGAAGGACCGCTGAAGCCTCACCCGGGGTGGCGGTGAAGGATCCGCCTGAGGTCTCGACATGCGACGCGATCCACTGCGGGGTCGTGGCCGGCGCCAGCACTGTGCCGGGGTGCGAACGCATCCACCAGCCGATGAGCACACCGAAGGTCTCGTATGGGCTGAGCACGGTGCCCTCGTCGTCGATGAACGTGATGCGCTCGCCGGTGGGGCTGATCATGCAACCGACGTCAGCGTGCACTGTGCGACTGATCAGGGCCGTCTCCTCGGGCACGGTGCGGTTGCGGGGCTTCTCGTTGAGCCCAGCGTTGAGCGGGACGGCCACGATGCCGAGGTCGTTGAGGATGCCGGGGAGCACGCTCGAGGCCTGGCTGTAGTCGTAGTCGATGAGCACACGGAAGTGGGCGGCACGGATGGCCGCGGCGTCAACGCTGGCGAGGAGGTGGCGGAGGTATTCGTCGTGGTTGTCGACGCGCACGATGTCGCCCATCTCGTAGAACGCGGCGCGACGAAAGTCCTCGCGGAAGAACAGGTTCTCGAACTTGCGCTCGGCTCGCTTGTCGATCTGCAGACCGTCACCGTCGAAGAAGCGGATGTCGGCGCTACGCTGGTCGAGAGGTGAGACGAGCACGTGAACGCCCGCATGGCAGTCGTCCTCGCGCAGGGCGAACTGCGTCAGCGGCACGGGCACCTCGTTGAGGTCGCGCACCTGCGCCCCGGCGCTGATCACCCCGGACACGATCGCCCGTCTGATCATCCGCGAGCTGCGCGCGTGGTCGCGGGCCACGGCGACGGTGGAATTGCGCGGCAGAGTGGCGGCAAACGCGGCCCCGAGCCGTGCACAGAACTCGGGGGTGAGCTCGACGTTGATGAGGCCGCCCATACCGTAGGACGAGAACAGGCCGCGCCGCCATCCCCCAGCCCAGATCACCGACTCGTTGACTGTCGAGCCCGGCTCGACCTCCTTGTGAGGCCAGATCTTCACGCCGGAGCGCACCCGCGATCCGCGACCGATGACGCAGTCGTCGCCGATCACCGAGTCCTCCTCGAGCAGGCTTCCGTTCTTGATGGTCACGTTGCGGCAGACGATGCTCTGGCGAAGCCGGCAGTTCTCGCCGATGTAGGAATGGGGCCAGATCACCGTGTTGGACACCTTGGCGTTGTCGTCGACGATCGAGTACCTGTCGATGACGGCGTGGCCGTTGATGAAGGCCCCAGCCTTGAGCTTGACCTCGTCGCCGATGAATGCCGGCCCCTCGAGCTGCACGCCGATGCCGAACTCCACGCCGTCGCCGATCCACACGTTGCCCTCACGCCGCCCCGGGATGTGGCATTGCACGAGGCCTTCGAGTGCGTCCCAGTTGGCCTGCATGTACGACTGGATCGAACCGATGTCGCACCAGTAGCCCTGCGCGACGATGCCGAACAGCGGTTCACGACGACGCAGCATCTGCGGGAACACGTCCTGCGCCCAATCGACCGATGTGCCGGGCTTGATGTGCTCGAGGACTCTGGGCTCGATGACGTAGATGCCGGTGTTGGCGTGGTCGCTGAACACCTCGCCCCACGACGGCTTCTCCAGGAAACGGCTCACCCGTCCGTCGGGCTCGGTGACCACGACGCCGTACTCGAGCGGGTTGGCAACGCTCTTGAGCACGATGCTGGCGTCACTGCCGCGACGGCGATGCTCCTCGATCACCGCGGTGAGGTCGATGTCGGTGAGCGAGTCGCCGCTGATGACGAGGAAGGTGTCCTCGAGCAGGTGGGCGGCGTTGCGGACGCTCCCGGCGGTGCCCAGGGGACGGTCCTCGACGACGTACTCGATCTCCATGTCGAGGTCGGAGCCGTCGCCGAGGCGGTTGCGGATCTCCGCTCCCAGGTACTGGAGCGTGACGATCACCTTGGTGATGCCGTGGACGCGGAGAAGCCGGAGGATGTGCTCGATGACCGGGGTTCCGGCAACGGGGACAAGAGGCTTGGGATGCTGACTGGTGAGGGGACGGAGTCGTGAGCCCTCACCGCCGGCCATGACCACCGCTTTCATCACGGAGCCCGGGCCTGACGAGTTCATTGTCACGCCCATCATAGGCTCGTCCGTTGGCGCGAAGGAGCGGCGTCCGGCGGAGTGTCAGCCGCCGCCGAGCGCCGAGTCGTAGAGGGAGGCGAGCGTGCCCCGGCGCGGTGTCGTCTCAACGACCGTGGCCGCCTGGCGGCCGAGGTCGAGGAGGTCGATCTCCCCCATCCCCGAGCGTGCCACGCCGGTGCCGGCGACCTCGGCAGCGTCGACCCGGTAGCCGGACGAGAACTCGCCGGCGCTGAACACCGTGGCCGGCGCATCGGGCCCACCCGCGACTGCCGCCACCAGCGCCGCCGTCTGCCATTCGAAGCAGTGGACGATGTCGGGCGCGAAGGCCGTGCTCTCGAGCATCGCGTTGACCAGCGCGCAGAACGTGAGGTAGCGCTCGCCGTCGTCGAGCGACCCGTAGATGGAGTCGCGGTCGAAGTACGCCGCAGCGTCGACGCTCAGCACCGGGACTCCTCTGCCGGGAAGCGCACCCTGCACCAACCGGGACGTCGTGCCACGTCCCGAGACGGTGGCGCGCAACCGGGCGATGCGCACCCCCGGTGACTCGCCGGCCGGGGCGCCGCGATGCAGTGGGATGACCACGACAACGTCGTGACCGAGCGCAGCGGCGTCAGCCGCCGTGTCGGCGACCACGCCGCCAAGCTCCCCCGCCGTCGCCAGCGGGGCGCACTCCGCGGCCACGAGGAGCACGCGCAGCGGCCGCGCCACACCGTCGGCGGGCGACTGTACGCGCAGGCTGCCCACCGCGGGCACCCGCTCCGCGCCGCGGCCCGACTCGTCGAGGGTCACGGTGAAGTCGACGGGACCCGGAGGCAACGCCACCGAGAGGTTGCGCACCGGACGCTCGACCACGAGCCGGCCGGCGCTGCCCGCTTCGACGATGGCTCGATCGAACCTCGGCATGAGATCCCCGAAGCGAAGGTGCAGGCGGCCGCCGCCGGCGCCGTAGAAGATGCGCGAGACGCTGCTGGCGGGTGGACGCATCGCCCCAAGCGCGGCGCCGACCTCGGCGATGCCCGCACTGCGCCACTCCTCGGCGCCGTCCTGGGCGGGGTTGATGGCGCGCAGGGGCGCGCAATCCGAACCGAGGGCGAGGCCGTCGATGACCGGCTCGGACACCTGGGGCGGCGGCGCCAGTCCGGCCAGCTTGTAGGCATTGCGGAGGTGGGTGCGGAAGAGAGCGTCCCAGGCGGCGTCGCTGCCCGAGTCGTGGTGCTCGCCGAACCACCAGAACCAGTCCGACGCCTGGGCGATGAGCAGTTCATTGTGGGCGAGCTGGTGCTCCGCGGCGCCGCCGGCGCGCTCCAGGGCGTCGTGCGTCTCGCCGAGCAGCGTCCACGCGCGGGTGTGCGCCGGGTCGCCGATCCAGGTGCGCAGGTTGGCGTCGATCCACGACCCCGTCCAGAGCGCCGGCAGCGCCTGCATGGACTCCGGGTTGGCGTCGAGGAACGGACCGATGTGGGTGCTCTGCAGGCTGGGGCTCGCCACCAGCCCCGCATAGAACGCGTCGAGGAACGGGGTGGCGTTCTCCTCGTAGAAGTCCTTGAAGTTCTCCCCGTCGAGGGCGATGGTGACCAGTTGCGCCGGCTCGCCCTCGACCTGCGCGCCGGCCAGCTCCTCCAGCCTTCGCAGCAGATCCGCGGCAGCCTCGCTCGCTGCCATTCCCTGGTAGGTGAACCCGACCAGGTTGCTGAGCTGCGAGTCGCGAAACACCATGCGCAGGCCGGAGGCGTCGAGGTGGGGGCGGTACAACTCAACGGCGCCGCGCATCGACTCGCGCCCCAGGGTGCGGGCCAGCACGCCCTCGTCGCTGACGGCGAAGCCGACGCCGCAGCTGTGCATCAGCGCCGCGGCGGCCGGCGACACGGCGCACTCCGCCGGCCACATTCCACGCGCCTCGACCCCGCAGATCCGGGCGAACTCTTGGAGGCCTCGGCGCACATGCTCCTCGGCGGCGGCCGGGTCGCGCATGGGCGTCTGCGGGAGGTCGATGTCGGGCGTGGCCACGCGCGCGCTGGCGGCATCGATGAGCAGCGGCAGGATGGGATGGTGGTACGGCGTCGTCATCGGCTCCACCCTCCCGGACGCGACGGCGTCGCGATACGCGGGGATGACCCGGCGCAGGAGCGCCAGCTGGCGCGCGTCGACAAGCCGTTTGCCCTCCTCCGTGAAGTCGCGGCCGCGCTGCGCAAGGGCGTGCAGCTCCGGGTCGGCGCGAATGTGGTCGGGGTCGATCCAGGCGAGCAGCGTCCAGAACTGCAGGTCGCGGATGTCGCCCGTGCTCACCGCCGAGGTGTCACCGACCGGGAGGCGGTTGACCAGCTCGATGTATGGCGTCAGCAGTCCGACGCGCCTGCCGTAGTCGGCGTGCTTGGCCCCGGCCACGAGGAAGTCGCGCTCGGCTGCGGTGAGCTCGTCGGCGGGACGCAGGCACAGCTCGCGGTCGGAGTCGGCGAAGTCGCCTCCCGCGTACAGCTCCAGCTGGCGGAGCAGCGAGGGCACAAAGTTCATGGTCACGCGCACCTCCGGGTGGCGCTCCAGCACCTGCAGCATGTGCAGGTAGTCCTTGGTGGCGCGGCGGCGCACCCACGGCAGCACGAACTGCCCGGCAACATCGTCTCGATACCACGGCTGGTGCATGTGCCACACCACCGCCACGCCGAGCGGGGGCGGGGGCATCAGCCGGACGCGGCGGGAACGGCGCGATCCTCCAGCCACCGCGCCAGCGTGGCCGCGCTCCCGCCGTCCGCGAGTCCGCGGATCATCCCGGCGGTGACCCCCTGCGGCGCGATCAGGCTGAAACCCTCGAGAGCGAGGGCACAGTGCACGGCGAGAAGGGCTGTCGGCAGCGGGGCGCTGGCGAAGGCGCGGCGCTGCAGCAGGGTGGCGGCGAGGGCCGCAGCGCGGGCGAAGGGAGGACCCTCCGCCGCGGCGGCGAGCCCGGCCCCGAGGGCGGCTTCGTCGACGGCACCGGGCTCGCCGCCGGCGAATCGTCGTGCCGCGATCCTGTTGATGAAGCGCAGGTCCGCGGTGCTCAGCGGCGTGGTCACTGGGAGAGCTCGAAGAGCGCGTCCTCGAAGCGGATCAGCCCACCCATGACCGCCGCCGCCACTCCGGGCGCGAGCTGGGGCTCGAGCTCACGCAACTCGTCGACCGTGAGGCCCAGCTCACCCGCCAGCGCGGTCAGTCGGCGCTCGTCCACGAGCGCAGGATATCCGCTGAGGCCGCCCTCGAACGACAGCCGGTCACAGGCGCAGAAGCACGACGTGGTGAGGCAGCTTGGACAACGGGTCGGCGAACATCTCGCCGACCGCCTCGAAGCCCAGCCCGGTGTAGAAGTCGAGGGCCGTGTCACGGCCGTTGGCCCAGAGGAGATGATCCCCCCTGGAGCGGGCGCGCTCGATCACCCGCCTGATGAGGGTGCTACCCACGCCGCTCCCCTGCGCCGACGGCTCCACGGCCATGAACCGGAATCGCTGAGCGCGCACACCGGGATGGCCGGGTGCCTCCTCCGAAAAACCAGTGACCACGCCGAGGAGGTGCCCGGCGCGGAAGGCGCCGAGGTGCCAGGTGTCGGGGAAGTCGTCGCTGGGAGCGTCTGCTGGCAGCCCGGGGATGTGGTTGCGCAGGACGCGCTGGCGCAGGTCCTTGGTCGCAGCCCCGTCGATGTCGCGAACCTCGATCGCCGCCGCCGTCCCCTTCATGTCCATCGGTTCACCCGGCCACGTGCTGCCGCCCCGCGACGTAGCGCAGCCTCTCCAGGAAGCCGTCGACGATCTTGGGCCACGCGTAGTCGGCGGCGTCGCGGCGCGCAGCGCGGCGCAACCGCCGGGACAGGTCGGGCCGCTCCACGATCCCCGCAAGCGCGTTCGCCAGCTCGCCGCCGTCGGCCGTCTCCATGACGATGGCGTTGCCGTAGGGGCGCGCGTACTCCTCGCCGGTGGCGCCGACCACGGCGACCCCGCCGGCCGCCATCGCCTCGAGCCCGACCAGCCCGAACGGCTCGTGGCCGGAGTTGGCAAGAACCGCGGCGGACGCGGCGGAGATCGCCGGCAGCACGGACTCCGGCAGGAAACGGCGCAGGTTGACGACGGCCGCGGTGCCGGTCGCAGCCAGCGCGCGAGCGACGTCGTCGGGACGGTCGACGGGCTCAGCCCAGTCGACCACGTCGAGGCCGAGAAGGCGGGCGTGGCCGAGCACGGCCTGGCCGAAGTGCTCCATGCCGCCGCGCATCAGCAGGCGCGCCGGCAAGCCGCCGGCGCGCAATTCGGCGATGGCGTCGAGGCTCTGGTGCCAGCGCTTGTCGGGGCTGTAGCGGCCGATCTTGAACGTCAGGCAGGTGCTGTGCGCCGACCTGCGGATCAGGGACGCGGCCCCCGCGTCCACCGGGTCGAGCGACTCGACGGGGATGCCGTTGGGGATGACCATGGGGTTGACGCCGTGAGGCCACATGAGGTGCTTCATGTAGCGGCTCACCGTGGTCACCGTGGCCGCGCGTTCAAGGGCGCGCCAGTCGATGTCGTGGAAGCCGAAGTGGTTGTTGGCGTTCCAGAGGATCACGCAGCGATCGCGGATGCCGCGATGGCGGAGGTCGCGGTCGAGGAGTTCCACGAACCCGACTGTCTGCCACTCCTCGCACATGACCGTCAGCACCCGGCCGGCGGCCACTGCAGGTCGCAGCGACCGCTCCAGCAACAGCGGCGGCAGCTCGTGCTGCATCCTCTCGATCTTGATCCGCTCGCCGTCGTACACCCCGGCGGCATGGACCCTGCTCACCGACTGACACATCCGCACCAACTGGACGCCGTCGACCACCTCGACCGCCGCCTTGCCGGGGTCGCCAACGAAATACAGCGTGGTGCGGAAACCGGCGGCGGCGAAGGCCCGGCACATCTCCTTGGCACGCACGCCGAGTCCCCCGGCCTGGCTGTATTGGTCAGGTCCTTCGAACGAGACCATGGCGATCTCGAGCGTCTCTGGCGTGAACACCGGCCCAAGTGTGCCCGCTGGCGGCAGGCAGACGCGCGCCCCGTAGGGAATAGCGAAGCGTCCGGCTGGCGGGAGCCGGACACCCCGCCGTCAGTGAGTCTGCTGAGCGACGGCGACGAACTGGCCCACGTTCCGGACACGGGTCCGTGACATGGGCGGCGACGCGGCGACCGGGCTCAGAGGCCGAGGAGTCGCTGCGCGTTGCCACCTGTGATCAGCGCTCGTTCGGGGCCGTCGATCCCCGCGTCGTCGAGAGCGCGCAGGTAGCGCGGGACGTCGAGGAGCGGGTGATCGCTGCCCAGGAGGATGCGGTCGGCGCCGATGCCGGCGACCAGCGCGGCGTAGACGGAGGCGTCGTACACGAACGGCTGGGCGGCGGTGTCGAAGTGCAGTCCCTGGCACGCGCTGCGCACCTCGGGGATGTGCGCGTAGAGGGGCAGTCCGCCGCCCAGGTGCGCGCAGACGAGAGTGAGGTCGGGGTGGCGGCGTGCGAATTCCATGACGCGGTCGGGTGTGGCCGTGCCTCTGCCCGGGTACTCACGGCCGACCGGCTCGCTGCAGTGAAGCGTCCAGGGCAGACCGGCAGAGACGGACGCCCCGATCGCGGAGTCGGCGGTGCCGTCGAGCAGCCCCCACCCCTGGGCGTCGGCGTTGATCTCCCCGATGCCTGCCAGGCCCATGGCAGCGCAGCGCTGCACCTCGCCAGCGGCGCCGCCGTCGAGCGGTTGGATGACCCCGAACCCGGTGAGACGTCCGGGGTGGCGACGCACCACGCCGGCCATCCAGTCGTTGGCCTCGGCGCACAGTGCCGGGTCGGTGAAGGGCCAGGTGAAACAGACGGCGCGGTCGACGCCGTTGTCGTCCATGGCGGCCAGCAGCGACTCAGCGGAGGCCACGCGCTCGCCGCGGGCATGACAGGCCGCGAACCAGGGCTCGGTCGAGGCCACGAGAGCGAGGTTGTCGCGGACCCGGTCGGGCAGGATGTGGACGTGGGCGTCGACGATCATCCGATCCACTGGCCCTGCGCAAACATGAACGCGCCCCACCCCAACAATGCCGCGGCGGCGGCCACCAGCAGAGGCCGCACCGCGGGGGCGCGGCCCGTGACGTCGCCGACCACGATGATGGCGGGGAAGAGCGCCAGGTCGTATCGAGGAACCGAGCGCCAGAAGGTGAGCGACACAGCCATGAGCCATACCAGAGTGCAGTACAGGGCCATCGAGCGGGGGAACCTGGCGTCGATCCAGGCCACCGCCACCACGGCGAAGCCGAGCAGCCCGGCGACGGTTTCGCGGATGAATATCGAGCGGTTGATGGGGTCCGTGGCCGTCGCCGCCGTCGCCCACGTCGCCCGCAGCCCGTCCCATGGCCACGCCGGCGCCTCGCCGAACGACGGCAGCGACTCGGCGTGCGCAAGCGCGAGAACGTCGCCGCTGCGCACGGACATATAGGCGGCGAAGAGCAGCAGCGGCAGCGGGACAAGCGCCAGCCAGGGCGCGCCGGAGCGCAGCTTTCCCTGCCTGGCCATCTCGATGGCGATGACCGGGAGGAGCAAGATGCCGGTCAGCCGCATGGCCACGGCGAGGGCGGCCGCGAGGCTGGCGCCACGCATGTTCCCGGCTCGCATGAGCAGCAGGCTGAGCGCTGTCCCGGCGATGAAGGCGCTCTCCGTGTACACACCGCTGAAGAAGTACCCCAGCGGCGCCAGGGCGACGGCCCACACCGCGAACTTCGCCGCCCGGCCGTCGCGCTCGCGGCTCACCAACTCGTGGATGAAGAGGAGAGCGGCCAGCTCGGCGAGCGCGCTCACCAGCACGCCCGCGGAGACCAGGTCGCGGGTCAGCAGCGACGCCGCCTTGACGAGCAACGGGTACCCGGGCATGAAGGCGTCGTGGTAGTCGAGCCGGGGCGGATACCCGTGGCCGGTGATGTCGAGGTAGGAGATGGCGTCCCAATGGGTGAAGGCGTCACGCAGCGACGCCCACGTCACCGACGCGGTGCCGTGCTCGACGGCGAGCACGACCGCGACCAGGGTGAGCGCCTTGGCGGTCGCGAACGCCGGCAGTACCACCCCCCATCCTTCGCGCCACCTCGCGGGCGGCGCGGCCGCGCTGGTCACCCGGCGCGCACGTCGTAGACGGTGATGTGGTCACTGCGCGCCACCACAGGGAAACCCTGTGACGACCACCAGGACACGCCCACCCTGGAGTCGAGGATGCCGGCGTCGCCGAGGCGGTTGTCGATCTCGACGTAGTCGACGCGGTAGGTGCGCAGCAGGCCGAAGACGGGGCAGGCGGCGCGGGACAGCGTCGGGCAGCCTTCGAGCATGGTGCGCACATCCTGCGGGCGCGAGCCGAAATCGGTCCCATAGCTCCACAGCCAGCCGTAGTAGCCCATCACCGCGGTGCGGCCGGCCAGCGTCAGCACGGGGTCGTTGGGCTTGCCCTCGGTGAGGAAGACCGCGTTCGCCGGGGTGACGGCCGCCACCTGCGCGGCCAGTGTCGCGTCCGCTGCGGTGGCCGCGGTGTAGGGCCCCCCGATGGCATCGCCGGCGGGTGTCCAGGGAAGAAGGCGGAGCAGGACGAGGATCCCCGTGAGCAGAACCGTCGACGCGATGGCCGCGGCCGCGACACCTCGCCACCAGCGCCGCCACCAGCGCACCACGAGGGTGCTGATCAGGAGCGCGGCCCCCAGGTACCAATAGGCAAGGAGCTTGGTGTTGTCCCAGTCCCAGGACTGGAAGACGACCACGTTGGCAACCGCGAACACGGCCACGAAGGCGAGGCCGACGTGGAGCAAGTCGGATGGAAACAGCGCTGTCACCCGTCGTGCCCCCGCCCCGGCACGGCCGGGCAGGGCGGCGGCGGCGGCGGCGGCGGCCACCACCACGCACAGCGGCACCGCAACCCCGGTGTTTTCGATCCAGAAGGCCCAGTACTGCGGCGTGAGCAGCGCTCGCAGCAGCCCGCCGACCCCACCTACCAGCGACACCGCCGACAGCGCCGCCCGGGGCGGAGCCGAGGTGAGGTACATCCAGCCGGGCTCGATGGTGGGAAACACGTTGCCGTCGACCACGGCTCCGTGCGGACCCGCGATCAGCGTCGCCAGGCGCGGCCCCGCGATCGCCGCAGTCACCGCCAGCGTCACCAGCCAGCCCCGATGTCGCCAGCGGACGGCCAGCACCGCACACACGATGGCCATGGCGATGAGGGTGTGGATGTGGATGAGCGGCATCAGCCCGAGGACCACGCCGGCAAGCGCAAAGCTCTCCCATCCGCGGCGTGTGCTGCGCACGGCGCCGATCACCAGGATCAGCACCACCAGGGCACCGGAGAAACCGTAGAGGATGCTTCTCTGCGGCAGCCACCATGCGAACAGCGGGGTGTACCACTGCTGGTTGGGCAGTGGTTGCATTGCCGATGACGTGAGCAGCCCGTCGTAGGCCCGCGGCTGGGCGGCGATGAGGCCGGGCAGGTCGTGGAGGGTGCCGGCGACGATGGCCGGGATGTCGCCGGGGTGCGCCGCCAGCCCGGACCACGTGCACTGCGCGGCGCTGAAGCCATGGTGCAGGCAGGAGTCTGCAAGGACGCCCGTGAACCCCAGGCCACCGCCCACCAGGCAGATGGCGGCGGCGAGCACGCCGGCGCCCCAGCCCGCCCCGAGCCGGGCCGCGAGGGCGGCGATGAGCAGCACGATGCACACCGCAAGAACGACGCCAGGCAGGGCAAGGGCGACCGCCGGTGAGGCGCCGAGGATCATCAGCGTCGCCGACTGGAAGTCGGGCAGGTATGGGTAGCGAAGGTCCTGTCCGCTGAACAGCGGGTTCTGCGCGGGAACGTTGTGGGCCACGGCAAAACTGCTGGCCGTGCTGAGGTGCTGCGACCAGTCGGCCCACACCGTCTCGAAGCCTGCGTTGAGGTTGCCGAGGGAATCGGTCTGGAGCGTGTGGGCGAACAGCGCAGCGAAGAGCAGGAGCGACACCGCCGCGGTCGAGGCCACCCAGACGCGGTGGCGCAGCGCCGCGGGGGCCATGAGCGCCGCCCAGCCGTCGCGCCACGTTGCCGCCACAGCCCCGCGTCGCGACCACGACAGCGCGCCGAAGGCGCCCGCCGTGAGCAGGCTGCCGCCGAGAACGGTGGCGACGCTGAGCCCGGCGATCAGCGCCAGGAGGTAGGTCACGGCGGCCCCGAGAAGCACGGTCACCACCAGGCCGATGAGCACTCGCTCCTCGACGCGCAGGTCGACCTGGGGCAGCGATCCCGCTGCCGCGGTGCCCGCAACGAGCAGCAGCGCTGCTGCCGCGAGCCACACGGAGGTCACCAGGCGTCAACCCACAGGCGCATCTGGTGGTCCGTGTTGGGCATGGGCATCGCCGTCCACACCGGGTAGAAGAAGACGAACCCGGCAACGACGAGAAGCGTCGCCGCCCAGGCCACCGGGGCCAGCGCGATGCGCCGCGAGCCGACGCGCACGACCGTGTTGCGCAGGCCGGCGAGCACGTACGCGAGCGCCAGTGCCGCAAACAGGAGCATGCCGAGCGCGTGGTAGAAGAACAGCACGCGCCGCTCGTTGCCGACCACCCATAGCATCCACGACGTCACGTAGCCGAGCACGATGAAAGCGGGCACGAAGCGGCGCGAGATCACCGCGCTGACCGTCACCAGGCCCGCGAAGACGATCACGCCGATGAAGCCGATGGTGAAGAGGGTGCCCGGGGTCACGCGGACGGTGACGGCGTCCGGCTGCTGAGCCGCGTGGAACGTGATGATCATGATCGACAGCGAGGCCAGGCCCACCACGGACACGAGCAGCCGCCACCACGGCGGCCCGCGGCTGAGCCGCCAGATGCACGCCAGCAGCGCGGGAATCGCCAGCCACCACAGTGCCGGGTTGCCCATGTCTGTGATCGAGGACACGTTGGGGTTGTCGGGTGTGGCGGACTTTGTCTGCACGTAGTAGAAGAGCACCGGGTGGTACATCACCGGCCACGTGTACCAGCGCGACGCGTACGGGTGGGAGTGGCATTCCTGCTCGTGGTACTGGATGCCCGCCGCCATGATGTCGGCGATGTCGCGGATCGCCAGCACCGGGTTGGGAACCGTCGCGGATCCGATCTTCATGGTGGGCACCTTGAGCGTGTCAGCGGTGCCGGTGAGGCCGATCGTCTTGAGGTTGCAGGCGGTGAAGTGGTAGACGTCGTTGTGCTCGATGGTCAGGTAACGCGAGAACGACGCACTGAACACCGCGCCGCCGATCAGCACGGCGAGCGTGTAATGCACGATGGCGAAGCGCCCGGCGGCGGCACGCCACATCACCACCTCGTGGCGACCGGGGCCGGCGATGCGCCGCACCGCCGGGACCAGCGCGGCCAGCCAGGGCGACACAGCCCGCATGCCGATCAGCGCGGCGGCGATGGCG
>DAISRJ010000031.1:22531-25607 GCA_036828955.1 Candidatus Dormiibacterota bacterium | reverse complement strand
GCGGTGGCGCTGACGGCCTGCGCGAGCGTTGCATGCGGCTCGGCGTCGGACGCCGGCGGTGGAAAGCTCGTCGTCGTCGCGGCGGAGAACGTCTGGGGCAACATCGCGGCCCAGATCGGTGGCGGTCATGTCAGTGTCACCTCGATCATCAGCGACCCGCAGGCCGACCCTCATACGTACGAGACAGATCCGCGCGACGCGGCCGCGATCAGCGGCGCGCCCGTGGTGATCGAGAACGGGGCCGGCTACGACGACTTCGTCGACCGCCTGCTCAGCACCAACCCGAACGCGCACCGCGACGTCCTCAACATCGCCCGCACTGTGGCTGTCGGCGGTGGAAATCCCAACCCACACCTCTGGTACGACCCGGGGTACGTCACCAGGGCGGCGACCGCCATCGCCGATCACCTGGCGTCCGACGATGCCGCCGACGCAAGCGCCTTTCACAGCAACCTGCGCACCTTCCTGACGGCTTATCAGCCCTACATCGACACCCTCAACACGATCAGGTCGAAGTACCGGGACGATCCCATCGCGTACACAGAGCGAGTTCCCGGCTACCTGGTGCAGTACGCCGGGCTTCGCCTGGCCACGCCGGCCTCCTTCGCCCAGGCGGTCGAGGACGGCAACGAGCCCGGTCCCGGTGACACCGCAGCGATGAACGCCGCGATCTCCGAGAAGCTCGTGAAGGTGCTCCTCTACAACTCGCAGGTCTCCAGCCCGGCCACCGAGATGGTGAAGAACCTGGCCGCACGGAGCGGTGTGCCGGTCGTCGGAGTGTCCGAGACGATTCCCGCGTCGGAGCCCACCATGCAGAGGTGGCAGATCGACCAGGCAGAGGCGATCCTGGCGGCGCTGGGGAGATGACCACGGCCGCTCCAACCATCCGGCTGCGCGATGCGGCGCTGCAGTTCGGGGAGCGCACCCTCTGGGGTGACCTGACCCTCGACGTCGCCGCCGGCGAGTTCCTCGCGGTCCTCGGGCCCAACGGGTCCGGAAAGACGAGCCTGCTCAAGGTGATTCTCGGCTTGCAGCACCTGTCCGCAGGGACTGTCGAGGTGTGCGGCCGCGCGGCGCGCCGGGGCAGCAGCGTGGTCGGCTACATCCCCCAGCAGAAGTCGTTCGATCGCGACCTGCCCCTGCGCGGACGCGACCTCGTCCGCCTCGGCCTCGACGGTCACCGCTGGGGGGTCGGGCTGCCCAGCCGCGGAGCGACGGCGAAGGTCGCCGAGGTGATCGAGGCAGTTGGGGCGTCGAGGTACGCTGACGCCCCCATCGGGTTGCTCTCCGGCGGTGAGCAGCAGCGGCTGCGGATCGCCCAGGCACTGCTCGGCGACCCGCGCGTCCTGCTCGCCGACGAGCCGTTGCTCTCACTCGATCTCCAGCATCAGCAGGCGGTCAGCGAGCTGATCGATTCGCGCCGGCGCGAAGCCGGGACGTCGGTGGTGTTCGTGTCGCACGAGGTCAATCCGATCCTGCCCATGGTGGACCGCGTCCTCTACCTGGTCGGCGGACGCTGGGCGGTGGGAACACCCGACGAGGTCATGACCGGCGAGCGGCTCTCGGATCTCTACGGCACCGAGGTCGACGTGCTCCGAGTGCGCGGCCGCATCATCGTGATCGGCGCCCCCGACGACGCGCACGGCGAACACGGTGGCCACCACCACCACCCGAGCGCCGAGACAGACCACTGATGGGCTTGTGGTTCTACCTCAGCCAGCCCTTCGCGCAGCACGCGCTTCTCGCGGGCACGCTCGTCGCGATCACCAGCGGGCTGATCGGACCGTTCATCGTGACCCGGAAGATGGCATTCGCGGTGCACGGCACCGCTGAGCTGTCGTTCACCGGCGCCGCAGCAGGGCTCCTCGTGGTCGGTGACCCGGTCGTCGGCGCCCTCGCGGGATCACTCGTCGTGGCCACGGCGATCGGGCTGCTCGGCGTGCGTGAGCGCGAGCGCGACTCCGCGATCGGGGTCATCCTCGCGTTCGGGCTCGGCGTCGGCGTCTACCTGCTCAGCCTCTACCACGGCTTTGCCACCGAGGCGACGAACATCCTGTTCGGGCAGATCTTCGGCGTCAGCAGCGGCCAGCTGCTGCTCCTGCTCGGGGTCGCCGCCGGCGTGCTCGTGGCGACGACGATCCTCTACCGGCAACTCTTGTTTGCGTCTGTCGACGCGGACGTTGCCGAGGCTCGCGGGGTCCGCCTTCGCCTCGTCGGGTTGCTGTTCCTGTTCGTTCTTGCGCTCACCGTCACCGAGGCCGCCCAGATCGTTGGCACGCTCCTGGTGCTGAGCCTGGCGATCACGCCGGCAGCCGCCGCGCAGCGGCTGTCCGCGCGACCTGCTGTCGTCACCGGCCTGTCCATTCTCTTCGCGCTGCTGGCATGTGACGGCGGGCTCATCGCCAGCCTGGAGAGCGACACCATCAAGGCGAGCGTGTTCGTGACCGTCTTCAGCTTCGCCATCTACGCGCTGGCTCGGGTCGCGGGGGGCGCCCTCCACCTTGGCCGCCCGACCGCGCGCGTGCCCTGAGCGGCCCTAGTCGGTGAGCGCTCCCCCCGTTGCGCGCGGGTCGCGTCCGACGAGGCCGAGCAGCCTCTCTTGGAGGGATGCGTCGTCGGGCACCGGGACGGCGTCGCCGTAGACGCCCATCGCGCGCCAGGCGTCGATCTCAGGCACCAGCTCGTCCCACATCCCCTGGACGAGGTCATGCGGCAGCTCGGTGCTCACCCCGATCCACCTGGCGATGTCGTAGGCGCGGAAGCCCCGAAAACTGGTGACGTGTTTGAGGTACTCCCGTGCCGTGAAGTCGCCGTACGAGAGGTGGACGATCTTGTCGGGGTCGTCGAGCTGTTCGGCGGCCGCAATGGCCGCGTCGCTGTAGGGTCGGTAGTCGCACGCCGGATCCGTCTTGACGTGGTCGTGCGCGTTGCCGACCTCGGCGATCGTCTTGCCCACGAGGACGTCGGGTACCCACGCCGAGTCGAAGGCGTGGTAGTTGACGATCTCACGGAGCGACGCATCACCCTGGGAGCCGGTCTGAAACCACTCCGGCTTCACCTCGCCCCACTGGTCGTC
>DAISRJ010000031.1:5761-22431 GCA_036828955.1 Candidatus Dormiibacterota bacterium | reverse complement strand
CGGCTTCGAGCGCGTCGCGGTCTTCTCAGAGCAGGGCCGGAAGTTCGGTCGATACTGGGACGTTGCCTGGTACGAGCGCCGGTTCCCGTGAGGAGCCGATTCGCTAGTCTCCGTGGCAGCCGGTCATCCCTGTAGCGGGCCGGCCCGAGGAGGAACGCCATGCTCGATCCGCTGCTCGCTGAGACGGTCACCATCCGCGGTCACGGGGGCGACCCGATCCCCGCGTACCTCGCACGTCCCCTCGGTCCGGGTCCGTACCCGGGCGTGGTCGTCATCCACCACATGCCCGGCTGGGACGCGGGAACGTGGGAGATCGCGCGTCGCTTCGCCGCCCACGGTTACATCTGCATCTGTCCGAACCTTCATCACCGCGACCTCCCCGGCGCCGCTCCCGACGACGCTGCCGCGGCGGCGCGCGCCAACGGAGGCGTCCCCGACGAGCGCTTCCTCGGCGATTGCCAGGGGGCGATCCGCTCTCTTCGCGGGATGCCGTCGTGCTCAGGGCTCGTGGCCACCATCGGCTACTGCTCAGGGGGCCGGCAGAGCTTCCTCGCAGCCTGTGAGCTCGACCCAGATGCCGCGGTCGTCTGCTACGGCGCCTTCATCGCCGTCAAACCACCGGCCGGCTCGACGACCAACGTCGTCCCCGTCATCGCCCGCGCCATCGATATCGCCTGCCCAGTGCTCGGCCTCTTCGGGGCAGAGGACACACACCCGTCTCCCGACGAAGTGGCCGAGATCGACGCGGAGTTGACCCGACTTGGAAAGCAGCACGAGTTCCACACGTACGACAACGCGGGACATGCCTTCTTCGCGACCGATCGCCCTGCCTATCGACCCGATGCCGCCGCCGACGGCTGGCGACGAGTCTGGGCGTTTTTTGCGGACACCCTTCACTCGGCGGGCGACGTCCGTTCGTCGTCGGCGGTCTGACGTGTGCACGTACGCGACGCAGCGGATCGCTGTGCGCGGCAGTGGCAAGGCGGCGGGCCGGTGGGAGCCCGTGGTCAGCGCCAGCGTCTACCTCGATCATCCCTACGCGACGGCGCTCGACCACACGCTCAACGTCGACCTGTTCATCGACGGCGACGCCCGGCCACGACACATCGCATTGGAACTTTCACTCGAGTCCGCCCGCGAGCTTGTCGACGCCATGTCGAGGGCACTGGCGCAGGGCGAGCGCGCCTGAGGCCTACGGTTCGTCTGGAGCGAGCAACTCGGAGACGAGGGCGTGCACGCGTCGGTCGATCTCGTCACGGATCCGGCGAACAACCTCGATCGGTTTGCCGGCGGGGTCCTCGAGGTCCCAGTCCAGGTACCGCTTGCCCGGGTAGAAGGGGCACGCGTCGCCGCAGCCCATGGTGATGACCACGTCTGCCTGCTGCACCGCATCGTCGGTGAGCGGCTTGGGGAACTCCTTCGAAATGTCGATGCCGACCTCCTGCATCGCCGCGACGACGGCAGGGTTCAGGTGACCAGCCGGCTCTGAGCCTGCGGAGCGCACCCGAACAGCGCCGCGGGTGCGTTCGTGGAGGAGCCCGGCGGCCATCTGCGACCGCCCCGCGTTGTGGACGCAGACGAAGAGAACCTCAGGCACGCTCGACCGGCTTGGTGGCTCGAATGAACGCGCTGACAACGCGACCGCCGCCGTCGCGGACCGAAGCCAGGGCGTCGGCCTCCGTGGCTGACCCACGGGCCCCGACCTGCTCCGTGCTGTAGTCGCGGGTCACCTCCACGCCGATGGCGTCGAAGCCCGCGGATGAAAGCAGGGTGCGATAGGTGTCCTCCTCGAGCGCACCGGCAACGCAGCCAACCCACAATTCGGTGCTTCGCCGCACCTCATCAGGAAGATGGCCCTGGACCACGACATCGGACACGGCGAACCGGCCGCCCGGCTTGAGAACCCGATACGCCTCACGCAGGACCTGAGCCTTGTCCGCGCTCAGATTGATCACGCAGTTGGAGATGAGCACGTCCACTGTGTCATCGGGGAGAGGGATTGCTTCAATGGTTCCCTTCAGGAATCTGACGTTGGCGGCTTGCTCTTCAGCGGCATGGCGCTCGGCGAGAGCGAGCATCTCGTCGGTCATGTCCAGGCCATACGCGAAACCGGTGGGGCCCACCCGGCGTGCGGACAGGAGGACGTCGATGCCACCGCCGGAGCCGAGGTCGAGCACGATCTCGCCGGGATGGAGCTCAGCGAGGGCGGTCGGGTTGCCACAGCCCAGCGACGCGAGGACGGCGGTCGAGGGCAGCCCGGCAACCTCGTCCGCGGAGTAGAGGTCACGAGAGATCACTCCCTGGCCACCGCCACAGCAGCCGGCCGCTCCCGGTGACGCGCCGCAGCAGTCGCCCGCGTCGCCTTCAGAGAGGGCAGCTTCAGCGCTCGATGGGTGTTCGCGCTGCACCGCCCGTGCCGCCGATGCGTAGCGGGTGCGGACGGTTTCGCGGAGCCGGTCGCCGTCGCTGATTTCGGTCAGCGCGCCATCCGTCGTCCCCGAGTTGTCAGCCATCGCCGTCGGTGGCGCAGGGGCAGGGGCAGGGGCAGGGGCAGGGCCAGGGCACTGTCGATCCTCCTCGTATCGAAACTGGTCGATAGATAGGATGGTAACCGCTCCCATCGATGACTGTCAATGCGTACAATGCTGGCATGGCCGCCACAACGATCGTCGTCCAGCGTTCTGCACCCGACCGCGTCAAAGGGTGCTGTCAGCCGGTTGCCGCGCCACTGCCAGACGCCCGGGTGGACGAGCTCTCACAGGTCTACAGGGCGCTCGGGGACGCCACACGCGTTCAGATCGTGCACATCCTGACCGCCGCTGCGGAGCCCGTCTGCGTGTGTGACTTCACCGCCGCGTTCGAACTGGGCCAGCCCACGGTCAGTCACCACCTCGCCAGGCTGCGCGAGGCCGGCATCGTGACATCGACCAAGCAGGGCGTCTGGGCGTTCTACCAGCTCAACCCCGAGATGGGCGCTGCGGCGCGCGCCGCCGTCCAGCTGATCGGCTGAGGGGCGCCGCGGGTGGCGTCAGATGGTCACCGAGATCCTCTTGCAGGGCCCGGTGTGGCCGTTACCCTCGTTGAAGACGCAGACGGTGATCGACATGGTCCCCGACGAACCGGTCACCCTGGTATTGATGACGCTCGAGGTCGACTGACCGTTGTGCAGGAAACCCGGCTCGCAGTTGTTGCCGTCGGGATTGAAGATGCTCCCCGCGGACACGCAGCTCACGCTGACGACGCTTCCGTTGGTCAGCGACTGGAGGACCAGGTCCTCACTTGCCGAGACGGTCCCCGTGTCCTTCTCCGTGAAGAGGAAGGTGACCGGGTCCTGGAAGCTCGCCGTCTTCACGCCGCCGACGGCGGAGCCGGTCAGTGAGTACGACAAGGCTGTCGGGGCGGCGGCCACGTGCAGCGCCGACGACGTCACCACACCCGCCGCCGTGACCGGGAGGCCGACAGCACCGATGGCGATCACAGCAATCACAAGACGTCTCATGTCCCTACCCCCGCACCCTTGTTGGAGCCGATCAGGCGGCCCGCAGGCACGAAGACTAGCAGCCGGGAAGCCCGGTGCAGCGGCGCTGCGTGTGCGTGTCAGCGACCAGGTGGCTCACGCGGCGGCGCGGCGCAACAGCCCAGGGCTGGTCACCAGCGAGATTGCGTAGAGCACCGCCACGATGACCAGCAGGGCCCGGTAACCGGTGAGCAGCGACGCGTACTCGAGGATGCCTCCGAGCATCGCGCCAAGCAGGTTGGCGCCGAATGCTGTGACGGATTCCGAGACCGCCTTGAAACGCTGCGCGAAGATGAGGTTGGCGATGAGGATCGGTGTGAATGCCAGCAGCACGGCGCAAACGAATCGGGGCAGGAAGTCCAGCGTCAGCAGGCTCTCGAGCGGCACCAGCCAGGCGACCGCAAGGCAGAGGAGGAGGAGCACGTAGAGCAGACGCGGACGGCGGAACGTCCATCGCCGCGAGATCTCGATGGCGACCAGCACCGCCACCAGCACGCCGATGAACACCAGCGCGTTGACGAACCACGTCGTGCCGAACAGCAGCGCGAACTGGACGACGCTCTTGGTCTCGAGGAGCAGGAAGGCTGAGCCCATGAAGAACAGATCGGTGAACTTCGCCATCGGCCGCAGCCGCCCGCCCGCGATGCGGACGAACACCACCGCAGCAGCGGCGATGAGCAGGAGCGTCCAGATGTACAGCGACGGGATGCTCGGGGTCTCGAGGTACAGGAAGGGGTAGTCGTCGGTGGTCGCCGCCGGGACGAAGGCGCCCTTGGCGGGCTGCCACGTCCCTTGGCACGTCAGCGTTCCCTCCGTGGCGCTGTCGGTCATCACCACGGAGGTGGCGCCGTAGCGGCGCAGGCAGGGCGTGGTCCCGTAGACCTGCTCCAGCGTGCTGGCGAGGCGGTCGACCAGCCACGTCTCGCGGTACGTGTTGTACATGGAGAAGGAGCCGCCGGGCTGCAGGTGCTGCTTGGCGCTCTGCATCGCCTCCGTCGTGAAGAGGTAGCTCTCCAGCCGCAGCGATGACTGACCGGAAACCAGGGTCAGGCTGTCGGGCAGGGCGAAGATGATGAGGTCGAATTTCTCGGTCGTGTGCTCGAGGAATTCACGGCCGTCTGTGATGTGCACGCTGACCCGCGGGTCCTGGTACGGGTGGTTGGGATGGTTGTCGACCCCGATCTGGTAGAGCTTGGGATCGATCTCGACGGCGTCGACGTGCTGGGCTCCATGCGCCAGCGCAACCGCAACGTCGTTGCCATTGCCCGCCCCGACCACGAGGACGTTGGCGAAGTGGTTGAGGTTGCCGGCATCCTGGTACGGCCACTGCCGATAGCCGTTGAGCTGTGCCGGATCGTGGAGGACGTCCGCAGTGCCCTGGTGCGGTATCCCGTCCACAGAGATGGTGAGGTTGGTCGGTGACGTTCGGGTCTCGGTGATCTTGTAGTACGGCGACCAGCTGAAGCGCGGGGTGAAGCTCTCCACTCCGAGGAAGACCAGCATCGCCGCGAGGCAGGCGCCCTGGAGAAACCAGCGGCGATTGCCCTGCAGGAGCAGGAAGAGCACGGTGACCACCGCGCCCCACACAAGCGGTGGAGCCCAGATGAACGAGAGCGCAGAGAAGGCGACGATGCCAGCGAGGCTTCCGATGATGTCGAGGCGATACGCGTCGAGCGGGCTGTACAGCTTGAAGGAGCGGCCCACCCCCTCACCGATGCACGCCATCACCAGCGCCGTGGCCAGGAAGATGACCGGCAGGGCGATCCAGGAGGGCACACCGGAGGTGGCGCTGCTACCTCCGAAGAAGATCAACTGGTCTGCGGAGCGCTCCACGGTGACGGGAAACCCGCTGACGAACACGATGAGCACGCCCATGGCAATGGGTGCCAGCCGGGACAGGTCACGCTGCGACCGCGAGTGCAGGAACCCGGCGCCGATGCCCAGGAAACTGCCGAGCAGGACGAAGTTGGAGAAGAAGGCGAGATAGATGACGTTGGAGCCGAGCCAGCGGATCAGCGCCAGCTCGGTGAACAGCATCAGTGCGCTGTACAGAACCAGCCGCCAACGTCCGCTGACCATCAATGCTCCCGTGCTCGGATTGGAGTGGCGCGCCCCGTTTGGCGTCTGGCGATGAGCTCGGCGCTCAGGATTCGACGCAGGATACGCGCTGGGGGTGGCTGGGACGCGTCGTCACGTTCACGGATTCCGGGCCGTGGCCGGTCGCTGCAATCGGCCTGCAAACCGCCGGCTTCATCCTCACCGCAGTCACCCCGTTGCGGGTACCTTTCGCCAGGTAGAGGAGCCAGAGCAGATGTCCGACCCGATCGACCGCCTCATTGAGGGCATTGAGCACGCACGCATCAGCAAGACGGGGGCGTTTGCCGCCGACGCGGTCCTTGACGCCACGGTCCCCAACTGGCGGTTCACCGTGCGCGGCGCTCCTGCCATCGAGGCGGAGCTGGGCGGCTGGTTCGCTGACGCGGGCCACTTCGAGGAACTGCGTCGGACCGCGATACCCGGCGGCGCAATGGTCGAGTTCGTGCTCACCTGGGAGGAGAACGGCGAGCCGCACATGTGCCACCAGGCGCACAGGATCGAGGTGAGCGACGGCCTGATCGTCGCCGACAAGGTGTGGTGCGGCGGCCGGTGGGGCGCCGCGCTCCAGGCGGAGATGGCCGAAGCCGCCGCCAGTGCCTGACATTCTTGCGACCGCGTCGCCAGTCCGCATCGAGGCGACCGTTGCCGACCTGCTCCGCGGCGCCCAGGACCGCGAGCCGTGGAAGGCCGCGGACTCGCTGTCGGGCAGCAGGTTCGAGCGCACCACCATCGAGGGCGAGCCCTACGTGGTGAAGTATCTCTGCGTCGACGACGACTGGCTGATGCGCGCCAGCGGTGACCTGCACTGCCGCCAGTTGACGCTCATGGCGTCGTCCGTTCTCAAGTCTCTGCCGGCCGCGATCGACCACACGGTGGTCGCCTGCGCACCGTACATGTCGGAGCGAGGCCACCGGGGCGCCGCGGTGCTCATGCGCGACGTGTCCGGCGAGTTGGTAGCCACCGGCAGTGCGCCCATCAGCCTCGATGTGCACCGCCGTTTCCTCCGGCACATGGCACAGATGCACGCGGCCTACATGGGGTTCGAGGACACCGTGGGGCTTTTCCCCATGGCCCATCACTACGTGATCCTCAACCCCGTCATGGCCGAGCTGGAGATCGCCGCCGGCAGCCGGGACCCCGTCCCACGCGCGGCGCGAGAGGGATGGGAGGCGATCGCGGCAGGTCATCCCGCAGTGTCGAAGACACTGCGGGCGCTCGCGGCCGATCCCTCGCCCCTGACCGCCGCTCTGCGCACCGGTCCACTGACGCTTGTTCACGGCGACTGGAAGCTGGGCAACCTCGGCGCCCACCCCAACGGAGACACCATCCTGCTCGACTGGGACCGCGTCGGCGTCGGCGCGCCGCTCATCGACCTTGCGTGGTACCTCGCGGTGAATTGCGATCGCTTGCCCGAGTCGAAGGAGTCCGCGATCGCCGCCTACCGCGCCTCGCTCGAGGCGGCCGGCATCGGTACAGCCGGCTGGTGGGATCGGCAGCTCGGCGCGGCCCTTTCCGGTGCCTTTCTCCAACTCGCCTGGTCGAAGGTGGGCGATGTGGCGGAGTTCACCTGGTGGAGCGATCGCCTCAACGAGGCCATGCCGTTGTCGTGACCGACGTTTCCGTCGCCTACGAGGGGTCAGCGGCTGCCTGGGAGGCCGGCCCCGCTCGCCTGTACGACCGCCTCGCCGAGCGCATCATCGCGTCCGCTGGCGGGGACCTCGAGGGCATGCTGGTGCTCGACGTGGGCGCCGGCACCGGCGCGCTGTGTCGGGCTGTGCGCGCACGCAACGGAACCCCCGTCGCTCTCGACCCATCCGCCGACATGCTCGCCCATGCCGGGGATGCGGCGTTGATCAGCGTCACCGGCGACATGCTCGCGTTGCCCTTCATCGACAACAGCTTCGACGCAGCGGTCAGCGCGTTCGCCGTCTCGCATGTCGAAGCGCCGGTGCGTGCGCTTGCCGAGATGGGGCGGGTGGTTCGCGGCGGCGCGAGGGTGGTGGTCGGGGTCTTCGGCGCGACGCCACCCAACCCGTCGAAGGATGTGGTCGACGATGTCGCCGCACGCTTCGGCTACCTTCCGCCCGCCTGGTATGCGCGCCTCAAAGCGTACCTTGAGCCGCTGAGTAACACCCCAGAGCTGTTGAGCGCGTGCGCCCACGCGGGCGGCCTGCACGACGTGCGCATCGAGGACGTCGTCGTCGACTCCGGCCTCAATTCCGCCGAGGCGATTGTCGGATACCGGCTCGGCATGGCTCACCTCGCGCCGTTCGTTCGATCACTGTCCTCGCAGCGACGTGAAGACCTCCTGGCACAGGCAGTCTCCGAGGTTCGCGAACGGGGTCAGGCGGTGCGCCCGCGCGTGCTGATCCTCTCCTGCCGGGCCGCCGCGTAGGCCAGGAAGCCCGGACGGGTCGCGGGAGCAAGACTGGCTGCGAGCGCGTCGCGGTGTCTGCCGGCGAGGTCAGCGCAGAGCGCGCTCCCCGTGGACGCTGCGAGTTCGGTGAGCAGCCACCAAGCCTCAACGCCGGCGACCGTCGTCAGCCGTTCGCTCAGCTCACCGATGGCGCCTGCACCCGGCGGCGAGGCGCCCAGCCCCGACTTGGCCTGGTGGCGGAGCACCTCACCAAGCACCGAGTAGCGCGGAGCACGACGGACCGCAGCCTCGGCGACAAGCTGCGTCGCATGCTCGAACGCCGTGTGGTGTTCGCCACGCGCCAGAGCGATCCTGCCCTCGAGAAGCGTGAGGCGGAGGTGGTGACGCCAGGAGTAGGCGTACGGTTCGCGCATCAGTTCGCGTGCCGCGGCGATGCGCGTCACCGCCGTCTGGAGCGCCCCCTCTTCGAGGTGGTCGTCACATGGGTCGAGCGTGGCGTAGACCTCGAGCTCGCGGTAGCCTGCTTCGACGGCCCCGATCCGCGCCAGCTCATTGCACTCGCGGGCACGCTGGACATCGCCCGTGTATCGGTGCACCCAGCCGCTGAGGTTGAGGCTGTTGGCGGTGTACCTGGAGAGTCCACGACGCGTCGCTTCCTGTGATGCGCGGCCCAGGACGTGCAGTGCTTCGGCGGCGCGTCCGCGGGTCGCCAGCGCGTAACCGAGGATCAGGTCGGCATGTGCGGGCGTATAGATGGTCGATGGCGATTCCGCCGCGGAGTACGGACTGGCGGAGATGGCGCTGATGGCGGCGTCCGTCTCGCCCAGGTGCACCATCAGGAACGCGTGAACGGACGTCGGCTGCCGCAAGCGGTGATCCCGGCAGATTCGTACCGCCATCTCCAGCCTCTCGGCGGCTTCGGCGAGGTCACCGCGCGCGTGCAGAGCGCGGGCTTCGATGACCAGCCCATCGACGCGTTGCCGCGGGTCGATCGCGTGTTCGGCGAGGGCCCCGCCAAGAACGGCGGCGCGATCGAAGTCGCGGCAGTAGTAGGCGATCGCGCCCGCGACCTCCCAGGCGCGCGGGTCGTCCCCGCGGTCGACCGCCGCCTCGGCGTCGACCTGGGCCGCTCGGTACTGCGCCTGGCGAAGCAGCACTGTCGCGCGCTGCAGACGGGCCGTGGTGGTGTCCTCCGCCACGAGGGCCTCGTCGGCGAGCGCGAGGGCGGTCGCGTAGTCGAAGCGGTCGGCCGCAACCCGACTCGCGGCAGTCAGGGCCGCTGCGGCAATCGCCCGAGCCCCGCTGAGGCGCGCGTGGTAAGCAACCAGCATCGGGTCAGCGCCAGGCTGGAGCGCCAGGATCCGCGCTGCCTCGCGGTGCAGCAGCGCCCGCGCCGGCGAACCAAGTGAGGCTTCGAGGGCTTCACGGGCGACCTCGTGGCGGAAGACGTAGCAGCCACTGCGCTCGTCGAAGAGGCCCAATCCGAGGCCTCGTTCCAGGTCCGCGATCGCCGCCACCGGGTCGATTCGGCGAACCTGGGCGAGAAGGTCAACGTCGACCACGGTGCCAAGCACGGCTGCCGCTCGGATCGTCTCAGCCGACGACCCTGACTCCGCGCAGCGCCCCAGCACCGCCGCCTGGACCGTGTCGGGAAGAGGGTCGTCAGCGTCAGTTCGTGCCAGCTCGGTCAGGAACAATGGATTGCCGCCGCTGCGCCGGTGCAGCTCGGCAGCGCGGCTCTCGCCGACGATCGAACTGGTTCCGCCGATGGACAGTGGTGCCAATGAGATGGTCACCGAGGCGCTCGGAACATGTCCTTCGCCGCCCCGGCGGGTGAGCAGGACCAGCAGCGGCACCTGGACATTGCCGACCAGGTCACTCAGCCAGTCAACGGTCAGCGGATCGGCGCGTTGCACGTCGTCGATGAACAGCACGATGGGCGAGGGGGTGACGCGAGCGATCACTCTGCTCAAAGCAGCGAGCACCAGCGCGATCCCGGCCGGTGATGAGACGGGCGCCTGTACCGAGTCGGTGCCGCCCAAGGGCGTCCACGCGATCGATCCGAGCAGCGGTTCGATGAGCGGGGCATCGGTTCCGAGCAGCCGTCGTGCGGCGACGGCGCCGACCTGGCGAAGGTGTGCGCTGAGCAGGTGCAGCGCCGGTTGCAACGGCAGCGCTCGGCTCAGTTGCTCGCATCGGGTCACCAGCACGGCGGCTTTCGTGCCCAGCCCACTGAGCCAGGCGGTCGCCAGCGCCGTCTTGCCGATGCCGAGCTCACCCTCGATGACGGCGACCACCGGCGGCCCGTTGCGAACCGATGCGAGCAGGCCGTCAAGCGCGCGAAGCTCGTCTCCGCGCTCGACGAGGCCCGTCTCGGACTCGTGATCGCCGCCGTGGCGGCGCGTGCCGGAGACCTCGATGCCCGGGACCGGCAACCCCTTCAGCACGGCGCGATGCGCCGCGTCCGTCTCCGGGGAGGGCGAGACGCCGAGCTCCTCCCTGATCCGCTGGCGCAACCGTTCGTGGAGTGCCAGCGCCGACGACGCGCGCCCCTGCGCGACGAGCCCCGCCATCGCCAGACGAAGTGCTTCTTCGTCGTATGTGTCGCGGTCGACAGCCTGCTCGGCCGCCTCAACCGCGGTGACGAGGTCGCCCGCGGCCAGCGCGGCACGGGCGACGAGGCGGGTGGCCTGGAGGGCGAGTCGCTCCATTTCGCGGCGGTCCTGTTCCGGCCACGCATGGTCGTCTGCGGCGGGATTGGCCAGCAGCGCACGGGCTGAGATCGCGGCTGCCAGGGCTGCGGCGGGCGCACCTTCCAAGAGGCGTCTCACGGCCTCTGACACGAGTTGCTCGGCGGCGCCCAGGTCCAGCCAGTCCACGTGGAGCGTGTACCCGCCGTCGCCATGGCTGATGCGTTGTGGACCGAGGACACGTCGCAGGCGACTCATGATCACGGCGACCTGCGCCGCCGGGTCGCGCGGCTGGTCGTCGCTCCACAGCACATCCTGTAGGGCCTCCACCGGCACCGCCCGGCCGCGAGCGATGGCGAGCCGCTTGAGTGCGACTCGCGCCTTCCGGCTGCCGAGGTCCCGCTCGGCGATGCCGTCGACACCGAGGCCGCCGATGATTCGCACTCGCAGGGTCCCGGACGTGGCCACGGTCGTCCGCCTGACAGGCCCCACGTCGCGGTCGCGGATCACGGCCCGTACGATACGGGCCGCGGATCCGCGACGCCGAGGTCAACCGCGTGGTTCAGGACTTGGCGTAGTCGGTCGCCCCGTTCCAGTCGATCAGGACGACAGCCTCGTCGCCGACGACCCATGCGTCGTGACCGGAGGGGATGAGGGCGACGTCCCCGGGGTGGCCGTCCCACTCGGTGCCGTCCGCCATCTGGATGTGGAGGACACCGGCCGCGTGGTACTGGAAATGCGGCGCCTCGCACAGGTCCGTGCCGGCGATTGGTTTGACATGCAACGACCACCTCCAGCCGGGCTCGAGGATGAGCCTGCCGATGGTGCCGGCGCCGAAGTTGACAAGTTCGACGCGCCCCTTTTCGAAAGTGCGCACTTCGTCCGGCTGCGAGAAGGTCTTCGGCTGGGCTCCCGCCTGTACTGCCATCACATGTCCTCCGTGATCACCGGAGCGTTGGCCCCGGTACGTGGGCACATCGTCGACCGGGTCGGTTGCAGGATGGCTGCAGACCGTCTTGCCGCGCGGCGATGCGGCGACGATTCGGTGTCGCCACGTGCCCAGGGATCGGCGGCGGCGTCGGACACTCAGTCGGGTTTGCGGGCCCTGCTCGGCGCCACTCGGGAGGGCTCGCCGGGCATCTTCGGGTACTGCGGCGGCCATGGTGCGTCGGCCAGGCCCGACGCGTCATCGCGCTCGTGCAGCGCAAGGAGCGGCTGCAGCGACTGCGGGTGATCGGTCATCGACGCCCAGGCATCGCCGTGTGCGCGGAACCGTGGCGGCACGGTGGCGATGGTGAGCACGTCGGGATGGATCGCATCGAGTTCGTCCCATGCGAAGGGCGTCGACACCTGCGCTCCGCGCCGGGCCCGCACCGACCAGGCGCCGAAGATCGTCTTGTGTGGGGCGTTCTGGTTGAAGTCGACGAACACCCGCTTGCCCCGCTCCTCCTTCCACCAGGCGGCCGTCATCAGGTCGGGCCGGCGCCGCTCCAGTTCGCGAGCGACGGCGACTGCGGCCGAGCGCACGTCGTACGACGTCCACAGCGGCTGAAGCCGGACGTAGATGTGGATGCCGCGGTTGCCGGTGGTCTTGGGGAGACCGACGACCTCGAGTTCATCGAGCAGGCGCTTCACCTCCAAGGCCGCCTCCTGAACCATGGCGAACGTGACCCCGGGGGTGGGATCGAGATCGATGCGGAGCTCGTCCGCGTGGTCCGGGTCGGCGGCCTTGGACGGCCACACGTGGAAGCCGAGGCAGCCAAGGTTCACCGCCCACAGCACGTGAGCGAGGTCGGCGGCGACCAGCGCCTGCGACGTTGTGCCGTTGGGGGTGCTCACGGTGGTGGTCTCGAGCCATTCGGGCCGAGACTCGGGCACTCGCTTCTGGAAGAACGACGGTCCCTCCGCTCCATTGGGGAACCGCTGGAGGAGCACCGGCCGGCCGCCCATGGCCCGGAGCAGAGGCTCCTCGACCGACTGGTAGTAGTGGACGAGGTCCAGCTTGGTCTCGCCGCGTTCCGAGAAGAACACCTTGCCAGGGCTCGTGATGGGGATCTCTCGTCCCGATGCCTCGATCAACTCCACCTCGGCGGCCATCAATCGCGACGATAACGGCCCTGGCTCAGGAGATGCTGATCTTGACCCCGAGAAGGATCAGCGGCCAGAGCAGCACAGCGAGGATCGCGGTGAGGATGGGCCCGAGCGAATGAAGGTTGTCGAAGAAGTGATGGCTGCCCGCCACGATGCAACCCACGACAACCCAGACCATCACCACCAGGGGCACGGAGCGACGCGTGTTCACGTGGTTCCTCTCTGCGCGAGTTCTTCGCCGCGAGCATACGCAGCATGTACCCGCCGATGCCAGGGCCGGCCGGCCGTACTAAGGTGGTGGCGAAGCGTCCCGCGGCGGCCATACCAGGGAGGTTCAGCACATGCAGCACCGACGACTCGGCAGGAACGGCCCCATGGTCTCAGCCGTCGGCCTCGGCGCCATGAGCTTCGCCGGCGTCTATGGCGACTCTGACGACGCGGAATCAGAGGACACCCTGGCGCGAGCGTTGGAACTGGGGGTGACGTTCATCGACACCGCCAACATCTACGGGGCCGGGCACAGCGAGCAGGTGGTCGGCAAGGCGATCGCCGGCCGCCGCGACGACGTGGTGCTGGCCACCAAGTTCGGCGGCGGAGGTGACCCCGGGTTGGGTCGCCCGGGCAAGGTGGCACCAGCGCTCGAGGAGAGCCTGCGCCGGCTGGGCACCGACCATGTCGACCTCTACTACCTGCACCGTGTCGACCCCACCACCCCCATCGAGGAGACGGTGGGTGCAATGGCGCAACTGGTCACCGCCGGCAAGGTGCGCTACCTCGGCCTCTCCGAGGCGTCTGCCGAGACGATCCGCCGCGGTCACGCCACCCACCCGATCACGGCGCTGCAGACCGAGTACTCCCTCTTCAGCCGCGAGCCCGAGGCGGAGATCCTGCCCACGACCCGCGAGCTCGGCATCGGCTTCGTCGCCTACAGCCCGCTGGGTCGCGGCCTGCTGACCGGGCGCTACAGGCGCAGCGGGGACCTCCCCGACGAGGATTGGCGCAGCTCCGTTCCCCGCTTCCAGGGCGACAACCTCGACAGCAACGCGCGCCTCGTCGAGCGGCTCGAAGAGGTCGCCACCGCGCGAGGCGCAACGGTCGCGCAGCTCGCCCTCGCCTGGCTCCTGCTCGAGGAGGATGTGGTGCCCATTCCGGGTACGCGGAGACGCGCCAACCTGGAGGTCAATGCGGCGGCCGCCGACGTCGTGTTGACCGCTGAGGATCGCCGCCGGATCGAGGAGATCGTGTCCCCACAGAGCGTCTCCGGCGAGCGCGCCGCGGCCATGTACCTGGAGCGTGTCAACCGCTGATGGCGATCACGTACCCGTCGGGCCGAACCTCTCCGTCCTGATCCTCTGCGCCGGGTGACCGAGGGCGACGAGCGCGTCAGCGACCGTTTCGACGAAGGCAGTGGGGCCGCAGACGAATGCGAGCGGTTGCTGCTCCGGCGGCCACGCCACCTCCGCGAGCATCTCGCGGTCGACGCGCCGGCTGTGGCCGTGCCAGTCGGGCGGCTGCGTACGCGTCAGCGTGTGCACCACCTCGAGGCCGTCACCGCCGGCGGCGAGGCGATCAAGCTCCTCGCGGTAGATGACGTCCTGCAGCGTCCGCGATGAGTAGACGAGACGGGTGGGGATCGAACTGGACCGGGCGGCACGGTGCCGGAGCATGGCCATCAGCGGGCACACCCCGGAGCCGCCGGCGACAAGAAGCAACGGGCCACCGGCGCTGACATCCCACACGAAATAGCCACCGATCGGGCCGCGGAACTCCAGCCTGTCACCGGCGCGCAGCTCGCCGGTGAGGTACTCGGACACCTCACCATCAACCAGGCGTTCCACCGTCAGCGCCAGCGTTTCGCCGGCGTCGGGCGCCGACGCGATCGAGTAGCTGCGCTCCGCCCGATAGCCGTCGCCGGCGGTGAGACGGACATCGACGTGCTGCCCCGCGAGGTGGCCCGGCCACCCCGGCACAGCGAGGATGATGCTGCGGACCCGAGGCGTTTCATCGATGACCTCGGTGACCCCGCCGAAGCGCCAGCTCAGTCGCCGCTGTATCGCTGCTCCAGCCATGGGTCCCCGTACATGTGGTAGCCGTTCACCTCCCAGAACCCCGGGGAGTCGTCGTTCATCAGGGTCAGCCCGCGCACCCACTTGGCGCTCTTCCAGAAGTACAGGTGTGGCACCAGCAGTCGCGCCGGACCACCGTGCTCGGCCTCGAGCGCCTGGCCGTCGTAGGTGAAGGCCACCCACGCCTTGCCGCCGGTGATGTCCTCGAGGGGAATGTTGGTTGTGTAGCCACCGTCGCAGAAGGCCATGACGTGGTCGGCCGCGCTGTCCACCCCCTCGAGCAACGTGTCGACCGAGACACCCTCCCACACCGTGTCGAACTTGGACCACTTGGTGACGCAGTGGATGTCGCGCGTGATCGTCTCGCTCGGCAGCGCGCGAAATTCCTCCCACGTCCAACGCCTGACGTCGTCGACCTCCCCGTTGATCGAGAACGTCCAATCGGCCAGCCGGGGGCGGGGTGTGGGTCCGACCGACAGCACCGGAAAGTCGCGCACCACGTACTGCCCGGGCGGCAGACGGTCACCCTCAGCCCGGGCGTGTGGCCGTCCCCTGAAGCCGCGGCTCACGAAGCTCATCGCGGCGCAATCCTCTCACGGAGCCCGATGTCGTTACCCAGTCAGCGGGTCCCGTCCCACAGGGCCAGGCTGGAGACGATCACCCCGGCGGGGGCCAGCCTCCGCGTCCGAAGCCCGATTCGGCCCCAGGTTCAGCGTCGTGCGAGGCGGGGCAGGATCCGCCACCAGGTGCGGATGACAGGCGCGTCGTCCCCGACGGCCGTGGCAGAGGCGCGCGCGGCCGCGCGACGCCTGGTCGCGTAGAGCTCGCGGCCACCGATGTACTTCTGTTCCACGTGCTGTCGCCTCCTGGGCCTAGCGTTCGTCGACGGTCGCCCAAGACACAAGATCGCGCTTCGCAGTGCGAGGGGAGCCCACCACCATTCTGCGAGGGGAAGCTCACCGCCATCGTGCGTGCTCCCGATCTGCAAGTCGGTCCGCCAACGGACCGAGTGCCGGAGGCAGACCCCCAGGCGGTGCGGCTACTGTGACGTCGCCGGTCCCGACGGGCACGTGCCCAGTCGGCGTCAGCGGTCAATGGGTGGGTCATCTCAGTCTGCGCTGAGGGAGGAGAGAAGTGAAGCTGACGAAAACCGTCCGCGTGTTGGTTGCTGCCGGGCTCGTCGTGGGCGCCGGGGTCGCACAGGGCTTCGTGGTGGCCTCCGCCGGGGGAGCCAAGGGAGCGATCTTCGTTTCGCCCGCAGGCAGTCTGTCCAATGCGGGAACTTCATGCGGCAGCGCGACGTTCTCCACCATCCAGGCGGCGGTCGACGCCGCCCCGGCCGGGGCGACTGTCGTGGTGTGCAAGGGGACCTACACCGAGGACGTCGTGGTGTCCGCACCCCTGCACCTCAGCGGTCGCGACGCCACCATCCAGGGGAGCGCGACCACGAGCGCTCTGTGCGATCAGCTGGGGCCGACCGGCCCGGGTGTCGCCCCCTGCCTGGCTGGTCTGACGGTGCGCTCCTCACACGTCAGCGTTGAAGGGTTCACCGTGACCGGTGCCATCGGCGAGGGCATCCTCGCCAGCGGCACCCTCGCCGGCGGCCCGATCACGGACGTGCGCATCACCGACAACCGCGTCACGGGCAACAACACCGGCGGGATTCCCCCGGCGCCCAACTCTCCGTACCCACAGTGCGCGGCGTCCGGGCAGATCCCCGGCGACTGCGGCGAGGGGATCCACCTCATGGGCGTCTCCCATGCCCTGGTCAGGGACAACTGGGTCAGCGCCAACGAGGGCGGCATCCTCCTCACCGATGAGTTCGGCCCGAC
>DAISRJ010000031.1:4542-5661 GCA_036828955.1 Candidatus Dormiibacterota bacterium | reverse complement strand
ACTCGTACTCGCACGTGACCATCCACGTCTTCACGTTCAGCTGAGGATTCGTCGTGTGATTCGGCGACTCCCGCCACTGAAAACGGCGGGGGTCGCACACAGGCACGTCAGTGCCCCACGGACGATGATGTCGACGTGAGCTGGCCACCTGAGGTGCTCCGTGGCGCCACGCGGGTCGGCCTGGGTCTCGCCGCGCTCGGCCGGCCCGCGTACATCACGGCAGGCCGCGATGATGAACTGGGCACCGACCGCAGCCCGGAGTCGATGCGCCGGCGCACCGAGTCGGTGCTGGATGCGGCGTACAGCGCGGGTGTCCGCTACATCGATGTCGCCCGCTCCTATGGACTGGCGGAGAGTTTCCTCTCCGGCTGGCTGGGGCGGCGCCGCCTCCGCCCGGCCGACATCGCCGTCGGGTCCAAATGGGGGTACACGTACGTCGGCGAGTGGCGGCTCCACGCCGACCGCCACGAGGTGCAGGACCTGAGTGTTGAGGCATTCGAGCGTCAGCTCAGCGAATCACGCGAGCTCCTCGGGACCAACCTGATGCTCTACCAGGTCCACTCGGCAACGCTGCAGAACGGCGTGCTCTCCTCGCGGGCGGTCCTCGCCGCGCTGCGACGGGTCCGCGAGGATGGGCTCTCCATCGGGGTCACGGTCACGGGGCCCAACCAGGGCAGCACCGTGGACGCAGCCGTCGAGGCGGGCATCTTCGACACTGTCCAGGCAACATGGAACCTTCTCGAACAGTCGAGCGGGCCGGCGCTCGCGCGTGCCCACGACGCCGGCATGACGGTGATCGTCAAGGAGGCGCTCGCCAACGGCCGGCTCACCAGCGCCGGTAACCAGCCCGCGCTCATCTCCATGGCTAAGGCGCGTGGCGCGGCTCCCGACGCGCTGGCGATGAGCGCCGCGTTGGCGCAGCCGTGGGCGGGCATCGTCCTGAGCGGCGCGGTCACCGTCGACACGCTGCTCAGCAACCTCGGTGCCAGCTCCAGCCTCTGGGGCGAGGACCTCGCCGGCCTCGCCGCCGGTCTCGTCGAGCCAGCGGAGGTCTACTGGGCGGAACGCTCGCGGAGGTCGTGGACGTAGCGCCACTTCCGCGCCGTCACGCCCGGTCGC
>DAISRJ010000031.1:0-4442 GCA_036828955.1 Candidatus Dormiibacterota bacterium | reverse complement strand
CGCGGACATGTACGGACCTTGGACCAACGAGCGTCTTGTCGGCCGGGCCATCGCTGGCCGTCGCGATGAGGTCGTGCTCGCGACCAAGTTCGGCGACGTGCGCAACGAGAAGGGCGACTTCCTCGGCGTTCGCGGCGACCCGGAGTACGTGCGCGAATGCTGCGACGCGTCGTTGCATCGGCTCGGCGTCGACGTCATCGACCTGTATTACCAACACCGCGTCGACAAGAAGGTGCCGATCGAGGAGACGGTCGGCGCGATGGCTGAGCTGGTCCAGGCCGGAAAGGTGCGCCACCTCGGTCTGTCCGAGGCGTCGCCGGCGACGGTGCGACGCGCCCACGAGGTCCACCCCATCGCTGCGCTGCAGACCGAGTACTCACTGTGGACACGCGACCCGGAAGCGGAGATCCTGCCCACCTGCCGCCAGCTGGGCATCGGATTCGTAGCGTACAGCCCGCTGGGTCGCGGCTTCCTGACCGGGCGCTTCCGCACCCCGGACTTCGGAGCCGGTGACGGGCGCCGCAACTACCCCCGCTTCCAGGGCGAGAACTTCGCCCGCAACCTGGCCTTCCTGGAGGTCGTTGAGGCGATCTGCCGGCGCGTCGGCGTCTCGGCTGCTCAAGTGGCGCTCGCCTGGGTGCTGCATCGCGGCGACGATGTCGTTCCGATCCCGGGTACCAAGCGCGTCCGCTACCTGGAGGAGAACGTTGCGGCCGCCGACGTGACCCTCGACGCGCAGGCCCTGGCCGCGCTCGACGACGCGATCCCATCGGGCGCTGCGGCGGGCGAGCGCTACGCCAGCATGGCCTCGATCGACGCCTGACGCACCGTAGACTGCCACCCGTGCCCGAAGCCGACGCACCGCTGCCACATCTCCGTGAGCGCCTCACCGACCTCGACAAGCAGATCGTCGAACTGATCGCCGAGCGTTTTCGCGTCGTGGCCGACGTGGGCAGGGAGAAGGCCGGCTCCGACGCCTCCATTCGCGATGCCGACCGCGAGCGTCAGGTCCTCGACGCCGTGGAGCAGGTCGCCCGTGTGGAGGGCGCGCCTGTCGACCTGGTGCGGCGCATCTACCGCGACCTGCTTGTCGAGTCGGTGAGCCGGCAGGTATCGAGCCGCGCCGGGCAGCCGCCCAAGGAGCGTCTGCGCGTCGCCGTGCAGGGTGCGGAGCACACCTTCAGCTTCCTGGCCACTCAGAAATACCTCTCCGGGAGTGCCCGCGAGGGCGACCTGGTCGCCTCGCGGACCTACCAGGGTGCGGTCGATGCGCTCAAAGCCGGACAGGTGGACCTCGCCGTGCTCCCGATCGAGAACACCATCGCGGGGAGCATCAACGAGGTGTACGACCTGCTCCGCGAGAACGACGTGTCCATCGTCGGCGAAGAGACCTGGAGCGTCGATCACTGCCTTGCCGGGGTCAGCGAGATCCCGCTCGGCGCGGTGCGCCGCGTGCTCTCCGACCTCGATGGCTTGGAGCAGTGCTCCGCGTTCGTTCGCGCACTGTCAATGGCCAGCCCCGTCCTCAACTTCGACGCCGGCGAGGCGATGCGCACCGTCGCCGCCGACGGCGATCCCACCCAGGTCGCCATCGGCGCCCCGGAGGCCGCTGCCGCACACGGGCTGCAGGTGCTGCGTCGCGGCATCGCCGACCAGTCCGAGAACTACACGCGCTTCGTCGTGCTCGCCAGGCAGGCGGTGGCGGTGGACCTCACGGCGCCCTGCAAGACGAGCCTCATCTTTGTGACCCGCCACGAGCACGGGGCCCTGATGCGTTCGCTCGACGTCCTCGGCAACAGCGGTCACTCGATGACCAAGCTGGAGTCGCGTCCCCGGCCCGGGCGCCCGTGGGAGTACATGTTCTTCCTCGACTTCGAGGGAAACACCGCCGACCCGCGCACCGCGAGTGCCCTCGACGACCTGCGCTCCACGTCGCTGCACCTCAAGGTCCTTGGCAGCTATCCCGCCAAGGCGGCCCGCGTCGAGTTCCTGCCGGGTGACGCCACGCCTCTGGTTTCCGAGGCCTCCGGCGTCGACGTGATCGAGGCGGTGGTGACCGGTACTCCACACATCAGAGCATCGAGCAGCTACAAGCTCGCCGGGAGGGCAGCCCGCACCGACGACACGCTGGTCCCGATCGGAGGCCTGCTCGTCGGAGGATCGGGCTTCGTCGTGATGGCCGGCCCCTGCTCGGTCGAGTCCGCGACGCAGATCACCAGCACCGCGCGCGCTGTCCGCGAGGCCGGCGCCCAGATTCTTCGTGGCGGCATCTTCAAGCCACGCACCTCTCCGTACGCTTTCCAGGGACTGGGCTGGGAGGGGCTCGAGTTGCTCGCCGCGGCGGGACGGGCCTCGGGCATGCCCATCATCAGTGAGGTCATGGCCGTCGACCAGGTGCGGCGCATGGCCGAGCGTGTCGACATCCTCCAGGTGGGGGCACGCAACATGCAGAACTTCGACCTTCTCCGCGAGCTCGGCAAGGTCGACCGACCCATCCTGCTGAAGAGGGGCCTGTCGAGCACGATCGAGGAATGGCTGGGTGCCGCCGAGTACATCCTCGCCATCGGCAACCAGCAGGTCATCCTCTGCGAGCGCGGCATCCGCACCTTCGAGACCAGCACACGGAATACGCTCGACCTCTCCGCCGTCCCGGTATTGCGCGAACGCACCCACCTGCCGGTCATTGTTGATCCCAGCCACGGCACCGGCTATCGACCGTACGTGGCCCCGATGGCGCGAGCCGCGCGGGCGGCGGGCGCTCATGGCCTGCTCATCGAGGTGCACCCGGAACCCGAGAAGGCACTGTCGGACGCAGCCCAGAGCCTGTCCTTCGCTGAATTCCTCGCCCTGATGCGCAGCCTGGAGACGATCGGCCCCCTGAGCTAGAGAGGGTTGACCTGCGCGTCCCCCGCCGGGCCTCCTGGCCGCTCCACCCACAGGAAGCTGGTGAAGTTCTCATCGAGGTCCTGGAGGTTGTCCTCGATGATGACCAGCCCGTGGATGGCGGCCAGGACCGTGCTGCCCATGGTGGCGATGTTCGAAGGCAGCGCCCCCTGACCCATCAGCTCCGCGACCCTGGCGTGGTCGATGAGATCGCCGTCGCCGCTGGTCTGACGCAGCGCCGGGTACTTCCTGGCGAGGCTGGTGCGACACTGCGCAAGCACCTGGGGATGAGTCATCACGGTGTCGATGTCCTCGAGGCCGGCGGTGCTCGACATCATCAGCGCGTGGGAGATCTTGATCGCGAACTCCTCGACGATGGCGAAGCGGTACCTGGCCATGGCGGCGACCGACTCGCCGACCATGCCCCCAACCGAGTTGTGGATGGCGAACTGGCCGCGGTCGACCGCTCCCTCGTGGAGCGCGCGGAGGACGCGCTCGGTCGTGTGCAGGTAGACGAGCTCGTATGGGACATCGGGGGTGCGGCTCATGAAGGCGCGCGCCGCCTCCTCGTTGAAGCTGCCCTGGCCGCCCTGGATACCGACAACGACCCGGTCGGTGGTCAGCCGGTTCGGCAGCAGCTGGTCGAACACGGCGTCCTGTGCGCGCGACAGACGCACCCGCATCGCCCCGGTGAACGGGTTGAGGGTCTGCAGGTCCACGAAGAGCTGTTCGGTGTCGTGGGTCACCTGGGCTGTGATCTCGTGGAGCTTCCTCGTCCCCAGCGTGTCGATCGGTGTCGGCGTGAACCCGAATCGCTCCAGGGTGCGGCCGACGAAGTGGGTCACCCCCTGGCTTTCCGCTGCGAGGAGATCGTGTTCGTCGGCTGTCATCGTCACGACGTCGAGGCCCTTGCCTTGCAGGTACCCCGTCCAGCCCGTGAAGGCGGCGCCGGACATGCGGTAGCGGTCGAGAACGATGGTCTGGCCTGCCAGCCCGCTCACAGCCACGCTGTCCGGCCCGAACATCGGGTGGCTGAGCATCGCCTCGTACGTCGCCGGGAGGAGCCGGTCGAACACGTCGCGGGGATGGACCTTGACGGAGAGAACGTCGACCAGCGTTCGCGAGCGGCCCGCCTCCGCGAAATAGGGGAGGTGCTCGACAAGCGTCGCCTCGAATGCGGAGATGGGCACGCAGTAGAAGACCACGTCGGCGGCGAGCGCCTCGCGCAACGAGACCGACGAGAAACCCTCAGCGGTGGCCTGCTCGCGCAAGGTGGCGACTGAGTCGTAGACGAGGACGTCCCAGTCCTCACTGAGCATCGATGCCCACAGGCGTCCGAAGCGCCCGAACCCGATGACGGCAACCGCGGCAGGGGGGAAACCGGTCATCGCAGGCGCATTCTAGGCGCCGGTCCGCTGACGGCCGGCGATGCAGCCAGACCGGCGCGTGAGCGTCAGCCGGTGTTCTGGAGACCGGCCGCGCCGAGCAACTGCCCGAGCAGGCGGACCCGCGCGCGGAGGGGACGGTCCGGTGTCGCCTGCCGGCGTGTCGGTGCTGCC
>DAISRJ010000030.1:0-26398 GCA_036828955.1 Candidatus Dormiibacterota bacterium | reverse complement strand
GGACTCCCTCTTCCGCGCCCTCGACGAGGTCGCCAAGACCCACACGCTGCTCGACAGCCTCGCAGCCACCACGGCGACGGCAGGAGCCGACGTCGACGGGGCCGCGACCGCGGCGGCGGCGGAACCCGAGTTCGAGCCGGTGACGTCGTGGGCGCCCCGCGACCAACCCGGTGCCGCCGTCGACGCTGCGGCGTCGACGCTGCCCGCTCAAAGCATCGACATCCCCGCATCGACGCTGCCCGCCGAGAGCTTCGAGACACCTGCATCGACGCTTCCGACGCCGAGCTTCTCCAGCCCCACGCCCGCAGCGTCGACGTACACCCCGTTGAGCGGGCAGCCGGCTCAGCCGTCACAGCCCGCGGCCTCCGCCTTCGCACCCACCCACACGGTGCCGCCGCAGGGGATGCAGGCGTGGGCGGCGCCGGACCCCAACGGGGCTGTCGTGGCGACGCTCGGTGGCGGCCTCCCCATCCAGATCACCGAGGTGCGCGGGGCCTGGGCCCACGTGCTGTGCTCCAACGGCTGGACCGGCTGGGTGGACGGCCGCATCATCGGCGTGGCGCGCTGAGCGACGGCCCACGCCGCCATGGAGCTGACCGAGGTCCTCTACGAGGTCGGCGCTGACGGCGTGGCCACGGTGACCATCAACCGGCCTGAGCAGCGCAACGCGCTGGCTCCAAGCACGCTCCGTCAGCTCACCTTCGCGATGCGGCAGGCCGCGGACGACGCAGCGGTGCGTGCGGTGGTGCTCACCGGCGCCGGTGACAAAGCGTTCTGCTCAGGTGCCGACCTGGCCAGGTTCGCGGGGCCGTCCTCCGGCGTGGATCGGCACCTCGAGCACGGCGAGTTCGTGGAGCTGTTCCTCGCCTGCGAGCGGCTGGGCAAGCCGCTCATCGGCTGCGTCAACGGCCACGCGCTCGCGGCCGGCTTCGGGCTGGCACTGTGCTGCGACCTGCTGGTCTGTGCCGACACAGCCACCTTTGGCGCGCCCGAGATCACGGTCGGGGTGTGGCCGATGATGATCACGTCGATCGTCACCCGCAACCTGGGGCGCAAGCGCGCCATGGAACTGTTTCTGACGGGCGCCCGCGTCGACGCGGCAACGGCGCTGCAGTGGGGTTTCGTCAACCGCGTGGTGCCTGCGGCGGAGGCGCTCGAGAACGCCCACGCCTGGGCGACGCATATCGGCAATTGGAGCCCGCTGGTGCTGCGCCTCGGCCGGGACGCGTTCTACGCCACTGACTCGCTCGACTTCGAGAGCGCGCTCCGTCACCTGCAGGCGCAGCTCACGGTGGTGGCGAGCACAGAGGATTTCCACGAGGGCGTCACCGCGTTCCTGGAGAAGCGGGCGCCGCACTTTCGGGGCCGCTGACCGGGGCGCCCGCCGCCCGCCTACTCGACGATCGCCACCGTCTGCCCCTCCTGGACGACATCGCCCTCGCGCACCAGGATTGCCTTGACGGTGCCCGTGATCGGGGAGGTGATGGGGATCTCCATCTTCATCGACTCGAGGATCATCAGCGTGTCGTCCTCCTCAACCTCCTGGCCGACCTCGGTGACGATCTTCCAGAGGCTGCCGACGAGCTCCGCCTTGACCTCGGCCATGCCGCCCCCCTGACCTGCGCGCCGCTGCGACGCCGCATCGTACGCGTGCTGACACAGACCCGTCGTGAGCGGAGCGTCCTGGCCGCCCCTGTGCCACGATGCATGAGTGGGCACCAGTCAGCACGACGTGCTCCGGGTGAGCACCTCCGACAACGTCGGCATCGGGTATGACATCGCGGGACTGGGCAGCCGCTTCATCGCGCAGCTGCTCGATTCGCTCCTGGTCGGCATCATCGCGCTGGTCGTCGACATCCCCGTCGCCGCTGCAGTGAACGGCTCGGACACGCAGCAGACGGTCCTCGCCGCGCTGGCCGTCAGCGGGGTGACCCTCGTCGTGTACATCGGCTACTTCACGATCTGCGAGGTGTCCACCGGCGGCCGGACGCCGGGCAAGTCCAGTGGCAGGCTACGGGTCCTGGACATCTCCGGTGCCGCGCCCACGGCCGGACAGTTACTGCTTCGCAACCTGGCCCGGGTGGTGGATGTTGCGCTGGGCGTGGGTGTCGTGGTGATGTTCTGGAACCGCCAGTCCCGCCGTGTCGGCGATCTGCTTGCCGGCACCGTGGTCGTGCGCGTGCGACCGTCGGTGTCGTACTCCGCGGCGGTGACGCCGCCTCCCGTGATGCTGCGTACCCCGGACGCCGGTCCGCTCATCGACGGCGTCGAGCGGCTCGGCGACCGCGAGCTCAGCGCCATCCGCACCTTTCTCGCCCGACCCGGGCTGGAACCGCCGCTGCGCGCCCGTCTTGCGCACGACATGACGACCCGGCTTCTCGACCGCATGGAGGTCCCCGAGGCAGCTCCGGAGAGGCAGTGGCCGCCCGAGCTGTTCCTCGAGCGCCTCTACCTGCAGCTGCAGGGCCGGACGCGGTGACGCTCGAGGCCTTCATCGCCACACGCAGCGAGAGGTGGGCACAGCTCGAGGCCATGCTGTCGCGCAGCCGCCGAGGCCGGCTCCGCGACATCCCCGCCGCCGAGCTCGAAGACTTCGGGTCGCTCTACCGCCTGGCGGCCGGCGACCTCGCCATCGCCAGGCGTGACTTCCCCCTCGACAACATCACCACCTACCTCAACGACCTTTGCGCCCGTGCCCACCCCCTCCTCTACAGGTCGCCACCGGCGCGTCCTCGCGACCTGGCCCTGTGGTTTGCCACCGGCATCCCGCGGGCCTTTCGGGAACGGCGCCGGTACATCCTGGTCAGCCTCGGGATCATGGTCGCCGCCGCCGTGGCCGGCTGGCTCGCCGTCGACCTCCGGCCCGACCTGCGCGGGTCACTGGTCCCCCAGTCGGGCTTCGACCAGCTGGCCCGCGGCCAGGTCAACTCCCTGCCCAACGCGCCGCTGCTCGGCACGGTGATCATCACCAACAACATCAAGGTCGCCGCCGTCTGTTTCCTGGGCGGGGCGCTCGCCGGGATACCGACCGCGCTCATCCTCGCCGCCAACGGGTGGATGCTCGGCACCATCGCCGAAGCGGTGCACCAGGGTGGCTACGACCTCGCGTTCTGGTCCCTGATCGTCCCTCACGGTGTGCTCGAGCTCAGCATCATCGTGATCGCCGGGGCCACCGGCCTCTACGTCGGGGATGCCCTCCTGCGTCCCGGGCTGCTCAGCCGGGGGGAGGCCTTCAGCAGAGCGGCGAGGAGCTCGCTGGGGCTTGCGGCAGGAAGCGCCTCGCTGCTCATCGTCTCGGGCATCGTCGAGGCCTACATCTCTCCGTCGGCGCTCCCGGCCTTGTTCAAACTGCTCGTCGGCGCCGCTGTCGGGACGGCCCTCTACAGCTGGTTGCTGCTCACTGGAAGGCAGCCCGCCGCTCGCTCCCGCCTCGCGCTCGACCAGGCGGTCGGGTCAGGCGTGCCCTCGGCGTAGACTGGAATCGAGATGGAGGTAGTGCGGATCACCCCGCGCGGCTACTGCCACGGCGTGGTCGAGGCCATCCGCATCGCCAAGCGGGTGGGCAGCGACCGCGCCGAGGGTGAGCAGGTCACGATGCTCGGCTACCTGGTCCACAACGAGCACGTCACCCGCGAGCTCGAGGAGCACGGAGTGGCCCTCGTCGACGCCCCCGACCGTATGAAGGGTCTCGACCAGATCAAGTCCGGTACGGTCGTGTTCACCGCCCACGGCATCTCGCCGCTGGTCGTCGCGGAGGCCGAGCGCCGTGGCCTCAACGTCGTCGACGCGACGTGCAGCGACGTCACCCGGACGCACGACCTGGTGCGCCGCCTCACCGGCGAGGGGTACCACGTCGTCTACATCGGCAAGCGGGGCCACCCCGAGCCCGCCGGCGCGCTCGGCGTCGCCCCCGACGCGACCACACTGGTGGAGCGCATCGAGGAGGTCGACGACCTCGACTTCCCCGCCGGCACCCGCCTCGCCGTCACCTGCCAGACCACGTTGTCCATGTGGGACACCAAGACGATCATCGACAGGCTGGTCGAGCGCTTCCCGGACATCGCCGTCCACAACGAGATCTGCCTGGCCACCCAGCAGCGACAGGAGGCGGCGGTCCTTGCCGCCACCGACGTGGACTGCGTGGTGGTCGTGGGCAGCCGGCTGAGCAGCAACAGCCTGCGCCTGGTTCAGGTTGTCGAGGAGCGCGCCGGCAAGCCCGCCTTCCTCGTGGACACGGCAGCCGACGTGCGCCCGGAATGGTTCGCCGGCATGCGCCGGATCGGCGTCACCGCCGGTGCGAGCACCCCGACACAATTGACGCGAGCGGTGATCACCTCGATCGAGGCCCTGCCCGAGACGTCTGCCGCGGCTGTCTAACAATTCGGTTTCGGCCGGTTGGCGGACGGCGTGGCCCGCGTACCATCCGTGCATGCCCTTCACGTTCGCCGGTCCCGCCCTGCCCGTGACCCTGCGTCTGTGCCGGACGCTGGTCTGGACGCAGGCTGCGTTCACGATCCTCGGGGGTGCGTTCATCCTCATGATCGCCCTGATGTTCGGCAGCAGCGACGCGATCCCCTTCCACGGGGAGGCGCTCACCGGCACCGGGGCGGCGATGCTCGGCGCCGTCTACCTCGCCGCCGGCGTGGCCCTGGCCTGGTTCGGCGCAGCCCTCGGGCGGCTGGCTCCGTGGGCGCGTGCGGCGATCGTCAGCATGCAGGTGTTCCTGGCTCTTCTCACCATCTTCCGCTCGACCGACCTGTCCGTGTCCCTCGCCGTCAACGTGGCACTGGTTGTGGCGATCGTCGCGCTGCTCTTCGTCCCGGACACGCAGCGTGCGCTGGTGGGCGCGCCCCCGGCCTGAGCGGAGGCCGCGCACCTCTCTCCTACACTGCCGGCACGGCCGCTCAAGGGTCGGACACAGGAGGCAGCAGGACAGTGCAGCCCATGACGCTTCCCTCCGGGGTGCGCACAGCGCGGCTCATCGCCTACGTGCAGGGTGTCCTCGGCGTGCTCAATGGTGCGCTGCTGATCTTCGGCGGCGCCGCCTACGCCACTGTCGGGGGCGTGGGCGGCGCCGGTGGGACTGCGCTGTACGTCGCCATCGGTGTGCTGGTTCTCGCCATCTCCGCACTGCTGATCTGGGCGGGGAGGCTTCTCGGGCGGCTGTCCCGGCCGGCGCGTCTCGGCATCCTCGCGTTCGAATACGCCTCGATCGTGCTCGGGCTTCTCTCCTACGCCGATCCGCTCCAGGCGGCCCTCCGCATCGTCCTGGCCGTCGTCGCCATCTACTATCTGCAGTTCGACTCCCGGACCAGGGCGGTGTTCGCGCCCCCGACCGCCTGACCGTTTCGCGACACCAGGAGAGCACCGTTGGCCGCGACGCCCCCACCGCCCGGACCGCCCGGGCAGCCACAGCCCCCACCGGGTCCGCCACCCCCACCATGGTCTCCCCCGACCGGCTACCCGGCAGCCCCCGCACCGCAATACCCGTACCCGGGCGGCGCTCCCCAATGGGGCGGGGCCATGCCCGTCGTCGCAGCGGGCCCGGCCCCCGGCCTCAAGTACGCGGGGTTCTGGATCCGTTTCGTGTCGTACCTCATCGATGTCGTCCCCATCGGGATCGTCGGCGCCATTCTCAACGTGTCGACGGGCGCGGGCTACCACTGCCGCATCGTCGGCGATGTCAGCAGCTGCAACACCGGCACCGGCTCCCTGGGGTCATGGATCGGGTTTCTGGTGCTGGGCACGTACTGGGTGCTGACCTGGAGCATGCTCGGGGCATCCCTCGGCCAGAAGGCGCTGGGCATGAGCGTGGTCGACGCGACCAACGGCCAGGCGATCGACATCGGCAAGGCGGTGCTGCGCTACGTGGGGTTCGTGATCTCGATCATCCCCCTGGCGATCGGGCTCATCTGGGCGGGGTTCGACCCGCGCAAGCAGGGCTGGCACGACAAGATCGCCGGGACGTACGTGGTGCGCCGGGCCTGACGTCGTTGGTGTCAGATCGCCGCCCGGCGTTTCAACTCCAGGTAGCGGTTGATCAGCCGCGGCGAGAGGGTGCGTGCGTCGGCGTCGATGACGTCGACCCTGCCGGCGCGGAGCAGGCGCACGGCCGCGGCGCGCTCTGCATCGATCCCCTCGGCGACGGCCCTGGCGTAGACGGCGGCGGCGTTGCCGGGACGGGCGCGGGCCATGTCGACAACGGCCGGGTCGCGCACGGTGATGACCAGGGGCAGGTGACGGCGGCGGAGCAGCGCGCACTGTGCGATCAGCGCCGCCGCCTGGTCGCGGTCGACGATGTCGGTGAAGATGGCGATCAGTGCACGCCGTCGTTGGTGAGTGCCCACCTCGGCCAGCGCGGCGGCGTGGTCGGACTCGACCTCCGTTGGCTTCAAGGGCCCGAGGGCGTCGAGGAGGCGGCGCAGCTGTGCTGAGCCGGCGCGTGCCTCGACGGTGGCGGTGACCCTGTCGGCGAACGCCACCAGCCCCGCCCGATCCCCGGTGCGCAGGGCGACATGGAGCAGGAGGAGCGCGGCGTTGACCGCATGGTCGAACTTGGTCAGGGGGCCGGCGCCGACGCCCATGAGCCGTCCGTGGTCGAGGCAGGCGATCACCGGCTGGTCGCGCTCAGGCGACAGCTCGGTGGCCATGAGCCGCCCCGTCCGAGCGGTCGCACGCCAGTTGATGAAGCGCAGTGGGTCGTCGGGCACAGCGTCACGGACGCGCTCGAACTCGGTCCCCTCGCCATGGCGGCGCAGGGTCCGCACCCCCAATTCCTCGAGCTGACCCCGGCGTGCCAGCGCCTCGTAGACGCGCACGGCGGAGATGTCCGCGTCGACACGGACCGTTGCCTCGCCGGCGGAGGTGAAATCGCGGGTGGCCAGGCCCCACGGACCCAGTGAGCGGACGTGCACGCGACCGAAGCCGGCGTCGCCACGCGAGCGCGGCGTCAGCGTGTACGCCAACTCCCCGGCACCGCGCAGCCGCAACAGCCGAGCGGACGCGAGCATGGCCCGCGGCGCGGCGTCCCGGAGCAGGAGCGACGCTGTGCTTGGCGCACGCACCGACAGCGTCACCGGGTTGGCCGCACCCACTGAGAACAAGGGGTCGTTCCTGCGTTCCACCGACACGCGGTCGGGGCCGGGCGCGCGCCGCGAATCGACCACCACCAGGACGCCGGCGATCAGGAACAGCGAGAGGCCGGGCACAAGCAGCACCGGCGCCGCCGCCCCCAGCGCCACCACCACGAGCGTGGCGAGCAGGAGCGCCAGCGCCCGGCGGGTCATCGGGGCACGGCGACCCGAGCCAGGGCGCGCTCCACCGCGCTCACCTCGCCGACACCCTGCAGTTCGGCCTCGGCGCGGCGGACGAGGCGGTGGCGCAGTGCCGGGATGCAGATGTCCTTGACGTCCTCTGGGACGACGTAGTCACGCGACTGGATGGCGGCCATCGCCTTGGATCCCCGAAGCAGGGCGATGGCCCCGCGCGGGCTCGCACCCAGGCTGAGGTCGGGCGACGTGCGTGTGGCGGCCACGATCGCGGTGATGTAGCTCACCACCTCGTCACTGACGCGCACCGCGGCCACCTCCGCACGGGCCGCCGCCAGCGTCGCGGAGTCGATGACCGGCTGGATGCCGGCGGCCACGAGGTCGTGGGGATCGAAGCCGGCGTCAATGCGTCGCAACATCGCCGCCTCGGTCGGCTGGTCGGGCGTGTCGACGCCGAGCTTGAAGAAGAAGCGGTCGAGCTGCGCCTCCGGGAGCGGGTAGGTGCCCTCGTATTCGACGGGATTCTGCGTCGCCACCACCATGAAGCGGTCGCCGAGAGGGCGCGTCTCACCGTCTGAGGTGACCTGGCGCTCCTCCATCGCTTCCAGCAGCGCGGCCTGCGTCTTGGCGGGGGCTCGGTTGATCTCATCAGCGAGCAGCGTGTCGGTGAAGATCGGCCCGGGCCGGAACTCGAACTGGGCACGGTCGGAGCGCCAGACGCTGGTGCCGATGATGTCCGAGGGCAACAGGTCGGGGGTGAACTGCACCCGGGTGAAGCGCGCGTCCATCGCGGCGGCCGTGCAACGCGCCATCAGCGTCTTGGCGGTGCCGGGCACGCCCTCGAGGAGCACGTGACCGCCGACGAGCACGGTCAGGAGCAGGCCGTCGATGATCTGCTGCTGACCGACGACGGCGCGACCGATCGCCTCGTGGAAGGCGCGGCGGAGGTCGGCGGCGGGGGTCACGGGCGCCATTGTGCCGGGACTGCCTCGGCCGGCTGCGCCCAGCGCCGCTCGAGGTCGTCGACGTGGCGTGCCAGCGCCAGCAGGGCGGCCGCGTCCGGTGCGGAGGCAGCCAGCGCCCGCGCCCGCTGCAGCAGCGCGGCCGCGTCACCGGCAAGCTCCGGTCGGGTGACCTGCAACGCGCTGACGAAGGCCTCGTCACCGTCGGGGCCGGGGTCGATCGCGGTCCCGACGGCGAGGCGCCGCTTGAGCTCTTCGGCATACCTCGAAGCCACGACGCCGCGATCGCGGCTGCGCGCGTAGAGGCCGGCCATGGCATCGATGTAGGACGCCGTGGTGGGCACCAGGGCGACGTCGGTGGCGGGCAGCGGGCGACCGAGGCGGCGTCCGCTCAACACCAGGAACACCACGAGGGACGACAACCCCAGCAGCAGCGCCAGGCCGAGCGGGCTCTCGAAGATGGCGGCGGCCCCGCCGCCGGCGGCGTTGATCTCGCCGTGGTGGTACTCGTCGAAGCCGATGGCGCCGCCGCGGGCGCGTTCCAGGAGGGTCAGCAGCAGCGTGGCGGAGTCGCCGTCGCGCAAGCCGTCGTTGCTGAGCGGGAAGGGCGACGCGAGCACGTATGCGCGCCCCGACCCCGCCACCTGCTCGGCGACCCCGGCGATCGCACCGGCCTGGGTCAGCAGGGGCGTGAGGGTTGCCGCCGCCTCGATGGCTGCGCCCGCCGCCAGCGGCACGCGGTGGACACGGTTGCCGGGATCGATGGGCTGAGCCGGCACCCCCGTGCCGGCCGCGCGGGTACCGGTGAGTGTGACCCCGAGTCGGCGGAGGAGGGGAGCCGCCTGCGTCTGGCTCTCGGGGCCGACGGCGAGGAGGAGGTCGCTGCCCTGGGTCAGCGATGTCATCACCCGCGCCGCGTCAGCATCGCTGAGGTCTGTGCGCGGGTCGATGATGAGCAGCACGTCCGTCGCGGAGGTGTCGAACTGGCCGCTGATGCGATGCACGTTGAAGCCGAGGCTGCCGAGCCACTCATAGAGAGCCAGCGTCCCAGCCTTGCCGGCCACCCGCGAGGACGGGTCGTCCGACTGGTTCGGCGCAGGCGTGCCGAGCACGAGCAGCACGAGCGCGACGACGAGCGCGGCTGCCGCGACCGCGTACGGCGCTGCCACGCGCCTCACCTCGCCATCGCCCCGGCCTGCCGGGCCAGCCGCCTCACCGCCGCGCTGCGCTCCTCCGCCCGCGTCCAGTCGTCGACGGTCACCGCCACGCGCCCGTACCACGCGTGTTCGAAGAGGGCGGCCGCTGCAGCCAGCGACGCGAGCACGTCACCCTGGGCGTTGCAGCGCTGGAGCAGCTCACGTGTCGTCCAGGCGGGGTCGATGTGCAGCCGCCCCCGCACCGCCACCTCGAGCAGCGCCGACCGGAAGGCGCGGCGAACCGCCTCGCGGTACTCCGCGGCAGTGGCAGCGCGTTGGGCGGCGGCCCACTCCACGTCGGGGTCGTCGCCGTCGCCCTGTGGTTCGGCGGACGTGGCACCGGGCAACGCCGCCGACCCGTGCCAGCGACGCCAGGCGACGAAGAGCGCGAGGCCGGCGACGACGATGGCCAGGATCGAACCGCCCACCGTACCTAGCGCCCCGGCGGCGGCGCCGAACAGGCCGGCAAGGAAGCGCAGCACACCGGCCAGGAAGCCGGGTTGGTTGCTGTCGTCGAGGTGGCGGAAGTCGGGCGACGCGTACACATTGTGCAGGGCATCGCGCGCCGCCCCGGCGTTCTCGTTGCAGACCGACCCGGCCGGGTAGGCGAGGGCGGCGCTCATCGAACTCAGTCGGACGCGGGCGTCGTTCACCAGCGGGGGGGAGGCGGTGAGGTCGTCGAGCACCGGCCCCAGGGCCACCTCACTCCCGCGGTCCGCACCGACCAGGGCGGTGACCTCGCCGAGCGCGGCGGGCACGTTCGCCGGCGTCTGTCGCAGGGCGGCCGTCGCCGAGACCAGGCCGGCCTGGTAGTCGAGCGCCGGGCAACCGGCCGCGCGGACGGCGGCTGTCGTGGTGACCACTGCAAGGGCCGCCAGCGCCGCTGCCGCGCCGAACAGCCGGCCGCGCATCACAGGTTGGCCGCGAGCATCTCGATGTCGAAGGCCTCTCGGCGGATGCGCATGTCGTAGTAGAGGAGCACCACAACGATGAAGGTGATCGGCTGGATGAGGATTGACACGATCAGCGACGCCAGCTGGGTGAGGACGAGCTGGACGTTGGTGTCGCCGACCCCGGTCAGCACACTGAGAAGTGCGCCGACGATGGCGCTGAGGATGCTGGTGATGATGACCACCAACAGCATGATCCCGAAGACCCGTGGGGTGGCGCCGCGCACGAGGTACCAACTACGGCGCAGCGCGGCGATCGGACCGAGCCGCTCGAGCATAACGCTGGGCGCCGCGAAGAGCCAACGCGTGTAGACGACGATGATGAGGAAGATGATCACGGGGATGATCACCACCAACAGCGCGGCCCCGGCCGACCCCAGGGCGAGGCCAAGGATGATGAGCAGGCCGCCTGTCAGAACGACGAAGCCGATGGCCGTTAGGAAAAGGAGCAGCGCCACCGCCAGCACCGGCCAGATCCGGTGACCCACGGCGCGGTACGCAGCGCCGAAGGTCGCGGGCTGGTCGATGTACACGTCGCCGACCGCACGGGTCATGGCGGCGGTCGCGATGGGTTGTATGACGAGCAGTTGCACCAAGCCGATGCCCAACACAACGCCGAGCACGGTGGTGATCGCTGTGCGAAGGTCGGTGAGCTGCTGCGCGGTGAACGTGCCATTGGCGCTCAGCTGCCGTAGGCGAGCTGAGGCGCTGGTGATGCCAGTCAGCCGGTAGATGACGTAGCTGAACAGCGCGAGGGGCACCTGCACCACCGCTGTGATCGCCAGGATGAGGCCGAGGTTGCGCCGGTAGAGCGTGAACGCCGAGTCGAGGAGCTCACCCACAGCCTGGGCTCGGAACCGGCCCGAGCCGGGAGGCACCGGCTGCTGCCCCCATCCCCAACCGGGGGGTGCTCCGGGCACCGCGCCGCCGGGCGCAGGCCCCCAACCAGGCGGCGGCGGCATCGGAGCGACACCCCACACGGGCTGCCCGGGTGGGCCACCGGGAGGCGGGGGCGGCGGTGGAGAGGCGCTCATCTGCGGCTATTCTGCCGCCGTGACCTGCTTGCGGCGTTATCTTTGCGCACTGTGACAGGCGATTTCGACGTCCGAGGCGGCGCCACCGCTCGAACGGGCCGTCGGTTGTGACCACGAACACCCTCACAGTGCTCGATGGCAGCGACGCGCCCATGCGCGCGCTGGTGCTGGACTCCGCCCCGGCGCGTCGTGGGGCTTCGAGCCGCAGGCTGGACCTGCGCGACGTGGCACGCCCGGTGCCGCCGGCGCCGGGCTGGGTCCTGGTGCGCCCCTCCCTGGCGGGCATCAGCGCCCGCGACCTGGCCCTCCTCGATAGCGACCAGACCCTGCCCCCGGTGGGGGCACCGCGACGTCTGCCGATGGTCCCCGGCGGCGAGGTGGTCGGGGTGATCGAGGCGGTCAATGGCACGCGCTGGGCCCAGGAAGGGCAGCGTGTGCTGGTCGAGCCCAACGCCGGCTGCCTCGTCCGCGGGTTCCCCAGCTGCTCGCGATGCGCGGCAGGCGAGGCGGAGCTGTGCGAGAACCGCGACCGCCGCAGCCTCATCGGGCCGGCTGCGGACGGCGGTTTGGCCGGCGGCGGCGGATGGTCGGAGGGCGTGCTCGCCCACGAGGAGATGCTGATCCCCGCCGACGGCATCTCCGACCAGCGAGGCGTGCTGGGGGTATCACTGGCCTCGGCGATCCACGCTGTGCTGCGCTGGGGACGGCGGGGCGAGAGGGTTGCGGTGATCGGCTCGGGCACCACCACCAGCCTTGTCGTGGCAGCGCTTCGCCGGCTCCACCCTGACGTCGACATCACCGTCATGGTCGACGCCCGCGGCCCGCAGCGTGAGGGGCGCCGCCGTCGCAAGCTCCCCGCCCACCTCGCCGTCGACGAGCGAAGCATCGCCATCGCCCTTGAGGACCTGGGGGCCGCACGAGTGTGGCGGGGCAGTCCCGCCCAGCTCATCGACCGGACGGCGGACCTGGTCGGGGCACGGCGGCGCCGCTCCGAGGGCGACGCGCTTCCGGTGCTCGACCGCGGCCTCGACGCCGTCTTCGACTGTCGGGGCACGGCGGCCAGCGTCACCCTGGGAATGCGCCTGCTCCGTTCGGCGGGGACCATGGTTGTGGCCGGCAGAGCCGGGCGTTTCGAGCTCGACTGGGCGGCGGTGTGGTCGCGCGAGCTGGTCATTGCCGGCAGCGGCGGCTTCGGCCGTGAGCCGGCCGGCTGGCGCACATTCGCCGCGGTGCGCGAGTGGCTGACCGACCCTGCGTTCCCGGTCGACGGCCTGGTCACCCACCGCTTCCCCCTCGACGCTTTCGACATCGCCCTGGCCACGGCCGCCGCCGGTGAGGCGATGGGCGCTGTCAAGGTGGTCTTCGAAGACCCCTTGTCACCCCTGCGCCAGCGCCGTCTCGCCGTGGACAACGAGGTGTCGATCGACGACCCGGCCTCCCCGGTGCTCCTCGCCACCACGGCGGCGCGGGCGCGACGCAGCGACGGGGTGCACCCTTAGCCGGCGCTCGCCATCGGGGCCGGCCGGCTCAGGCGGGCCCGTTGGGTGGTGGCGGCGAGATGGTGCGCGCGGCCCGGCGTCGGGCCAGGGCCAGGGCCGTGCGCTTCACCGCCGCGTTGTCGACGACCATCGGCGTGGTCCGCTTGCGATCGCGCGCGCGCAGACGGGCACGCTGGCGCGGCGTCAGCTCGTCGAGGGGCTCGCTGTCATCGGAGGGCACGCCCACAACCCTAGCGCAGGCCGGGCAGAGGTCAGGCCGCCACCGGCTCGTCGGGGTGGCGGCTGTGCAGCACCGCCCAGCCGATCGCGGCGGCGCCCAGGGTCAGGGCCGCTGCGCCACCGACCAGGACGGGTGCCGGCCGCTCGAGATGGAGCACGCGCTGCCAGCCGCGGCGCTGCTCGTGCACAGCCTCCTCGAGCATCGCCAGGCAGCGTGCATAGATGCGCTCCTGGTCAACCCGCGACAGGCGAAGTGACGACAGGGCGTCGGAGACCTCGTCGGCCATGCTGACGAGTGCGCGCACCGACGCCGACGCGTGGCCCGTCGCGTTGTCGCTCTCGAGAAACGCGTTGAGAACGTCGGCCTGCTTCACCGCGACGCCTCCGACGACCGCTCAGCCGGCTGGGGCGCACCAAGCTGCTTGCGCAACGCGGTCATGGCGCGGAAGGTCAGCAACTTCACCGCTCCCTCGCTGCGTCCCATGATCTCGGCGATCTCGCGGTTGCGGAGCTCGCCGCCGAAACGGAGCACCACCGCCTGGCGCTGGTCGTCGGGCAGAAGCGCCACGGCCGAGCGCACCGTCGCCTCGCGGTCGCGCTGCTCAGCGATCACCTCCGGGGTGAGGTGGTCGATCGGTTGGTGGGTGTCGATGTCGACCCACGCGGGCCGGCGCGCCTGTCGTGCCACGAGGTTGGACGCGACGCGGTACAGCCACGCCGAATACGGCACGCCGCGCCATTCGAAGCGCGGCAGGTCCTCGATTGCCTTGGCAAAGGTGGCGGCGGTCACGTCCTCGGCGAGCTCCCGGTTCCTGGTCAGGGTGTGTGCATAGGCAAAGATCTGATCGACGTAGCGCTCGTAGAGCGGCGCGAATGCCGCGCGGTCGCGTTGGGCTGCCTCGATCAACAGGCGCTCCGCCTCGAGTTCTTCTGCGCTGCGATGGGCCACGTCAGCGCGTCGGAGCCGTTGGAGGAGTCAGCACACACAAGCCGTGCCTGGTGACCGGGTTACGCGGGGGCGCGCTGTTCAGAGCAGACCGATCTCGCGGCCGGACTCGGCGAAGGCGGCAAGGGCCGCGTCGAGCTGTTCGGTCGTATGCGTGGCGGTGACGATGGTGCGAACCCGTGCCATCCCCCTCGCGACCGTGGGGAACCCGATTGCCTGGGCGAACACGCCGCGCTCCATCAATGCATCGCTGAGAGCCATTGCCTGCGGGCCCTCGCCGCACATGACCGGTGTGATCGGGGTCTGGCTGCGGCCTGTGTCGAAACCGAGTTCGGCAAGGCCCTTCTTGAGGTGTCGGGCGTTCTCCCAGAGCCGTTCGATGAGCTGCGGCTCCTGCTCGAGCACGTCGATGGCGGCGATGCATGCCATCACGACAGCAGGTGGATGCGACGAGGAGAACAGGAACGGGCGCGCCTTGTGGATGAGGTGATCGCGCACCGTCTGCGACGCCGCCACGTACCCGCCGACCACGCCGACCGCCTTGCTCAGGGTGCCGATGTTGAGCGCCACGCGCCCGTGCAGGTCGAAATGGTCGGAGGTGCCCCGGCCGTTGCGTCCCAGCACCCCGGTCCCGTGCGCATCGTCGACCATCACCGCGGCGTCGTACTTCTCGGCGCGCTCGACGAGGTCGGGCAGTGGGGCGATGTCGCCGTCCATGCTGAAGACACCGTCCGTGATCAGCAGGACGCGGCGATATCCCTTGTCCCGCGCCTCCTTCAGGGCACGCTCCGCGTCGTCGACGTCGACGTGCTCGTAGAGGATCCGGTCGGCCTTGGTGAGGCGGATGCCGTCAATGATGCTGGCGTGGTTGAGCTTGTCGCTGACCACGCAGTCGCCGGCCTCGAGCATGGAACCGATGACGCCGACGTTGACCGTGTAACCGCTCTGGAGACACAGCGCCGCCTCGGTGTGCTTGAAGGCTGCCAGGCGCGCCTCGAGCTGCTCGTGGATGGATTGCGTCCCCGCGATGCTCCGCACCGCGCCGCTGCCGGCCCCCCACTCCCTGGCGCCCTTCACCGCTGCCTCGATCAGGCGGGGGTGGGTGTTGAGCCCGAGGTAGTTGTTGGATGAGAGGTTGACGAGACGGCGCCCGGCGATGACCACCTCGGCCATCTGGGGTGACTCGAGAACCCGAAGAGGCCGGAACAGCCCCTCCTTGCGGAGGGCGTCGAGATCCTGCTGGAGCGAGGCGTCGAGCATGCGGACGGCGTCGGAGGTGCTGATCGATTCGATGGCCATAACCAGACGATAGCTCGCCGGGCCGTGTGGGGCCGATCAGCCGGGGTGCAGGGACACCTTGCCGCACTGGCCCGACTTGATCAGCTCGATCACGGCCTCGATCTCGCTCATCGGGTAGTGATGGGTGATCAGCGCTCCTGCGTCGATGGCGCCGCTGCGCACGTATTCCATGGTCTCCTCCCAGGTCTGCGGAAGGCGGCGGCCGACCACGCCGTGAAGGCTCACCCCCTTCATGACCACGTCGTCGGAGAGCTCCAGGGTGGCGGGCTCATCGCCGATGCCGAGAAGGCTGATCCACCCCCCCGGGCGGACCAGCCGGGTGGCGGCGACCACCGCGCTGGGCGCGCCGCTCATCTCGAGAACGCAGTCGATGTCGGCGCCGCCCACCGCCGCGCGGACCCTGCTCTCGACGTCGTCGTCGGCGATGACCACCCGGGCGGCACCCATCCGCTCGGCGAGGTCGAGACGATAGCGGTTGCGGTCGATCGCGACCACGGCGGCAGCGCCCCGGGTGCGCGCCACCGCGATGGCGGCGCAGCCGATCGGGCCGCAGCCGAACACGGCCACGGTGCGACCGGCGAGCTCACCGTAGGAGCACGCGTGGACGGCGTTGCCGAAGGGTTCGAGCGCGGCCGCCACCTCCGACGAGGTGTCCTCACCGATGGGGAACACGTTGGCCTGGGGCACCGCCACCAGGCTTGTGAAGCCACCGTCGACGTCCACGCCGAGGATGCGCGTGTTCTGGCAGACGTGGAAGTCGCCGCGCAGGCATGAGTTGCAGGTCCCGCACACGATGTGCGATTCGACGGCGACCCGGGTGCCGTCGATGAGATCGGTTCCCGTGCCGCGGCCGACCACCTCGCCGCAGATCTCGTGGCCGATCACCCGGGGTGGATGCACGCGGGCCGCGGCCCATGGGTTCCAGTCGTAGAGGTGGACATCCGACCCGCAGACCGATGCGGCGGCGACGCGGAGCAGCAGCTCGCCCTCGCCCGGCCGCGGTTCGGGGACGTCGGCGAGCACCAACCCGGGCGCAGCGGACGGTTTGACGACAGCCTGCACAGCCTGCGGATTATCCCCGACGGTCCCAATTGGCCGGTCTGCGACTGTCCTCTGAGGGTCCGCTCGCGCCCGCCACAGTCGCCGCCGTGGACAGTGATGAGCGGGGTGAGGGGTGATGGAGCTTGGCAGCGAGCGCGACGCGCCCCAGCTCCTCCCGGCGAGGCGCAGGTCGCCGGTTGAGTCGCTCGATCTCTATGAACGCCGTGGTGACGGCCACACGGTGTCGCGCCACTGCGGCACCAGCCCCGCCGTCGAGGCCGATCGCCTCGCCCGCCACCCGATGCTTCCCGCAACGGGCTCATTCCCGGACGTCGCCACCGCCCAGCGATCCGTCGAGGCGTGCGTTGCGGCTCGGCACGTCGAGGTTGCCCGCTGGCGGCAGGGAGGGCGCAGCCGGCTGGTCATCGACCACGACATGGGCGAGGTGATCGGCGACGTCCTGCAGCGGGCGCGATGGGCAGCCGGCGACACGGCACCGGTGCCCGCCACTGGTGTCCGCGTGGTTCTCCGCCGCAATCGCCGTTATCCGGCAGGCTACGCCGTGCTCACCGCCTACCCGGTGTTGCGCGCTCCCGCGAACCACTCCCGCCGGTCATGAGACCCGGAGGTACCCCGATGTCACGCCAGCAGATCCTCGACGACCCGGCCTCAGCATGCCCGCAGTTGCGCCAGTTCCTGGGCGGCTACTTTCACCAGGACTGGGTGGTCGAACGTGATGATTGGCAGGAGATCGTGCGCGACTACGTCAGCGAGTCCCCGCGCAGCGCCGTGATGGAATGCGCGGCGGAATTGCGCGACCTGCTCGCTGCCGCCCTCGGGGAGGCGGAACTGGGGATCGTGTTGGAGCGGCTCGGCGGAAGCGTCGACCCGTCAGCACTGGGCCAGACCAGGGAAGAGTGGCTGCGAGCCGTGCAGGAGCGGCTTGACGCGGCTGGCTGAGCCGGGGAGGTCACCAGGTGCCGCCGTCGCGCCAATCACACGTGAGCTCACCACCCACGTCGAGGGGTGCGCCGGCCGGCAATACGTACACGCCGCCGTCGTCGTCAGGGGTCCGCACGATGCCTGCCGGCGTCAGCGCTGAGGTCGGACCCTGCCACTGCTGCCAGCCGCGCGCGGCGTAGAACGCGGCCGCCTCGTCGGTGGCGCCCAGTGCGCCGATGTCGTAGGCGCCGACCACCACGCGCTCCAAGGCCTCCATCATGTCCGCGCCGTGGCCGCGCCCGCGCCGGTCAGCGCGTACACCGACTCCTTCGACGTAACCGGCGCGTAGCGCCGCCCCGCCGTGCAGCAACCGCCGCTGGATCAGCGAAGCGTGACCGATCAGATCAGTGCCCTCCCACACCAGTGCGTGCACCCCGCCGAGGCAGTGCTCCCAATCCTGGTCGGTCATGTCGTCGAAGACGTCGTACAGCAGGGCTAGCGCCGCCGCGCGGGTGGCGTGGTCGAGGTGGGCGGTGTGCGCCACCTGCAGTGTGGTCACGCGCGCATCATCGCCGCCACGCCAGCGCTCGCCTTGGGCTCCCGGCGGTGCCTCACGCGACGCGCGGCGCCTCTGCGGTGCGCCGGAGCAGGGCAATGCTGTGGAGAACCAGCGTGGGCAGCAGCAGCGGCGGGGCGATGATCAGCGCCACCGTGTTCACCGGCCCGGCGGAGAGCCGGACGATCATGAGGATGAAGAGGACCAGCCCGATGGCGGCCGTGTTCCGCCGCCCCCACACGGTGTGCACCAGCTCCGGGCGCCTCCCCGCCAGGAAGATGAACGGGGTGAGCAGGAAGGGTCCGAAATATCGGATCAGGATGCCGGCGGCGAGCCATCCCGGGGCTACTCCCACCAGCCAGCCGCCCACCGCCGCCAACCCGAAGAACAGCACGTCCATCGCCGGGTCGAGCGCCTTGCCGAGTTCGGTCAGAGGGCCGAAGCGGCGGGCGACGTAGCCATCGACGAAGTCGAGCATGCCCGCGGCACCGCCGACCGAGCACCACAGGTACAGGCTCAGAGAGCCCGGCAGGGTGAGCACCGCACACAACATCAATGGGAACGACAGCCAGGCGCGGATGGCGCTGATGCCGTTGGGAAGCCCGTAGTGATCGACGCGCGTTCCGTCGGCGGTGCGCAGCAATGGCGTGCCGCCCACCAGGAACAGCGACGCCACCGCCCAGGCGCCCGCCGCCCCCAGCGCCAGTGGCACGATGGAGGCGCCGTCGTGGAGGGCCGCCACCGGGATGGTGAACCCCTCGGTCAGGGCCAGCCCGATGCCCACCCAGAGATACAACGAGTGGCGCAGACGCCGGCTGGCACCGAGCAGCGCGAAGGCTTCGCGGACCAGGCTGCCGAGACCTGCACGGGACGAGCCGCGGACCGACAAGGCGCCTACTGAACGACGAGGCAGGTGATCGTCTTGAGCACCCCGGTGGCCTGCACCCGCTCCACCACGAGCCGGCCGATACCGGCGATGTCCCCCGCCTCGACCTCCGCGATGACGTCGTACTCGCCTGTGATGGCATCGGCATGAAGGACGCCCGGCGCCCCGCTGAGTCGATGGACCACCTCCAACGCCTTTCCCGACGTCGCTGTGATCAGCACGAATGCCCGGACCATTGCAGTTCCTCCCCAGCCGGTGCGCGCGCCCGACGATAGCAGGGCGCGCGCGACCGCCCGGCTCTCTGCCGTCCCGAGCCGGGACGCCGAAATCGCCGGATGCAGGACCACAATGTGTGCATGCCGTGGACACTGCTCATCCGCCTCCTCTCCGGGGTGCTCTTCTGGCGGGTGGCGGGAGCGCGCAGACGGGCTGCGGCCGGACAGGCCGCGGGCCGCGCCGCAGGCCGTGCGGCGGGGCGGGCGGCCACCTCACCGGCGATGCGCAGGCGCATCCGCGACGCGCGCGAGACTGCGTCGCTGCTCTCCCGGCTGGTGGTGGTGTCAGGTTTCGGTCTTGCGACCGCGCTGTGCCTTACCGGGGGTTTCAGCAGCGTGGTGCTGTCGCCACGCTGGCTCGGCATCGTGCTCCTGGTCATCGGCGCGGGCTTCGCGGTGCTCACGTTCCGCGAGGCACGGCTCGCTCGCGCCATCGTCCGGACCCGGCGGCTGCGCCGACGCGACAAGCAACTGCGTGGCGAGGTGTGACCGACCCCTCTCAGGAGAGGTAGGGAGCGACCCCGACCGCCTGCTCGGCGGCGTCCATGATGGACTCGCTCACAGTGGGGTGAGCGTGGATGATGGAGCCGAGGTCGTCGGCGGTGAGGCCGTCGGCGATGGCGACGCCCACCTCGTGGATGATCTCGACGGCATGCACCCCCATGACGGTGGCGCCCAGCAGCACACCGCTCGTCGCGTCCGAGTACAGCTGCGCGAGACCGTCAGGCTCCCCCTCACCGAGAGCCTTGCCGTTGCCGAGAAGGCGGGCCTGTCCAACCTTGACTTCGTGACCGGCGGCCTTGGCGGTTTCCGAGTTGAGGCCGACCATGGCAATTTCTGGATGCGTGTAGATGCAGGAGGGGACCACGGTGCGGTCCATGACCATCGGCGTGTGTCCGAGTGCGTTTTCCACAGCGCGCGCCGCCTCGGCGCTGGCGAGGTGGGCCAGTTGCAGGCCGCCGATGCAGTCGCCGGCCGACCAGATCTTCGGGTTGGCGGTGCGCAACATCCCATCGACCTCGATGTAGCCGCGCTCATCCACCTTCACCCCGGCATTCTCGAGACCGATGTCGCGCGTCTCGGGCCGCCTGCCCACGGAGATCAGGAGGAGGTCGGCGTCGATCGTGGTGCCGTTGTCGAGATGGGCGCGCAGCAGCGTCTTGTTGTAGTCCACCTTGTCCACCTTTCGGCCGGTGTGAAAGGTGATGCCCTGCGCCTCGACCAGCTTGCGGAACTGGGTCACGACGCGCGGGTCGACGCCGGTGAGAATCTGCGGGAGCACCTCGACGACGGTGACCTGCGAGCCCAGCGGCGCGAACAGGCTGGCGAACTCGCAGCCGATGACGCCGCCGCCGATCACCAGCAGCCGCTTGGGAAGCTTCTCGAGGCGGAGGATCCCGTTGGAGGTCACCACGCGCGGGTGCTCCATGTCGATCCCGGGCAGGCCACTCGGCTCGGTCCCGACGCACAGCACGAGGTGGTCGTAGCCGAAGCGCTCGCCGCCGGCGACCACCTCGTCGCCCTCGATCACGCCCTCGGCGCGCACCACCCGCACCTTCTTGCGCTTGCATGCGGCGGCGACCCCCGCGCGCATCTTGAGGACCACCTCCTCCTTGCGCGCCATCATCCGCGTGAAGTCGACGGTGGGCTCCGACACGATGATCCCGAAGTCGGCCGCCTGGCGGATCTTGCGGAGGAGGTCGGCGCCCGCGAGCAGCGACTTGGTGGGGATGCAGCCCCAGTTCAGGCACGTACCGCCAAGCTCCGCGCGCTCGAGGAGCACGACGTCGGCACCGAGCTGGGCAGCGCGCAGCGCGGCGACATCACCTGCCGGGCCTCCGCCCAGGACAACGACCCTCTGGCTCACGACTTGCCGGTGATCTTCGCGTGTGACGACGCCTTGAGGACCGCGGGCCGCAGCTTGCCGATCTCCGCCCGTTTGCCCGCGAGGATGTGCGACGTGGACAGAGCGGTGTTGGCGATGCGCTCCTGCTCGAGGTGGTGAGAGCCTGCCGATCCCTCGGAGGGGCTGGCGCGGCGCGGCCGGCCGATGTAATCCCAGCGGATCTCGTACGGCCGGCGCGTGCCGATCGGCCGGGCCAGGTGCAACCAGGCGCCCATGTTCGACGGCTCCTCCTGCACCCAGTACAGCTCCTCGAGATTGGGGTAGGTGCTGATCAGGGCGAGGATCTCGTCGAGGGGCAGGGGGTTGAGCAGTTCCACGCGCACGATGGCCAGGTCCTCAGCCTCGCGGCGGTCGGGATGGAGCTCCAGCTCGTAGTAGATCTTGCCGGTGCAGAGCAGCAGCGTCCGCACCTTCTTGCGCTGCCTGGCGCCGGCCGACGCCACCGGGTCGTCGATCACGGCGCGGAACTCGCCGTCGGTGAGGTCGGCGAGGCTGGACGCGGATTCCTTGAGGCGGAGCAGGCTCTTCGGGGTCATGATCACCAGCGGTCGTGCGGTTGGGGCGATCGCCTGGTCGCGGAGCAGGTGGAAGTACTGCGCCGCCGTCGAGACATTGGCGACGCGCATGTTGCCGTGCGCAGCCAGTTGCAGGAAGCGCTCGAGCCGGGCACTGGAGTGCTCGGGGCCGTTGCCCTCGTAGCCATGGGGCAGCAGCAGGACGAGGCGTGAGCGCTGCCCCCACTTGGCCAGCGACGAGGAGATGAACTGGTCGACGATGAGCTGGGCGTTGTTGACGAAGTCGCCGTACTGCGCCTCCCAGAGCACCATCGTGGCCGGGTCGGCCGCGCTGTAGCCGTACTCGAAACCCAGGCAGGCCATCTCGCTCAACGGGCTGTTGTAGACCTCGAAGGTCGCGGCCGCCGACACAAGGTGCTCCATGGGGATCCACTCCGCGCCGTTGCGGTCATCATGGAACACGAGGTGGCGCTGGCTGAACGTGCCGCGCTGCGTGTCCTGCCCGCTGAGGCGCACCGGGTGACCCTCGATGAGCAGCGACGCGAACGCCAGCGACTCGGCCGTGCCCCAGTCGATGCCACCCTCCTTGATGGTGGCGCGACGCCGCTCCAGCTGCTTGGCGAGCTTGGGGAACACGTGGAACTCGGCAGGGGCGGCGACGAGCTGTTCGTTGAGAGTGAGGAGCGTGTCGCCCCCCACTCGCGTGGAGGGGCGCGGCGTCTCGGTTTCGGCGGCCCTGGACTCCTCGGATTCCTCGTCGGGCTCCGCGGCGAGCGTCGCCTTGACCCGCTTGTGCGCCTCGGCGACCGCGCCGTACGCCGTCTCGAAGTCGTCGGCGCCGTCAGCCTCGGTGATCAGACCCTCCCCGACCAGCTTCTGCAGGTAGATCTCCCGCGCGGTCAGGTGCTCGCGGATCGTCTGGTACATGAGCGGTTGGGTGTATGCCGGCTCGTCGGTCTCGTTGTGGCCGAAGCGGCGGTAGCCGATGAGGTCGATGAGCACGTCGCGATGGTAGGTGCGCCGATAGTCCCAGGCCAGGCGTACCGCGTTGATGCAGGCCTCGATGTCGTCGGCGTTGACGTGGACGATGGGGACGTCGAACCCTTTGGCCAGATCACTCGCGTAGCGCGTCGAGCGGGCGTCGCGCGCCTCGGTCGTGAAGCCGATCTGGTTGTTGGTGATGATGTGCACCGTGCCGCCGGTGGCGTAGCCATCGAGGGACTGGAGGTTGAGCACCTCGGCGACGATGCCCTGGCCGGCGAAGGCCGCGTCGCCGTGCACGAGCACCGGCACGGCCGCCCGGGGGTCGACGTGGAGTGCGCTCGAGCTTCTTCGCGTCTGCTCCGCGCGGGTCCATCCCTCGACGACGGGATCGACTGCCTCGAGGTGAGACGGGTTGGACAGCAGCCGGACCGAGATGCCCTTGCCCGTGTCCGTCACGTAGGTGCCCGTGGCGCCGATGTGGTATTTGACGTCGCCCGTGGGGGCGTCGATGAGCGTGGCCACCGCATGGCGCAGCTCGCTCCGCTCGAAGGCCACCAGGACCGCCTCGTAGGGCCGGTTGACGACGTGGGCGATGGTGGCCAGGCGTCCGCGGTGAGCCATGCCCATGATCACCTCGCTGATGCCGTCGTCGGCGATCACGCCGAGAAGGGCCTCGAGCATGGGGATCATGGCGTCGATGCCCTCGGCGGAGAACGTCTTCTGGCCGAGGAAGGTGCGGCGCAGGTAGCGCTCCATCGCCTCGACCTTGGTGAGGCGTTGCAGGAGGCGCCGTCTGTTCTCAGCGTTGAACGGCATGCGGTACGCGCCCGACTCGATGTGCTCGCGCAGCCAGACGCGCTGCTCATGGCTGGCGATGTGCTCGATCTCGTAGGCGATGGTCCCGCAGTACGTGCGACGCAGGTTGGGCAGCACCTCGGCGAGGTTGCGCCCGGGGACGTAGACGCGCAGCAGGTCGGCGGGGATCTGCTCCATGACGTCGGGGGTGAGGCCGTAGGTCTCCGGCTCCATGGCCGGGTCGCCGAGCGATGGCGTGCCCAGCGGGTCGAGGTGGGCGCCGAGGTGACCGTGGGTGCGGTGTGCCTTGATGAGCGAGGTGGCCGCCTGCATCGCGCCGAGGATCTGGCGCGACGGTCGCTCCTCGCCGAACCCGCCTGCAGTGGTGCCCGGGCGCGGCGCCTGGCTGTCCGCGCTGCTGCGCGGGATCACTGCGGCGGGCACGCCGATGCCGAGGCTCTCGAACACGTCGTTGTAGAAGCCGCTCTCGCCGTTGAGCAGCGCCTCGACGCGTCCGAGGAACTCGCCCGACTGGGCGCCCTGGATGACGCGGTGGTCGTACGTGGAGGTGAGCGTCATCACCTTGGCCACGCCGAGGTCGCGCAGGCGCGCCTCGGGAGCGTCGCGCCATTCCGCCGGGTAGCCGAGCGCGCCGGCGGCCACGATGGTGCCCTGGCCAGGCATGAGCCGTGGCACCGACGCCACCGTGCCGATGCCGCCCGGGTTGGTGAGGGTGATCGTGGCGCCACGCAACTCGTCGGCGCCGAGCGCGTTGCTGCGGGCGCCGTCGACGAGCCTTTCATACTCCGTCCTGAAGTCGGCGAAGGTGCGGGTGCCCGCGTCCCTGATGACCGGCACCACGAGGAATCTGCTGCCGTCCCTGCGCCGGCTGTCCACGGCGATGCCGAGGTGGACGCCGCCGTCGACGCGCGCTGGGCGTCCCTTGTCCGTGCGGGCGAAGTGGGCGCACATCTCAGGCATCTCGGCCGCCGCCCGGGCCATCGCGTAGCCGATGAGGTGGGTGAACGACACCTTCACCTGTTTGCCGGCGGCCGTCAGGCCGAGGTTCAGCTCCCGGCGGCGCGCGTCGAGCACGGTGACGGCGAGGCTGCGGAACGATGTTGCGGTGGGGATGTCCCTGCTCTGTTCCATGTATTCGACGAGCGACGCCGCCGGACCGCGCAACTCGACCGTTGCCTCGCCGTCTGCCGCCGTCGGGGCGGTGTCCGCCCGCTGCGATGCGGCGGTGGGTGTGCCGTTCTGGGCACGGCTGACGTCCCCGGCGCGCACCAACCCGCCGGGGCCGGTGCCCGTCACCGCGTGGAGGTCGGCGCCGAGCAGGGCCGCGGCCCGGCGGGCCAGCGGCGAGGCGGCGACGGAGGCGGTGTCAACCACCGGCGTGAGCTGGGGCGACGGTGGCTCGATGGGGGCGTCGGGAGTGGTGTCCTCTGGTGCAGACGAGCTCGCCTCCGGCGCCGGCTCGGCCACCTCCGCGCTCTTCGCGGCCTTGGGCGTTGCCGTCCCGTTGGTGCCCGGCGCAATGGTGGCCAGCGTCGCGCCGACGTTGACCGTGTCGCCCTCCTTCGCCGTGATGCTCTCGAGCGTCCCGGCGGCCGGTGAGGGCACCTCGACATCGACTTTGTCTGTGGTCACCTCGACAAGTGACTCGCCCTCGGTGACGGGATCACCGACCGCCTTGAGCCACCGTGAGATGGTGCCCTCTGTGACGGATTCGCCCATCGCGGGGAGGGTCAGTGAGACGCTGTCAGACACTGCGTGAAGAACTTCCGGTCACGGTGCCAATGGTCGCACCGCAATGACGATTCGGGTTGGAACGTGACCATCATCGCACCATCCGCCCGCGCGCCGGAGTTGCGCCGGCAGGGTCAGCCCAGCTTGTAGATGGATCCAGTGTCGGAGACGTAGACGGCGTGGTTGGGCCCCTCGACCACGGCCAGCTTGCACACGCTGGGGCCGCTGTTCACGGAGGCATGCGGAGTGCCCGGCGAGACGATGTGCATGCCACTGTCGTAGCTGCAGAAAACGAGGTGTCCCGCGTAGGGCGCTGGCCCGGCACCGTCGATGAAGGCGGCCCCAGTGGGCACCACCGTGGCCTGCTCGCTGCTCCAACTCGGTGGTTGCCGCCCCGCGCACCCGGTGGGGCCGGCGAGCGGGTGTGAGTACCCGTAGCACAGTGGCCACTGGTAGCCGGCGCCGCGCGTGACCGAGAGGATCACGGTGTCGTACCCGGTGCCGGGACTGCCGGCGTCGCCGGAGGGTCCGTTGCTGGTCACCGCGATCTGGCCGCCGGCGGAGATGGCGATGCCGAAGGGGTTGCGTAGCCCGTAGGCCCACACCGGGTCGGTGGGGCCGAACGGGTTGTCGGCGGGGATGCTGCCGTCGGGGCGGTAGCGCAGCACCTTGCCACGAGGGTCGGACGTGTTCTGCGCAGCGCTCGAGGTGTGCTCGTCGCCGAGGGTGACGTAGAGCATCCCGTCGGTGCCGAAGGCGAGGCGACCGCCCTTGTGGCAGCAGTCAGGCCCTGAGGGGAAGGTGAGCAGCACCGTGGGAGCGGTTCCCACCCCGAGACAGTCACGCCATCGAATCACGTGCTGCTGGGCGCGGTTGGCGTCCGAGTAGAACGCGTACACGTAGCGATCACTGGCGAAGCTGGGACTGATCGCAAGGCCGAGAAGGCCGCGCTCGCTGTACGAGCCGTTGGCCTCCGAGGTCACCGTGCGCACTGTCGCGAAGGTGCGCGGAGCGCCATCCTGCCAGACGCGAACAGTCCCGGCGCGCTCCGTCCAGAAGAGCCGCCCGTCCGGCGCGAACGCGAGCGCGGTGGCGAACGAGGCAGCGAAACGCGCCGCCGGCGGCGATTGGCCGGTGACCGCGCACGGGTCGGCGGCGGTCGTTGCGGCGACGGTGGCGGTGGCGGTGGATGACGGGGTCGCCGCCGTCGGGCTGGGTGCGCGGGGGGCCGGTGGTGGCGACCCGCAGGCTGCCACGAGCGCGGCGACCGCAGCGACACATGTCAGCCTGGGCGTTGCGGAACTGACCACCCTCACAGGCTGCCACATCCCTGGCCGCCGCGGTCTGCCGCCGACGGCGAGGCCCAGAGCGGC
>DAISRJ010000029.1:0-27186 GCA_036828955.1 Candidatus Dormiibacterota bacterium | reverse complement strand
TGGCGGACGCTTCGCAACCTGGGCTCACCGGTGCAGTCGATCCGGCAGATCTTCGACCTCTCCGCGCAGGAGAGCGCGGAGGATTGGCACCACATCGCGGTTCGCCTTGCCAAGGTGCCGGCGTCCATCGAGGGCCTGCAAGCAACCCTGCGCCATGGCCTCGACCTCGGGCTCCCGGCGGCACGCCGCCAGGCCCTGGTCTGCGCCAGGCAGGCCGAGGTGTGGGGCGGGGAGGCCGGCGACGGCGTGCCCTATTTCCTGGCCCTCGCCGGCCGCTGCGCGCACGAGGGTCGGTTGCGCTCCGAGGTCGACGCCGGCGCCCGCCAGGCCACCGAGGCGTACGGAGGGTTGGCGCGATTCCTGCGCGATGTGTATGCGCCGGCAGCACCGGACCGAGATCCCGTCGGGCGCGACCGCTACCGCGTCGCCGCACGCGAATTTCTCGGCAGCGACATAGACATGGACGAGACCTATGCGTGGGGTTGGGAGGAGCTGCATCGTCTCGAGGCGGAGATGCGTGAGGCTGCCCAACGAATCAGCCCCGGTGCGTCGGTGGAGGAGGTCGTCGAGCTGCTCAGGACCGACCCCGCCCGCGCGGTTGAAGGGGCTGACAATCTCCAGGGTTTTCTGCAAAACCTGACCGATACAGCCATCGCGGAGCTGAACGGCACCCACTTCGACATCCCCGAACAGATCCGTCGCTGCGAATGTCTCATCGCCCCCCCGGGGGGCGCGGCGGCGATGTACTACACGCCTCCGTCGGAGGACTGGACACGGCCCGGGCGCACCTGGTATCCGACCACTGGCCGCACCGTGTTCCCGCTCTGGAATGAGGTCTCGACCGCGTACCACGAGGGCGTTCCCGGCCACCATCTCCAGGTCGGCCTCATGACCTGCCTGAAAGAGGACCTCAGCCGCTACCAGCGCACCATCGGGTTCGTCAGCGGCCACGCAGAGGGTTGGGCGCTGTACGCCGAGCGGTTGATGGGTGAGCTCGGCTACCTCGACAACCCCGACCACCGGCTGGGCATGCTGTCGGGGAGCATCTTCCGCGCCATGCGCGTCGTGGTCGACATCGGTCTGCATCTCGAGCTGCCCATCCCCGACGGCGAGGAGAACGCCGGACAGCAGTGGTCGCCGGACGTGGCCTTCAGCTTCGCCGACCGGTACTCACCGATCCCGGGCGACTTCACCCGCAGCGAGGTCGACCGCTACATGGGCATGCCTGCGCAGGCGATCAGCTACAAGGTGGGCGAGCGAGCCTGGTTGGAGATCCGCGCCGACATCCAGAGCCGTCGCGGCGCCGGCTTCAACCTCAAGGACTTCCACACCCAGGCGCTCCACCTGGGGTCGCTCGGACTTGACCAGATGCGCCGGGAGATGCTCACCGCGATGTGAGCGGAGGCTGCCAGCCCTAACGCCTGCGCAAAGTTGCCAGGACCGGCGCCACGGTCAGCGCCCCGATCGAGCCGACGAGCACACCGGGGTAGACCGAGAAGAGCGGCGCGACGTAGACGGCACCACCGGCGACGACCGCCGTGCGCCAGACTCGCGCCAATCCCCAGCGCCGGTGCCACAGGCCGAGCAGGAGCCCGCCGAGCAGGATGGCGGCGATCAGCAACCACGGCGCCTGTGCCTGGCTCTGGGCGGCGATGAAGAGCGCGGCGAGGATGCCATATCGCCAGGCCAGTCCCCAGGCGACGCTGGACACCACGGAGCGCCGTCGGTTGACCTGATGGACGGACGCGCCATACGGGTCGGGGACCGCGTGCGCCGCTCGGGGAACGACAGCCGGCGCGGGTGGCGGCGGCGGCAGATACGGGACCAGAGAGGTCATCCGCGCTGCAACGGGCGGACGCGGAGGCGCGCTCGCTGGCCGCGGCAGCGGAAGCGGACGGCGCCACGCCAGCGCGTCCTGGCATGCCTGCCCATACGCGAGCCAGTCTCGCTCGGAGCGGTCATCGAGCATCCCCTGGGCGGCGGCCACCCTGCGGCCGAAGTCGGCGAGATCCCTGGCGCGGCTCATCAATGCGCTGTAACGGTGTCATGTCCGCGAGGGTTATCGCGCGCCCACGGCGCGCCGGTCAGGGCAGTGGCGGTGGCGTCCACCCCGGTCCGGGGACCTCCGGGTAGGCGGCGACACCCAGGGCGTCATCCGGGTCGAGCTCGAGGAGGAAGTCTCGGCACCGTGCGGCCTCATCCGCCTCGTCGATCGCTGCGGCCGCGGCGAGCAAGGCGTGCAACCCGCGAAGGAAGCCTCGGTTCGACGGCCGCGCCCAGCGCACCATGCCGGTGCCGCCCCAACCTTCACGGCGCAAACGGTCGAGTCCGCGGTGGTACGCGACACGCGCGAACGCGTAGGCGACGACCGGCTCGCCGGCGGCGAGGCTGATCTCGCTGAGGCGAGCCCAGGCTTCGAGAAGCGTGGGATGGTGCTCGGCGGCGCGGATCAGCGCGTCGCGGCGGGTCGGGCCGTCCGGCGCGGCGAGCGCGGCGCGCAGGTCGCCGGACGCCTCGTCTGGCTCCGCCGGGAGGATCGTCTCGTGGCGAGCCGGGATGGCGGACGGCGCGACGCCGGCAACGGGAAGGTTCTGGATCGGCCGCTGCGGCTGCTCGGAGGCCACGTCTCAGTCGCCTGCCGGCGCCAGGGCGGCGTACAGGTCGACCGGCGTGCCATCGGGGTCGTGGACCACCGCGTAGCGCATGCCCCAGAAGGCGTCCCACGGGGCAAGGTGGCCCTCGAAGCCGGCGCCGGTGAGGTCGTTCCATGCCGCGTCGACCTCCGCAGGACCGGCACATTCGAAGGCGAGCGCGACGCGGTGCCCACCTCCACTCGGCGACGTCCATCGGGGATCGAACGACCTGATCGTGTCCTCCGTGTCGAACGCGATCCGCATCCCGCCCTCGAGCTCGGCGTCGACATGGGGCTGGCCGTCCGCGTCATCGGGGATGGCTACGCCGAGGCGGCGGTAGAAGGCGAGGGTGGCCGCCATGTCCGACACGACGAGTTCGATGAGCGCGGCACGCAGCTTCATGGGTTCACCGCGAGTGCGTCTTGTACAGCGTGCGACTGAGACCCGCTGAAGCCGGGGCGATTGTTGTGGCCACCTGCCCACACCTCCAGAGGGCGCCACCCGACAGGGGAGGCCGCAGCTCGTGCGAGCCAGTATGCGCGCCCGATCCTTCCGGACTGCCCGCGCGCCAGTCTCATCGCTGCGCTCAGACGGACCGTCGTCCGCGGCTAGGCAGGCCGGCGGCGGTGCACCGACACCGCGTAGCAACCGTTGCCGGGGAAGGGTTGACGGTCCCAGGTCGACCATCGTGTGGAGAGCTCGAGATCCGCAAGGCGGCCGTGCTCGTCGTAGGCGGCGAGATCATAGGGGCCGCTCAGCTGAAAGCCGCAGACCAGCGACCCACCGATCGCAACGTGGCGCGCGCAGGCGGCGACAAGGGCCGCCTCGGTGCCCGGTGCCGTGAACAGTGGAACGTTCCCGGCCATCAGCACGACATCAAAGACGCGGTCGAGCGCAAGGCGGCACATGTCGGCGACATGCCATTCGAGTGCCGGGCCGAGGCGGCGGGCTGTCGCGATCATCGACGCATCGGCGTCGACGCCGACCACGTCGATACCGCGGGCTGCCAGCTCTCGCGCCACCCGCCCGGTGCCGCAGCCCACGTCGAGTACCGAGAGGGGACGCAGTGCCGCCACCAGGTCGGCCTCCCCATGGACGTCGGCGCCGGAGGCGGCGCGCTCGTCGAATCGAGCCTGGTAGCTGTCCCCGTCCCACGCCACGCTGTCTCAGCTCCTGCGAACGAGAGGACGACGTAACACGTGCGCCTCTTCCTCGTCTCCTACTGTATGTGACAGTCCCGCCGAGTCTGCGGCCCGCCTCCGCCAGCATGCCCTCTGTCGACGCCTGGGAGGCACACACATCCGCCCCAAGCCTGAGTTCGCGCTCGACAGTGATGCCGTGACCGCGACCGGGCGGCGGTGGCGACGGAGATGGGCATTGCCACTGATGGCAATGGTCCTGCCGGCCGCCTGCGGCGGTGCGGCCCTGCCGGCGGGACCGCTGCAGTCGGGCACTGCCACGGCGTCGATGGCGACGAGCCCCACGGCCCCACCCGCAGCCACAGTGACGCCGTCCCCGACGCCGGCGTGCTCGAACCAGTCGGCCTTGGAATCCTGGAGTGTTGGGAGACTGGCGTGGCAGGTGATCGTCGTCCCGGCCGAGATGTCGTCACTGAACAGCGTCCGCGGTGAGATCGCGTCAGCTGCGGGCGGCATCCTGCTGTTCGGGGCCACCGCGCCCGGCAACCTTGCGAGCGAGCTGGCTGGTCTCGCGTCGACATCACCCGGGGGGATTGCGCCCTTGGTGATGTCCGACGTGGAGGGCGGCGATGTCGAGCGTGCCGCCAACCTCCTCGGACCGATGCCGTCGGCGCGACAGTTGGCGCGCACCATGACGCCCACCCAGATCACCGCCTACGCGCTGAACCTGGGCCGGAGCCTGCGCGCCGTCGGCATGACCATGGACCTGGCCCCCGTGATGGATCTCGACGCGGGGTTCGGTCCCTCCGCCCTTGATCCCGACGGCACTCGCTCATTCAGTGACGACGCGCATATCGCGGCGACCGACGCTGCTGCGTTCAGCGCGGGTCTGGCGGCAGCCGGGGTGATCGCCGTCGCCAAGCACTTCCCGGGTCTTCACGGGACCGGCGACAACACCGACGAGGGGCCGGCACAGACATCCTCCTGGCCAGCTTTGCAGGACCATGAGCTGGTGCCCTTCAAGGTGGCGATTGCGGCGGGCGAGCCGGCCATCATGCTGAGCAATGCCTCAGTTCCCGGTCTCAGCCCTCTGCCCTCGAGCATTTCGCCGCAGGTCGTGACGGCTCTGCGCGACCAGCTCGGATTCAAAGGCCTTCTGCTCACCGATTCACTGACCGCCGGGTCGCTGGCGAAGATCGGTTACACGGTGCCCCGCGCGGCCACCGCGGCACTGATCGCGGGCGTCGACATGGTCATCTACAACGGCGCCAGCTCCGAGGTGGCCGCCAACGCCAGCGGGGCGGTCGCGGCGATCGAGGCCGCGGTCAACAGCGGAACGCTGCCGCGCGCGCAGCTCATCGAATCAGTGAGCCGAGTGCTGGCCGTCAAGCACGTTGACCTCTGCGGGCAGTCCCCGCCCGCCCCCCCGGCCTGAGCGAGCCCCTCTACTTGGCGAGGAGGCTGGCGACCACGTTGATCGTCGTCGCCAGCACCACCACGCCGAAGAGGTATGACAGCACCGCATGGCGCAGGGCCGCCTTGCGGATCGGCTTGGATGTGATGTCGGTGTCCGAGACCTGGAACGTCATTCCAAGAGTCAGCGCGACGTACGCAAAGTCCCCGAAGTCGGGCTTGTCCTGCGCGTGCCAGTCGATCCCACCGCCAGTCGCGTAGTAGAGGTGCGCATAGCGAAGAGTGAACACGGTGTGGATCGATGCCCAGGACAGCACCACGCTGACGAAAGCGACGGTCACGATGAGGATGTGCGCCGGCTCCTGGACGCTGCCGGCCTTCAGAAGTGCGAGGGCCACACCTGCCAGGCTGGCGATGCTGGCGCCGATCAGCAGGGCGTCGGCGGTCAACCGGGAGTCGTCCTCTCTCGTCGCCAGTGCCTTTGTGTCCGCAGAATCCTTCCCCCTGGTGTCAAGGAACACCGAGGTGACGAACACCGCCGCCATCGCATCCCAGCCGATGAGCTCGGCGACCTGCCAGGGGGTGAACACCAGGGCGGGGATGAAGGCGGCGACGCCGACCGCGACGCAGATCAGCAAACGGGTCCGCGCGTTCACGGTCTTGCCGCTGTCGGGCGTCGCCTCGGTGGCACGCATCGAGCCCGGGGAGAGCGGTGCACAGTGGCCCATCCTAAGGGGCCGAACGGCCCCGGGCGCGATGACATGCCTCAGCCGGCCTTCTCGATGACGAAGACGGAACGGCAGCGTGCGAATCCCAGCGCCCGATACAGACGCTCAGCGGGGTTGCCGTCGGTGACGCTCAGGCCGATGCGCTCGTACCCGCCCTCCGCGCACCTGGCGATCATCAGCTGCAACAGCTGACGGCCGATGCCGGCGCCCTGGTGGGTGGGCACGACGAACAGGTCGCACAGCCACGGCCCTCCGTCCCACCACGCCGCGGCCGGCATCGCGGTGACCAGCAGCGCGCCCGCGACGGTCTCCGTGAGGCCGTCGATGAGCAGCGCTGACACAGCGTGGATGAGTGGGCCGGCGGTCTGCCCGGCGATGATGCGTTCATAGAGGGCAACGGCCTCGGCCAATGATGCCGCCTGGGCGGCGTCAACGTGCCCGGCCGGGTAGGCGCCGACTGACGCACGGGCAATGTCGTCAGCCGCTCGATCCACCGCTGTCACGCGCAGCGGCGAGGGCAGGTGCGGGTGGAGCCATGGACCGGGAATCGTCATTGAGCGCACGGCGACCTGCATGTCGTGCGCGTACCGCTGCAGACGCGCGCCGGACGCGAGGAGCTCGGCCGCCTCGACCGGGTCCCCCGTCCGCACCAGGCTCACGGGTGGCTGCTGTGAGGGCCGGCGGCCATCTGGGTCATGCGGCGTGGGCGCCCGTGGGTAGCTCCGGACGGGTTGCGGGCTCTTGGCCGCGGCGCGGTGAGGCGCTCGGGGCGAGGAACACGAGAGTGACCAGCGCGACCACGACGATGCCGAGCGCGGCGCGCAGCCCCACGGCGCCCGCGGCCAACCCGATGGCAGGCGGCCCGGCGAGGAACCCCAGCCACCCGATCGTGGAGACCGCGGCGACGCCGATGCTGGGCGACATGCCGGGCGTCGACCCGCCGGCGCGGAAGAGGAGAGGCACCTGCACCCCGACGCCTGCGCCCATCGCCGCGAAACCCACAAGGGCAACCGGCACCGAGTTGGCCACGAGTGCTGCCGTGAGCCCGCATGCTGCGAGCGCGCCGCCGGCGCGGACCAGGGCCACCGGCCCGAAGCGATGGTTGAGGCGGTCGCCCAGCGTGCGGCTCGTCGCCATCGCGAGGGCGAACATCGCGTAGCCGAGGCCGGCGACCGCAGCGGTCGTGCGTACCGAGTGGGCGAGGTATGTCGCGCTCCAGTCGGCCGCCGAGCCCTCCGCGAGGAGCGTGCAGAACGCGGCCGCGCCGAGGACGAGGAGAGCACGAGGCGGGAGCACCAGCAGGCGCTGCGGCGCGAAGGCGCCGGCCACCGGCGCAAGCAACATCCGCCCCAGGGCGAGCGCCGCCACGGCGACGATCAGCGCCAGCGCGCCCAGGTGCGCGCGCGGCGTGATGTCGAGTCGTGCGGCAAGCGCGCCCACGGCGGCGCCTGCCATTGCTCCGAGGCTGAACGCGGCGTGGAACGACGAGAAGATCCCGCGACCATAGAGTCGCTCGAGCGCGATGCCCTGCGCGTTCGCCGCGACGTTGATCGACCCGAAGCCTGCCCCGAAACCGAGCAGGGCGAGACCAAGAGCTGCGAACCCGCCCGCGCTCGAGGCGCCGAAGAGCGACGCGGCGGCGACGACGAGCGCCGCGACAGTCACACGGCGACTCCCCACCCGCTCACACAGCCTGCCCGCGAACGGCATCGCGACGAGTGCGCCCAGCGATGCCGCGAAAAGTGCGAAACCGAGCCGCGTGTTGGTGAGTCCGGCCTGGGTTTGCACCGCCGGGATCCGCGATGCCCACGACCCGATGAGCAGCCCGTCGGCGAAGAAGAAGAGGGTGAGGGCGGTGCGGGAGGCGCGCATCAGCCCGTCACCAGGCCGGGGCCGCGCGGGCGGCAGCGCTCGAGTGTCGTCGCCCCCGCGTCGAGAATGATCACCGGCTCGGAGGGTAGCGCACCACCAGGCACGGGGCAGTGGGGCGGGCCTCGAGGCGACTGCCCGAGGACGACGTGAAGGGCTGGCGCGGCGCCAGCCCTTCCAGGTGTCTGCGGAACCGAGGACTACGGAACGGTGGGGAACTGGCCCGCGTTCTCCTGGGCCTCCCGAGCAGCGCTCTCCCCGGCCTCGTGGGTGGCGTTCTCGTTGGAGTGGAACGTCCCGGAGGGCGACGACGGGGTGGTCGAGGGCGTTGACGGGGTGGTCGAGGTCGAGGGCGATGCGGTGGCGGCAGCGGTGCTCGTGGTTGCCGCGTGGGTCACGATGAAGCCGCCGGCGAATGCGCCGGACATGAGCCCGACGGCCGTCGCCGCGATGGCGGCGCGCCGCGCCAGGCGGCCGAAGAGCGGTTGATGACGATCCGAGTCGCGAATGGGGTCGACGCTGTTCTGGGTCACGATGGTCTCCCTTGTGTTGGTGCCGTTGTGGCTGTGACCTCATGGTCGGCCGGCCGGCTCGGGATTCCATTGGCGCAGGCTGCGTTCCTGCTGTGAATGAGCAACCACAACCCGGTCTGCATCGCCAGGTGCCAGGCGGTCTACCTGACAAGTTCGGCGACGGCCTCTCCGAAAAGCCGGGTGTGGAGCTTCACGTCGTCCCGGCTCGTCACCGGGCACATCAGGGCCATGTTGTGGAACGGTGTGATCATCAAGCCGCGGTTCAGCATGTAGAGGTGCAGAAACTCGTCGAGCTCGTCGTCGCCGGCTGCGGCCGAGGCTGTGCCATTGCGTGGAGCGGGTGAAACAAAGCGGTACTCCGATCGCGCTCCGAGCTGGCTGACCGACCACGGCACGCCGGCTCGGTCGATCGTCGCCTGGACTCCGAACGTGAACTCCGTGGCGATGTCGACCATGTGCGCGAACGCCGCGCGTGTGAGCACATGCTCCAGGGTGGCCCGCATTGCCGTCACCGACAGGGCATTGCCGGCCAGCGTGCCACCAACACCGCCCACGTCGATGAGGTCGGCCTCGGGGTGCGCCGCGATCAGCTCGGCGACGTGGTGGCTGATGCCGTAGGCGCCACTCGGTATGCCACCGCCGATGCTCTTGCCGATCACCAGGACGTCAGGCTGCAAGCCCCAGAGCTGAGTCGCCCCACCGGGCCCTGCTGAGAAGGTGTGCGTCTCGTCCATGACCAGCAGCGCGCGATGCCTCGTGGCCAGCTCACGCAAGCCCTCCATGAAGCCGGGCTCGGGCAACACGATGCCGATGTTGGTGAGCGCCGGTTCGGTGAGGATGGCGGCCACATCGCCATGTCTCAGTTGAGCGGCCACGCTGTCCAGGTCGTTGAATTCCGCCACGCGCGTCGTCTCGCGCAGGGGAACGGGCGCCCCCGCATTTCCCGCCCGCGAGACGGCTTCGCCGTCCGGACCGCGAACGGCGAAGGCCTCGTCGACGGAGCCGTGGTAGCAGTACGCGAAGGTGAGAATCTTCGGCCGCCCGGTGGCGAGGCGGGCGAGCCGGATCGCCCACCGGTTGGCGTCTGTCGCCGTGAGCGTGAACGACCACAGGGGGAGGCCGAACCGGCGCGTCAGCTCGGCACCGACCCACTGCCCATCCGCTGTCGGCAGCATCGTCGTCGCGCCCCCCAGCCGGCCGAGACGCTCGCTCACTGCATCGACTGTCGGTTGCGGACTGTGTCCGGCCATGGCGCCCGTGTCGCCGAGCGAGAAGTCGACGTACTCGTGCCCGTCAACGTCGACGATCCTGTTGCCGGCGGCGCGATCGAGGTAGAGAGGGAAGCCGCCGCTCCATTTGGCCATCCAAGTCATCGGTACGCGCTCGAAGAGGTTGTCTGCTGCAGCGAACAGGGCCGCCGACCGGGGATGGGCGGCGGCGTACGAAACCCGCTCACGCTCGGCCAGCGACGCCAGGTGGGAGCGGTTGATCGCGGGCATCCACCGACTGTGCCATCCGACCGACATCGCGTCAAACCGGCGCCCGCGTCTGGCTCGGCCACACCACGGGAATGGTGGTGGGAGACCGGATCGCCTCGGGCCCCCGGAGCTACAGTGACTCTGAATCAGATGACGCATCCGTACTTCTGGCGACCGCGCTGCCCGGCGACATCCCCGGCACCGAGCCCGCGGTGACCATCTGGCATCGGCTGGGCCGGCCGCTCCAGGGCCTGGCGCTCATCGCTTGCGCCGCCGGCTTGGTGGCGATCTACGACGGCGCGTCCGGCCTCATCGGACACCTGTTCAACGTGCTGCTGCTGTTTCTCTTCGCTGCGATCATCGCGCTGATCCTCAACCCGGTCGTCGATGTCCTGCAGCGGGCGCGGCCCTTTCACAAGCACCGCGGAGCCGCCGCGCTCAGCCTGTACGTGGTGATCTTCGCCGCGGTCGGAGGGGTGATCGCGCTGGTCATCCCGACCCTTGTCGAACAGGCCCGTCACGTTCCTCAGCTCGTCGACCAACTCCAGCGCAGCCTGACCGCCCACGGCATCACCGTCAACCTGCGCTCGTTGCTGCCGAGCACCGCCGGACTTGCGGGCAGCGCCGTGACGGTGGTGGCCGGTGTGGCCACGACCGTCGCCGACATCGTGCTTGTCGTGGTCATCTCCATCTATCTGCTCAGCGACGGGCGCGGCCTGGTCGCCACGCTGCGCAACCTCTTTCCCGATCACTCGGAACAGTTCGACTTCGCGGTTGTCGCGACCGGCTCGACGATGGCTGCCTACGTACGCGGCCAGTCCCTGATGTCACTGATCATCGGGTCCTACACCGCGCTCAGCCTGAGCCTCCTCGGCGTCCACTACGCGATCGTCATCGGGGTCGCGGCCTTCCTACTCGAGTTCGTGCCGATCATCGGGGCGGTCATCGCGATGGTGCTCGCCGTCGTCGTCGCGCTTCTGCAGGGCCCCCTCCTCGCCGCCCTCGCCGGTGTCGCCGGCCTCCTCGGGCATGCCCTGGAGGCCTACATCATCGGACCGCGCGTGGCCGGCCACGTCACCAAACTGCACCCGCTGGTCGCGATGGCGGCCTTGCTCATCGGGGCCGATGTGGGCGGCATCCTTGGGGCGCTCTTCGCCGTGCCCCTGGCGGCCATCGCCAACATCTTCCTGGGTGCCCTATACCGCTCACGGCGCGGCAACGTGGCACTGACCACCGCGTCGGACGGCACCGTCGACGCCGGCAGCCTTCCGCGGCTTGGCGAGGAGATCGAGGCCGTCGCGGGAGCGGGCGCGGCGGCCGAGGCTGGTGCGCGCTGACCTGCTGGCGCACGAGCACGAGGGGTCAGCCGCTGAACCCGCTCGCAGGGGCGACAGAAGCCGCGGTCTCTACCGCCGGGACCGACCGCGAGAGTACATCGCGGCGGCGAGGATGATCACGATGACGACAACGTAGACGATGATTTCCTTGGTTCCGAGCAGGTTCACGGCAAGCATGGGGTCCCTCCGGGTGCGGCGGCGCGTGCCGACAAGGGTCGCCACACGATCGAGCCGCAGCTTAGCGCACGACGTCTGGCCCAGAGATCAGATGCGCTCGCCGGTGGAGCGTCAACAGGACGCTATCGCGGGCCCGGTTCGGCCCTGCCGGCGAAGATCGTCGATCGGTAGTAGGCCAGCTCGGCGATCGATTCACGGATGTCGTCGAGCGCTCGATGCGTCTCCGTCTTGGCGGGGGCCTGGGCCAGCGCCTCGGGGTACCAGCGCCGGCAGAGTTCCTTGACGCTGGACACGTCGATCGATCGGTAGTGCAGAAACGCCTCGACCTCGGGAAGCTGTGACGCGAGGAAGCGGCGATCGGTCCCAATGGAGTTGCCACAGAGGGGGACGGTCCGCGCTCCACTGATGTGGGCGCGAAGGAAGTCGAGTGTCTGCGCGCCCGCGTCGGCCAGGGAGATCGCCGATGCCTGGATCGCCGGCAGGAGCCCGGACCGTGTGTGCATGGTCCGCACCACGTCGTCCATGCTCGTCAGTTGCTCGATGCCGGCGTGGACAACGAGGTCAGGCCCCTCCGCGATCAGCCCGAGATCGTCGTCGGTGAGCAGCGTGGCGATCTCGACGATCACGTGCCGGGCCGGGTCGAGGCCGGTCATCTCGAGGTCCATCCACGCGAGCACTGGAGGATCCTAGTCTCTGCTCCAGGGCCGCGCCGCCGAACTCCATGTGGGCGCGCGCCCAACCACTGGGATGTGTGGGGAGGAGGGGCATGTCGCCGGTCTGTTGCAATGACGCGATTGAATGGTATGATGCGTGCAACAGGTCGGTGACGGAAGGTTTGGACGCCTCCGAGGCGTCGGCAGGGGGGATCGATGGAAGGAGCCGCGGACCGCGCCGCCATTCGTCAAGTGCTGGGTACCGCGATGTGGGCGGAGCCGGAGACAACGGCCGACCGCCGTGACGCGGCGCCTGGCGCTACAGGGGGCGGGCAGCAGGACTCGGTCGCCACGCCGACCTCCTTCGAGTTGACCGGACGCGCTCGGGCCGACTCGGAGATGTGGATCGGCGAGATCCGCGAGTTCGTTCCGATGCGGATCGACGTCGACCTGGACCGGCTGCGGGCTGAGTTGATCGGCGTCGCCGTGCTCTGGCTCGGCGTGGATGATGCCGGGCCCGTCGTCAGCGCCATCACCGCCGCGCGCCCGGGAGTGGACGAGTTTGTGACGGCGATTGCCTCCATCGAGCGCATCACAGTGCCAGGCCAGGAGGCGTCGTTCATCCGCGCCATGGCGCGCGACATGCACTACCGAGCCGCGCAGACGCTCTGCGGGGCCTGAGGACAGGACGCACCTGTGCAAGGGCTGCAGCGCTTGGTTCGAGGTCCAGCCAGTGCCGGTCCCCGCTGGCGAGACGTCGCCGTCAGAAACGCGAACACCACGCGGGTGCCGGTCGCCGACGGCGGGCTGCAGTATCGCGCCCCCAACCTTCTCTGGCGAGCGTTCCCGATCCTGACGGTGCTCTTCCTCGGCGTCGCCTTCAAGGCAGCTGACCCCGTCCTCTGGATCGTCATCCACTTCACGACGACCCACTAGCGTCACGAGCCCGGGCCAGCGCGCCTACGGCGCTCCCTGCGCTGCGGAGAACGCCTCGCCGATGAGTCCAGTCAGCGGCCCGGCGTCCACGGATTCGCCGTGAGCGAGGTTGATGGAGCGAGACTTCTTCGACTCCAGCCCACTGTTGAACAGGTGATCCGGGTCGGCCAATGCCGCGCCGTTGAAAAAGTTGTACTTGGTGTGCGCCGCAAAGGCCGACGCGGCGCACACGAGGCGCCCGTTGATCAGAAAGACCGGAACCCCCCACTTCCAGCCCTCCTCGACCGCGGGGGCGACGCTGTGCACGGCGGTGCGGAAGCGGGTCAGGTTCCTGCCCTGCCACTCGGGGAGCGCAGCGATGAAGGCGTCAATCTGAGCCGCGGACACGCGCGTGATTGTACGGTCCCCAGCCGCTGGCCTCGCGGCCGTCGGTACCGACTCATAGACTGAGAGACGCCCACGCAGCCCCGACGTTCCAGGTATCCATGGACATCACCGACGTCATCCTCAACGACCATGAGCAGCAGCGGCGCATGTTCGCGTACCTGGACGACATCGACCGGTCCAACACCGATTCGCTCGACGCCGTCTGGACACGCCTGCGTATCGCTCTCGAGGTGCACGCCGAGGCTGAGGAGCGGCTGTTCTATCCACACCTTCTCAAGATCGGGACCGGCGCCGGCGGAGAGGACAGCGCTGCCGAAGAGGTCACCGACGTGATCAAGGACCACAACGAGATCCGCGACGCCATCAAGGAGGCGGCGAAGCACGCGGTCGGTAGCGAGAACTGGTGGAAGGCCGTCGCCAAGACAGAGGAGGCCAACAGCGATCACATGGCTGAGGAGGAGCGGGAGGACCTCCCCGACTTCCGCCATCACGCCGACTGGCAGCTTCGCCACCAGATCGCCGTTGCCTTTGCCACCTTCGAGGCGAAGCACGCCGGCGGCGTCCACGCCAAAGACCAGGATCCGGCACGCTACGTCGAGGACAACAGTTGACGGCGCTGTTAGTACAGCAGGATTCGGTTCGCGTTCACCGAATGCGCACCATACGCAGGACGTCCGTGGTCGGCTCGTCGTCGCCAGGCGAGCCGACGAGCACGACCACGATCTGGCCGCGGTGCGCGAGTCCTCTGCCGACGGCATCCATCACCGCGAACCACACGATTTCGTCGGCGGTTGAGTATTGCTCGCTGGCGATGGCGTCGACGCCCCACGCGACGGAGAGGTGACGCGCGACCTGCAGTGAGGGCGTGTAGGCCAGAAGCGGGGCGGTGGGCCGGAAGCGAGCGATCGCCCGGGCTGTCGCGCCAGTGTTGGTGCAGCAGATGATCGCGGCCGCGTCGCTGTCCGCGGCGGCACGCCACGCCGCGGCCGTGATCGCGGCGGTGATGCGCACCGCGGCTGGAGCATCCACCATGGCCGCCGCCTGCTGGATGCCCAGCGTCGCGCCCCACCCCGCGTAGTCAAACTCCCGCTCGGCGCGCTCGGTGATCCGGCTCATGGTGGCCACAACTCCAACGGGGTCGTGACCGATTGCCGTTTCCCCAGAGAGCATGACCGCGCTGGTGCCGTCGAACACCGCGTTGGCAACGTCGCTGACCTCAGCGCGAGTGGGCGTGGGCGCGTGCACCATCGACTCGAGCATCTGCGTTGCGGTGATGACCGGGCGCCCGTATGACACCCCGGCCTTGATGATCCGCTTCTGCAGGTGGGGAACGTCCTCGAGCGGCAGGCGGACTCCGAGGTCGCCTCGGGCGACCATCACGGCGTCGGCCGTTTCGATGATCTCCTCGATGTCGTCGACGGCGGTCTTGGTCTCGATCTTGGCGACCAGCATCGGCCCATCCGGGCCGGTGGCCCGCCGGACCGCGCGGATGTCGTCCGCATGACGCACGAAGGAGACAGCGATCCCGTCAACGCCGGCCTCGCACATCGCCTCGAGAAGGAGCATGTCCTCGGCGGTCGGGGTGGCCGCGCTGAGCCGTCCGGGAGGAAGGTTCACACCGGGGCGCCCCTGGAGGCGTCCGCCGCTGCGCACGATCGACACCGCCTTGTCGTTGCCGACTTCGACCACGGCCAGCTGAACGCCGCCGTCTCCCAGGGCCACCAGGTCGCCGGCGCGCAGGTCGGCGAGGAGATCGGCGTGGTCGACAACGGTGCGCTCGGCCGAGCTGGTCTCGTCCGCGGCGCTGCGCGGCGCCAGGTCCACCGTTTCGCCCTCCAGGAGGAAGATCCCGCCCTCCGGGTACGCGCCGGCGCGGATCTTGGGGCCGGGCAGGTCCGCGATGATGCCGATCTCGCGGCGGGACGTGGCCGCGGCCGCGCGCACCCGGTGCAGCCGCGCCACGCTCGCCTCGACCGGGCCGTGCGCCAGCCCGAGGCGGGCCGCGTCCATCCCGGCCTCGATCAGCCCTCGGAGAGTCGCGGGGTCGTCCGATGCCGGCCCGATGGTCGCGACGATCTTGGTGCGCCGGCGACGCTCATCCCTGTGAGGCACGTAGCCGAGGGTAGCGTGTCACGGCATGACCGGAGCTCACCGATGACACGGCGGCGAGCCTCAGAGCGAGAGAAAGCGGTGCTGCGTCAGACTCAGCCACCACACAGACTCATGCTAGGAGGACGACGATGGCTCTTCAACTGGGCGACACCGCCCCAGACTTCGAGGCCGAGACGACGCAGGGCCGCATCAAGTTCCACGACTGGATCGGCGACTCGTGGGCGGTCCTGTTCTCGCACCCGAAGGACTTCACCCCGGTCTGCACCACCGAGCTCGGGTACATGGCCAAGATACAGCCCGACTTCGAGCGCCGCAACGTGAAGATCATCGGACTCTCTGTCGACCCCATCGGCAAGCATGAGCTGTGGGCCAACGACATCGAGGAGACCCAGGGCACACGCCCCGGCTACCCGATCATCAGCGATGCCGACTTCAACGTGTCCAAGCTCTACGGCATGCTCCCCGCCAGCACCTCTGGTGACCCCGCAACGCGCACGCCCGCGGACAACCAGACGGTGCGCAACGTGTTCGTGATCGGTCCCGACAAGAAGGTGAAGCTGATCCTCATCTACCCGATGACGACCGGTCGCAACTTCGACGAGGTGCTGCGGGTGATCGACTCCCTCCAGCTGACGGCGAAGCACCGCGTGTCGACGCCGGTGAACTGGAAGCTGGGGGAGGACGTGATCATCGCCGGGTCCGTCTCGGACGACGAGGCCAAGCAGATCTTCCCGGGGTATCGCTCTCCGAAGCCCTACCTGCGCATCACGGCACAGCCGAAGTAGCCGACCGGGCAGCTCCTCACGGACGTCGCGAGGACCTGCCCGGTTGCCCGTTACGAGCTCTGAGAGCGGCCTCTTCCGCGAGCTCGGCAGCTCGCTCCGCCGCCACAGCATCCGCCTCCGCCATCTGGGCCTGGGCAGCCAGACGCTGCGCCTGTTGCCGCCTGCTGTCGGCGGTCGCCCGGGCCCGTTCGGCTGCTGCATTGTGTTCGGCAACGGCACGCTCGGCGGCGCGGCGTTCGACGATGTCTCTGGCCGGGCGAGGTCGAACCTGTTTGGCGCCACCAGGCTCGGTCGACGGCCCGCGTCGCAGTGGAGCGAGGATCGCCGCAAGCTCTGGCGCGTCGTCGTCGCCGCCGGACAGCGCGCCGAAGCCGGCGGGGTCAAGCTCTCGGTCGAGCGTGCCGCTCCAGAGGGCGAGGCGCTGGTCTGCGCTGCCGGTGGCCGCTGCCTGGAGGGTGGTCCTGATCTTCCGCAACGTGTCCTCGCCGGCGGCGTGGTCGCCGCCATCGCGAGCCTCGACGGCAGCGCGGAGGGCAGCCTCGACGAGGTCGCGAAGCCGCCCTGAGGCGAGAAGCAGGTCCTCAGCGCTGCCTGTGTCAGCGGCCACCGCCTGCTGAGCTCGCCGCGCGTCGGCGCCGGCAGCGAGAAGCTCAGCGATGAGCTCCGGGTCCTCGGCGGCGAGCTGGTCGATCGCCCAGACGCTCGACGGGGGCTTGCGAATCCTGCCGGCGGCAGCGGCGGCATCGGGATCGGCGGGACGAAGGGTGCGCACCAGGGCGGTTCGGCGCGCGATGAAGTCCTCGCGTGGTCCGCGATAGAGGCCCGTGACGTCCACGGTGCCCCAGTCTGAAGCCCACGCATGGACTCGTCTCAATGTCATGTATACTTGACATATGGCGTACCGATCCTCGACACCGCGCGCCGACAGCGCCGTGGCGGGCGTCTTGGACGCCCTCAACGCGCTCCCAACGGACGACCGGCTGCTGGCTCTCCGCTCGCTCGCCGTGCTGCTGGGGTCGCGAAGAGCGTCAACGGTGGTCACCGCGCGCGCTGAAGGGATGAGCTGGGGCGACATCGCCGACCGCCTGGGGATGTCGCGTCAGGCCGTCTGGGATCGCTATGCATCCGAGGATCTCAACCCACCGCCGCCCGCGCGCGGAAGCCCGGCACGTGTCCGCACCGCAACGCACACCTTCTCCAACTGCGCCGCTTACAAGGCGGTCACAACCCGTCAGTGATCAGGAGTTCTCAGATGCTCGGCCCCGTCAACGACGCCACGTTCCACACCGCTGTGCTCGCGTCCGACATTCCCGTGCTCGTCGAATTCGGAGCCTCGTGGTGCCCCCCCTGCCGCATGATCGCGCCGGTGCTCGAAGCCATCGCCATCGAACGCGCCGGCCGCCTCAGGGTGGTGACCGTGGATGTCGACGCCAACCCCCTCCTGCAGGTGCAATACGGCGTGATGTCCCTGCCGACACTGCTCCTGTTCGTCGGTCACAAGCCCGTCAGCCAGGTGGTCGGATTCACGTCGAAGCGTCAGTTGCTCCAGGTCGTGGACGAGGCGCTCGCCACCGCCGCGTAGAGGCGCCGCGCCGGCGTGCGCACGGTTGGCTGAGGCTACCGCCACCACCGGCTCGCGGCCGCTTCGACTGCGCTCCTCACCGGCTGCTCGAGGTCGGCCTCCATACGGGCCAGGTTCTGCACCCACTCGCCGGCGATCACGACAGCCATGGCGCTGCGCGTCGCCGCCTCGTCACTCCCCGCTCGGCGCATGCAGCCGACAGCGGCGTGACGAACCGCTTCGACCGAAGGCCGCTCGGTCCGTGCGCCGCCGGGCGCCGTGCCGCCGAGTTGCCCGGCCAGCTGTCTCATGCCCGCCAGCAGGGTGCGCACCTCCGCTTCCACCATCGTCGCCCCGTCGACGCACCCGTCCGCCCGATAGCCGAGGTCAGCGGCGACGACGACGAGCAGGTCGCCGGCCAGCAACGCCTGACTCCCCGAAGCGACCAGCCGTGCCGCTGTCTGGGGCTGGAGATGCCTGGCACCACGTTCGTTCAGGAACACGTCGAATGCCTCGCCGGCGCGATCGCGCGCCCGGACCGCATCCGCACGCACCGGCGTGACCTCGGCAGCTGTGTCCCCGCCGAGGATCAGGCCGAAGGCGCGTTCGAGGTAGGTGCCGACCGCGCGGTAGTACGCAGCCGTCGCCCGGGCGAGGTCCCGGCGCGCTCCTCGCGGCCAGAGCAGGATGCCCACGACAACGCTGATCGCGGTGCCGACCGCGACGTCCTCGACGCGCACCAAGCCGACCTGCCAGCCGGCCGGCGAGATGAGGTTGAAGATGAGGATCACGGTCACGGTGAAGGCTGCCTGGCCCGCGATGAAACCGAACGCACTCGCCGCGTACGACGCCAGGAAGAGGGCGACGGGCAGAGCGATCCACATCAGAACGGGGCTCTTTCCCGCAACACTCGCAAAGAGGCCACCGGCGACGAACCCGATCACGCTGCCCGCGATCGCCTGGACGGTCGTACGTCCGGTCCCCAGCGCGTTCGAGCGCAGCACCGAGAGCGTGCCGAGCACCACCCAGAAGGCATGAGCGAGGCCCAACGTGCGTGCCAGGAACACCGACAACGCCAGGCCGACGGCCACCCGGAGGCTGCTGTGCAGTACCGTCGATGTCGGCTCGAGGTGGGTGCGCACGGTCCGCAGGGTGCGAACAACAACACCGCGGGCCCCCTCATGCCGCGGGATCGCAGCAGGCAGGGGAAAGCTCTCGTGGGGACGCCCACCCGCGGCGATCACGGCGTTGGCGCTCAACGCAATCGTCAGGTACGCGATGACGCGCAGGGTGTGGTCGACGTCGATTCCCTGGAGGACCTCCTCCGCTGCGCGACCGTCACGCAGCTGTTCGGCAGCCCAGTTGTCGAGCGCCGCGCGGTGTGCGCGCCGCGCGCTGTCGACAGCCCCAATGTCGGGTGGTGCACCTCCCGTGAGCACCGCCGCGCTGGCGCGCAGAGCGGCGGTGACGGCCGCGGCGAGATGGCGCCCCTCGTCGGTGCACGGACGAAAGGTCTGCCGCTGCTCGTAGAACGGCCGCTCCAAGAGGTCGACGATCTGCTCAATCTGAGTGATCAGCTCCACGAACGCGCGGTCGTGACTGGTCGGACCAGCGGGTCGCATCGACGTGTGGACGTATTCACCGCGGACGGCCGCGACCGCGCCGCGGGCAACCTCCGTGAGCGGCGCCGTTGCATCGTCTCTGGGATGGTGTCGCTCGCTGGCCACCAGGGCCGCAACCGCGATGCACGCTGCGGCGGCCTGCTTGCGCAGGGCCACGCGTTCGAACCACGGCCACAGGAACAGGCCGGCGAGGGTTGACACCGCACCGGCGAGGAGCCATCCACCGACGCGGGTGGGGATCGCCGACAGCGGCGCTGGGATGGAGACCGCCAGCACGAACGCGAGGAGCAATGCGGTCTGAGCGGCGGCGACATACCCGCCGAAGACACCACCGAACGCCACCGTGAAACCCAGCACGAGCATGACGGCCGCGGCGACGCCGGCGTTCGGCGACACCGCCGTTCCCAGCGTGACCAGGATGGCGCCTCCAAGCGCTGTCCCGACATAGGCAGCCGCCCGAGCGGGGCGCAGCCCACCGAAGTCAGCCAGCACCAGGAGCGAGAAGCAGCCGAACACGGCGAAGGTGGCCAGTTGGAGGTCGCGGATCACGAGGAGGCTGATCGCGAACGTCGCGGGGATGACGATCGCTGCCCGGACCGCTCGGTGCAGAGCCACCAGGCGGGGGTTTGCAGGTGCCTCAGAAGCGGATGGCTTGACGGAGGGCGCAACCTCGGCCGCCGCTGCAACGGTCGCCTCGCCGTTCATCCTCCACTCCCCACGCTTCTCCGACGTGAGCGACGAAGTCTAGTTGGCCGGCGTCGCCGTGAAGGAGATGAGGAACGACAGAGACAGGCCCGCGACGGCGACCAGCAGGATGAGGGCGATCAGCAGCTTGGTCTTCAGGTCCATCCGAGACATCGTGAGGGATGAGCGCGGTCGCACGGCGGCCCACCTGGGTCTGGGCGTGCAGCCGCGCGGTCACGTCGTGTCCTGAAGTCCGGGCCGGTCAGGGACAGCGCTATCTGCCGACCAGGGCACGGGCGAAGAAGCGCAGGTTCGCCGGCCGCTCGGCGAGGCGCCGAACCAGGTACGGATACCAGGCCGGCCCGAAGGGAACGTACGCGCGCACCCGAAAGCCGGCTCGGGCGAGCTCGACCTGGAGGTCGCGGCGAATCCCGTACAGCATCTGAAACTCGAAATCCCGCTTGTCCCGACCCAGGCGACGAGCCTCACCCACGACATGGTCGATCAGCGCAGAGTCGTGGGTGGCAAACGCCGGATCGGCACCTCGGTCCAAGAGGAGCGTGGACAGCTCGCCATAACGACGACTGATCGCGCCCGTCTGTTGTATCGCGACCCCTGGCCCCTCCAGGTAGGCGCCCTTCACCAAGCGTGTGCGCACGCCGGCGTCGATCAGGGTCTCGAGGTCACTCGGGCTGCGATGCAGGCAGGCTTGGATCGCCAGGCGCGGCAGGGGATCCAGCCCAGCGCTCAGGAACGTCTCGATGGTTGCGGCGACGTGGCTGGACTGCTCCATGTCGACCTCGAGTCCGAGCCCGACCGCGGCTGCCTGAACGGCGACCTGTCGCAGTCGCGCGGCGCAACCGGCCGCGTCGAACAGCAGACCGAGTTGAGACGGCTTGAGAGTGATGCTCGTCCGCACCTGCCCCGCGGCGACAGCGATCGCGTTCACGTACTCGGCTGCGGCTGCATCGGCGTCCGCGGAGGTGGTGACGCCCTCCCCGAGCAGGTTGAGCACGCCGTCGACGCCCTGGGCATTGAGCCGGCGGATCGCCTCCGTCGCATCCTCGGCGCGGTCGCCGGCCACGAACCGGCGGGCCACACGCCGTGTGAGGGGCACCCTCGATATCACCAGTTGTGCGTTCTTTCGGTTCCCCAGCCAGAGCAGGGCCCCGCGCGACACTGCGTGCAGGCGGTCGCTCACGATCTTGGCGCCGCAGCATCCGCGAGCGGTAGGAGGAAGACAAAGGTGGTACCCACCCCCAGCTCGGAGATCTCCAACCGGAGGTCTCCGCCTGCGGTGCGCGCAAATTGCCTGCTGAGAAACAGACCAAGTCCAGTTCCGGCAGCGCGGTTCCATGGTGGTCGACCGACACGAAAGAACTGATCAAAGATCCGCGGCTGGACGTCCTCGGGGATTCCCAATCCATGGTCTTCCACGGAGATGGCCGCGTCCGCCTCCGCGGTGATGGTGATGTGGATCCAGGGCTTCTCCACCTGATAGGCCATCGCGTTGTTGATGAGGTTGTCGAGCACTCGACCGATGTATCCGCGACCGGCTTCGACCTCAATCGGACCCAGTGGAGGCTCGTACACCAGCGTCCCTTCGAGGAGCGCCCGTCGGGCTTCGGCTCTTTTCACGGCTTCGGCCACCTCCTCGCGGAGGTCAAAGACGCTGCTCGGCAGCACGGGCGGCGCGGCCTGCAGACGAGCTGCATCGAGGATGTTGGTGACCAGTGACCCCAACTCTGCGGCCTTTCCCGCAATGAGATCGACCGGACTCGAAACCGCATCGGGCAGCTCCCCGAACGCTCCACTTCGTATCAGGTCGAGATAGCCCTGGACAACGGTGATCGGGGTGCGGAGCTCATGTGCAGCCATGTTGAGAAATTCGCTCTTCGCCTGACCGGCCTGGTGAATCTGCTCGAACTGGCGCGCGTTGCGGAGCGCCAGCGCCGCGATGCTCCCGATCAGTTCCATCACTTCGAGGTCCTGGTCGGTGAATGGCGCGTCATCGACACGACTGAGAACAAGAAGCCCCACCGTCTTGTCTGCGATCACCAGCGGCAGGATGAGGGTGTGCTTCGTCTTCGCCAAAGCTGTCCGAAACTCTGGGGCGGCGTTGTCCACGTTCAACCCACCGCCAAGGACGGGGCGGCGCTCGCGAACTGCCTCGCCCACCTCGGGCTGAAGGGTGAAGAACTCATTGCCGTACCTGCGCCCAACCCACGTGGGTTGCCCACCACCGCCGAGAGTGGCTTCAATGGTGATGACGTCGTCTTCGATGGTTGACAGCGTGGCGCGGTCGGCGTGCACGACTGAGAGGGTCGTCATCAGGAGACGCTGCACGATGTCGCTGGGCACCAGCGACGCTTGAAGATCGAGACTGACGCGGTGCGCAAAGGCGAGGCGGTCGCCAATCACGACCGAGGCCCGTCGTGCTTCGAGGCCCACGACCTGGAGCGACGCGTACGACGCGAAGGCGTCGATGACGGCGCACTCATCCGTGGTGAATCGCGTGCTGGCTCGCCAGAATCCCAGGACACCGAGCACCATCCTTCCGTCGGGAAGCGGATGCGAACCCAGGATCGGGACAAGACGGCCGACCCGGATCTGCTCGCCAAAGACGTGGGGCGTCGAGCTCTCCGACGGGGCATCCTCTGTGTCCACGGTCTGCTGTGTCAGCAGGGCGCGCCCGTTCAGGGTCCCGGCAACCGGCCATTCGCCTCCGACCGTGCTCTTCGCCCAGGCGCCGGAGCCTGCGATCACGGTGAAGTTGTCGGGATGGTGTTCGGACACCACAGACAGGACGCATTCAACGTCGCTCATCAGTTGTCGCGCTTCGTCGACGATCAGGTCGGCGATCCCCTCAAGGCTGGCATCCCGGATCGCTCGTGTCCTCTCGGCAAGGCTGAGCAGCGACCGGCACAGCGCCGAATACAGGGCATCGCAGGAGGCGGGCACGGACTGAATTATCCTCGGGAGCAACCCTCATGAGAATCCTGCTCGTGGAAGACCAACCGGATATCGCCAGCATGTATTCGCTCGGCCTGCAAGCAGCCGGCCACGAGGTCGTGGTTGCGGTCAATGGGCGCGAAGGGCTTGGACAGGCCGCCGAGATGCGACCCGGCATCATCGTGCTCGACGTCGGCCTCCCGGACATGAGCGGGCTGGACGTGCTCGAGGTCCTCAGGCGCTGTGCCGCGGACCTGGGTCAGCGCCTCCCGATCGCCCTCCTGACCAATTATTCGGACCACGATTTCCGCAGACGAGCCGAACAACTTGGTGCCCTCAACTACCTGGTCAAGACAGAGGTGCGGCCCACCAGGCTTGCGGAGATCGTCGAGGCCTGGATTGCGGAGGGCATCACCTGGCCGGCCAACTACGGTTGGGACGACCTGAACTCAGCGTCAGCAGGGGCGATTCCGCCACCGGGCTGAAGCGGGTCGGCGCGGCGCGGTGGTGGGGCGGCAGCGGCGTTTGAGCGTGCTGGTGCGCTCGCAGCGTCCGTGGTATCGTTCCGGTTCGCTGCTGCCCGGTGACCACTGGGCGTGCATCCATCCGTCGGGTGTCGTCAGGGACTTTCCATGCAAGGCATGACCGCACCTCGCGACGGATTCGAGCCCCTCGCCTCACCTCCGGGCCAGGCGCCGGCGGTCGCCACGCCGCCAATCGCGGCGAGCACGCGCGCCGGCGCTCGGAGCCGCAACCGCGCGCTGCCGGTGCTGGGCGTCCTGTTCTTCCGCGGGCTCCTGGTCATTCCCTTCGTGTTGATGGCGCCCGAGATCGTCTCGCTCATCCTCGGGCGCCCCCACGCGGTGGCAAACGTGTCGGCATCGACTGCAGACGTGCTCGGCACGTCGTCTTTCCTGCTCTTCGTGATGATGCTGTGTGTGACACCGGTCCACACCATGACCGGCTGGCGCTGGCACGTCATCCTGCGGCGGGACTACGGCGTCGCCATGTTCTTCACCGCCGGCACCGACCTCACCCTGGCCGCGCTCACCACGGGCGACACCTTCCTCGGAGGTCCCCTCGGCCGCATCGCCGGCCACACCTTCCTGGTCTTCGGGACCGTGTCAGTGTTCCTGCTGATCCCCCTGACGCTGACGGCGAATCGGCGCGCGATGCGATGGCTCGGCGGACACTGGAAATCGGTTCAGCGCCTCACGTACGTCCTCTGGGTGACGATCCTGATTCATCTCGCGTTCCTGTTCGGTCTCAGTTCGATCTTCCTCGACGCACTCGCCGTCAGCGCGCCCCTGGCGCTGATGCGCGTGCCCGCCGTGCGGCGCTGGTGGCGCTCGGCGCGCAACGCCCGCGCTCGCCGCCTGTGGCGGGCCGGGGCGGCGCTGGTGCTCATCGGGCTGTTCTCGGTGGGCTACTCCCAGCTGGTCAGCGAGCTCGCCCTCAAGGGATCCGCCGCGTTCGTGCAACGGCCACCGAGCAACTGACCGGTGCCGTACGACCCGACCGCCTACCCACAGACCAAGCGGCGACGGCTCAGGGCCAGACGTCTGATGATGCTCCTGGCGCTGGTGTGCTGCCTCGTGGCGTTCGGGCTCGGCGCGTACCAGCTGCACGCGCAGGGGCTGAACCAGTTTCTCTACCGCGCCCCGGGCGTGGGTGCCAGCAAGTAGGTATCGACACCCTATTCACGCCGCCCGTCCGGTCATGTCACCATCGGTCCCATGGCCGATGTCACTGTGCTCGGCGCCCCGTGGTGTCCAGACTGCCGGCGCACCAAGCGATTCCTCGCCGAGCAACGCGTCAGCTATGACTGGGTCGACATCGACAAGGACCCGGCAGGGCTGCGGCGGGTCGAGGAGATCCAGAAGGGCGGACGGACCATCCCGACGGTGGTCTTCGCGGATGGCTCGGTTCTCGTCGATCCCGAAAACGAGGAACTGGCGCGCAAGCTCGGCCTCGCCCTCGAGCCGCAGCGGCGGATGTACGACCTCGCCATCGTGGGCGGGGGGCCGGCCGGGCTCGGCGCCGCCATCTACGCCGCGCGTGAGGGGATCGAGGCCATCGTTGTCGACCGCGGTGGTCTCGGCGGCCAGGCGGGCGTCACGGAGCGGATCGACAACTACCCGGGCTTCCCTGAGGGCATCGGCGGCGCCGAACTGGCCGACCGCTTCATCGCCCAGGCGAGGAAATACGGAGTCGAGCTGCTCAGCGGCGTCGCCGTTGACAGCATCGTCCGCGAGGGCGACGACCTGTGCCTGCACCTCGGCGGCGCCGGCGAGGTGACCGGGCACGCCGCGCTGCTCGTGCCCGGGTCGACGTACCGCCGCCTCGGGGTCCCCGGCGAGGACGAACTCATCGGCGCTGGCGTGCACTTCTGCGCGACCTGCGACGGGCCGTTCTACCGCGGCGCCGAGGAGCTGCTCGTCATCGGCGGCGGCAACTCGGCGCTCGAGGAGGGGCTCTTCCTCACTCAGTTCGCCAAGCGGGTTCGAATCCTCCAGCGCGGCCACGAGCTGACCGGGTCGCGGCTTCTCCAGGATCGGGTGCGCGCCGACGAGCGGGTGATCGTCGAGGTCGACAGCGAGGTCGTCGAGCTGCGCGGCGACGGCCACCTCGAGAGCGTTGTCGTACGCACCAGCGGCGAGGAGCGCGAGCTGCGTCCCGCGGCAGCATTCGTCTTCATCGGCCTGACCCCGAACACCGAGTTCGTGCATGGACTTGTCGATCTCGACGAGCGCGGCTTCATCCTCACCGACGAGGCCTTTCGGACGTCGGTGCCGGGGATCTACGGCGCCGGTGATGCGCGGCGCGGCGCGACCAAGCAGCTCGCCTCGGCCGTCGGCGACGGCGTGGCCGCGCTCATCTCTCTGCGCTCGTACCTGCAGGCACACGGCGACATCTGCACGGTGGATGTGGAACCCTGACCGTGCGACCTGGCGAGGCGTTGCGCGCTAGTCGACCTCGATGTTGTCGCGCAGCCGGTCCGCTTTGTCCCGGACCTTCTCGCCGGCATCCTTGGCCTCGCCGGCCGTTCCCGGGTGCCTGACCTCGGCGTCGATGTCCTGGTCCCCGCTCTTCTCATCAACCGCTTCCTCAAACGCGTCCGCGACCGTCGCATTGAGGTCCTGGTCGCCGCCAGGGTCACCGACCCCCTCCCCGGACTTGTCCGCAACCGTCTCATCGTCGGCAGACATGTGCTTGACCTCCGTGCGGTGAACGTCGAGTGCCAGCGTAGGCGGTCTGTACCAGCGGCGTCCGAGGCAGGCGGGTTCTGGCGAGCGCACCGCTCTCAGTGATCTGCTCGCTCAACCGGCGTGGTGTGCTTGGCGTCGTCAGTGGCATCGCCCGTCTCTTGCCGACGGCGTCGGCTGCGGAGTTGGCTCAGAAGTGGCCGAGCAGCCAGCGGTGGACGTCGGATACGCGATCGATCAGCAACACCTGCGCGACGCAGAGGCCGGCTGCTTTGTCCTCACCGATGTGCATGCGTCGCGACCGCCGGCGCGTCGGCGCCTGCTGCATCGGCCCGCTGGAGCCATGGAGCAGCCCCCAGCGCGTCGAACGTTGTCCGCGCTTGCGTCAGCTGCTCCGTCGCTTCCACCACGCGACCGTGAGTTGCCAGCCACTCGCCGAGTTCCAGGCGCGTCACCGCGAGCCAGAACGGGCGGGCGAGCGAGGTGAACGCGTCGATGGCGCGCGTGTAACTGCCGATAATCGTGGCGTCGTCACCGACTCCTTCGGCGAGTCGCGCCTGCCAGCGCAGGATGTGCGCGTCCACCCCGGGCTGGCGGCCGGGGCGGTGGTGTTGTCGCACGAGATCGATCAACTCGGCCACTTTGTCCGCGCGCCCTAGGGCAAAAGCAGCGTCGACCGCCTGGATCAGCGCCCTCCGTGCGGGGATGGGAAACGAGCGCTCAAGGCAGGAGCGCAGCGCGGTTTCAGCCGACGCCAGGGCTTCCGCCGGACGTCCCTCCGCGTTGGCCAGCACGGCGCATGCCGCCAGGAAGTCGCCGCGCATCTCGGTGTGGGACCCCTCCAGCAAGGGGCTGATCTCGGCGATGAGGCTGCGCGCCCGGTCGATCTCGCCGCGCCAGACGTACAGCCACGTCATGTTCCCCGACCCACTGGGAGCTGCGATGTACCCCCGGATGTCTCCCGCATCGACCTCCAGGTAG
>DAISRJ010000028.1:0-27902 GCA_036828955.1 Candidatus Dormiibacterota bacterium | reverse complement strand
CCCCACCGGTGTCACCGGCGGCCCTTCGGGCCGGGCGCTTCCTCTCGCGCTGGGCCTCCAACCTGCCCGTCGTGGCCCTGAGCCTTGACGCGGTCAGCCGCGACCCCGACGTGGTGCGGGCGTACCGCGAGGATCCACTCGTCCACCTGGGCAGGGTTCGCGCCAGGACCGGGGCAGAGATCCTGCGCGCCATCGACGAGGTGCACCGCGACGTGGCCCGTCTTCGCCTCCCGCTGCTCGCCGTCCAGGGGACGGTCGACCGGCTCGTCGACCCCGGCGCGGCGCGATGGGTCGACGCCCATGTCAGCTCGCCCGACCACACGCTGCACATCTATGACGGCCTCTACCACGAGGTCTTCAACGAGCCCGAGCGCGACGCCGTCCTCAACGACGTGGCCGGCTGGCTCGCCGCGCACGCCGGGGTGGCCTCGGCAGCGGCGAACTGAGCCGGCGCTCAGGAGGCCCTGGCGCCTCGCGCGGGAGTGAGGTCCTCGAGCAGATGTCGCGTCGACGCGGTGACGGCGTCAACCGCTGCGTCGAAGGCCTCGCGGTTGGCCGCGGACGGCTGGCGGTAGCCGCTCACCTTGCGCACGAACTGCAGGGCGGCGGCGCGGACATCGTCGTCGGGAACGGGCTCCGGGCTGCGGAGGGTCTTGATGCTGCGGCACACTCGACCATGGTACCGGCGCTTGCCCGGCACCGGCAGCGTGAGGGTGGTTGCATCGCACGGCCGTCCCACACAGGACAACCCCTGGAGGACCTCATGGCACGCTGCAGACGACGGGCGGCGCGACCCCTGTGAGCGGCTCGCCCGGCGCAAGCACCCTGACGGTCGCGGAGCACATCGAGATCCTCGAGGCCGAGGGCCGGCGCTTCGGCGACGTGGTCGCGCGCACCCCCTTCGACGCAGCCGTCCCGTCCTGCCCGGGGTGGCAGGTCGACAGGCTCATCCACCACCTCGGCGACGTCCAGCGCTGGGCCGCCATGATCGTTCGCGACCGTGTCCAGGAGCGCCTTCGTCGTGACTTCGAGGGCCCGTCCGACCCAGCCGCGCTCGTCGCCTGGTACTTGGAGGGTGTCGGTCAGCTCGTCGACGTTCTGCGCGCGGCGTCGCCGGAGGACGAGTTCTGGTCGTTTGCGCCGGCTCCGACGCCGCTGGCGTTCTGGGCTCGCCGGCAGGCGCATGAGACGGCTGTCCACCGCCTCGATGCCGAGCAGGCGGCGGGGTCGCCGACCCCTTTCGCGGCGCGAGCGGCCGCCGACGGCGTCGACGAATGGCTGCTGGTCGCGTCACGCCGGGTCCGCGTCCCCGACGGTCGCGGCCGGACCGTGAACTTCGCCGCCACCGACACGGCGGGCGCGTGGCGCGTCGAGTTGCGCGACGACGGGCTCCGTGTCGAGCGCGACGTGGCGGGAGGAGACTGCGAGCTCCGGGCTTCGGCGAGCGATCTCCTTGCGCTCGTGACCAATCGCCGCGACGAGGCCGGCCTCGACGTCTCGGGCGACGCCGGGCTGCTGGAGATCTGGCGCCGCTCGGTGCGCTTCTGAGCCCTGCCACCGGGGTGGGCGCGTGGCGACCCCGATCGGATTTGAACCGACGATCTCCACCTTGACAGGGTGGCGTGTTAAACCAGGCTACACCACGGGGCCGCGGGCAGCGGATCATAGCATCGAGGTTTCGCCGCCCCTCCCAGCCCGCTAGGCTGGATCGGTGCCGCGCCGTTCCCCGAGCGAGATCTCCGCGGGCGGCGTCCTGGCGCGGCCCGCGGGCGACGAGTGGGAGGTGTGCATGGTGCGGGCGGGACGGTACTGGGGCCTTCCCAAGGGGCACATCGAGACGGGCGAGAGACCCGAGGAGGCGGCGCTGCGGGAGATCTCCGAGGAGTGCGGGCTGCCGCTGGCGGCTCTCTCGATCGTCGCGTCCCTCCCCCATTCCGAGTACGTCTACCGCCGCGACGGCAGGTTGATGTTCAAGCTGGTGCACCACTTCCTGGTCATCGCACCAGCCGGAGCCGCGCTCACCCCGCAGGCGGCCGAGATCGACGAGGCGGAATGGCTGTCCATCGCCTCGGCCATGGCGCGGTCGAGCTTCGCAGACTCGCGCACGGCCATTGCCGCCGCCCGGGACGCCCTGGCCGCGCGCTCCCGCTGAGCCGCTTCCTCCGCTCCCTACAATCGAGCGACGTGCACCTGTTTGACACTGCGACCGCGTCGCCGGCTGCGCTGATTCCACGCGACGGGCGCATCGGGATGTACGTGTGCGGGATCACACCGTACGACGGCGGTCATCTCGGCCACGCGTTCACCTACCACACCTTCGACGTGATCGCCCGGCGACTCCGGGCCGACGGTGTCACCGTTCGCAGCGTGCGCAACATCACCGACGTCGACGACGACATCCTGCGCGTGGCGCGTGAACGGGGTGTCGGTTACCTCGAGCTGGGTGAGCACGAGTCGCAGCGTTTCGACCACGACATGGCCGACCTCGGGCTTCTCGATGTCGACGCGTCTCCGCGCGCAACCGCACGCGTTCCGGAGATGGTGGAGTGGATCGCCAGGCTTGTCGATGCTGGGGCGGCCTACGAGTCCCAGGGTTGGGTGTACTTCCAGGTGGACGTCTTCCCCGCCTACGGGTCCCTCTGCAGGCTGGACACGGCCACGATGGTGGAACTCTCACGCAGCCGCGGGGCTAACCCCGATGATCCCCGCAAGCGCAACCCGCTCGACTTCGTCCTCTGGCAGCCGTCGCGCGACGGCGAGCCGCACTGGCGGTCGCCGTGGAGCGCGGGACGGCCGGGGTGGCACATCGAGTGCACCGTCCTGTCGGCGAGCGAGCTGGCCCTGCCGATCGACATCCACGGCGGCGGCGACGACCTCATCTTCCCCCACCACGAGTCGGAGATCGCGCAGGCGGTCGCGGCCGGTGTCCCCGAGTACGTGCGTCACTGGGTCCACGTCGCCATGGTCGGCTACCACGGCGAGAAGATGAGCAAGTCGCTGGGAAATCTCGTCTTCGTCCGCGACCTTCTCAACGAGGTCCCCGCGGCGGTGATCCGGCTGCTGCTGTCCGCTCATCATCATCGCGCGGCGTGGGAGTACGACCGCGGCGAGCTGGCTGGCGCGCACGCGCGCTGGGACACGTACCGCGCGGCGATTGACACAACGTCGCGGTTCAGCGCTGCCGACGCGCAGGCGGTCCGCGACGGCTTCATGTCGCGTATCGACGACGACGTCGACACCCCGGGCGCCCTGGCAATCCTGGACGAGCTGGCCGGCCGTTCGGTGCAGAGCGGACCCAGGGGCGTTGGGGATGTCACCAGGGCGCAGCTCATGGCGCCGCTCCTCGACGTGCTGGGGGCGCCGCTCACCGCGGGGTGATTCGACGACGCAGCCGGGATGCCGTACGGCGTCAGGCGACCACGCTTGCCTCGGCTGAGCGTTCGAAGGCGATCCCCTCAGCCACGTGGTTGACGAGGAAGCGGTGGAAGAGTTCACGCTGGTCGGCGTCGACCTGGCCGCCGACAGCGAGCCCGGCTCGACGGCGCGCGATCCATGGCGGCACACCGCGGGCGACGATGTTCGAGCCGACACGCAGCTCGACGAGCGCCTCGTCGTCGTCCTCGGTGACGGTCACGCTCACCTTGAGCGCGATCATCTTCGGCTGGATGAGCTTCCAGCTCCGCTCCCAGCGGCGCCGACGGCTGTGGCCGTAGACAACGGCGACGTCGGCATCAGAGACGACTGTCTCGCCCTCCGTCGCCGCGGCGCGAAGCAGGCCGATGACCTCGTCATTGATCTTGTCGGCCACCCAGGCCACCAGAGACGGTCCGCGGTTCTCCAGCTCCGGCATGCCGGCCGGCTCGACGCCCGGTCCCATGGCGACGATGGTGCCGGCGTGGCGGCGGCAGTAGACGACGCCACCCACCATCGACCAGTGCTCCGGGCAGAATGCCATCGCGCACGTCCTCCCGCGGCGGTCGCGATAGGCGCATGCCATCGCCGTCTCGTGGCCACATCCGTGCGCTCTGCAAGGAAGCGTGCCGATCGGCGGGAAGAACTCTGCGGGGCGTCGGCGGAACAATGGCATGGTGTTGGGGTGCGCGGGATGCGCGCCCTGATCCTAACCCGGGCGCTGTGACGCCACGCCAACAAGTTGGTGTCGCAATGCAGTCACGAGGCGGCGCACGTCGTTCATCAGGAGATCGAACTGCTCGAACGTGAGCGACTGCGGGCCGTCGCTCAGCGCCTCGTCCGGGGAGGGGTGCACCTCGATGAGGAGCCCGTCTGCGCCCGCGGCCACGGCGGCGAGCGCCATCGACGGCACCAGGTCGCGGTGACCGGTGGCGTGCGATGGGTCGACGATGACGGGCAGGTGTGACAGGGACTGCACCAGCGGCACCGCCGAGAGGTCGAGCGTGTTGCGGGTCCCCGTCTCGAACGTCCGGATGCCGCGCTCACACAGCACCACGTCGGGATTGCCATGCGACACCACGTACTCGGCGCTCAGCAGCCACTCCTCCACGGTGCTGCTGAGGCCTCGCTTGAGCAGAACAGGTTTGCCGGCCTCCCCGACCGCCTCGAGGAGGCTGTAGTTCTGGGCGTTGCGCGTACCCACCTGAAGCATGTCGGCGGCGTCGGCGACGGCGGCGACGTCCGCGGGCGCGAGCACCTCGGTGACGACGGGCAGCCCGGTGAGCTCCCGCGCGCGTTGGAGGTGCTCGAGGCCCTCCGCGCCCAGCCCTCGGAACGAATACGGGGAACTGCGCGGCTTGTACGCGCCCCCCCGCAGCAGCGAAGCTCCAGCGGCCGCGACGTGGGTGGCCGTGTCCACCAGTTGCGTCTCGCTTTCGACGGCGCACGGCCCGGCGGCGACGATCAGCGAACCGTCGCCGATGCGCACCCCGGCCACGTCGACGACCGAGCGCTCGGGGTGCCACTCGAGGCCGACCATCTTGTACGGCTTGCTGACCGGGATGGCGGCCACCACCCCGGGCAGCGCGACCACCGCGTCGCGGATCGCCGACGGGTTGGTGCCGAGGACCCCGATGGCGAGGCGGTCAGCCCCGGGGAGCTCGATGGGCTTGTAGCCGCGTGCGCGCACGTGGGTCATGACGTTGGCGATCTCCGCCGGCGTCGCCTGCGCGTTCATCATGATGAGCACGCGCCGATCGTGGCAGAAATCGGCCCGAGGGGATCACGAGGCCCAGTGCCATCCCGCCACCACAGCCTGCAGGGCAGGCAACTGGCGACTGAAGGCGAACCGTGAGGTGTTCAGCACGATGTCGTAGGTGTTGCCGCCGTGGTTGACCACGATGTCCTGGCTCTCGCCGGGGGTGCCCTGGATGTCGCGGTCGTAGGTGATGAACTGCCCGGAGGCCCCCCCGACGGTGACCGGCTGCGGGGAGCTGAGGTTGGTGGCCCCGTTTTTGGAGACGGTCTGCAGGAAGAGTCCCACCTGGTCATCCGGCACGGGCGACCCGAGGAGCAGCACGTTGATGTTGGCGGTGACGTCGTTGACGTTGGGCCGCGGCTGACCGGGCGGGCCCTGCTCGATGAGGAACTCGACCTTGCCGCCGCCGCTGAACCTGGCGACCTCCGCGGCCATCGACAGCCTGTTCGCCCAGGTCCCCGGCACGGTCGTCGAGAAATCCGTGCCGAGGAAGGACGTCGGCGACCGCGGCGCGGCCGTCGCTGCCAGGGTCGACGCCTCGCCCGACGACGCGGGGGCGGGGGTGCCGCAGGCGGCGAGCACCCCGCAGAGCAAGGTCGCGACGAACGCAGCGGGGCGGGCCTGGGTCAGGGGGACGCCTCCTGATGATGCCACGTTGGAGACCGAAGTCTAGTGCCGCACCGCGGCCACCCGGACTGGGCCGCTGTGAGGGGCGTGGCACGCGCCACAATCGCGGCGTGACCCAGCTGACCGTCGGGAGAGTCGGTCCCACCGAGGCGGAGGCGCTGGAGCGGTTGCTCGACGCCGATCCGGTCCACAACGTCTACCTGCGCAGCGAGCTGCGCCTGCTCGGCACTGCCGCGCCGTGGTGGTGCGTCTCCGATGGCGGAGAGTTGCGAGCCGCCGTGCTGGCGGGTCCGCTCACCGTCCCATGCGTGCCCGATCCCGAAGATGCGCCCCGCCTCGCCGATGCCACACGCACGCACACACCTCCGCACCTGCTCGTGGGGCCGCGCGAAGCGGTGCTCGCCCTGCACCGCTGCAACGAGCACCGCCGGCCGGCGCGCGAGGTCCGCGATCCGCAGCCCGTCATGGAGATCGACCGCCGCCGCCTGCGTGTTCTCCCACCGGCCCCGCTGCGGCGCGCCACTCGGCGCGACGTCGACGCGCTCTCCGTTGCCGCAGCGATGATGCATCGCGAGGAGATGAGTCGCGACACCGCCCCGCCGGACGCGTCGGCGTGGCGGACGCGCATGACCCAGCTGGTCGACCGCGGCTGGAGCTGGGCGTGGATCGAGCACGGCGACGTGGTGTTCAAGGCGGAGCTGAGTGCCTGGACACCTGACGTCGTGCAGGTGCAGGGGGTCTTCACCGCCCCCTCGCGGCGTGGACGCGGGGTGGGCACCGCGGGAATGACCGCGCTCTGCAGCATGCTCCTGGACGCGGTGCCCCTGGTGACCCTGTACCTGAACGGGTTCAACGAGGCGGCACTGCGCGTGTACCGTCGCGTGGGATTCGAGCAACGTGGCGAGTACGCCACGGTGATGTACTGAGGGAGCGGCCATGATCGAGGCGAGCGCCACCGCCACCCTGCCCGTCCCTGCCAAGGAGGCGTTCGATGTCGTCAGCGACATCTCCAACGCAGACTGGCTGCCGGCGGTCCGTGGCGTCCGCCACGTCGGCGGCCCGGCGCGTGGCGTGGGCGCCCGTTTCGAGGTCGAGGCGGGTCTGGTCGGCCGCCACCTGCGCGGCGTCCTCATGGTCAAGACGGTCGAGGAGCCGCACCTGATGGTTTTGGTTCTCGAGGAGGGACTCGACCTCACCGTGAACGTCGAGCTGACGCCTTCACGAGCTGGGTGCAAGCTGCGGGTCGAGGCGCGGTACTCAGTGGGAGGTGCGTTCGGCGGCGCGGTCGAGAGGGCCAGCCAACCGGCCGCTCGCCGCGAGGTGGCCCGGGCGGTGGAGCAGCTGGCAGCGCGCTTCGGCCGGGACGCCGTCCCCAGGAAGCGCGCCGAGTGACCTCGTCGTTCGCGGACGACACCGAGCTCGACGCCATCGCCGCCCAGGTACGGTCATCGAGCCCGCTGACGGATGCGGAGCTGACCTCGCTGCTCCACGAGGCGCGACGCGCGCCGGCCGGACCTGCCGGCGCGAGCCTGATCGAGCACCAACTGGCGACCGTCCTCGACTCGGCGCTGGCGCGACGCGGACGCGGGGTGGACGTCATCGACCTCTACCAGGAGGGCACCCTCGCCGTGGCCGTCGCCATCCGCGAGTACGCCGGCCGCGGGGGGGCAGCCGCCGGGCTGGAGCCGTACGTGGCTCGGGTGGTCGGGGTGTTCCTCGACGACGTCATCAAGCGCGAGGCTGAGCAGAAGCTCGCCGATACCCAGCTGGTCGAGCAGGTCAAGCTGCTCGAGGCGGCCGAGCTGGCCTTGCGGCGCCGTCTCGAGCGCGAGCCGACCGCCCTCGAGCTGGCCGCCGCCCTGGAGTGGACCTCGGAGGTCGTGGAGGTGGTCGGCGCCGTCCTGCACCGGGCTCGCGATCTCTCCGACTCCGAGATCGTCGACTACCTCGACGACGTCGACGAGAGCGACGCCGGGGACACGCCCGACATCTGAGGTCGGGGGCGTCCTCGCCGCGTCAGGGGGCGGTTGTCCGCCTGCTGTCCGTGCGCACGGCCCAGTGTGGGTGATGGCCGCTACCGCGTCGGCCCTACCATTCGCGTCATGGGGGCGGACGAGATGACCACTGCGCTTGCGGTGCAAGCGCGCCGTGCCAGGCGACACGGGCGCGGACGCACAGCGCTGGTGGTGGGCGGTGGCGAGCTCGCTGTGGCCCTTCGCGACCGCCTTGACCGTGCCTACCTCACCCTGTGCGACGTGCGGCCGGCGGAGATGATGGCAGCCGCAGGCGACTGCCTTCCATGGCCATGGATGGTCATCGGTGACGCCCGCACGCTGGCGCCTGACGTGTCCGGCTGCCTCAGCCTCCATCCAGTCCTCGTGTTCTGGCAGGGTCCGGCGCCGCCGGGCCTGCCTGCGCACACCCGCGCCTTCGAACGATTCGCCGACCTCGCAGCCGCGGTCGAGGCGGCGCTGCTGGTCGATGTCGAGGGCGTTCGCCTGGCGCCGGGGGGCGGCCTGACCATGCCCGACGGGACCCATGCCGGGAACGCCGGCCTGGAGGCGCTGGTTGCCGGGCATCCTCGCCCTGTCTTCGCACCGGCGCGTGACTTCCGGGGCGCCGTCGCGTCGCTCAGGTCCCACGGTGTTGCGCTTCGCCTGGCACGGCACGGCGGTGCCACCTCGCTCGTGTCCGCACAGGGCGCGTGATGCGCGCCAACGCCGAGGTGCTCATCCTCGAGGACGACGCTGAGACCCTCGAGCAGCTGCGCGCGCACTTCGTGGGCAGGCACTTCCATCCCATGGCAGCTCGGAGCGCGGCGCACGCCGTGGCCTGCCTGCGCAACAACGCGGCGTCGACGCGCCCCGTGCTCGCCATCATCGACTGGGACCTGTCCAAGGCGCCTGACCGGACGTTGACCAGTGGTGACGTGCTCTCGCTCCTGGCGCGTGACCTCCCCGACTGCCTGACGATCGTGTACTCGGCCAACATCGACTCGTTCCGGGTGCGCAGCGAGATCCACCGTTCGCACCCCAGGGCATGGCTCCATGACAAGCGCGACGGCGAGGGGTCACTGATCGACCGCGTCGACCGCATGCTCGACCCCACCGTCGAGGACCTCCGCATCGTCGACGGGTCCCTGGTGCTTCACATCCCGAGCATGGCCGAGCATCATCATCGCGAGGCGGTGCGCTTGGTCATGCACCACCCTGAGATGGTGACCTTCCATTCCGACACCAGCACAAAGGCCGTGCGCCGGTTTGGTGCGTGGCTGAACCGCAACGGCTCGAGCGCGGCGGTGGTCAGCCATGGCAATCGCAAGTACCGGCTGGCGTCTCGGTCGTGAACCTCACCCTCGGCGAGCTCGCGGAACTGCCTCTGGCTGCTGCACTTTTCGACGGGGAGGAGATCGTTGCCCGGACACCGGAGTGGCGCGACGCAGCGCCGGGCGCAGTGGGCTACCGGGTGCGGCGCAATCGTCTTGTGGTGAGCACGGACGAGGCCCATCCCATGTGCGCGCCCGTGCTCGACCGGCTGCTCGACGAGATCGATGCGACCTCCGGAACGCTGCCACGGCGCCAGGCGCTGCGCGTGACCATGCTCGCCGCCTCGCTGCGCATCGTCGCCGGGCGGTCCGTATCCGGGGCCGGCACAAGCTCCGATGTCCTCGAGCACGCCTGTGCGGGCGTCGCCTCACGCACCGCGTTGCGCGTCTCGATCGACGAGCGCGACCACTTCGCCGTACAGGCGCCCGCGGTGGCGGCGCTGGTGCTCGTGCAGTTCGCCACCAACGCGGAGCGTCATGACCACGCCGAGTCCGTCGTGCTCAGCTCCGTGGGACGCTCGTTCATCCTGGCCTGGCAGGCCTCGCCCGGAGCGCCGGGCGTGACCACGGCGAGGCGTCGGTCGGAGCGGCAGCGGTGGGGCCTGGGCTTCGCGCGCGTGGCCGCAGACTCCATCGGCGCCGTGGTGTATCCGCCCGTGCACGACGGCGAGGGATCGTTGTGCGCCGCCCTCGACATGGGCGTCAACCACCTTGCCCTGCCCGTCGCCCTCCTCCGCGACGGGCGCGTTTTCAAGGCCACCCGGGCGTGGGACGAGGAGACCTCCCTGCTTCCCGGGGCGGCGGTCGCGGCCGGCGGGCATGCCGCTCGATGCGTCGCCGCCGCCGCCGAGGCGAGCGGGTCCATCGCCGGCGTCGACGGCTGGACCGCGCGGAGCGGGCGCGACGGGGTGTGGGTGGCAATCCCGCCCGACGCAGCCGTCGACCGCGCGCGCGACGTGCTCGACGGCATGCTCCACGAACGGGCGCTGTGGGAGGGGATGCCGGAAGCGCCGCGGTCGAGGATCGCCGCCCTGGCCGCCATCCTCGCGACCATGCTCGGCGCCGACCTCGATCGCGTCCCCGGCCCCACGTGGAACGTGCGAGCACAGGAGGTGGCCGCGGCGTGCGGGCTCACCACGCCGGTGCCACACTTCAGCGGCCTCGGGGCAGTCGACCCGCGGGTTGCCCTCTTCCTCGCGGCCGAATGCGGTGGCGCGCTCGAGGTGGATGGCGACGACCTCTACCTGCGCGTCGCGGTCGACAGGCGTGACGACCCGCTCCTCCGGGTGTTCCTCGCGCCCGGCGACGACTCCATCAAGCTGAGCTGAGCGCGCGGCGACACGATCCGCTCGCCGCTCGCACGATATGCTGACCGCGATGCCGACTAGGAAGCAGATCGTCCTCATCGCGCACGATCACCGCAAGGCGGATCTCGTCGAGTGGGCACGCTACAACCGCACCACCCTGAGCGAGCACGATCTGCACGCGACCGGGACCACGGGCACGGTGCTGAGCGAGAGCCTCGGCCTGCCCGTCCATCGATTCCTGAGCGGACCGATGGGCGGCGACCAGCAGGTCGGAGCAGCGATCGCCGAGAACCGCATCGACCTCGTGATCTTCTTCTGGGATCCGCTCGAGCCGCATCCGCACGATGTCGATGTCAAAGCCCTGCTGCGGATTGCCGTCGTCTACAACGTGCCCATTGCCTGCAACCGCTCAACGGCAGACTTCGTGCTGTCCAGTCCCCTGATGAGCCTGCCATACAATCGCGCCCTCGCCGATGCGATGGCCGACGCCAGCGCGGAGCAGCGCGAGGGCTGAGTCAGCCGCCCGCCGGGGGTCCGCTGGTCACGACACCGACGCTGTCTGCGTCGGCGTCTCAATGGCAAGCGCGTTGTCGCGAACCTCGACATGGGCGGTGTCGCCGTCGCGCAGGCGGCCCTCGAGGATGGCCATGGCGAGGGGGTCCTGGAGCCGCCGCTGGATGACCCGCTTGAGCGGACGCGCTCCATACGTCGGGTCATAGCCCTCGTCCGCGAGGAGGTCGAGTGCCGACGGGTCGACATCGAGGGTGATCGAACGCGCCGACAGACGAGCACGGAGCTGCCCGAGCTGGATCTCGACGACCTGACGGAGCTGGTCACGATCCAGCCGAGAGAACGTGATCACGTCGTCGACACGGTTGAGGAATTCAGGGCGGAAGTGCTGGCGCAGCACGGCGAGAACCTCGTCGCGCACACGCTCGTGCGTTGCAGCGTCGGCGGCTGCGGGCATCTCCGCGATGATGTGTGAGCCGATGTTGCTGGTCATGATGACCACGCTGTTGCGGAAGTCCACGGTGCGCCCCTGCCCGTCCGTGAGACGGCCGTCGTCGAGCAGTTGCAACAGGATGTTGAAGACATCGGGATGCGCCTTCTCGATCTCGTCGAGCAGGAGCACGCTGTAGGGACGGCGACGCACCGCCTCGGTGAGCTGTCCACCCTCGTCGTAGCCGACATACCCGGGTGGCGCGCCGACCAGCCGGGACACGCTGTGGCGTTCCATGTACTCGCTCATGTCGATGCGCACCATGGCCTGCTCGCTGTCGAACAGGAGCGCTGCGAGGGCGCGCGCCAGCTCCGTCTTGCCGACGCCGGTGGGGCCGAGGAAGATGAAGGAGCCGATGGGGCGGCCAGGGTCGCTGAGGCCGGCGCGGCCGCGGCGCACCGCAGCGGCGACGGCCCGAATCGCGTCATCCTGGCCGACGATGCGCTCGTGGAGGCGCTCCTCGATGTGGAGGAGCTTCTGGGTCTCGCCCTCGAGCATGCGACTGACGGGGATGCGCGTCCAGCGTGCCACCACGGCGGCGACGTCGTCCTCGTCGACCTCCTCCTTCAGCATGGCCCGCTCACCCTGGAGTTCGGCCAGGCGCTGTTGCTCCGCCGACAGGGCCCTCTCCAGCTCTGCGAGCGTGCCGTAGCGCAGTTCGGCGGCGCGACCGAAGTCCGCAGCCAGCTCGGCGCGCTCGGCCTCGTGGCGGGTCTCCTCGATGCGCCTCTTGACGTCGCTGAGCGCCCCGATGGCGCCCTTCTCCTGCTGCCAGCGCTCGCGCATCACTCCTGCCCGCTCCTGGACGTTGGCCAGCTCGCGCTCAAGCGCATCGAGGCGCTCACGAGAGGCTGGGTCCGTTTCCTTGCGGAGGGCCTGCCTCTCGATCTCGAGCTGACGGATCTCGCGTTCCGCGGTGTCGAGGTCGGCCGGCATCGAATCGATCTCGATGCGCAGCTTCGACGCCGCCTCGTCGATGAGGTCGATCGCCTTGTCCGGCAGGAATCGATCGCTGATGTATCGATCCGAGAGCACCGCCGCCGCGACGATCGCAGAGTCCTTGATGCGCACCCCGTGGTGCACCTCGTAGCGCTCCTTGAGCCCCCGCAGGATGCTGATGGTGTCCTCGACGCTGGGCTGGTCGACCACGATCGGCTGGAAGCGGCGCTCCAGGGCGGCGTCCTTCTCGATGTGCTTGCGGTACTCATCGAGCGTGGTCGCTCCGATGCAGCGCAGCTCGCCCCGCGCCAGCGCCGGCTTGAGCATGTTGCCGGCGTCCATCGCGCCCTCGGCCGCGCCTGCTCCCACCAGGGTGTGGAGCTCGTCGATGAACAGGATGATCCGGCCGTCGGAGCCTGTGACCTCGGTGAGGACGGCCTTGAGACGATCTTCGAACTCCCCGCGGTACTTGGCACCGGCCACCATGGCGCCGAGGTCCAGGGCGACGACGCGGCGGTCGCGCAGGCCCTCGGGCACGTCGCCGGCGGCGATGCGCTGAGCGAGCCCCTCGGCGATGGCAGTCTTGCCGACCCCCGGCTCGCCGATCAGGACGGGGTTGTTCTTGGTTCGCCGGCTGAGCACCTGGATGACGCGACGAATCTCCTCGTCGCGACCGATGACGGGGTCGAGCTTGCCGGCGCGCGCCGCATCCGTCAGGTCACGGCCGTACTTGTCGAGGGCGTCGTACTTGGCCTCCGGGTTGGGATCGGTGACCCGCTGGGAGCCTCGTACGGCGGCCAGTGTTGCGTAGATGCGGTCAGGGGTGACCCCGGCGCCGCCCAGCCACCGCAGCGCCTCGCCTCCCTGGCGCCCGGCGAGCGCGAGAAGCAGGTGCTCGGTGGAGACGTACTCGTCCTTGAGCCGTGACATCTCGTCGAATGCAGCCATGAGCACTGTGCGCAATGCCGCGCCGACGGCCGGATCGCCGCCCCCGTACTGCTTGGGACGGCCTTCCAGCTCGCTCTCCAAGCGCGCGGCCAGCGGTTGCGGCGCCACCTCGAGGCGCTGCAGGAGCGACGGGACGAGCCCGTCCTGCTGGCGCAGCAACGCCAGAAGAAGGTGCTCCGGCTCGACGGTGGCGTGTTGCAACGCCGAAGCGGCCTGCTGAGCGGCCTGGAGGGCTTCCTGGGAGCGTTCGGTGAAACGGTCGAGTCGCATGCCCATGTGATACCTCAAGGAAGCAGCCGCGAACCACCGAGCGCAGAGTCAGCGGCGGCGGGAGCGCCGGACATTGGTGACGTACCATGCGCCTCGATCGATGCCGTTGGCCCTCCGCCGTCCACGCACCCTCGCCCTGCTGATCGTGGTGGCGGTCGTATCGGCGGTCGCCCTGACCGGCGCGCGTGCGCCGGCGAGAGCAGTGCCTGCGGGTGCTTCACCAACGGTGAGTGCGGCCGACCTTCCGCGCCCACCGTGGTTCGACATGCGCCTGTTGGAAGCGCACGTCCAGTTCGATGCGCCGACCGCACGCGCGCAGCCACCCACCGTCACCGCGGCGGCCGGGATCCTCGTTGACATCGACTCCAACAGCATCCTCTGGCAGCAGAACGCTCACGCCGAGCTCCCTCCCGCCAGCACCACCAAGATCCTCAGCGCCCTGGTGGCCCTGGAGAACTTCAACACCTCGCGCGACGTGACCGTCACCGCAGCGGCGGTGGCGCTGGCCTGGGACGAGAGCCGGATGGGGCTGCGCGCCGGGGAGACGCTCACCGTGGACGAGCTGCTGACCGGGATGCTGCTGGTCAGCGGCAATGACGCCGCCAACGCCCTCGCCGACGGCACCGTGGGCGCGGAGCGATTCGTCGCGGCGATGAACGCGCAGGTGGCGGCTCTGGGCCTGCACGATTCCCACTTCACCACCCCGGTGGGCCTGCAGGACGCGGACCAGTACAGCTCGGCGTACGACCTTGCCGCCATCGGGGCTGCGGTGGTGCGTGCCTTCCCGATCTTCGACGACATCGTGGCCACGCGGGCGACGACGCTCGCGGCGAACGCGGGGCACCCCGCCTTCTCGCTGCAGTCGATCAACACGCTGCTCTCGATGTATCCGCCTGCAGTCGGCATCAAGCCCGGCTGGACCGCGGCGGCCGGGTACTGCGAGGTTGCCCTGGCGGTGAGGGGCGGGCACCGTCTGCTGTCGGCCATCCTCAACGCCCCCTACGCTTTCAGCCAGTCGCGGCGCCTGCTCGACTGGGGCTTCGTGCAGGAGGGCCTGCCCTCCACGCTGGCCACGCCGCCGGCGACGGCGCCTCCGAGTGGCTGACCCCGTCGCCGGCGTTGTGGCCGGCAGCACCCGGCTGACTGTTGTCGGCAGCGGTGACGCTTTCGGCGGCCGTGGCTGCAACGCCGCCTGCGTGGTCGACGATCGCGTGCTCATCGACTGCGGGGCGCCCGTTCACGCCCTTCTCCCCCGCATCGGGCTGGACGTCGCCTCCCTGGACCTGGTCCTGGTCACGCACTTCCACGCCGACCACGTCTTCATGCTGCCCATCCTGCTGGGGGCGAGGGCATTCGGCGATGAGCCGCGCGCCGGCCTGACCATCGCCGGACCGGCGGGAACGCGCGAGTACGTCCTCGGCCTCCTCCACGCGGGCTACGGCCGCCACCTCCTCGACCTCGTCCAGGAACGTGTGCAGCCACGCTGGGTCGTTCTCCAGGACGGATCCAGCGCCTCGCTCGCCGGCTACACGGTGGGGGCCCACGCCGTTGTTCACAGCACGGGCCCCTCACTCGCCTACACCGTGCAACACGACGGCGGCGCGGTCATCGGCTTCAGCGGGGACAGCACACTCTGCGCCGGTCTGCGCCGCACCGTCGCGGCGTCGGACCTGATGGTGTGCGAGTGCAGCGGCTGGACCGCCCCGACGGAGGGCGGCCACCTCTGGCGCGGTGACATCGAGCAACTCATCGCCGAGTACCCGCAGACGCGCTTCATGCTCACTCACATGCGCGCCCGCGGCCCGCTGCCTGGGGCGATCATCGCCCACGACATGCTCTCGGTCGACGTCAGCTCCGCGGCGCCCTCAGGGAACGGGGGTCACAACCGCGCGACGGCGTAGGTGGGGCGCCAGCACGGCGACACGGCGCCAGGCCGTCTTCATGTGCGCCGCCTCAACCGAGCGAACGGCGGCGTCCGCGTAGAACACGCGGTCGCTGGTGGCGGCGATGTCGCGCAGGGCTTCGATGATGCGCGAACGCCACCCGGTGGCAGCGCCATCCCCATCGGGGCGATCGACAGCAAGGGCGGCGGCGAGCAGCGTCACGTATTCATCGAAGGTGAGTGATCGATCTCGGGGCACACCGAGGAGGCGGCCGATCACCCCCATCCGCTGCCACACGCCCCGGATGTTGCGGGGGCGCAGGAACCAGGCGACAAGGAGTGCGATGGCCGTCAGCAGGGTCGCGGCGATCGCGCCCGCGATGATCAGCGGCCTGCCCGGTCCGCTCGATCGCTTCGCGGACGACCCCTGCGAGGCAGCGGGGGCGGTCGAGTGCTTGGGGGTCGGGGTGGGGCCGGCGGCTGGCCCGGTCGTGCCGGTCGAGACCTGGCCGAGAGCCCCACGTCCGAAGGGCTGGTAGTCGCCTGCCACTGATGGAGGGGTCGGCTCGAACGGGACCCAGCCATAGCCAGAGAAGTACGCCTCCACCCAGGTGTGCGCGTCGTTGCTGCTCACCGTCCAGCTCGTCTCGGCGGTGGTGCCGCGCGCCGCGCTGTTGGGGGATGTCCCCGGACCGTAGCCGTTGATGAGCCGCGACGGGATGCCCACGGCGCGGAGCATCGCGCCCATGGCGTCAGCGAAATACTGGCAGTAGCCGCTGTGACTGGTGGTGAGGAAATAGGTGAGCGGCCACATCCTGGAGCCGGCCGGGGGCAGTGGCGGGTTGAGCGTGTACTGGAAGAGATGTGGGTTGCGCAGGTTGCTCTCAATCGCAGCCGCCTTGTCGTACGCGTTGCCGGTGCCGCTGGTCCACTGAAGCGCCAGCGCGCGCACCGCCGCCGCCCCTCCGCTGCCGTCGTCCTGCAGGTCGAGAAAGTTCCTGGTCACGAACGCCGGGTACTGGTTCCCGGATCGGCGCAGCTGGGCGGCGGTGGCGGTCGACTCTGTGGCACTGGTGACCGCCGTCTTGGAGACGATCGAGCCCAGCGCGTCGACGCTGTCGACGGTGAGCAGCTGACCGCCGGCCTCCGGCCCGGTCAGGCCGTTCACCGTTGCGGCGACACCGCTGACGTCGGGTTCGCCTGCAAAGGGCAGCGTGTTGGCACCCGAGGTGTCATCGATGACGGTCACGTTCATGGACACGGCCTGGCGCTGACTCCCGATGGCGCCGTCGGACAGCAGGCGGTCGCGCGTGATAGCTCCTGGCTGGACGATCTCGGCGACGTCGTCGCCGTTGTCGTTGGCGCTCTGGTCGGGCAGGAAGTTGCCGTCGGCGAAGACGCCGTCGGTGGCCATGCGAAGGTAGACCCCGGTGGCGAGGCTGGACTTGTAGGTGAAGACCTGGGAGTTGGAGAGGGTCAGCGCCCCGCCGGGAATGGTCGCCGCGTTGAAGCGCACCGTGGCGCCGCCGCCTCCGATCCCGGGCCCGTTCCCCGGTCCGGTCCCCGATGAGCCGGTGCCGGAACCGAAGAGGCGGCCGGAGATGTCGGTGCTGCTCAGAGGCGGCGCAACCAGAGCCAGCAGGACGATGAGAATGCCAGCCCCGGCGGCGGCGGCCGCGAACCTCCCATCGGTGCCCGGGAGCACGATCATGCTGCGCCGGCGCCAGCTGTCGCTGAGGCGGTCGAGGTGGACCGCGGCGATGAGCATGATGGCGGCCGAGGCAGCCAGAGCCGCCGGCAGCGTCACCAGCGCCGTGGACGGCGCATTGATGACGGTGACCGCGATCACGGCCCAGCACGGTCCGGTTGCGACGGCGCCACTGTGCTCACGCAGCGCGAACCATGCACCCCAGGCCCCGCACACCCAGAGCAGGGCGGCGAGCCCGATGTTGAACTCCCAGCGCGCATTGCCGAGCAGCCCCGTGGCCGCGGCGGCCGCGTACTGCTCGACCACGTGGGCGATGCCGGCACTGCCGGAGAGGGGCCGTGTCGACCAGGAGGTGGGCAGGAGGCTGACGAACAGGAGCAGCGGGGCCGATGCGAGGGCGAGCAGACGGGGCGCCCGAGCCCGAGCCAGCAGCACACCCTCGACGACCCCGGCGAGAGCGACGACCACGACGCTGGGCGTGCTGTCCGACCAGCCGGCCGCGAGCACCGACCACGAGGTGGCCGCGACCAGCAGGGCCACAAGCACCCCGGCCGCCGATCCCCGGGGAAGCAGAGGACGGGCGCCGATCGAGACCGAGGCCACGCTCATTGTCAGTCGCCCGCGGCTCGCGCCCTCTCGCCGCTGCCCAGGACATCGCCGCGGCGGACCAGCCACCAGTCCAGGGCCAGCCGCCAGGCCGCCGGAATGCGCAGGGGCGGACCCGGGGCACCGAACGAGGCCGTCTCGAGGAGCACGGCGAGGTGTCGCTGGCCGCGCGTCCCGGAGTCGACCAGGGCCTCGACCCAGGCGGGATCGCGGTCAGCGCTGACCACGACCATGCCGCCACGACCGCGCCAGCCCTCCCCGTGGCGGCTGACCACCTGAGCGAGCGGGGTCGCGCCGTTGTCCCGGGCCGTGGCCAGGTAGTCGAGCAGGCGCATCCTCTGGGCCTCACCTCGCCCGGCCCCGAAGGCGCGCATCTCGGCGTCGTTGGTGATCAGCCCCACCGCCTGGCCGCGGCGGGCCACGGCATGGACGATCGACGCCGCGATCGACACCGCGTACTCCAGCGAGGACTCGGGTGCCTGCCCAGCGTGGACGCCGGCGCGGAGATCAAGAACGACAAGCAGGTCGGCGCTGTAGCGGGTGTCATAGGTCCGGCTCATCAGCCGCCCCGTGCGCGCCGTCGATGCCCAGTGGATGCGGCTCATGCCGTCGTGCGGGTCATAGTCGCGCACCGAGGCGACCTCGGGGGGCACGTCCACCGCCTTGCCCCGGCGCAGGTCGCCGGCGCCGTCGCCACCCCACATCGGGCCGATGTCCTCGAGAGGATGAAGCGCGGGGTAGACGGTCACCTCGCTGCGCGCGGCCAGCCGGACCGTCCTGCCGAAGAGGCCGAAGGGGTCGCCGACGCGGGCTTCGAGTGGACCGAAGCGGAGCCGTCCGCGCGAGGTGAAACGGCCCCGCGCCGTCCATGACACGCTGTCACCCGCAGCCAGCGCGCAGGCGCGCCCGGCGGCGTAGCCGGGGATGTCGCTGCGGTCGTGGACCTCGCAGTACGGCACCCAGAGGAGGCTGCGGTTGTGAACGGTGAAATGCTCGCTGAAGGGCTCCCCCACCGAATATGAGCCGGCCGGCGAGGTGCGGTCGACGGCGATCCTCCGCGCGATGGCCCGGGTCCAGATGAACGCCAGGATGAGCAGTGCGAGCAGCACGTAGGTGAGCGTGTAGGCGAGGTGGATCCCCGTGATGCCGGCGAAGAAGCTCAGCGCCGCGATGCCGGCCAGCAGAGGGACCCGCGAGCTCACGACCCCTCGCCGGCCATCAATTGACGCTCGGCGGGCACCGCCTCGCGGGCCAGGACCTCGTCGATGACGTGCCCGCTGGTCACCCCGCGCAGCTCGGCGTTGGCGCGCAGCACGATCCGGTGGCCGAGAACGCGATGGGCCAGTGCCTTGATGTCGTCGGGGGTGACGAAGTCGCGCCCCTTGGCGGCGGCTCGCGCCTGCGACGCGTGGAGCAGACCGAGGCTGCCGCGCGGCGACGCTCCCAGCGCCACGTCGGAGTTGTCGCGGGTGCTCTGCACGATGCGGACGCAGTACTCCTTGAGCGCGTGGTGGCACCACACCGACTGCAGCTCCTGCCGGCAGGCCTCGATCTCGGTGGCGTCGGTGACCGCCACGAGGCTGGCAAGCGGCGATTCGCGCTGGAAGCGGTCGAGCATGGCCACCTCGTCGGCGAGCTCCAGGTAGCCGAGGTTGACCTTGACAAGGAAGCGGTCGACCTGCGCCTCCGGCAGCGGGAAGGTGCCGCCGAGCTCGATGGGGTTCTGGGTGGCGAGCACGATGAAGGGTGCCGGGAGCCGGTGGGTGACCCCGTCAACGGTGACCTGACCCTCCTCCATCGCCTCGAGCAACGCCGACTGCGTCTTGGGCGTGGCCCGGTTGATCTCGTCGGCGAGCAGCACCTGAGCAAAGATGGGTCCGCGGCGGAACTCGAACTCGCTGGTCTTGACGTTGAAGACCGAGACCCCGGTCACGTCGCCGGGGAGCAGGTCGGGTGTGAACTGGAGCCGCTCGAAGTCGCACCCAGTGGCCCGCGCCATGGCTTTGGCGAGCATCGTCTTGCCCACCCCGGGCACGTCTTCGATCAGGACGTGGCCGCCGCAGAGAAGGGCGAGCACACACAGCTCGACCTCCTGCTCCTTGCCCACGATCACCGTCCCGACGCTCTCGAGGAGCCGGCTGACCACCCCCTGGACAAGACCCATGAACGCTCTCCTGCAATGCCTCAAGCGGCTCCTGCGGAGTATACGGACGGGGCGGTTGCTTCGATTGTCTGGAATATCATGTAAAGTTCCTGAGAACGGGACAAGCGCACCAAAGGTGGTGTATACAGTGGGCCAGAGGAACTGGCACTCGACCCCTTGGAGCCAGGGCGGGCTCTGCTCTCAGGAGGGATGACAAATGGCTGCGACGCAGGAACCGATTCTGACCACCGGTGAGGCTGCCGCACTGTGCGGGGTTTCGAGGTCAACTCTTCGGCGCGCCGTCGCTCAGGGTCACCTGCAGGCGTGGCACACGCCCGGCAAGCACCTGCGCTTTGCAAGGTCCTCCTGCCTCGAGTTCGCGCGTTCCCTTGGCCGGGTGGACCTGGTCGGCACACCGTACGGTCGCGAGGTGATCGGCGCCCCGGCACCCCGTGCGGGCGAGACCGCCGTCAGCCGCTAGGCGTTCGGCCAGGCGTCGCTAGCGGCGTCTCGACAGCAGGCCCCCGATCGAGCCGCCCACCAGCGCCAGCATGTCGCCGCTGATCAGGTTGCCCATGCTCATGGGGCCGAGATCGACGAGGGTGTGCGTCCCGCTGGCCAGCGAGCTGTGCACGATCTGCGCCTCCTGCGCGAACTGGAAGACGGCCCCGACGGCGATGAACCCGGCGCCCACCACAACCCCCTGGTAGAGGCCGAAGCGCCCGGCCAGCCGGGCTGCCAGGAAGCCGCCGAAGAGCACCGCCAGGAGCGTCGACACCCCGACGACGCCACCGTCGGCTTTCTGGAAGCCGGAACTGCCGAAGGCCGCGTTGGCGACCCCCAGGCCCACGTTGCTGAGCACGAAGAGGAGGACCTCGCCCGCAAGAAGGCCGACGGCGCAGGAGCGCCAGGAGACCTGGCCGCGATCGGCGGTCACCGCGATGGCGGCCGGTCGTGGGCGCTGCTCACGAACCAGTCGCGCAGCCTGGGAGCGTCCGGCGGGGCGGCGCGGGGTGGCCTTCGACATCGCGGCGAGTATAGAAGGGGCCAACGCCGGGGCCGCCGCGGCGATCAGCCGCTGGTGGCTCCCTCGGGCGCCTGGTTGACGTGGTTGGCGTAGAACTTCTTGACCTCGTTGAGGCTCAGCGTCGACCCCATGGGGTCGAACCAGTCCCACGACTCCACGTCCCACGTCTCTTTCTGGGCGGCGTAGGGCACCGCGATGAACTTGGCGTAGGCGACCCCGCCGCCCGGGTCGGGAGGCAGGGTGTGGTACCAGGTGCTGAGTGCCTGGAGCTCGCTAGCGCACCCCGTCGGGCAGTTGTAGCTGACCACGATGTAGCCGTGTTCGAGGTTGTGCACCCAGTATTCGGCGGTCAGGTTGGTGAGGTTCTGCTGAGTGGGCGGATAGATGCCCGCCGGGATCGGGGCGGTGCCGACGCCGAGGCTGTAGTGGCAGCCGCTGGTGGGCGGATTGTGGTTGTAGGTGATCACCGTCCCCTGGGCGACGTGCACGTGGGGCATCTCGTCGATGGGCTTTCCGACAGGGGCGCTGTTGGTGTTGGGCGGCGAGGGTGAATAGGGGCTCTGGTTGGCGGTGTCGCACGTGCTGTTGCCCACGAAGTTGACGGTGATCCCCTGATTGCTGCCGCAGGCGGCAAGAATCCCCAGAGTGACGAGCATGATGAGAGGGAGGCGACGCATCGCACGGCACTGTAGCAGGGGTCAAATCACGCACCGGCTGCGCCCGATCGCGCTGTAGGGTGCATCGATGCGCCTCATCGGACTGACCGGCGGCATCGCCACCGGCAAGTCGACCGTCTCAGCGATGCTGGCCGCACGCGGCGCCGCCGTCGTCGACGCGGACGCCCTGGCCCGCGAGGTGCTCGTCCCCGGCGCCCCGGCATTCGACGAGGTCGTGGCCCACTTCGGGGAGCAGGTGCTCGATCCCTCTGGCGCTGTGGACCGCGCCACGCTCGGTGCCATGGTGTTTGCCGACCCGGCCCGGCGAGCCCAGCTCGAACGCATCACCCACCCCCGCATCGGGGAGTTGATGCAGGACCGCATCGGCGATGCCCTGGATTCGCCGTCGGCGCTGGTCGTCGCCGACATCCCGCTGCTCTTCGAGCGCGGCCGCGAGGGCGAGTTCGAGGGCACCATGCTGGTGTACGCGCCGCCGACAACGCAGTTGCGCCGCCTCCGCGACCGCGACGGGCTCGACGACGCCGACGCGCAGCGGCGTCTCGTGGCCCAATTGCCCATCGACGAGAAGCGCGGCCGCGCCACCTGGGTCATCGACAACGATGGCGACATCCACGCCACCGAGGCGCAGGTCGAGGCTTGGTGGCGGGACGTGATCGAGCCCGGCTGAAAGCCGATCAGGATGGGGGCGCGCTCAGACCATCGAGCAGCAGCGAGAGCAACTGCGCCTCGTCGCGGGCGTACGCTGCCTGGTCGCTGCGGGGCAGGCTGCCGATCACGTAGCCGGTCAGCACCATCTCCGCGACCCCGAGCACGGCGTAGGTGGCCAGGCGCGCGTCGACGGTGGCGCGTACCTGGCCGCTCTCGCGTCCCTCGGCGATGATGCGCTCGATCGGGTCGAAGGCGACCAGGACAGCCGTGATGTCGTGCGACTCGAGGAACTCGTATGACCGCGTGATCTCGTTGATCATCACCGTCATCAGGTCGGTCTCGACCCGGTACGTCTCCACCCAGAAGTGGACGAGCTTACCCATGCGCTCGCGGAAGGAGAGCGGCATGCCGGCCACGTCCTCGAGGTAGGCGACGTACTGCGCCCATCGCTCGGCGAAGATGGCGCTGAGGATCTCCTCCTTGTTGCGGAAGTGGTGGTAGACGAGCCCATAGGCGACGCCGGCGCGCTCCGCGATGTCGGCGACGCGCGTCCCGTGAACCCCGCGGCGGGCGAAAACCTCGGTGGCCGCCTCGATGATCCGCTCGCGCGTGGCCGCCCCGCGACGGGTGGGACGCGCCACGGGGCGAGAGCTCACCCGGTGACCCCCTGCGCAACCAGGGCGTCGAATTCGCTGTCGCCGACGCCGATCTCGGCGAGCAGGGCGCGGCTGTCGGCGCCGAGAGACGGCGCCGCGCCCAGCGGGGCATGCGGCAGCGCGCCGACGCGGAGCGGGAACCAGACGGGCTCTCCGCCGGCGTCCTGCGCGCGATGGGCGGCCTGCGGGTCGGCGAGCGCCTCGGCGACGCTGAGCACGGGTTCGCAGCACACGTCCTCGTCGCCGAAGTGCTCCCGCCATTGCGCTCGCGTCCTGGTTGCGAGGACCGCCTGGAGGCGATCGACCGTGCGCTGCGCCTCGTCGCCGGTGGCGAAGGCGGAGTCGCTCAGCTCGACCACTCCGAGCAATTCGCAGAGGCGGTTCCAGAACTTTGGCTCCAGGGCGGCAACGGTCATCCACCCGTCTGCGCACGCATACACCTGATAGCAGGGGTACGCGCCGTTCAGGAGCATGCCCGACGCGGCGGCGACGCTGCCGGCGCTCACCGCCGCGATGTGCGGGGACATCCAGCTGAGCAGGCCGTCCAGCATGGACACGTCGCAGTGGCTGCCCTCACCGGTGCGTTCAGCCTCACGCAGGGCGGCAAGGATGGCGATGACGGCGGTGAGCGCGCCGCCGCCGATGTCGCCGATCTGCACCCCTGGGATGACCGGGCGGCCGTCGGCGGTGCCCGTGATGGCGAGAACGCCACTTCGCGCCAGGTAGTTGAGGTCGTGGCCGGCGCGCAGCCGATCTGGCCCATCCTGTCCAAAACCAGAGATGCTGCAGACCACGAGGCAACGCCTGCGCTCGTGCAGGACGGTTGTGGACAGGCCGAGACGGTCCATGACGCCGGGGCGGAAGCTCTCGAGGATCACGTCCGCCGTCGCGGCCAGGTCGAGGAAGAGCTCGTGGCCCCGCGCAGTCTTGAGGTCGAGACGCAGGGAGCGCTTGTCACGGTTGATGGCCGTGAACATCGCGGACGTGTCGCCCTGCAGGGGTGGCATCCAGCGCATGTAGTCGCCGCCGCCGGCGTCCTCCACCTTGATGACCTCGGCGCCGAGGCCGGCGAGGATCATGGTGGCGAAAGGGCCCGGGAGCAGACGGCTCAGGTCAAGGACTCGCACGCCGGTCAAGGGCATTGGGGGCCGAGTGTAGTGACAGCGCGCCAACGCCGGCAGTCGCCGCACCGTCCCTGTGGTAGATTCGAGTCACGCTGCACTGAACCCGATCAAAACGGAGATGTGAGCATGGACGAGCTGGTCATCAAGGTCCCCTCGCCCTTCAGCGGCGTCTCCGATGTCGGCTTCAGCGCACGCTACCCTGCCCAGGCTTGGAACGAGCGCCTGCGCGACGTTCCCTTCATCGTCGAGGGCCCCCCGCTGCCCATGCGGCGCCTGGTCCAACGGCTCACCCTGTTCGCGGCCAAGGATTCGCTGATCACCGCAACGGGCGACGACGAGGCGTACAGCTGGACGGCACCCGTGCAACTCACCGATGAGGTCTGCGTGCTCGCCTTCCGCGACCACAGCCTGCGCGACCCTCCCGGCGACGACGCCCGAGCGGGACGCCAGTACATCTGGAACCTGGTGCGCCCGCTCGCATTCACGTTCCTCCGCGATTGCGTGCGTCTCGGCGGCCTGCGCCTCGCCGACAGCATCGCCGTGGTGCTCGACGTCGGCCGTCCACCGCTTGTCGACCTCGAGTTGCAGCGCACCGCGATCAGCGTCGAGAACGGGACTCTGCTTCTCGCGGCGTAGGCTGCGCCGTCCTCACGGCGTGGCGGTCGGCGGAAGCGTGCTGAAGATGGACGTGGGCGTGGGCGTGGGCACGGGGGTCGGCGTCGGCACCGGGGTCGGGGTCGGGGACACCGACGCTCCCGGCGACACCGACGCCGTCGCGGTGGGGATCGGCCGTGCCGGGGCGGTCGGGCAGTTGGCCAGGGCCGGGTTGAAGGGTGTCGACGTCGGCGTCGGGCTCGGCGACGCCGCGGGGCTGGCCGAGGGGCTGGCCGATGCCGATGCCCTGGGCGTCGGGCTTGGGGTCGGGGTGGGCGCGGCGGTCGCCGTGACCACGTACGGCGTGTAGGAGGGGCAGTTGGGCAGGGGGGGGACGGGGGGCTGGTGCGAACCGGTGATCACCAGCGAGATGGCCACGGCGACGGCGCCGATGAGCACGGTCAGGACGAAGGTGATGGCACCCCATTCGCGGCGGAACAGACTCATGCCGTGTCCACCTCCATGGCGGCGCGAAGCACCGTTCCCAGGACGGGATCCTGCAGAGCGAGCATCGCGTTGGTGGCAAGCCAGCCCGCCGGGGTGCCAACGTCGAGCAGCTCGCCCGTGAACTCGACGCCATGGACGGCACCGTTGCGGATCAGCGCGCCGATGCCGTCGGTGAGCTGGATCTCGCCGCCGGCACCGGGCGCGGTGTCCCGCAGTGCGTCGAAGATGTCAGGGGTGAGCACGTACCTGCCCATGATGGCGAGATCGCTGGGCGCCTCTCGCCGGTCGGGCTTCTCCACCACCGCGCTGAGGCGGTGGACCCGGCCGTGGGACTCGGCGATGGCGGCGCAGCCGTAGCGGGAGATCTGGTCGGGTGGCACCCGCATCAGCGCCAGGATCGGGGTGCCGTACTCCTTGTGGGCGTCGACGAGCTGACGCAGCACGGGCACCGGGCCGTAGGACAGGTCGTCGGGCAGCATGCACAGAAAAGGGTGGTCGCCGATCGCCTCGGCGGTGCACAGCACCGCGTGGCCGAGACCCAGGGGTTGCTCTTGGCGCACCCAGGTGAAGGACGCGAGGTGGTCGCTGGCACGCACGGCGGCGAGCTCGGCCGTCTTGCCGCGCGCGTCCAGCAGCGCCTCCAGGTCGGGTTGAGCGGTGAAGTGCTGCTGGATCAGCTCCTTGCCCTCGCTGATCACGACGACCATCTCGGAGGCGCCCGCCGCCACCGCCTCCTCGACCGCCCACTGGATGACCGGGCGGTCGAGGACGGGCAGCAACTCCTTGGGAAGAGCCTTGGTGGCGGGAAGGAAGCGCGTCCCCAGGCCGGCGGCGGGGATGACGCAATGACGGAGATCCACGGCGGCGCATTGTCGCCCGCGGACCCCCTTCTGTGCGTTGCACGAACCGATGTGGAACGACAACTACACTGACGGCTCCTTGAAGATCTCCCTGGATGACGCGGTGCCGGCGGCGCAATCCGTGGCGGCCGCGGTGGCCGCGGAGCTGGCTGCGGCGCTCGAGGAGGCGATCGCGGACGGCACGCTGCCCGCCCTCGACGGCGCGCCCGACATCGTCGTCGAGAAGCCCAGGGATGCCTCCCACGGCGACGTCGCCACCAACCTCGCCCTCCGCCTCGCCGCGTCGATGCGCCTGGCGCCGGGTCGGATCGCCGAGGGTCTCCGTGACCACATCGGCGAGAGCGACGTGATCGAGTCGGCCGACGTCGCCGGGCCCGGGTTCATCAACCTGCGCCTGCGTCCGTCATGGGTGGCCGCTCAGCTCGACGGGATCATCGCCGCGGGCGAGGCGTGGGGTGACGTGGCGCTCGGCGCCGGCAGGTCGGTGCTCGTCGAGTTCGTCAGCGGCAACCCGACCGGACCGGTGACGCTGGGCGCCACCCGCGGGGCCGCCGTTGGTGACGCGCTCGCCAACGTGCTCGCCGCGGCGGGGTTCCGTGTGGAGCGTGAGTACTACGTCAACGACGCCGGCAGCCGCATGGAGACATTCTTCGCCAACTCCGCCTGGTACTACCGCCTGCTCTGCGGGATGGAGGAGCCGGCCCCGTTGGAGCCCTACCCCGCCGCCGAGCATGCCGCTCAACTGCTCTTCGCCGAGCACGGGGACGGACTTCGCCAGCTGGATTCGCGAGACCTCGGCGCGCGCGCCATCGCCGTCCAGCTCGCTGAGATCCGCCAGGACCTCGAGCACCTCGGGGTGCATTTCGACACGTGGTTCCACGAGCAGTCGCTCTTCGAGAGTGGGGCTGTCGACGCCATGCTGGCGGCGCTGCGGGCGGCGGGGTGCGTGGTGGAGCGCGACGGCGCGGTGTGGTTCGCCGCCACGGCAGTCGGGCTCGACAAGGACGAGGTGCTGATCCGCTCCGACGGGATGCCCACGTACCTGATGAGCGATATCGCCTACCACCTCGACAAGCTCTCGGCGCGTGGCTTCGACCGCGCCGTCAACGTCGTCGGCGCCGACCACCACGGTCACTTTCCGCGTCTGCTGGGTGCCCTGGGCGCCCTCGGCATCGACGCCAAGCGCATGGACGTCGTGATCACGCAGCTGATCACCGTCGGCGGGGCCAAGATGAAGAAGGCCGCCGGCAACTACGTCACGCTGCGCGAGACCCTCGACCAGGTCGGTGGCGACGCCATCCGCTTCTTCCTGGTCAGCCGTGGCACCGGGTCCACCATCGATTTCGACCTCGACCTGGCCGTCAAGGCCGGCAACGACAACCCCGTCTTCTACGTGCAGATGGCCCACGCGCGCTGCTCTGGCGTTATCCGCCAGGCGGAGACCGACCACCTCACGGCCGAACATCCCGACCTGTCGCTGCTCGGGATCGACGAGTCGGCGTTGATCCAGCTGCTCCTCGAGCTGCCGGAGGTCGTCGCCGGGATCGCGCGGGACCTCGAACCACACCGGCTCACCTTCTACGCGCACGACGTCGCCGCCGCGTGGCACCGCTACTACCACGACCACCGCATCGTCGACGTCAGCGCACCCGCGCTGAGCACGGCGCGCCTGCACCTTGTGGAGGCGGTGCGAACGACCCTGGCCCGGACGCTCCGTCTCATGGGCATGTCGGCTCCCGACCGCATGTAGTTGTCGGGGCCACGTTCGGAGTGTTCGTATACTCCGAGGTCTGCCCCGTTCGTCTAGCCGGTCAAGGACACCGCCCTCTCAAGGCGGAGATCATCGGTTCGAATCCGATACGGGGTACCAGTGTCCGCGTTCAG
>DAISRJ010000027.1:1593-28987 GCA_036828955.1 Candidatus Dormiibacterota bacterium | reverse complement strand
GCGGTGCGTGGTGGGCGCAATAGGGATCGAACCTATGACCTCTGCGATGTCAACGCAGCGCTCGTACCAACTGAGCTATGCGCCCGCACGCACCGCGGGGCGACGTGCCCCGGGGACGCGATGATACCAGCCGCGCTCTCCCACCCCTGGTCGTGCCCGCCTAGACACGCGCCTTTCTCGGGCCTCCGGCGCTCCTTTCAGCGACGCTCAGGTCATGGGCGGTCACCTCGACCTTGAGCACGCCCTCGCACTCGTGGCAGACGACGTGGAACGACTCCGGTTGCCCGATCGGCCGTGCCACCGCCTGGCGATGGCCGCAGCACTCACACGTGACGATGGCCCGCATGTCGTCTCCCGGCTGTCCCAATCAAATGCCCCACGGGGTGGGCCGGGAGCTTTGCATCGAGCCTGCTGGGCGAGCAGAAGATGATCGAACCGCGACGCCGTCGTTGCAGAGTTGCGACGAGGCTCAGCGCGGCGCAGCGATCACCACGTCGAGCACAGCCAGCCGTTTCCAGAAGGCGACCCTCACGACCACGGCGCCGGTCAGGATGATGACGCCAAGCCCGGCCACAACGCCGGCCACGCCGACGGCGTCCGCGATGATCCCGGCGACAAGCAGGGGGACGGCCACCGCCGCGTTGATGACCGCGAAGATGCCCCCGAAGATGCGCCCGCGCGTCTCCTCGTTGGTGTTCTCTTGCAGGACCGTGAACGCCGGGATCAGCAGGGCGCCGAGGGCACATCCGAAGACCCCGCTGAGGACCAGAACCACGGGCACGACCGCGCCGCCCGCGCCGAGGGTGCGGAGCAGCGGCGGCGACGCCCCGATGGCCGCCAGCGATGCCCCCCCGACGGCCAGCGCGGCCACCAGCGCCACCGCCTTGGAGAAGCGATTGGCGGCCTTCTGCGCCAGCAGTGACGCCATCGCCACCATGCCCAGCGTGGCCGGAATCAGCACGATGTAGGTGTCCTGGTCCGATCGATGCAGTTCGCGAACCATGAAGACGGGGCCGAGCGCGAACACCGTGAAGACCACGATGAGCGCGATCGCGAGCTGGTACAGGCCGATACGGATGGCGGGGTTGTGCGCGATCAGGTTGATGCCCTCGCGCAGCTCGTGACGAAGGCTCGCCCCCTCGTCGGCGGCGCGGGCGGAGCGCAGCGGGGTGCCGATCCGCCAGATCGAGAGGGCGGCGAGCAGGAACAACCCTGTGGCGATGAAGAAGGGCGCCCGCTCCCCCACCAGGCGGATTGCGATCGTCGCCGCGGGCACGCCGAGGACAAGGGTGAGGATCACGGTTGTCATGAAGAGCGACGTCGCGCCCATGATCTGGTCGCGACGCACCAGGGAGGGGATGCTCGCCGCCTCGGCCGGCGCGAACAGCTGCCCGACCGAGCTGAAAAGGAACGTGATCACGATCAGCGGCCAGGCCTGGTTGCCCACGACGGGCAGCGCCTCGATGATCGGGATCAGCAGGATCAGGCCGCCGCGGATCGCGTTGGTGGCGATCATCAGCGTGCGTTTGTCGTGGCGATCGGCGTACACGCCCGCAGGCGCGCTCAGAAAGACCGATGGCAGCGTGTAGGCGATCATCAGCACCGACTGGATCGAGGCCTTGTGACTGATGTCGTAGACAACGATCAGGAGCGTGAACATGAGGAACTTGTCGGCGAGCTGACTGGCGCCCTGGGCCAGCCAGAGGAGGCGGAAGTCGGCGCGGGCGAGGACGGCCCGAAAACCCTGGCGGTCGTCGGTGCGCGGAGGGACTCCCGGCCGCGCCTCGTGCAGGCGGCGCGGCGACGCGGCCGGCGCGACCTCGGCGTCGGGCGGCAGAAGGGGGGTCGGTTCGTTCACGAGTGCGGCGCAAGGGTACGGGCGGCGACCGCGATCCTGTGCCACTCCTCGACGCTGAGGGTGCCCGGGCGTCGCCCGGGGTCGATCGCCGCCTCGGTCAGCCAGGCCATGCCGATGCGCTCGTCCCCGCCGGCGGCGTGGGTGATGCCGTGGCGCAGCGTCTTGCGGCGCATCTGGAACGCGAGGCGCGCCACGTCGAGCGCGGCCTGCCGTGCCGGCTGATCGAGAACCCGAGCGGGGTGAAGGCGGACCAAACTCGAATGCACCGCTGGGGCTGGGTCGAAGCTGGCCGGGGCAACGTCGCGGAGACGCTCCACAGCGGCCACGCTGCGCACCGCCACCGTGGCCAGGCTCCAGGCGCCGGGTGTGGCGGCGAGCCGGGCCGCCACCTCGCGCTGCACCAGGAACACGCCGCGCTGTGGTGGGAACTCCATCTCGAAGAGCCGGGTCAGCAGCGGCGTGGTGATGCTGTACGGGATGTTGCCGGCGGCCAGCCACCTCTCCCCCATCCCGAGCGCCGCTGGCTCAACGCGCAGGGCATCGCCCTCGAGCACGGTGACATTGGCGCGATCGCTCTGGGTGGTCCGCGTCGCGGCCACGCAGAGTTCATCCACGTCCACCGCGACCACGCGGCGCGCCCGTTGAGACAGTTCGCCTGTCAGGGTGCCGATCCCGGGGCCGATCTCGAACACGTCGTCGTCAGGTCCCGGGTCGAGCGCGGCCACGATGTCGTCGAGGACGTCCCTGTCCACGAGGAAATTCTGGCCCATCCTCCTGCTGGCAACCAATCCCGCCCGTCTGGCCACCGCGTGCAGCGTTCGCGGGTCGCAGAGGTCGGGGCGCGCCTGCGACGGGTCGCTCACGGACCCGTTCCGGGAAGACCGAAGACGCGCTGCGCGGTTGCCGTGGACTGCTCGCGGACGGTGTCGGGGTCGACGCCGCGCAGAGCCGCCACCGCCGCCGCCGTGGCGGCGGCATAGCCGGGAAGGTTGGGACGGCCGCGGTGCGGCACCGGGGCGAGGAACGGCGAGTCGGTCTCGACCACGTAATCGCCGTCGCCGACGCTGCGCGCCGCCGCCTGCTGGGGCTCGCTGCGGGGGAAGGTGATGATCCCGGAGAAGGAGATGGCGTAGCCCGCCGCGACGCAGCGGCGTGCGAACGCCTCGTCGCCGCTGAAACAGTGCATGACCCCACCCACCTGACCGTGACTGCGCAGGACCTCGAGCACCTCCTCGTGGGCGTCGCGGTCGTGGACGGCCACCGGCTTGGCGTGCGCGGCGGCGAGGTCGAGCATGGCGTGCATGGCCCGCCGCTGCTCATCGAGGGGGGTGTCGTGGTAGCCGGGGCGGAAGAAGAGGTCGATGCCGATCTCGCCCACGGCGACGGCGCGCGGGTGGGCGAGCAGTTCGTCGAGAGCGTGGAGCTGGGCCGCGTCCGGGGCATGACGCTCGTGGGGATGCCAGCCGACCGTGAACCAGACGTTGTCGTGCGCCTCGGCCATGAGGCGGTTGAGGTCGGAGTCCTCGAGGTTCAGCCCGACACTGACGATCTGCTCCACGCCGGACTCGGCCGCGCTCTCCAGCGCCGCGTGGAGGAGGCCCCGTTCGTCGAGGAGGACGAGGTGGCAGTGGGTGTCGACGAGGGGGCGGCGCACCGCCGTCTCAGTCATGCGGCGCCGAGCACGGCCTCGCGGTCGAGCCGGGGAAAGAGGATGTCACCCACCGCGACGGGTGCGCCCTCGGCGAGCCGGGGCCAGGCGCGCAGGTCGTCCGTGAGATCACCGTCCAGGCTGATGCCGAGCTCGGCGGCAACGCGGGCGGTCGCCCGCGGTATCACGGGGTGGAGCAGCAGGGTGGAGACGCGGATCGCCTCGAGCAGTTCGGCGCACACGGTGGCCAGCCTGCCGTCACCCTCGCGGTGCAACGTCCACGGCGCGGTCTCCTCGATGTACTTGTTGGCCCGGCCCACCAGCTGGCGCGCCGCGGCCAGCCCCTCGCTGAACTCCAGCCGGTCCATGGCCGAGTCATAGACACCGACGACCCGCGCCGCGGTGCTGCGCAGCTCGTCGTCGATCGGCAGTCGTGGTCCCATCGCCGGGACCCGGCCCTCGAAATAGCGCTGCACCATCTTGGTGGTGCGTGACACCAGGTTGCCGTAATCGTTGGCAAGGTCGGCGTTGTAGCGGTCGACGAAATTGGAGACCGAGAAGTCGCCGTCGCGGTCGAAGGGGATCTCGCTGAGCAGCACCCAGCGCACCGCGTCGCTGCCGAACTGCTCGGCGAGCTGGATGGGCTCCACGAAGATCCCCCGGCTCTTGCTCATCTTCTCGCCCGCCAGCGTGATGAATCCATGGGCGTGGACGGCGCGGGGCAGTGGCAGGCCGGCGGCGATGAGGAGCGCCGGCCAGGTGACCGCGTGGAAGCGGGTGATGTCCTTGCCGATGACGTGCACGTCGGCGGGCCAGAAGCGCGAGAACTCCTCCCCGTCGGGATAGCCGACCCCGGTCAGGTACGCCGGGAGCGCGTCCAGCCACACCCAGATCACCTGTGACTCGTCGCCTGGCACGGGGATCCCCCATTGCGAGAATCCGCGCGAGATGCTGATGTCCGTGAGCCCGCCGCGGATCACGTTGAGCATCTCGTTGCGCCGCGCTGCGGGCACGAGGAAACCGGGCTCGCGCTCGTAGAGGTCGAGGAGCGGCTCGGCGAACGCGCTGAGGCGGAAGAACCAATTCTGCTCCTCAACCCACTCCACCGGGATGGCGTGGATGGGACAGAGCCCCGCGACGATCTCCTTGTCGGTGTAGAACTGCTCGCACGAGGGACAGAACCAGGCCCTGTACCAGTCCTTGTAGATGTTGCCGGACTCGGCGACGGCCCTCCACAGCGTCTCTGACGTGCGTCGGTTGGCCTCGCTGCTGGTGCGCACGAACGCCGTGGGCTCGACGTCGAATGCGTCCATCATCGAGGTGAAGGCCTTCACCTGGCGGGTGCAGAAGTCCGCGGGCGCCAGGCCCTCGGCCCGGGCGGCACGTTCCACCGACTGGCTGTGCTCATCGCTGCCGACGGTGAAGCGCACGTCGTCGCCGCGGAGGCGGCGGTGGCGGGCGAGGACGTCGCAGCCGATCTTCTCGTAGGCGTGGCCGAGGTGGGGATTGCCGTTGACGTAGTCGATCGCCGCTGTGACGTAGAAGTGCGCCGGTCGGGTCACGTCAGATGGCTCCGATGAGGACGGTGCACTCGCCCCGGGGCGGATGCGCGGCAAACGACTCCGCCAGCGTTGCCGCGGTGCCGGTGTGGAAGGTCTCGTGGACTTTAGTCAATTCCCTCGCAACCACCACGGGTCGCTCCCCGCAGCCGGGTGCGATGAGACCCAGGGTCCGGGCCAGGCGCAGCGGCGACTCGAAGAAGGCGACGGTGGCGTCGAGGACGAGCGCGGATTCCACGGTGCGGCGCAGCTTGCCCGGGCTGCGCGGCAGGAAGCCGAGGAAGCAGACCCGGTCGCCGCGCAGGCCGCTGCCGGCGAGCGCGGCCGTCAGGGCTGAGGGGCCCGGCACCGGCACCACCGTGACGCCCGCCTCGCGCGCCGCCCGGACCAGCATGCTACCCGGGTCGCTGACCACCGGGGTGCCGGCGTCGGTGCAGAGCGCCAGGGTCTGCCCGGCCAGCAGCCGCGCGACGAGCGCGGGCACGCGACCGGCCTCGTCGTGCGCCGGCAGGGAGAGCAGCTGGCGGGCCAGCCCGTGCGCGGTGAGCAGGTGGCGGGTGCGCCGCGTGTCCTCGGCCACGACGGCGTCGCACTCGCGCAGCACGCGCAGCGCCCGCAGCGTGATGTCCTCGAGGTTGCCGATCGGCGTGGCCACGACGTGGAGGATGCCCGCGCCTGCGGTGCTCAAGTACCCCAGTCCCGGGGATAACGGAACTCCCGATCGATGGTGCGCGCCGAGAGCTTGGCGATGATCGGCGGGCGCCGCTTGTACTGGCTTCCGCGCACCCGGCGGGCCACGTCGTCCACGAAGGCATCCTCGAAACCGAGGCTGCGAAGCTCGGCCTTGGTGCAGCGCTCGTCGACCATGTGGTAGAGCACCGAGTCGACGAGGGAGTACCCGAAGCCCAGCTCCTCCTCGTCGGACTGACCCTCCCAGAGGTCGGCGCTGGGGGCCTTGTCGATGACCGTTCGGGGCAGATCCATGCTGCGAGCCAGCGCGAAAACCTGGGTCTTGTAGAGGTCGCCGAGGGGGTTGAGCGCGCTGGCCATGTCGCCGAAGACCGTGCCGTAGCCGAGCAGAAGCTCCGTCTTGTTGCTGGTGCCGATCACCAGCGCACCGTGCGCCCACGACATGTCGTAGAGGATGGTCATGCGCTCGCGGGCCATCTTGTTGCCCCGCCTGCCCCGATCGGCGTCAGGGAAGCGCTCGAAGTAGGCATCGACCTGCGGGGAGATGTCGATGACAGCCGGCGTCATACCGAGGTGCTGGCAGACGAGCCGGGCGTCCGCCTCCGACGCGGACGATGACGTGCGGTACGGCATGAGGATGGGCAGCACGTTGTCGGGACCCAGCGCCATGCACGCGATGGCCGCGCTCAGAGCCGAGTCGACGCCCCCGGACAGGCCCACGACGACACGTTCGAAGCCGACCTTGCGCACCTCGTTGCGGACGAAGCCGACGAGGATGTCGCCGACGACGGCGCTGTCAATCGCGAGTGTTTCTGGCCTTGAGGCGGTCTGTCTCGGCGTCGTTGACGTCATGTCGTTCATCCCGAAGCAATGGGTTGGCGATGCGGGCGCGCCGCACGGCGCCACGGTCGATGCGGTGGAGAACCAGCTGCTCATGGTTGGCGGCGGGCTCGTCGAGGAGGCGGCCGTCCGGGGCCACCACGCGTGACCCACCCCAGAACCCGACCCCGTCCTCGAAGCCGACACGGTTGCAGTAGACGAGGTACGACGTGAAGAGCTGCGCGTAGGTCCGCGTCATGGCGTCGTAGCTGCGCGCGGTGCCCAGGGCGTGGCCGCTGACCACGCCGCGGCCCGGCGAGGACGACGGACAGAGGAACAGCTCGATGCCGTCACGGGCGAGGAGGGCAGCTGCGGTGGGGTGCCACATGTCCTCGCAGATGAGGATGCCCGCCTGCCACGGTCGTGAGGGTGCGGCGGCGTCCATGGGGGCCGCGAAGGCCCGGAATCGATCCCCCTGGGCCATGTACCTGGCCTCGTCGAAGAGTCCATAGGTGGGCAGGTAGACCTTGCGATGGACGTGGTGGATGCGCCCGCCCGCCATGTAGAGGGAGGCGTTGTAGAAGCGGGCGTCGTCGCTCTCGAGGACGCACCCGGCCACCACGTCCACCGTTGCCGAGGCCGCGGCCAGCCTCTGCAACTGATCACTCTGCTCGCGCAGGGCGACCTCGGGAACCAGGTCTTTGAGGAAGTAGCCGGTGAGCGACAGTTCCGGGAACACGACGAGGGCGGCGCCGCCCGTCGCGGCCTGGTCGATGAGCTCGAGGTGGCGGTCGAGGTTGGCGGCGACATCCCCGAGTCGCGGCGCCACCTGCGCGAGCGCCACGATGACGTCGGTGCGTTCCGGGTCCGTGCCGGTCGCCGCCCGCTGCGCATGAGGGCCGGAGGCCAGGGCCACATCAGCGGCGGGGCGTGCCTCGGTCAGGGTCATGCGGGTTCCTCGTCCATGTCGTGATCCTGCGCCGATTGTCGGCTGGAACGGCTCATCCGTGTCATCTCGGGCAGGCGGCGATCGAGGACGAACGCAGCCACCGCTTCCCCCACGTCAGCGACAGGCAGCGTCGCCACCGCCGCCGGGGGCAGCGCGGCGAGGAAACGGTCGCCGTAGTCGCGGGTGCGCAGGCGCTCGTCGCAGAGCACCACCGCGCCCCGGTCGGCACCATGGCGGATGAGGCGCCCGAAGCCCTGGCGGAGGCGGAGTACCGCCTGCGGGAGCACGTACTGGCCGAAGGGGTCGGCGAGCGAAGCGGTGCGGGCGCGGACAAGGGGATCGGTGGGCACGGCGAACGGGAGCTTGGCGATGACCACACAGCGGAGCGCATCGCCGGGGACGTCGACGCCTTCCCAGAAACTGTTCGTGCCGAGGAGAACGGTGCGCTGGTTGGCGAGGAAGCTGGCGAGGATCTGGCGGCGGGTGCCGTCCAGGCCCTGGCCGAGCAGGGCGATGCCACTCGCCTCCAGACGGGCACCGAGCAGGCTGTGGACGCGGCGGAGCGGGGAGTAACCCGTGAACAGCGCCAGGGTGCTGCCGCCGAGGCGCTCGGCCGTGTCGCCGATCAACGCCGCCAGGGCGCGGTCGTACGCCGCGTCGTCGTAGGGCGGCACGTCAGAGGGCAGAATGCAGAGCGCCTGCTCGAAGAAGTCGTACGGAGAGCTGAGCAAAACCTCGTCGGCCCCGTCGAGGCCCAGGCGGCTGCGCATGAACCCGAAATCGCCGGCCACCGCCAGCGTCGCCGACGTGGCGATGACCGTGTCGGCGCGTGCGAAGACCGCGTCGCGGAGGCTGTCGGCGACGGCAACCGGCGCCTCGTGCAGCTCACCCTGCTCGGCGCGCAGACCCAGCCAGGCAACGTGATCCTCAGGAGGGCGGACCAGGACACGCTCCACCGCGCCGGCAAGTCCCTCGAGGGCGTCGGCGGCCAGCAGTCGCTCCTCGTCGGCGCGGTCGGGCTGCGGGAGGAGGTCGAGGCGAAGCGAGGTGGCATGGTCGGGCTCGCGAAGCCGGGCGGCGGCGCCGCGCCAGCGTTCGGTCGCGAGCTCGGCGGAACGGAGCAGGGTGGCGTGGCCGCGTCCCTCGATCACCTCGGCCGTCAGGGCCACCGTGGCGTTGCCGGAGTGGTCGGCACCGAGGATCTCGCCGATGCGCCCCTTGACGTCGCCGAACAGCCGCGCTGTCGCCTCTGCGGCAGCCGCGAGCGCGGCGCCGAGTTCGGCCTCGGCGGGGCCGAGCCGATGGAGGACGGTGAGCACATCGGCGGCGCGCAGGCTCACCCCGAACTGCTCGGTGGCCGCCGCCTCGAGGTGGTGTGCCTCGTCGACGACGACAGCATCGTGGTCGCCGAGGGCCTGGCCCCCGGCGGCCGCATCGGCGAGCAGGAGGGCGTGGTTGGTGATCACGATCGATGCCTTCTCGGCGGTTCGCCGGGCAGCCACCATGAAACAGCGGTTGTCCTGCCAGTTGGCACACGCCGCGCCGAGGCAGTCGCCGGCGTCCGATTCGACGAGGCGCCAGAAGGGTTCGTCCTGGTTGTTGAGGTGGAGCTCGGCGCGGTCGCCGGTTGCCGTCTCCGCGAGCCAGGCGAGCATTTTCAATGTGAAGCGGACCCTGTCGATGTCGCCCTCGTGAGGTTCGGAGTCGCCGGCTCGCAGGAACCGCTGCCAGCGTCGCAGGCTCAGCTGGTGGTTGCGACCCTTGAGCAGGGCGGCCGGGACGCGGGTGCCGAGGATCATCTCCACCATGGGCAGGTCGCGTTCGATGAGTTGTTCCTGGAGGGTGACGGTGCGCGTCGCCACCACCCCTCGCCGCCCGTCGCGACTGTGCATCGCCAGCGGAAGGAGGTAGGCCAGCGATTTCCCCACGCCGGTGCCGGCCTCCACCATGAGGCGGCGGCGCCGCACCAGCGCCTGAGCCACGGCGCGAGACATCTGCACCTGGGCGTCGCGAAGTTCGTAGCCCCCGTCCGCGGCGGCCAGGGGGCCGTCGGGGCCGAGCAGGGCGGCGGTCGCGGCCACGAGGTCGGCGGGCGCCGGGCCCGTGGGCGGAGGCGCCTGCGACGGTGCGGAACGGGCCCCGGCCCACGCGTGGCGCTCCTCATCGCCGCCGCCGCGCACCACGGTGGAGAAGAACCGCGCCAGCTCGGTGGTGCCGCGCGCCGCCACGCGGCGCATCTCCGTGAGGACCGTGGCCGGCAGTCTCTCGGCCACCGCACGCAGGTGGGCAAAGAGCAGGTGCGTTGCCGACGCGTCGCTGAGCGCCCGGTGCGGTCTGAGGTGCTCGATGCCGAGGGCTGTGCTGAGCAACGGCAGGCTGTGCGACTCGGCGGTCGGGAGGAGGATGCGCGCGAATTCCAGGGTGTCGAGCACAGCGCGGCGGCCGAATGCCTCGGGGGCGAGGCCGGCACAGAAGGTGACGTCGAATCCAGCTCCGTGAGCGATCAGTGTGGCGCCGTCGCAGAAGTCCGCCAGCTGGGCGACGCCCTCGACCGGGGCCGGAGCGCCGGCGACATCGGCCTCGCCGAGCCCGCAGAGGCGTTGCACGGCGAGGGGGATGGGGACGCCGGGATCGACGACGATCTCCAACTCGCCGATGCGGCGCATCTCGGCGTCGAAGCGCACCGCGCCGATCTCGAGGACGCGGTCCGCCTTCGGGGAAAGGCCTGTGGTCTCGAGGTCGAAGGCGACGAAGTCGGCTGGTGCGCACACCGCCCGATTGTAGGAACCAGCCCCCCTCGATCAGACAGGTCGCGGCGGCGGCCAATTCGTCGCCCTCAGTTTCAGGAGCCGTTGTGTGGCGCGGCCTCTGCCCGATACGCCGGCGGGAGCATGTCGGAGACGGCAGTCATGATTGCGCCGGCCACCGCGCGGTTGTCGCGGTGCGCCCCCTCACCGCCCGGGGGCAGCTCGACCGCAGTGCCGTAGCGGAGGTGCACCTCGCCGCGATGAATTCGCACGGTTCCCCGAGGCAGGACCTTCTCAGTGCCCCAGACGGCGACTGGGATGACCGGGACCTGGGCGTGGCGTGCCAGGAAACCGACACCCACCTGCGGCTCGCGCAGCCTGCCGTCCGACGACCGCGAGCCCTCTGGGTAGACGACCACGACGTGGCCGGAGTGGAGCAGGCCGAGAGCGTGCCGGAGTGCCGCCCGGTCGGCACTGCCGCGCACCACCGGGAATGCCTGGAAGCCGCGCAACAGCCAGCGCCAGCGAGCGCTGTCGAAGGTCTCGCTCTTGGCCATGTAGTGGACGTCGAGGCGCGGGATCATGGACCCGGTGAGTGGCGGGTCGATGGCGCCGACGTGGTTGCCGACGAGGAGCGCACCACCCTCCCGGGGAACGTTGTGCAGCCCCTCGACGTGGACCCGGCCGCCGAGAATGGTTGCGACCAGGACGCGCATGATGCCGCGCAGGAACCAGTACATCAGCGTGGTCGTGCGGGGCGCAGCCCGGCGCTGCCACAGATGTCGAGCGCGTGGCCAACCATGGTCTCGACGTCCATGCGGTCGGTGTCGATGCGGTGCGCATCTGGGGCGGGTCGCAGGGGAGATTCCGTCCGGTCAGTGTCAGCCCGGTCGCGGTCGCCGACCTCGGCGCGCAACAGCTCGTCATCGCCCGCGCGTCCCGACGCGAGCAGCTGCGCCAGCCGGCGCCGTTCACGCACCGCGACCGGGGCCTCCAGGTAGAACTTGACTGCCGCGGCCGGGAAAACGACCGTACCGCAGTCCCTGCCCACGGCCACGGCGCCGGCGACCGCCAGCGCGCGTTGCGGGGCCAGCACGGCGGCGCGCACCGCCGCGCTCCCGGAGATCGCTGCCAGCAGCCGCGCGTTGCGTGGATCGCGGAGCGCCGGCCCGGCGGGCTCGCCGTCGACCTTGACGGTCGCATCGTCGGCCGCCGCGTCCGTGCCGATCTCGATCAGGGTCGCGCGCGCCAGGGCGGCCAGGGCGGCTCCGTCCCGGCCATCGAGCCCGGCGCGCAGGGCGGCCACCATCATGCCGCGGTAGAAGAGCCCGGTGTCGATCAGCGGAAGACGCAGCGCCAGGGCCAGGGCGCGACCCAGCGTCGTCTTGCCGCTGCCGGCCGGTCCGTCGACGGTGACGACGCGGGGGACGTCGGGCACGTCAGCCCGCCGGCGGGCGAACGGCGTCGTTGAGCAGGTCGACCTCGGGCTGGTCAAGGTTGCGGCTCGCGCCCTCGGCGAGGTCGCCGAGCAGGATCGGGCCCACCGCGGTGCGGCAGAGGTCGACCACCCCGCTGTCGACGGCGGCAAGGAGTCGCCGCACCACCCGCTTGCGTCCCTCGCCCATGACCACGTCGATCTCCTTGGCGCCGGCGCGATGCACAGCGAGTGCCTGGGCGGGGCCGTCGTCGAGCATCACCCCGCCGAGCAGCTCACCGATCTGCCCGTCGGACAGCGGCGAGGTCGGGACGACGCGGTAGGTCTTGTGCACGCCGTGGCGCGGATGGGCGACGCGATGGGCAAGCTCGCCGTCGGTGGTGAGCAGCAGCAGACCCCGGCTGTCGGCGTCGAGTCGCCCGATCGGGGCGAGGCCGGGGACGTGCGGCACGAGGTCACGCACGGTACGGCGGCCGTGGGGGTCGTGCATGGTGGTGACGACCCCCGCCGGCTTGTTGAGCGCAAGAGTCACGGCGGCGGGCAGCTCAGCCGTGACCCGCGCACCGTCCACCTCGACGATGTCTGTGTTGCTGTCAACCTTGGCTCCAACGTGGGCGACACCGCCGTTGACGCGGACGCGTCCCGCCGCGATGAGGTTGTCGGCGCTGCGGCGTGAGGCCACGCCACGGCGGGCCAGGAAGCGGTTGAGCCTCTCCTCCGCGCCCGCGGCGAGGCTCACGACCCCTGCCCGTCGCCGGCTCCGGCACGCGTGACCGCGCCGAGGGCGTCGATGGCGTGTTCCTCGCCGAGGGCGGGCAGGTCGTCGATGCGCTCCAGGCCGACGATCTGCAGGAAGCGCAGCGTGGTGCCGAAGAGGCGGGGACGGCCCGGCGTGTCCTGGCGGTCGATCTCGGCGATGAGCCCGCGGCGCTCGAGGCTGTCGAGCACCGCCTCACAGTTGACCCCGCGGATCGACTCCACGCCGGCGCGGGTCAGCGGCTGGCGGTAGGCGATGATCGCCAGCGTTTCCAGCGCCGGGCGGCTCAACCGGGTGGGCCGCTCCGGTTGCAGGGCGCGCTGCACCGCCCAGGCTGTCTCGGGGCGTGTCACCAGCTGCAGCTCGGAACCGTGCCGCTGGAGCATCAGGCCCCGCCCGCGCAGTTGGCTGGCCAGCGCCTCGGCGGCCGCGGCCACCGCCGCCGACGTACGTCCCATGATGCTCCCCACCTCGGCGAGCGTGACCGGCCGGTTCAGGGAAAAGCACACCGCCTCGAGCGCTGTGGCGAGGTCCTCGGGCTCCGCCTCCGCCACGCCCTCGGGGACGACGGCGCGGCCGAACACGTCCATGGCCAGCTCGACCGTCTCGTCGTCCTCAGGCCGGCCCGGCTCCGCCACCTCATCCACTGGCGCGGACCGTGATGGCCCCGAAGGGCTCGCCCTGGTCGACGATCGCCTCGCCGAGGCGGAGCAGCTCGAGGAGGGCGAGGAAACACGCCACCGCCTCGAGCCGGGTGGTCACTGTGGTGAAAAGGTCCTCGAAGGCGAGCCGGCCGCCGCGAAGGCGCTCGCGCAGCTGGCTCATCTTCTCCTCGACGGAGAAGGTGGCGGCGGCACGCAGGGGCTCCTCGTCGCTCAGCCTGGCAAGGACGTCACGGAAAGCGGCGGCAAGCCGTTCGGGCGCGATGCGCAGTCGCTCAACCGGGATGACGTCGGGCGAGACCAGGCCGAGGAAGCTGCGCGCCCCCTCCTCTGACGCCTCGGCCAGGAGGGCTTCGGCGGCAGCCTTGAAGAGCCGGTACTCGTTGAGGCGGCGGCCGGGGTCGTCGATGTCGCCGGCGTCGTCGCCCGCCTCGGCGGAAACGGTGTCCAAGGGGTTGAGGCGGGCGGCCTTGAGGGCCACGAGCCGCGCCGCCAGGGAGAGGAAGTCGGCCATCTCCCTGAGGTCGGCCTGCTCACCGGCGGCGTCCGTGCGCGCCCTGTAGGCGCCGGTGATCTCCGCCAGCGCGATCGCGTCGACGTCCACCTCGCCGCGCTGCACACGCACGACCAACTGCTCGAGGCTTCCACGGAAGCCCGGGACGTCGACCGCGAAGCGCACGGCGACGTCGTCCAACCCGTCCGTGGGTGGCGGGGCGGGCCCGAGCAGAAGTTCCTCGGTCACCTCGGCGCCATCGTGCGGATTGCCGGCCGCGCCACCCATCAGCGGCCTGCCGCTCGAGGGCTTCGTGCGCGCCCCGGCGCGCGCGGCGCGGACGTCTTCACCGCCTCCCCGCGCAACTCGACGGCGCGCGCGACCGCGGCTTCGGTGACCCGTCCCGACATGAGCCGGGCGATTTCCTCGAGGCGCCTCTCGCCGTGGGTAGGCTCGATGCGGGCGACGCTCCCGGCCGGGGTGTCGTGCTTGCGGACGACGAGATGACCGGCGGCGCGCGAGGCGATCTCGGCGCGGTGCGTGACGGCAACCACCTGGCGGAGACGACCGGTGGCGGCGAGAAGATCCCCGACCCGCGCCGCGGTCTCACCACCGATGCCGCTGTCCACCTCGTCGAGCACCAGCAACGGCGAGCCGGTCTCGGTCACGCAGGCGGACAACGCCAGCACCAGTCGCGACAGCTCGCCCCCGGACGGCCCCTCATCGAGCGGCGCCGGGGAGGTCCCGCGGTTGGTGGCGAGGCGGAACTGCACGTCATCGATCCCGGCCGGCCCACAGTGGACCAGGGCGCCACCGGCGTCCACACCGGTGGGGTCGGCACGCCGCTCGATTGCGACCCGGAAGCGCGCATGGGGCAGCTCGAGCAGGTGCAGCGCCTGTCCCACCTCACCCTCGAGCCGGCGTGCTGCCGCGCGGCGACGCTCAGAGAGATGCACAGCCAGTTCCCCGGCTCGGTGCCGCGCGACCTCCATCGCAGCCTCCGCGGCAGCCAGGCGAGTGCCCCCATCGTGCCCGCCGGCGAGCAGGTCAGATGCCGCCTGCAGGGCCTCAAGCGCCTGCTCGATCGACCCGTGGCGGCGCCGCACCCTGGCGAGAACGTCGAGGCGCTCCTCGACCTCGCCGAGGCGGCCCTCGTCGAGGTCGACAGAGTCGGCGTGGGCGCGCGCCGACGCTCCCAGCTCGCGGAGGCGGTCGAGCAGCTCCGCCGCCTCCGCGGCGATGGCGTCGAGCCCCGAGTCGACGCCGGCAAGCGGCATGGCGGTCTCGAGGGCTGCGGCGAGGAGGTCGGCGGCCGCCGGCGTCTCGTCGTCACCGGCGGCCGCGCGGCGCAGCGCGGTCGCAGCGGACATCAGCGCGGCCGCGTTCCTGAGACGGAGCCGCTCCACCGCGAGCTGGTCGTCCTCACCGGCGACGAGGTTGAGGACGCCCAGGTCGGAGCTCAGCTGCCGTGCCGCCTCCACCTCCGACGCACCCGCCGCCTGGCGCCGGCGCGCCTCGTCGAGAGCCATCTGGGCGGCCCGCCAGCCGGCGACCGCCTGGCGCACCTCGTCACGGAGGACCGCCGCGGCCGCGGCCACATCGAGGAGGTCGCGCTGCCGGCCTCGCTGGAGCAGCCGCTGGCTGGCGCCCTGGAGGGTGACCTCGGCGAGGCCCTCCCCCACCTCGCGGAGCACAGCCTGCGACACCAGGGCACCGTTCACCCGGCACGAGCCCCGGCCGGCGCGGCTGATCTCGCGCGACAGGGTGACCAGCTCGTCGGCGGGGACACCGAGGGCTGTGAGACGGAGGCGCAGGGCAGCCGGGAGCTCGTCGAAGACGGCGCTCACCCGGGCGACGTCGGCGCCGGCGCGGACCGGGTCACCGTCGACGCGCCCTCCGAGCGCCAGGCGAAGCGCGGTGATGCACACCGACTTTCCCGCCCCGGTCTCGCCGGTCAGGGCCGTGAAGCCGCCGTCGAAGGGCACGAGGACCTCATCGAAGACGGCGAGGTCGCGGATGCGGACCTCGACCAGGCTCAACGCCGGCCCTCGGTCACGGCGGGCCGGCGCCGATGTCGTCTGGCCGCACGACGTCTGGTCGCTCGAGCCCCTTGAGCGGCAGCCCGAAGCGCACCTTCTCGCGGAGGCGGCGGAGGAAGGAGGGCGAGTCGTCAAAGCGCACAAAGGCCAGCTCCGGCCCCGGCCGGATGAACATCTCCGCCCCGTCGCGCAGACGGATCTCGGCGATGCCGTCGGCCGCCACGTTGACCCTGCCGCGCTCCACGGTGATGCGCAGGGTGACCATTTCGGGCAGCACGATGGCCCGCGAGATGACCGCGTGCGGGGCGAGTGGGACGACCACGATGGCCCGCACGCGCGGGTCGATGGGCGGGCCGCCGGCGCTGAGCGCGTACGCCGTGGAGCCGGTTGCGGTGGCAATCACCATGCCGTCGGCATCGAAGTCACCGAGGAGCTCGCCGTCCTGCTCGACACGGATCCTGGCGACCGCGACGCCGTTCGATTTCACGGCCACCTCGTTGAGGGCAAGCGCCTGCCAGGCCGGCTTGTCGCCGTCAGTGGGAACGTTCGCCTCCAGCATGGAGCGGCGCTGGGTGTGGCAGCGGCCGGCGGCGAAGGCCTCGAGCGCCGCGGGCAGGTCGGCCACCTCGACATCGGTGAGGAACCCGAGCCGGCCGCGGTTGACGCCCATCACCGGGATGCCGCGGGGCGCGGCAAGCCGGGCCCCGTACAGAAAGGTCCCGTCGCCGCCGATGGTGACCAGCAGGTCGGTGGTCGCGGCGTGCTCGGCGAGAAGCGCCTCGGGCTCGCGGACCTCGATCCAGACATCGAAACCCAACTCCCGGGCGCGGGTCGCGCCCGCCGCCGCCGAACGCTGCTCCCCGGGGTGAAGGAGGAAGCCGATCTCCCGCTTCACGCTGCGCCCCCCGGACGTGCGACGTGCACCAGCCACTCCTGGTTGCCCTTGGCGCCGCGCACCTCGGCGGGGAACGGGCTCCGTACCTCGGCGCCGAGGGTTGCGCCCACCCAGGTCGTGAAGGCCAGGAGCGCCGCGGTGGTCACATCGGGATCACGCACCACACCGCCCCTGGCCACTGCCTCGCGGGCCACCTCGAACTGGGGCTTGAACAGCGCCACGACCTCCGCGTTCGGTGCCAGGGTCGCGATGTTGGGCAGCACCGCGCGCAGCGAGATGAACGAGAGATCGAGCGTGACCAGCGACGGCGCTGGGCCGTCAAGGGCTGCCAGCGTGCGGACGTTGGTCCGATCCATGACCCGGACGCGTGGGTCCGCAGCCAGCCGGGAATGAAGTTGGCCGCGGCCGACGTCGACGGCGTAGACCATCCGTGCGCCCCTGTGGAGAAGGACGTCGGTGAACCCGCCGGTGCTGGCACCGGCGTCGAGGCAGATACGGCCGGCGCAGTCGACCCCGAAGTGGTCGAGGGCGGCGTCCAGCTTGAGGCCTCCCCTCCCCGCCCAGGGATGGTCTCGGCCGGTGAGCCGCACCACAGCGCCCGGGGTCACGGCGAGCGCCGCGCTGGCCGCGCGAATCCCCTCGACCTCGACCAGGCCGGCTGCGACGAGCGCCTGGGCACGGCGCCTGGTGTCGGCAAGGCCGCGATCGACGAGCAGGTCGTCGAGGCGGGAGTTCGACAGCGTGGCCACTGCGGTCATCCTACACAGATCAGCGTATGTGCGTTCAAAAAGGGATGTCGTCGGGGTCGATGGCCACGCCACGGGGCGCCGCTGCCGGGATGGGGGCGCCGAAGAGCCGCTGCTCGGCGCTCCTTGCCTGCGCCGGCGGTGCGGCCGGGGCCTCGTTCCGATCGGTGGGAGGCCGGAAGGGTCGCTCCACCTCCCCGGCAGCACCGACCACGAGCTGGGTGATCTTCTGCTCGGTTCGGTCCAGCAGCTGAGCGCAGTGCCGGGTGAGAGCGGCACCGCGCTCGTAGGCGCTGATCGCCGCCTCGAGTTCGACGTCGCCGCGCTCGAGGCCGGCGATGATCCCGTCGAGCTCGGCGAGGGCCGCCTCGTAGCTCATGGAGGTGATGTCGTCAGCCATGGTCGTCCCCGCTGGTGGCGCGCTGTCCCGGCAGGTCATCGTACATTCGTTCGTCACCCGGCGCGACCTTCACCCCGTCGGGAAGCACACGGCTGACCAGGCTGCCGCGCGCCAGACGGGTGCGCAGCACCGCCCCCGCAGCCACATCCGTCGCGTCGCTGACCAGGCGGCCGGTGGCCGCATCGACGGTGATCGAGTAGCCGCGATCGATGACACGCAGCGGAGAGAGGGCGTCGAGGCGGCCACGCACGCCGTCGAGATGCCGGCCGCGCGCGGTCATCAACGCGTTGACGCCGGCGCTCAGCCGTGCGGCGCGCCCGCCAAGCCGCTCACGATGGATGGGCAGGGCCCGCAACGGCGAGTGCACGGCGAGCGCCCCGCGGGCTCGCTCGAGGTCACGCTGCCTCCTGGTGACCCCACCGAGGAGAGCCCCGCGGAGGCGTGCCTCCCGGGCGAGGATGTCCTGGCGCATCCGCGCCACGCGCACCCCCGGGGAGAGTTGGTCGAGGCGCTCGGATCGGCGCCGCCCCTGCTCGCGCTTGCGGGTCAGCTCGCCACCAAGGGCGGCCCTGAGACGGCGCCCATGGGCGCCGAGGGCCGTCGCCAACTGCTCACAGTCGGGCACGACGGTCTCCGCCGCCGCCGACGGGGTGGCGGCCCTGTGATCCGCGGCGAGGTCGGCGATGGTGGTGTCGGTCTCATGGCCGACGCCGGTGACCACAGGCACCGGACACGCTCGGATGGCCCGCGCCACCGCCTCGTGGTTGAACGCCATCAGGTCCTCGAGGGAGCCTCCGCCGCGGACCAGGAGCACGACCTCGACGCCGCGCGCCCGCCCGGCGCGCTGCAGGGCGGCCACGATGGTCTCGGCGGCGCCGTCACCCTGCACGGTGGCCGACGAGAACACGAGGTCGACACAGGAGGCGCGACGTCCCATGACCGTGACGACGTCGTGCAGGGCGGCTCCGCTGCGCGACGTCACCACCGCGACGCGCCTCGGGAGCAGGGGCAGCCGCCGCTTGAGACGGGCGTCGAAGAGGCCCTCCGATGACAGGACGCGCTTGCGCTGCTCGACGGCCAGGGCCAGTGCCCCGACGCCGCTGGGTTCGAGGCGGTCGGCCACCAGCTGGTAGCGCCCCTGCTGGGAGTACACGCTGACCTGTCCGTGGGCGACCACCGTCATGCCGTTCTCGGGCGCGAAGGGTATGCGCAGGGCGTTGCTGCGGAAGCACACGCAGGTGAGCGCCGAGGAGCGGTCCTTGAGGGTGAAATAGACGTGCCCCGACGCGGGTCGGGTGAGGTTGCTGATCTCGCCCTCGACGAGGACGTCCTCAAGCTGTGGTTGCGCCGCCAGGGCGTTGCCGACCAGCGTCGTGAGCTCGGTGACGGTGTACGGGCCGGTGGCGCTCACACGCGCTCCCTGGCGATCTGTCCGAGGACGCCGTTGACGTACTGCACAGCGTCGTCGCCCGCGTAGGCGCGGGCCAGCTCCAGGGATTCGTCGACGATGACGGCGACCGGGGTGCCGTCGCTCTCCAGCAGCTCGCAGGTGCCGAGGCGCAGCACGGCCCGCTCCACCTTGCCGACATCGGAGAGCGACCAGCGGCTGGCGGCGCTCACGGACGCGTCGATGCGCTCGCGGTTGACCAGGCAGCCGAGCACGAGGCGCTCGGCGAAGGCACGCACGTCGGGCGTGGCGCCAACCTCCTCCGCCTGGTACGCGAGCGCCGTCTCCGCGTCCTTGTCGGTGCCCTCGAGCTCGAACAGCACCCGCAGCGCCAGCTCGCGGCCGCGTCGTCGTCGCCCACCCCCCGCGGGCGTGGTCACGTGAAGACGACCTCGCTGACGAAGACGTTGACCGCTTCGAGGGGGAGCCCGAGCATGCGCCGGATGGCGTCGCCGACGGCGCGCTGCACGTGCGCGCCCACCGCGGCGACATTGGCCCCCGCCGTAATTACGATCCAGAGGTCGATGCGCAGGCCGTCGTCGCGCAACTCGACGCGGGCGCCGCGGTGAGCGACCCGGCGGCGCAGGATGCGCTCGATGGACTGGCCACCGGGCCGGTACATGGCGTGCACGCCGTCGACCTGGAGCGCGGTGAGCGCAGCGATCCACGCCACCACGTCGTTGGCGACCCGGGTCACCCCCAGTGTGCCGCGATCGTCGCCATCGAGCTGCACAGCAGGCGTCGCCTCGACCATCACACCCGCTCCACGTATTTGCCGGTTCGGGTGTCGACCCGGATGGTGTCTCTCTCGTTGACGAAGAGCGGCACGTCGACCACCAGCCCGGTCTCAGTCGTGGCCGGCTTGAACGCGGCATTGGCCGTGTCGCCTTTGAAGCCGGGGTCGGTCTGGGTCACGGCCAGCTCGACGGAGGTGGGCAGGTCGATGCCGAGCACCTTGCCGTCGTAGGTGAGCAGGAAGAGGTTGTCGTTCTCCTTGAGGTACTGGCGGGCCTCGCCGAGCTGGTTGGGCGTCAGCGGGAACTGGTCGAACGTGGTCGTGTCCATGACCACGTAATCGTCGCCGTCCTGGTAGAGGAACTGCGCCTCACTGCGCTCGATGCGCGCTCGGCCGAACTTCTCCTCGGGGCGGAACGTCTCCTCGGTGACCGCCCCCGTCTGGAGGTTCTTGAACTTGGCACGGACGATTGCCGTCCCCCGCCCCTGCTTGTTGTGGGCGAATTCCAGCACCTGGAGCAGCTCACCCTGCCGCTCCACTGTGTTGCCCGGTCGCAGCTCGCCTGCGTTGATCATGGCGACGCCTCCGTCGTTGACGCCCCCGCCAGCCGGGCGGCGGTCTGCAGGGCCATCACGTAGCCGTCGGCGCCGGCGCCGCTGATGACCGCTGTGGCCGCCTCCGCCACGTGTGAGACACGACGGTACTCCTCGCGGCCGAGGATGTTGCTGATGTGGATCTCCACCACGGGCCCCGGGAAGCCGCGCAGCGCGTCGGCCAGCACGATGCTTGTGTGAGCGAGGCCGCCGGGGTTGATGACGATGGCGTCGGCGCGCCCGCTCTCCTCTTCGATGAGGTCGATCAGCGCACCCTCGTGATTGCTCTGTTCCCAGCGCAGGTCGACCTCGAGCGCTTCGGCCTCGCGGCGGAGGCGATCGTGGATCTCGGCGAGGGTGATCGTTCCGTATACCTCGGGCTGGCGGCGCCCGATGGTGCCGAGGTTGGGTCCGTTGAGCACGAGAATCCTCATGCCACGCCGGCCCGGGTGAGGGCGCGGATGACGGCGGTCGGCTCGACGACGATACCCATGACGGGTTCACCGCGGCGGCGCAAGAGCACCCAGCGGGCCACGCCGCCGCGAGCCTTCTTGTCGAGGCCGAGGTGCCCGGCGATCTCGTCGGGCGCGAGGCGGGGACGCTCAGTCAGCCCGCAGGCGTCGAGCAGTTCGTCCTGGTGGGCGATGTCGGCGGTCGGGCAGCCGGACTCGACGATGCTCAGCGCTCCCGCAACGCGCATGCCGAAGGCCACCGCCTCGCCGTGGTCGAGGCCGGCCCCGAGACCCGTCAGTGCTTCCACCGCATGACCCACCGTGTGCCCGTAGTTGAGGATGGCGCGCCGCCCGGACTCGCGCTCGTCGCCGGCAACCACGCCGGCCTTGAGCTCGCAGCATCCGCGCACCAACTCGACGAGCGCATCCGGGTCGCGCTCGAGGCCGGCGTGAAGGCGCCGCTCAACCAGCTCGGTCAGGTCGCCGCCGCCGACCATAGACGATTTCACAATTTCGGCGAAGGCGGACCGGAAGCTGCGCTGGCTCACCGTTTCGAGCACGGTCGGGTCGCAGAGAACCGCACACGGCTGCCAGAACACGCCGGCGAGGTTCTTGCCGCGGCGCAGGTTGACGCCCGTCTTGCCGCCGACCGCGCTGTCGACCATGGCGAGGAGCGTGGTGGGCACCACCACCCACGCGATGCCGCGCAGGTATGTCGCCGCGACGAGCCCGGCGAGGTCGCCGACGGTGCCGCCGCCGACGGCGACGATGCAATCGTCGCGCTCCAGGCCGGCATCGCTGCAGCGCTCAAGCAGCGCCCCGGCCACGCTCCAACGCTTGGCGTCCTCCCCTCCCGGGATGGCCATCACCGTCACCGTCACGTCGGCGAGGCGGAGACGCGACGCCAGGTGCTCGGCCACCGCCGACACGGCCTCGTCGGCGATGACCGCGACCCGCCGCGCCGTCGGGGGGACCTGCTCGGCCACGAGATCGAGTGCCCCGGCGCCCACCCGGACCAGGTAGGGGTGAGCCGTGGCCACACGGACCGAGCCGGACAGGGCTGCAGCCACCCGGTCGGCCACCTCCTCGGGAGTGCGTCCGTCAGTGCGTATGTGAACGTGCGCGTGCGAGTGGGCCGCGCTGCGCACGGCGCGGAGATGGCGCAGCGACTCGTGCGGCGACCCCGCCAGTAGCGGACGCACCGCCCCGTCCGCACCCAGCCGGTCGACCAGGTGGGCGTCGTCGGCGTCGAGGCAGACCAGGGTGGCGTGCCGCTCGAGGATCTCGATCGCCCCGCTCTGGGCGATGAGGCCGCCTCCAGCGGCGATGACCAGCGGCTCGGACGAGTTCAGCGCAGCCTCGGCGGTGTGGCGCTCCTCGGCGCGGAAGCGCGCCTCCCCCAACTCCGAGAAGACACGTTCGACGCGCATCCCCAGGCGCTTCTCGACGTCGGCGTCGGTGTCGACGAAGCCACGCCCAAGGCGGCCGGCCAGGATCGGCGCGACCGTGGACTTGCCACTGCCGGGCAGCCCGACGAGCACGACGTGACCGACCGCGCTCACCGGAGGCGGCCGAGGGTGGCCCGGTAGGAGGCGATGTTGCGGCAGAACTCGCCGACGGAGTCGCCGCCGAACTTCTCCAGGAACGCCGCCGCGAGCACCAGGGCGAGCATGGCCTCCGCGACGACAGCTCCTGCCGGCACGACGCAGATGTCGCTGCGCTCGTAATGGGCGTTGGTCTCCTCGCCGGTGCGCACGTCGACGCTGCGCAGCGGCGTCAGCAGCGTCGAGATGGGCTTGAAGTGCACACGTGTCCAGACGTCCTCGCCGTTGCTCACGCCACCGGAGAGGCCGCCCTGGCGGTTGCTGAGATGGTGGAAGCCGCGCCCGGGCGTGTACGCGGGCCGGTCGTGAACCGCCGAGCCGGGGCTGGCCGCCGCGATCAGCGCGTCGCCGAGCTCGACGCCCTTCACCGATGGGATGCTGCACATCGCCTGCGCGATCCGGCCGTCGAGCTTCCGGTCCCACTGCGCATAACTGCCAAGCCCGGCCACCACGTGGTGGGCGGCGACGACAGCCGTGCCGCCGAGGGTGTCGCCGGCGGCGCGGGCGGCGTCGATCGCCTCGACCATGCGCGCCCCGGCGGCGGGGTCGGCACAGCGCACCGGCGACTCCTCCACCGCGGCGGTGTCGCTGCCGGCCACGAGCTCGTCGGCCACGACGCGGCCGATGCGGACCACGTGGGAGGTGACCGAGACGCCGGCCACCGCGAGGAGCGCCCTGGCGACGCCCCCGGCGGCGACTCGCGCGGCGGTCTCGCGGGCGGACGCTCGCTCGAGAACGTCGCGAGCGTCGTCGAGGTCGAACTTGAGCAAGCCGGCGAGGTCGGCGTGGCCGGGTCGCACGCGTGTCACCGACTTCTTGGTGAACCCGTCGGCCTCCACCTGCATGGGACCCTTCCAGTTGTCCCAGTCGCGGTTGACGATGGTCAGCGCGATCGGCGAGCCGAGGCTGCGCCCGCCGCGCACCCCGCCCGTGATCGTGGCGCTGTCACTCTCGATCTGCTGGCGCTTACCCCGGCCATGGCCGCCCTGGCGGCGGCGCAGGTCGGGCTGGAGGTCGCGGGTGGCGTCGAGCTCGAGGCCGGCGGGGATGCCCTCGACGATCACGGTCAATTGCGGACCGTGAGATTCGCCGGCGGTGAGATACCTCAACATTCCGCGATTCTAGAAGGCTCGGCCGCGACACCCTGGTGGGCGCATCACAGGCCGCGGAAGAGCACCAGCGCGGCGCCGACGCAGAGGAAGGGGCCGTACGGGATGGGGTCCTTGAGGCTGCGCAAGCGCAGGAGCAGGAGCACGAGGGCAACCACGCCGCCCAGGAAGATGCCGTAGATGACGGCGTACACGGCTCCGACGTGGTCGAGGTCGAGGGTGATCCCGCAGGTGGCCCCGATGAGCACGCCGAGCTTGGCGTCGCCCAGGCCGATGCCTCCCCGCGTCATCACGTTCATGAGCAGGAAGAAGACGCCGATGACGGCACCGCCAACCAGCGCGTGGACGAACGTCAGGCCCGGGGTCACGAAGGACAGCGCCAGTGCCGCCACGACGCCCGGGTAGGTCACCCGGTTGAGGATGAGCCGGTGCTTGAGGTCGAAGCCGAAGATCTGCACGAACACCGTCACCCAGAGCAGGTCGATGAGCAGCCCCGAGCCGATCGGCTGGTGGGCGGCGAAGGCGGCGAACCCGATGGCGCCGAGGATGGGGCAGAGGACGCGCTCGATCGCCGTCCAGCCGTACCTGTCCTCGGGCCAGGGCTGCTCCGGAGGGGGCGCTGAGCCCGCCTCGCGAGCCATGTGCGCGGCCGCCTCGACCTCCCGGGTGTGGGCCTCGCGGTCCTCGCGGTCCTCCGCCTCGAGCCGCTCGATGCGTTCGAGCACCACCGACAGCCAGCCAGCGCCCAGTCCCGCGACCGCGCCCACGGGGACGGCGAGGGCGGCGGCGGTCGCGCTCATGGGCCGAGCGCCTCCTCCAGGGCCGCGCGAGCGGCGTCGAAGGGTGGTTCCAGGCCTGTCCAGCGCCGGAAGCTCAGCATCCCCTGGTTGAGGAGCATGTCGACGCCGTCACAGGCGCGCAGGCCCGCCTCCAGCGACGCGGCCACCAGGTCGACGGGACGCGGCCGGTAGCGCACGTCGGCGACCGTACACGACGGCCTCAGTCGCGCGGGAGTCAGCGGCAGGTCGGCCGCTCCCGCCGCCGTGGCATTGACGACGATGTCGGCCGCCTCCATGAGGCGTTCGAGATAGTCCTCGTCCCACAGTCCCACCGCCACGTCACCCTCGACGCCGCCGGTGGTGAGCCGGTCGACGAGGGACCGTGCCGTGTTGATGCGCCGAGCCACGATCGTGGTCCGTACCACGGGGACTCGGGTGAGGGCGAGGACCACCGCGGCAGCGGCTCCGCCGGCCCCGAAGACCAGCGCGCGGCTCTCGGGCTCCGGCCAGAGCGCCCGCCCCTCGAGAGCCATCTGGAAACCCGCGGCGTCGGTGTTGGCACCGATGAGGCTTCCGTCATCGGTGACGGCGATCGTGTTCACCGCCCCGGCGAGCACGGCGTCGCCCTCCAACTCGTCGCAGACCGAGGCAAGGGCGAACTTGTACGGGGTGGTCACGTTGGCGCCGCGCCAGCGCCCGGCGCGAAGGTCGGCGAGCACGCCGGGAAGTTGTGCGGGACCCACGTTGACGATGTCGTAGCTGCCCTCGCGTCCGACCGCGCGCAGGGCCGCCTCCTGCATGACGCGACTCGGAGACGACGCGATGCCCTCGCCGATCAGGCAGAGAGGGAGAGCACCGGAAACGGCATCAGCCACAGGGCTTGCTGAGGTACTGGGCGATCTGCTGTTCATGCTGCTGCTCGGTGACGCTGTAGTGGTTGTGCCCGCTGCAGTCGGAGATGAAGAAGAAATCCGGCGTGGCCGCCGGGTGGACGGCCGCGGTGATGCTCGCCACGCCGGGGTTGGAGATGGGAGTCGGCGGCAGTCCGGAGTGGAGGTATGTGTTGAAGGGGGTGTCGGTCGCCAACTGCTGTGCCGTCAGCGTGCCACCGCTGAGACCCAGCCCGTAGATCACCGTCGAGTCGAGTTGCAACCGCTGGCCGGCGGCGAGGCGATTGTCGACCACCCCTGCCACCAGCGCCCGGTCGGACTCGAACTCCGCCTCGCGCTCGGTGATCGACGCCACGGTCACCGTCGCGTAGAGCTGCTGCGAGCCGACACCGGCGAGCACGGGCATCGCCTTGTTGGCGAAATCGGCGAGCTGCATCTGCACGACGTCGTGCGCGGTGGCGTTGTCGGGGATGGCATAGGTGTCGGGGAACAGGAATCCCTCCAGCGACGCTCCGCTGGGACGCCTGGCAAGGAAGGGCTCGGTGAAGCTGCCGCTCCGCACCTCGGCAAGATACTGGGCGGCGGTGATGTTCAGGCCTGAGGCGGCGATCCTTGCCGCCATCTGACCGGCGGTGAGCCCCTCGGTGAGGAGGACCCGACGGGTGCCGAGCTGGGGCGGGCTCTCGAGGCGCTGCACGATGTAGCTGGCGCTCATGGCGTCGTCGAGCACGAAATGGCCCGCCACCAACTTGGACGCAAGGCCCTGCAGGTGCGCATACCAGCCGAACCAGAAGGCGCTCCGGATGAGCCCGTGGCCGGCGAGGTCGTTGACCAGCGCGTCGACCGACTCGCCGTTGTGGACGGTGATCGTGACCGGCGCGTTGGCATTGCTGGCCGGGGGGTCGAGCTGGGTGCGCCCGTAGAGAAACGCACCTCCGACGGCCACGGCCAGCACGACCAGCGTGGCAACGATCGCAAACACGAGACCGCAGCGCCCGCCCTGCCCACGCCTCACCGCGAGGTGGTCGTCCGGGCGCGCGCGTCCAGCCAGCTCTGGAGGAGCAGGCTCGCCGCCACGGCGTCGACGCTGCGGCGACGCTGGGCACGGCGGCGGCCGTTGGCGATCAGGCTGCGCTCGGCCGCCGCGGTCGTGAACCTCTCGTCCCACATCTCCACGGGCAGGCCGGTGCGGGCGCGCACCTGGGCGGCGACGCGGCGGGCGTCCGCCGCCGACTCACCCTCGCTGCCGTCGAGGCGTCGGGGCAGGCCGACCACGATGCACTGTGGCGATCGCTCGTCGACGATCTCCGCCAACTCGCGCCACAGCCGTGCGGCCGGTGTGCGCGGGACGGTGCGCAGCGGCGTGGCCAGCATCCCGGTCTCGTCACTCCCGGCAACCCCCACGCGCACCGTGCCGACGTCGACACCCAGGGCGGGCGTGGTCATGAGCCCGCCGTGTTCACGAACGACTCGTCGATCTCGATCCTGCTGGCGAAGAACGGCAGCCAGAAGAAGGGGATCGGCGACTGCGACACGACGACGTTCTGCACATGGTTGAGATGGTGTTCGATGATGTTGCGCACATCGCCGGGGCTGTGGCCGGTGAGCTGGCCCCTGAGCGCCGTGAGGTCGATGGACGGGCGCGAGAAGCCGGTGCACTGGACGCTTGCGACGACGGTGCCGTCATCGGCAGCCTGGGTCACCGACGGCTTGGTGCACGTCACCGCGTTGGTCGCCAGGGAGTCTCCCTGGGCGACCTGTTGCTGGAGGTCGGCCATCACCGCCTTGGTGATGTCGGCGGGGTTGTAGACGGCGGCCTTGCCGCTGCAGGCCACCGTGACCTGGGTGGTCGCGAAGACGGCGTTGGGGGCGGGAAGGGGTGGCGTGACCGTGCACGCGATGGTGGTCCCGTTGCCCCCCGGGTCCTTGGCGACGGTCTTGCCTGCAGCCTTGGTGGCCAGGTCCTGGTTGACCTGCGTGGTCAGCGTCTGTTCGCTTTGCGTGACCTGTGCGTTCCATCCGTTGACGTCGGTGGTGCTGGCGATCACGTTGGTCTTGGGGTCGGCGCCCCCGGCGGCGGCGGCGGG
>DAISRJ010000027.1:0-1493 GCA_036828955.1 Candidatus Dormiibacterota bacterium | reverse complement strand
CTGCCTGCCCGTCGGTGTGGCGGTGAACTGCGCCGATTGGGCACTTGTCACCACGGAGGTGACGATGTGGTCGGCCTGGCCGGCGTTGGCGGGGTCGGGGCTGCCCTGGATGGTGGGGTTGGCGCTGACCTGGGTGCCGACCAGCGTGATGGTCACCTTGGCGGAGGGTGCCACCACAAGGAAGAGGATCAACCCGATGATTACCAGGCCGGCGGCCACGAAGTACAGGGGCCGGCGCCGTCCCGCAAGGCGTCCGGTGCCACGCGGCTTCTCTGTTGCGCCCGTGGCGGTGCGTGGTGGTGGTGGCGGAGGCCGAGGTGGCTGGACGAGGCCGGCGGCAGCACCGGCGGTGACTGCGCCAACGAACGTGCCGGGCTGTCCCTCGTCCGGGTGCGGGCGCACCGTCTGGATGCCGCGCTCGAAGGCCGGCACCGACGCATACGTGGCCAGGCCCCCGACGCGTGACAGCTCCTGGATGTAGGGATCGCCACTGATCACCGACACCTTCTTGCCGGCGCTGGTCCCCAGCTGGCGAAGAAGGCGGACGTTGAGCGGGGTCTGCATACCGGCGGTGCCGGCGCCCAGCACCAGGGCGACCTCAGCACCGACCGCAGAACGCACCCTCTCGACGAGGTCGACGATCTCGTCGCTGGTCTCCGTGTAGATGACCTCTGGCACCGTCTAGACCTTCATGGTCTTGAGGACGCGGCGCATCAGCCCTCCGAGCGGCTGATCGGCCTCGTCCTCGATGGAGATGGCGTGGTGGGCGAGGCCCATCGGGGTGACGTCCTGGGGCCCGACGAGGAGCCCGGTGCTGTCGAACACGCGCTGCACGTCCTCGGGACCCAGCACCCGGACCGACGGCGCGTGCGCCATCGGCAGTGTCTCGGTCCAGTCGAGGGCCCTGAGCTGCTCGGCGACCTCGGGGAGGGCTGCACCGCCCCCGGCAAGGCAGATGGTGGCCGGCAGGGGTTGATCACCGGCCAGCTCCTCGAGGGTCAGCGCGACGCCCTGGGCGAGCACTTCGGCCGTGGGGGTGAGGGCCTGGCGGGCCAGGGCTCCCTGTTCGGCGACGAGGCGGCCGTCGCCATGGGAGAGCTTGTACCGCTCCGCCTCGCCCATGGAGATCTGCAGCTCGCCGGCGAGCCGCTTGGTGAACGAGCGGCCGCCGAGGGCGAACATGCGCGTCGCCTCGATGCCCCCGTTGCGCACCAGCGCAACGTCAGTGGTTCCGCCGCCGACGTCGATGAAGATCGCCCCGCGCTCCTCGATGTCCTCGGTGTTGCAGCCTCGTGCCAGGGCGTAGGGCTCGGCGACGGTGGCCACCACCTCGAGGTCAAGTTCTTGGGCGACGGTCTGCAGCGCGCCGATGTGGTGCAGGGGGGCGAACGTGTTGAAGACAGTGATGTCCACAACGTTGCCCTGGAAGTCGATGGGGTTGCTCACCGCGTAGCCGTCGATGCGCACCGACGTGATCGTGCTGTGGACCAGCT
>DAISRJ010000026.1:0-29780 GCA_036828955.1 Candidatus Dormiibacterota bacterium | reverse complement strand
CGACCCGGGCGACTCTGTGTCGCCGGGCCGTCCGCGCCACCGCGGTCCTCTCAGCCGGCGAGGATCGTGCCGGTTCCAGTTGCGCGCCCGATTGCGGGCCCGCCGATGCTGCTGATGGTCAGGGTGAACGTCCTGCTGACGGCCGGTGGCGCGTTGGCCAGCCAGTTCACCGTGATGACTGCGCTGTTCGACCCGGGCGCGATGACCGCCGTCCCTGAGGCCGCTGTGTAGTCCACGCCGGCGATCGCGGTCCCGTCGGACGTGGCGTACGCGACGTTGACGGCTGTGCTCTGGGGCGCGGTCAGGGTCACGGTGAAGCCCACGGGCGTCCTGGCCGCGATCGGTACGAGAGCGGAGTCGCCCACCCAAAGCTCCTGGGGCACGGTGGCGTTGGGCAGGATGGTCGCCTCACCGACGGACCGCCCGAGGATGGCGCCATTCGGGTTGGTGAGGTGGACGAAGTAGCTCTCGTTGTAGTCCTCTCCCCCGAAGCCTCCGGCGTACGCAAAGATCCTCACGATGATCGAGGCGTGCGTCGTGTTGGCCGGGAAGGTGACCGTTGTCGGGGTGTGGACCTCATGGAAGTCCTCACTGCAGGTCTTGTCGCCCAGACCGCACTGCGTCGTGTACTGAACCGTCACGGGGTTGGGCTGAGGCGAGGACAGCGTCAGCGTGTTCCGGAGCGGAATCCCCGGCTTCACATGAGCCTCGACGGCGCCGGCGTCGCCGATGGAGATGACTGGGACGGCTGCGGCGAAGGCGTAGGCGTCAGGGGTGACCACCGTCGGTGAGCTCAACCGATCCTGGACCACGATCGAATCCACCCCGCTGCTCGGCAACGTGGCCGGCGCGGTGTACGTGATCGAGAGTTGACCGTTGCCACCCACCGTGAACAGGGTCGGCGATGAGGTGAGAGGCGTGGCCCCCACGGCGGCCTGGCCGCCTCCGCTCGCCGCCACGAAGGACAGGTAAAGGGCCGAGTTCGCCATGGCCGCGTCACCCGCAGATTCAACGGAGACGGACACCGCGACGCCGGCACCCGGCGCCAGGCTTCCGCTCGCCGCCACGGGCGCGGGGCTGAAGCGATAGACCGTGCAATAGACGTAGTGAGTGTCCGTGCTGAGCCTGAATCCGTTTGGCGCGCTGGTGGCGTTGATGTCCACGAGTCCCTGGCCCTCCGCGGCGGCGGAGGCGTGGTAGGTCACCAGGATCTGGCCGCTCGCATCAGTCGTACAGGCGATGGCATGGCTTGAAAGGGTGGTGGCACCACCGCACTGAGCGCTTGGAACAGTGACCGAGTCGGGGACCGAGGTGGTGTAGCTGAGGTAGACCACTGTGCTCGGAACACCGGCGGAGCCGCTCTTGAGGCGGACCACCGATGGCACCGCCTGCCCGGCGGCGAGCGAGCCCGCACTGGCGAGCGGGTCATGGTCGAAGTGCAGGGTGTACGGGGCCGCCGCCGACACCGGTGCGGCGGTCAGGGAACCCCCCCCGAGGACAACCAGCGCTCCGAGCGCGATCACAACCGGCAGACGTGTCTTCAAGTCAATCCCCCCCTGCCCCGGGCATCGATCGGCTTGTCAACAGGTTCCGGTCGCTGCGCTAGGAGCGTCTGATCTATTCGCGCATATTGGCGCTCTTGCAACGATCATGCCACAGGCGGATCGCGCGATGCAAGCCGCCCCCTGGCGCTGTGGCCAGTCTGGCGCGAATGATCTGTATGAATTGACCGATGCGCTAGGCGTGTGTCATCATCGGTCCGTTCGCGGCACGCGTTGCCAGCCGGTCGACCACGTGAGTCGTCCACAGCGCGCGTCGGGGAACGGGGAGGGGGTTTCAGGTGGGTGCTTCTCATCAGCGACGCGATCGGGGCGCTTTCCCCCGCGCCGATCGGGGCGTGTCCGATGCGCGGCGGTCGGTTCGCCTCAGCGCAGCACTGGCTCTCAGCGTTGCTCTGGGACTGGGTGCGATCACCTCGCTGAGCGCAGCAGCAGCCACGCCGCCGCAGCCCACCTTCCTGAAGACGCTGGCGGGCGCCTCCGAGGCACCGATGTACCCCAGCGGCCTGGTGTGGGACGCCCACTCCAACCGCCTCGTTGTCGCCGACACCGGCTACAACCGCATCTCAGTGTTCGCCTCGGACGGGACGCTGATCGAGCAGTTCGGCAGCCTCGGGACGGCCGATGGGCAATTCAACACGCCACGCGAGGTCGCCGTGGACGCGGCGTCGAACATCTACGTCGCCGACGCGGCCAACAGCCGAATCCAGGCGTTCACGGCCGCAGGGGCCCACCTGTGGACGGCCGGCAAACTGGGCAGCTGCAAGGGATGCCTGAACACACCGATCGGCATCACGTTCGACTTCGCCAACAACGTCCTGCTCGTCGCCGACACCGGTCACTCGGCCATCAAGGCGTACAGCACTGCGGGCGCCTGGTTGTGGACGTCACCGACGACGTCCGGGTTGGCGTCACCCCGAGACGCGGTTCGCGGCCCTGACGGCCGCATCTGGGTGGCCGACTACCACCACCAGCAGGTCAAGGCCTTCCAGGTGACCGCGGCGGGAGTGTGGACGACCACCCCCTCCATCGTGCTGGGCGACGGGCTCTCCGCGGGTCACGGAGTGGGTCAGCTCAACTATCCGTACAACATCCAGTTCAGCCCCGACGGGCGCACGGTGTACGTCGCCGACACCGGCAACGAGCGCATCGCGCGGTGGGACATCAGCCAGAGCCCGCCGGTGTGGCTGGCGCAGTTCGGGAAGCGCTGCCCCAAGGTCTGCCCGGCTCCGCCCGATGACGCTGCCTACTTCCACGCGCTGCGCCGGGTCGCGGTCGATCCTGCGGGCAACATCTGGGCTGCCGATTTCTGGGGAAGCTCGATCCACGAGTTCAGCGCGTCGGGTCAGGCGATCTTCGAGATCAACAGCGGCCTGGCTGCGGCGCCCGGCTTCGCGCAGGCATTCGGCGTCACCGTTGGTCCGGACGGCACGACGTATGGAGTCGATCGGCTCAACCAGCGCATCGAGCGCTTCAGCGCTGCCGGCACCTACCTCAACGACAGGGGCATGCGCGGCGTCGCCGCCGGCAGCTTCGCCTGGCCGGAGGACGCCGCCGTCGCCCCTGACGGGACGTTGTGGGTCGCCGACACACGCAACGACCGCCTCCAGCACTTCGCCGCTGATCTCTCCGGCACGCCAACCATCGTCGGCGGCACCGGGACAGCGCTGGGCCAGTTCCACGACATCGAGGGCGTCTCCGTCGACTCCACGGGCACGGTGTGGGTGGCCGACTCCGCCAACGATCGCATCGAGAGCTACAACCCGGCGACCAAGGTCTTCGCGGCCTTTGGTTCGCTCGGCAGCGGCGCGGGCCAGTTCATCAACCCCGAAGCGGTGGCGGTGACGGCAAGCGACGTCTACGTGGCAGACACCAACAACAACCGGGTCCAGGAGCTGACCCTCAGCGGGCAGTGGGTCGCGAGCTTCACGACCGGGCTGAACCACCCGCAGGGCCTTGCCCTGGCCCCCGACGGCAGCCTCTGGGTGGCGGACTCGATGAACAACCGGGTCGTGCACCTGTCGTCGACCCTGACGGACGTCGGCAACGGCTTCGGCAGCGCAGGCACCGGCAGCCTCAACTTCAATGACCCGCACTCGCTCGCCGTGTATGGCAGCGTGCTCTTCGTCGCGGACACGTTCAACAATCGCATCCAGGAGTTCACGCTGCCGTAGGGGCCGGCCGCCGCCTCCGGGTCAGTCGGAGGCGGCGACCAGGAGCGCGGGGGCGATCACCGCCGCAAGCTCCTCGCGGCAGCGGGCGCAGACCGCGATGGCCCTGCCCCCAGCAACCCGCGCCAGCTGGGTGGCGTGGGCACGGCAACCCTGCACCTGGCAGCGGTCGTCGTCGAGGCGGCCCTGTCCCCGGGGACTGTGGGCTGTCGCCGGGGCGAACCGGGACCGCGGGCTGCCCAGCAACTCGCGAATTCCTCGGGCCGCGAGCATCGAGTCGTGCCGGAGAGTTCTCGGAGAGATGCGCATCAGATTCCTCACCTCATCTGCGTCCATCTGTTCTATGACGGCGTTGTACAGCATCGGCGTCCGCGAGCATCGCCAAAAGGACCGTGTGCCGGATGAGCTGATCGAGGCGTACAACAACCGTTAACCCGACCCTCATCCCTCTCACCCCGGCTCGGGGCGGGTCAGTCCAGCGGGTGGCCGGACACCGAGATGGTCCCGAGGATGGCCTCCAACTCCTCGCCGCACCTCGCGCACACGGCGATCTCGCTGCCGTCGGATCGCAGCACCACACGCGTGGCACGAGCACCACAGCCCTCGACACGACACCGATCGACGGGGCCGCGTGGCCTGGCATACCCGTGGCCTTCGAGGGCGACCTCGCGGTCGCGGCCGTGACCGAATCTCCCGGCGACGCCGCGCACGGCGGCGGTGAGGAGCAGGTGGGGGGAACGCATATCAGGGTGCTCACAGGAATGCCGGTGCGTGGCGGGATCGTAGTGGGCATTCCCGAATTTGTGGACATGTGCGCGCACACTCGCGCCGAGCGCGGCAGCCTAGACTCGGTTCTCGTGCCCCGGGCAGGACACGCCGCCGGCGAGGAGAGTTGATGCGAGTGGTGGTGACCGCGCCGCCCAGCCAGCTGGGCAGGGTGATGACCCGGCGCCGAGGTGGCGGCGCCACGTGGGGAGCGGAGCGCTGAGGCCGGTCCCCCGCCTGCTGCCGTTCGTCGTCTTCGCGGCAGGCGCGGCGTCTCTCGCCATCGAGATCTCCGCGTCGCGCCTGCTCGCCCCCTACTTCGGCAACACCACGGTGGTGTGGGCCAACGTCATCGGCCTGATCCTCGTGTACCTCTCGGTCGGCTACTGGCTGGGTGGCCGTATCGCCGACCGGCGGCCCGAGCCGCGCGTGCTCGGCGCCGTCCTTCTCGTGGCCGCGGCCGCGACCTGCGTCCTGCCGTTCATCGCCCATCCCTTCCTCCAACTCGCCCTCCAGGGCTTCAGCGCGCTCAGCATCGGTGTGGTCGCGGGGTCCTTCTTCGCGACCCTTCTTCTCTTCAGCGTGCCGGTGTCACTGCTCGGCATGGTGTCGCCCTTCGCGGTACGCCTGGCGGTGCGCGACGTGAGCACCGCCGGCAGCGTGAGCGGACGGTTGTCATCGCTGACCACGCTGGGGGCGATCGTCGGAACGTTCGTCCCAGCCCTCGTGCTCATCCCCGCGGTGGGCACGCAGCGCACGCTGCTGTGCGCGGCGTTGGTCACCAGCATGGCCGCCTTCCCGCTGCTACCTCGCCGCGCCCCGATCGTGACCGTGGTGGTGGTGGGCCTCATGCTCGTCCCGCCGGGGGCGGTGAAGCCGGTTGCCGGGGCGGTGCTCGAGCGCGAGACCCTCTACCAGTACGTCCAGGTCGTGCACACCGCCGACGGGCGCACCGCCCTGCGCCTCGACGACGGTATCGCCGACCAGTCGGTCTACCGGCCGGGCACCGTCCTCACCGGCGGCGAGTGGGACATGCCGCTGGTGGTGCCGGCGCTGCTCGGCCACCCCATGCGCCGCGCGCTCATCATCGGCAATGCCGGCGGCACCATGGCGCGCGCCATTGCGCACGAATATCCCGGCGTGCAGATCGACGGCGTCGAGCCCGACCCGGAGGTCACCGACATCGGTCGCCAGCTCATGGGCATGGCAGAGGTGCCCGGTCTGCGTACCATCGACGGCGACGGCCGGGCCTGGTTGGCGACCACGCAGACCCACTACGACCTCATCGTGGTGGACGCCTATCGCCAGGCCTACGTGCCCTTCTGGCTGGTGACCCAGGAGTTCTTCAACCTGGCGCGCTCGCGCCTCGTCGCCGGCGGCGCCATCGCGTTCAACATGGCCCGCGTCCCTGGTGACGACCGCCTCGGCGAGGCGGTCAGCGGCACCCTGGCCACCGTCTTCCCTGACGTACGGATCTGGCCGGCGCTGAGCTTCAACGAGTTGGTCATCGGTTTCGACCAGCCGGTGTCCGGGCCGGCCCTGCGGTCCCGGCTGGCCGCGCTGCCCGTCGAGCTGCGCGCGCTCGGACCGCTCGTCTCCACCCAGCTGTCCAGGGTGGCGCCGGCGAAGGATCCGCTCACCGACGATCGTGCTCCGGTGGAATGGCTGACCGATCGTGCCCTGTTGGAGGAGATCGCTGCCGGCGGCCACTTCTCCGAAAGCCTCCTGCCCACGCACCCGTGATGAAACCATCGAAAGCAGGTCTTAAGACCAAGGACGCAGGGGCGCGCGCCGCCATCTCGCCGACCATTGTGAACGCCATGACAACAGGCCGCGGCTAGGCTGCAATGAGCATGACTGTGCCCGACGGCGGCGGCGCACCGCCCGCAATCGAACCGCGCGGAAGCACGCCGCGCCCGCGCCTCCTGCGCCGGCTCCTGAAGAACGAGGTCGCGCGCTTCGCGGCGGGCGGCCTCGTTGCCGCCTGCCTCGTGGCGGCGGGCACGTTCGTTGTGGTCAGCCGCGACGCAGAGGCCCAGGCGATCGGCCACGCCAAGGACATCACCCAGGTCGAGGGGATCGGCATCGTCGAGCCCGCCCTCAGCGACTCGCTGCTCAGCGGCGACCCCGCCTCGATCGCCGCCCTTGACCGCATCGTCCGCCAGCGCATCCTCAGTGGCGATGTCGTTCGAGTGAAGTTGTGGACCGCCGCCGGGACGGTGATCTACTCCGACGAGCCGCGCCTCATCGGGCGGCGGTTCACCCTCGACAGCGCCGAACTCGCCTCGATCAGAAGCGGCGCCGCCGACGCGGGTGTCAGTGACCTCACCGACGCCGAGAACCAGTACGAGCGCGGTTTCGGCAAGCTGCTCCAGGTCTACCTGCCCGTGCGCACGCCGGCGGGGGTGCCGCTTCTCTTCGAGACCTACCAGCGCTACCAGGCGATCACCCAGTACCAGCAGTCGGTGTGGTCGTCGTTCCTGCCGGTGCTGGTGATCGGCCTTGCGCTGCTGTTCGTGCTGCAGATCCCGCTTGCTGTCGGCATGGCGCGGCGCCTGCGCACCTCGCTCGCCGAGCGCGAGCGGCTGCTCGAACGCGCCATCAACGCATCGGAGCAGGAGCGGCGGCGGATCGCGCGCGACCTCCACGACGGCGTGGTGCAACGGCTGGCGGCAGTCACGTTCTCGCTGAGTGCCCTGGCACGGCGGATGGTCATGACCAACGGGGGCAAGCCGCCACCGATCTCGATCGCCCCCGACGTGGCCCAGGCTGCCGGCGAGACACGGGCGGCGATGCGGGAACTGCGCACACTGATCGTCGAGATCGCTCCTCCCAACCTGCACGCCGAAGGCATCGACAACGCCCTGCGCGACCTGCTCGAGCCGCTGTCCCAGAGCGGCATTGCGGTGAGCCTCGACGCCCCCCACCACACCGCGCTGCCAGCGGCGACGACCACCCTGCTCTACCGCGTCGCCCAGGAGGCGCTGCGCAACTCCGGGAAGCACGCACAGGCAACCCACGTGAACGTACACCTGCGCAACGAGAGCGGCGGCGTGCGTCTCGAGATCACCGACGACGGCAGGGGTTTCAGCCCCGCCGACCTCGACTCCCGGCGGCGCGACGGCCACATCGGTCTCAGCCTGCTCCGCGATCTCGTCGCCGACGCGGGCGGGTCGCTGCACGTGGAATCGCACCCCGGCGGTGGGACGCTCGTCTCGGTCAAGGTGCCGGCATGAGCGGCACACCCATCCGCCTCGTGATCGTCGACGACCACCCCCTGGTGCGCCGCGGACTGTGCGAATTGTTCGCCGCCGAGAGCGACATCGACGTGGTCGACGCCGTCGGCGACGGTGACGAGGCGGTGAGGAGCGTGCTGGCCAAGCAGCCGGACGTCGTCCTCATGGATGTCTCCATGCCCGACATCGACGGCATCGAGGCGACGCGCCGCGTGCTGGCGGTGCGCCCGGAGACACGCGTGGTCATGCTCACCTCCTTCGCAGAGCACGAGCGCGTCATCGAGGCCCTGGACAGCGGGGCGATCGGGTACATCCTCAAGGACGCCGAGAGCGACGAGCTCGTGCGCGGCGTGCGCGCCGCCGCCGCCGGCGACTCGCCCCTGTCGCCACGCGCCGCCCGCGCCCTGGTCACCGCTCGCCGTGGGCGGCGGCCGTTCGAGGAGCTGACCGCCCGCGAGCTCGACGTGCTCAAGCTCGTGGCGCGTGGCCTCAGCAACAAGCAGATCGCCTGGCGGCTGACCATCAGCGAGAAGACGGTGAAAGCGCACATGACCAGCATCTTCGGCCGCATCGGCGTCGGCGATCGCACCCAGGCGGCGCTGTGGGCACAGCGCCACGGCGTGTCCTGAGAGGCGTCTTAAGACCATCGGACATTGCGCGCGACGACGGCGACTACCTGACACTGGGTGACAACGCAAACAGGAGGAGCGACATGCGAACAACCACCATCCGCCTCGCCGCGGCAACCGGCGCCGCGCTCGGCCTCGCCGGCTGCGGCGGCGCGACCACCGTCGCCACCAACACCACGGGCGGGAGCGCCGCGACGCAAACCGCGGGCTCCAGCGTGACGGTCGCCTCGGCGACGGTGAGCGGGCACGGGCTCGTCCTGGTCGCGGGCTTCAACAAGATGACCCTGTATCAGTTCGACATGGACGTCGCGGGCAGCGGCACGAGTGCGTGCACCGGTGGTTGCATCGCCACCTGGCCGCCGCTCACAGTGCCGAGCGGGACGACACCGACGGCGGCCACGGGGATCACCGGGCAGTGGGGGACGCTGACACGCCCCGACGGCAAGGGCGTCCAGGTGATGTACAACGGTCGGCCGCTGTACTTCTACTCCGGAGACACCAAGCCCGGCGACGCCACCGGCAACTACCCGCACTGGTCGAGCGTGTCTGCAACCTCGGGGGGGGCGGCCGCCCCCCCCGGGACCGCGGTCGCCGCGCCCACGACGGCGGCAGGCACGAGCAACCCGTACGGGTATTGAGCCGGGAGCGTCAGCGCTCCCTTCAGATGACCCCCTGACCAATCGCCGATTCGATCCACGGCACCACCTCGTCGAGCATCTCGTCGAGCGAGGTGGTCGCCTCGAATCCGAGGACGGTGCGGGCCTTGCCGGTGTCAGGGATGCGACGCTGCACATCGTGCTCGAAGGGCGTGTCCGACACGTACCTGAACGGCTCGTCGGCGCCGCGGATGCGGTGCCAGATCTTCTCGGCCAGCTCGAGCACGGTGGTGCTCTCCGCGGTGGAGAGGTTGAAGTCGTCGTTGCGCGCAGCGCCATGCTCCATGGCGGTGACGATGCCGCGGGCGAGGTCGCCGCCGTAGGTGTAGTGGCGCAGCTGCTCGCCGCTACCGAGAATGTGGAGCGGATCCTGACCCTTGACCACCTTCTGCACGAGGTCGGGAACCACGTGGCTCATGGCCAGCTTGACGTTGCCGCTGAGGATCTCGATGTCGCCGAGTGCGCGGCCCTCGCCGATTCCCACGCAGTTGAACGGGCGCACGATCGTGTAGGGAAGCTGGTACTGGTCCCAGGCTGCGCGCGCGTAGTACTCGACCGCAAGCTTCTGGAAGCCGTACGACGACAGCGGCGGCGGGATCTGCCGCTCCGAGCCCTCCACCGACGGCCACGACGTCGCCGACTCGAAGACCATGGAGCTGCTGATGTAGGTGACCTTCTGCAGGGTTCCGGCACGATGCGCGGCGATGGCCGCATCGCACGACGCGGCCATGATGCGTTCGTTGGTGGCGAGGAGGTCATACGCATAGGTGTGGAAGTAGGAGATGCCGCCGATCATGGCGGCGCCGGCGATGAAGTGATCGCAGCCGCTGAGCTGTTCGGTGAGCAGGCCGACGTCGCGCGCATCGCCCTCCACGAAGGTGTAGGCGGGGTTGCCGTCGTATGACCTGGTCACACGCCCGTACTTGGAGAGGTTGTCGACACCGATGACGGTGTGCCCGCGCCTCAACAGCTCCTCGACGATGTAGCCGCCGATGAACCCCTGCGAACCGGTCAGAAGCACGGTGCTCACGTCCCCGCCTCGGTGTCCTCATGTTCGCCCTTCCAGGCATGCGGCCTCACCCGGTAGCCACTGCGCAGCGGCTGCCGGCGCCGCCCCAGGGTGGCCAGATACCAGCGCAGGTAACGGGGAATCCACTCGCGAGCCTTGAAGTTCGACTGCCCGTGGCTGCGGTCGAGCCAGATGGTGGGGATCTCCGCGATGGGCAGTCCGCGTCGATGAGCCTTGGCGACCATCTCGATGCCCAGCTCGAATCCAGCGTCGGACGCGATGCCGACCTCGCGGATGAATTCCGTGGAGTACGCCTTGAAGGAGTTGGTGGGATCGTGCGTGCCCACGCGCGCCACGAGGTGGAGCGACAGTCCGACCAGCCGTGAGACAAGTCCTTTCAGGCGGGGACCTCCGACCTGCTGTCCGCCGCGCATGTAGCGCGACGCCGCGGCGACAACCACCCCGCGCTCCACCAACCGGGTGAGCTGATCGATCTGCATGGGGTCGTCGGAGCCGTCGGCCATGGTGACCACGGTGACGTCGGCTGCGGCGTGCTCGATGCCGCAGCGCATTGCCGCCGCCGGTCCGCGGCCCTCGGTGTTGAGCAGCGGCACCACCCGGCGGTCACGACCGGCGTACGCCTCGACGTACGGAGCTGTGGTGTCATCGGGGGTGTCGTACACCACCAGCACCTCGCACGGCAGCTTCACCGACTCGAGGATGCGGTCGAGACAGTCGTCGATCTCCGCGCCTTCGTTGTAGGCCGGGATGACGATGGAGACGCGTGGCCTCATATGAGCACGCCGTCGCCGCGAACGTTGAAGACGTCGATCACCGGCGCGGCGATGTCGAGCGTCGCGTACCGCCGGTGCGGCGCACCGATGATCACCAGGTCGGCGCCGGCGAGGAGTTCCTCCTGCGAGACGAGGTCCGGATCGGTGGCGACGTAGGGGTCGGCGCAGAGGACGCGGCGCGCCTTGAAGGTGAGGATGCGCTTGAGCTTGTACGCCAGCGACGAGCGGATGTCGTCGGACTCGGCCTTGAACGCGGTGCCGAGGATGCCGACAGTTTTCGTGGCAAGGTCGAAGCGCCTCTCGGCGCGCGCCACCACGTACAGGGGCAGACCCTCGTTGATCATCATGCTGGTGTGCCCGAGCGTGAACTGGTTGTTGTTGAACGCGGCCAGCTGCATGGTGTCCTTGAACAGGCACGGCCCGGCTGCGAAACCCGGTCCCGGCATGTCCGCGGCGCGTGGGTAGTTGGTCATCAGCGCACCGCGGATGCGCTCGAAGTCCAGGCCGAAATCGTTGGCCATCATGTACAGCTGGTTGGCCGCTGCGAAGCGAATGTAGCGCCACGTGTTGGTGAAGAGCTTGGCCAGCTCTGCCTCCTCGGGCTCCAGTTCGATGATTTGGGGCGCCAGTCGCTCGAACAGGCGCCGTGCGCCGGCCATCCCCTCGGGGGTGTGCGCGGAGATGATCTGGGGAAGCTCGTGCAGCTCTCTCATCGACCTGCCCTGGGCGATGCGCTCGGGACAGAAGCACACCGGGTTGTCCAGGCCGCGCCCCGCCAGGTAACGCTCGACGAGGGCGGTCACGCCGGGGTAGATGGTGCTGCGCAGCACGATCGTCTGCCCGCGGCGGAGGTGGCCGGCGAACTCCGCGATGGCCGTGACCACCGCGTTCGGGTTGGGGTTGAGGTGCTCGTCGACGGGCGTGCCGATGACCACCACCACGTACTCCGCTCCGGCGATCACCTCGGGACTGGTCGTCGCCATCAACCGCGACGCAGCGCGCAGCGAGGCGAGCGGCGCCTCGGCGCCATCCTCGTCGAAGGGCAGACGTCCCTCATTGACGATGTCGACGGCGACCTGGTTGGTGTCGACGAGCGCGACGCGCATCCCGCACTGTCCGAGCGCGATGCCCAACGGGAGGCCGACGTGACCACAGCCTCCCACCACGACCACGTCGTGTTCGAACGGCGCAGCGGATGCGGCAATGGCTTCGGCCGGCGCTCGAGCAGGAGTCGAGGCGTGGGTGGACATCGAGAGAAGCCTCACATGGGAAGGGGAGATGCCCCGACTTGACTGGCCGCATCGTAGCGGGTGGCGGGTTTTCGACGAGCGAGATCCGGCGGGCGGACGGGCCACGGCGTGGTTGTTCCTCACCCATCCGGGGCCCTCTCTGCTGGTCACGATCGTCCTTGTTGCGGCGGCAGGACTGCTGACCCGACACCTCCCGTCGGCGCGCACCGCGGTGGGCCTGACACTCCTGATGCTGCCCGCCCAGCTCGGCATCGGCGCGCTCAACGACTGGGCGGACGTCGACGCTGACCGTGCCGCCAAGCCCTTCAAGCCGATCGTCCGCGGCGCCATCTCGCGCAACGCCGCCCTCACCGCGGCGCTGGCCGGGTTCGTGGTCTCACTGGCGACCGCCGCCTGGCTGGGGCTCGACGTCTTCGCCGCGGCCCTGCTTGCAGTCGCAGCCGGGGTCTCGTACGACCTCTGGCTCAAGCGCACCCCCGCCGCCGTGCTGGCGTGGTGGGCCGGGCTTGCGACAGTCCCGCTGCTCGCCATGGTGATCACGGGCAGTCTCCGCGGAGCGGTGGCAGAGGTGCCGCTGGCTGGCCTTCTTGCGCTCAGCCTGCACCTCGCCAACGGCCTGCCAGACGCCGACGGTGACCGCCTCGCGGGGGCGAGGACACTGGCCTCTGAACTGGGGCCAGGGCGGTCGAGGTCGGTCATCGGGGCGTCGCTGCTGGTCGCGGCGGCGGCGATGGTGTTGGCGCGACCAGCGCTGGGCCAGGACGGCCTCGCCTTCCTCGCGGCCGGCCTCACCGCGGTGGGAGCGCTCGTGGTCGTCCTCCCACACGCGGTTCGGCGCCTCGCCTTCCCGCTGCTCGCACTGCTCGCCGGTGCTGCCACGGTCAGCTGGCTTGCGGCACTGCCCGCGGCGGCGGGGTGACGGCGCCCGCCTCGGTGGCCGCCTGAGTACAGTCAGTGTCGTGGTCCCCGAGGAGAGCGACGCCGCCCCGCAGCTTGTCGCGCCCGACGTGTCGGAGGAGCACCCGGAGAGCGAGAACTGGATCTGGATGGGCAAGCACCGCCCGGCGATCCCCCGAGCACTGGTGGAGCTGATGGCCTCCGGGTGGGCTCCCGATGGCGCCGCTCCGACCACGCGCCACCCGGCGGCGGACAATTTCGCAGCGCGCCGGGCTGAGCTCTCGGCGCGGTTCGCCGGCCGGAACCTTGTCATCCCGAGCGGGCCGCTGAAGGTGCGGTCCAATGACACGTACTACCGCTTCCGTCCCGGCACAGACCTCTTCTGGCTCAGTGGCGCGATGGAGCCTGACACCGTGCTGGTCATGAGCGCCGGCGGCGACGGCCACACCGCCACCCTCTACGTCGAACCGCGCAGTGACCGCTCGTCGCACCAATTCTTCACCGACGCCGCGTACGGCGAGCTGTGGACGGGTCCGCGGCTGGGACTTGCCGAAACCTCCGCTCACCTCGAGGTTGCCACCGCTCCACTCGCCGGCCTCGCTGCGGCCCTGGCCCGATTGCCCGCGGACAGCCTCGCCGTCGCCCGCGACGTCGACTCACGGCTCGACTCGGAGTTGCCAGCCGGAGACGCCGACGAGGAGCTCGTGGCAGCGCTGTCCGAGATGCGGCTGGCCAAGGACCCGTTCGAGGTCGCCATGCTGCAGCAGGCTGTCGACTCCACCATCCGTGGGTTCGAGGACATCGTGAGGGCTCTGCCCGACGCCATGGAATCGGGCGAGCGGGTGGTCGAGGGTGCTTTCAACACCCGCGCGCGCCTCGAGGGCCACGACACCGGCTACGACACGATCGCCGCGTCCGGCTCCCACGCCACCATCCTTCACTGGATGCGCAACGACGGCGAGGTCAACTACGGCGACCTGCTGCTCGTCGACGCCGGAGTGGAGTGCCGCCAGCTCTACACGGCCGACGTCACCCGCACCCTGCCCGTCTCGGGCCGGTTCACCACCGAGCAGCGCGAGGTCTACGAGCTCGTGCTCGAGGCGCAGCAGGCGGCCATGGCGGAGGTCCGGCCCGGCGTCCCGTTCATGGCGCCCCACCGTGCCGCCACCCGCGTCCTCGCTGACGGATTGCGCCGCCTCGGCATCCTCACCGTGGACCCCGAGGAGGCCCTGCGGCCGGATCGTCAGCTCCATCGGCGCTGGACCCTTCACGGCACCAGCCACATGCTGGGGCTCGACGTCCACGACTGTGCCAACGCCCGCGATGACCAGTACCACGGCGACCTCCGCCCGGGCTATGTGCTCACGATCGAGCCGGGCCTGTACTTCCAGACCGACGACCTCACCGTGCCGGAGCGCTACCGCGGCATCGGTGTGCGCATCGAGGACGACGTGCTGGTCACCGACGACGGCTTCCGCAATCTCTCCGAGGCACTGCCCCGCGATCCCGACGAGGTCGAGGCGTGGATGGCCCGCCTCGGCGCCGGCGGCTCAGCCGGCTAATCGAGGCGCGAGAACGCCAGGCAGGCGTTGTGGCCGCCGAAACCGAACGAGGTGCTGATGGCCAGGTCGATGCGTTGCGCACGTCCCACGTTGGGCACGTAGTCGAGGTCGCACTCCGGGTCGGGCTCCTCGAGGTTGATCGTGGGCGGCACAAACTGGTCGCGGATGGCCAGCACCGAGATGATCGCCTCCAGCGCGCCCGCGGCTCCGAGCAGGTGGCCGTGCATCGACTTCGTGGAGGACATGGGCACGGTCGCCGCCACCTCGCCGAGAGCTGCCTTGATGGCCCTGGTCTCCGCGGCGTCGTTGAGTTGCGTGCTCGTGCCGTGGGCGTTGATGTAGCCGACGTCTGCCGGCGTGGCGTGGGCACGGTCGAGCGCGCGCAGCACGCTGCGGCGGGCCCCGTCACCGTTCGGCTCAGGCGCTGTGATGTGTGATGCGTCCGCCGTGGCGCCGTACCCGCTCAACTCCGCGTAGATGTGAGCTCCACGCCGCTGCGCCGCCTCGTACTCCTCGAGAATGACGATCGCAGCCCCCTCCCCCATGACGAAGCCGTCGCGGCTGCGGTCGAAGGGTCGTGAGGCGCGCTCCGGCTCGTCGTTGCGAGTCGACAGCGCCTGCATGGCGTTGAACGAGCCCACGCCGAGTGCGCACACGGAGGCCTCGGTGCCACCGGCGATGACCGCGGTGGCATCGCCACGGCGGATCCACTCCGCTGCCTCACCGAGGGCGTGGGCGGCTGAGGCGCACGCGCTGACCACCGCGAAATTGGGTCCCTTGGCGCCGTGCTCGATGGCGATCATGCCGGCCGGCATGTCGGCGATCATCGAGGGGATCGTGAACGGGGAGACGCGGCGCACCCCCTGCTGGTGGAGGTTGAGCGTGGCGCGCTCCAGGAACTCGAGACCCCCCACTCCGGAGGCGACCAGCACGCCCACGTCGTCGCCGATCGCGGCGACGTCGAGCCCGGAGTCCGCGACCGCCTCGCGCGCGGCGACGAGCGCGAGTTGGATGCAGCGGCTGCTGCGCCGCGCCTCCTTGACCCCGAGGACGGCAGCGGGGTCGAAGCCCTTGACCTCGGCGGCGAAGCGCGTGGGCAGCTGCGAGGCGTCGAACTGCGTGATCGGGCCCACGCCGCTCCTGCCGGCGCGGCACGCCGCCCACGTCGAGGCCACGTCGTTGCCCAGTGGGCTGATCGCCCCCATCCCCGTGATCACGATCCGCGCGCGGCCGTTGCCGTTGCTGCCTGTCATTGCTCTCCCCGGGCCTGAGCGTGCGGGTGCAGCGGCGCACCCTGTGAGTGGTAGCCGCCGTCGACATGGATCACCTCGCCGCTGATACCACGCGCCAAGTCGCTGAGAAGGAACACGGTGGTGTCGGCGACCGGGCCGGCGTCGGTCGCATCCCATCCTAGCGGAGCCTGCCCGGACCACGCGTCCTTGAGGATGCTGAACCCCGGAATCGACTTGGCGGCGATGGTTTCAAGCGGCCCGGCGGACACGGTGTTGACGCGCACGTGACGCGGACCGAGGTCCCGCGCCAGGTAACGGCCGATCGCCTCCAGGGCTGCCTTGGCGGGGCCCATCCAGTCGTACAGTGGCCACGCCAGCGTAGCGTCAAAGGTGAGTGAGACCAACGCTCCACCTGTTGATGGCATGAGTGGCACAAACTCGGCGGCCAGTGTCTTCAGCGAGAAGCTGCTCACCTGCATGGCGGTGGCCACCGACGCCCACGGCGTCTCCATGAAATGGCCGCCGAGGCAGTCCGCCGGCGCGAAGCCGATGGCGTGGACGACGCCGTCGATCGACCCGCCCTGGTCGCGCACGGCGGCGGCCACGGCGCGCACCTGCTCGACGTCGGTGACGTCCATCTCGAACACGTCGGGCGCCGGGTCCAGTCGTTTGGCGCTGCGCCGGGTGAGGTTCATGGCGCGGCCGAAAGAGGTGAGCAGCACCTCGGCGCCGTTGGCCTGGCACGCCTGCGCGATGGCGAAGGCGATGCTCTTGGGTGTGAGCACCCCGGTGACCAGGATGCGCTTTCCGGCCAGGATCCCATCAGGGCGTGCGACGACGACGCCGGTGGTGCTTCTTGGCATGCTGGTCACAGAGTCCTCGTGCGGACGCGGGGTTACGCCGCCGCCCGCGTGATGGCGAGCATGCGCTCGTGCCACGCGGGGGCCCCCGCCAGGATGTCACCACTGCGAAAGACGGCGTCCTCGTCGCCGGCCCAGTCGGTCACGACGCCGCCGGCCTCGCGGACGAGCAGGCTCCCCGCGGCGATGTCCCACAGTGCCAGGTTGAGCTCGAAGAACCCCTCCCAGACCCCGGACGCCGAATAGGCGAGGTCGAGGCTCGCCGCGCCGGCACGGCGCAGGTCCTCGAAGCTCTCCATCGCTGCGGTCATCACCGGGATGTAGCGGGGACGGTTCTTCGCGCTGCGAAACGGGAAGCCGGTGGCCACCACCCCGTCCCCGGGCGACGCGGTGATGTCGAGACGGCGCCCGGCCCCGTCGAAGGCGCCTTCACCTGCAACCGCCGACCACTCACCCCCGGTCAGAGGGGCCGTGACCACGCCCACCCGTGGCACGCCCTGCTCCACCAGCGCGATGGATACGCCAACCTCGGGGAAGCCCCGGACGAAGTTGGTGGTGCCGTCGAGAGGATCGACCACCCACATCCGGGCCGACACCTCTCCGCCGCTCTCCTCGGCCATCACGTCGATGGAGGGGTCGGCCTCGCGCAGCACCGCGAGCGCTGCCGCCTCGGCGGCGCGATCCACGGCGGTGACGTAGTCGCCGGCTCCCTTGCGCTCAGTGTGAAGCGGCGCGGCGTCGTGGCGCGCCGCTCGGATGACGACTGCGGCGGCGCGGGCTGCGGTCAGGGCGACGTCGCGGAGTTCGCTGTGGGAGAGCACCGGTGGAGGGTACCGACTCGCCTCCGCGAGGGTCGGCGCCGGCGCGGGCGCCCAGGACAGCTAGCGTGCGCGCGACACGCGCAGGATGGGGGCGGCGGGCGGCAGCGACAGCAGAGCCCCGTCGGCGCCACCGTCGCTGAGCAGGCGCTCGATGGCAGTGCCCGTGATCGGGTGGGAGAGGTGGTATCCCTGGCCGAGGTGGCATCCGAGCACGCGCAGGGTCGCCAGCTGCTCGGCGTTCTCGATGCCTTCCGCGATCATGGTCAGGCGCAGGGCACTGCCGATGCCGACGATGGCGCGGGCAAAGTCGCCCTCGTCCTCCGAGTTGCTGAGGTCGTCGACGAAGGGCTTGGCGATCTTGAGGATGTCGACGGGGAGACGGCGCAGGTAGCTCAACGAGGAGTACCCGGTGCCGAAGTCGTCGATGGCGATGCGGATGCCGGCACGTTTGAGCTCGGCGAGCTTGGCGATGCTGGTACCGGCGTTGGCGCCCTCGAGGACGATGCTCTCGGTCAATTCCAGCACCAGCGACGACGCGGGCAGGCCAGTCTCGGCGGTCACCTCGAGCACCTCGTCGACGAAGCTGGGCTGCTGGAGCTGGCGCGCCGAGATGTTGACGCTGACCCAGAGCGGCGGGTCGGTGGGGTAGGCCTCCTGCCAGCGCCGGGTGGCCGTACATGCCTTGCGCAGCACGCGACTGCCGAGGGCGAGGATCACTCCCGTCTCCTCGGCGGCGGCGATGAAGTCGTCGGGGGCGACCATGCCCCGGGTCGGGTGACGCCAGCGCACCAGGGCCTCGGTGGCCACCAGCCTGCCGTCGCCGATGTTGAAGATGGGCTGGTAATGCACCCCGAACTCGTCGGCCGACACGGCCCGCTCCAGGTCGGCGCGGAGGCGGTGGCGAGCGACGATCTCCGCCTCCATGCCGGCCATGAAGAGGACATGGCGGTTCTTGCCCGCCCCCTTGGCCGCATACATGGCGACGTCGGCGTGGCGCATCAGGCGGCTGGCGCCGTCGGTGTCATCGTCGGAGATGGCGACGCCGATCGACGCATGCACGATGACCGCCTGGCCGGCGATGGGGAAGGGCTCGACGAGGCCTTCGAAGATCCGGTCGGCGACCGCCTGCGCCTCCGCCGGGGACTCGATGTCCTCGATGAGGACGGCGAACTCGTCGCCACCGAGCCGGGCGGCGGTGTCGGGGCGCCGCAATGAGTTGCGCAGACGCTCGGCGACCCCCACGAGCAGCTGGTCGCCTGCGGAGTGGCCCAGGGTGTCGTTGACCGCCTTGAAGTCGTCGAGGTCGATGAAGAGCACAGCAACCGGCTTGCCGGTGCGAATGCGCCGCAGAAGGGCGTGGTCGATGCGGTCGGTGAACAGCGAGCGGTTGGCGAGGTCGGTCAGCGAGTCGTGGAAGGCCTGGTGGGAGAGCTGCTCCTGCAGCTGGGTGAGGCGGGCGATCGACTGCACGACGCGGCCGTTCTCCAGCGTGGAGCTGGTCTGGATGGCCAGCGACTGGAAGAGGTGGAGGTCACGCTGGTCGAAGCTCCGTCCGCTGACATGGCTGCCCACCATGAGGCTGCCGACGATGCGCGAGCGGCCGCGCAAAAGAGCCACCATCGCCTGGTCGATGTGGCGGCGGTTGAGCACGTCGCGTGAGCTCGGTGACGCGCTGCTGCGATCGATGATCACCCCGTCGGAGTCGGCCTCGAGGATGTCGTCGAGGTCGTTGAGTTCGATCGGCACCATCATCTCGGTGCCGGCGGGATCGCCGGCGCGAACGGTGGTGCGGTAGGCCTTCTCGCCCGGCGACGATGGGTAGATGGTGAGCTGCGCCACCTGCGCCTCGAACATCTCCCGGGCACCCCCGATGAGGCCGACGATGGCCGACTCGAGCTCGTGGGACTGACTGAGTGCCTCATCCGCGCCACGGAGGAACTCCACGACGCGGCGCTCACGGCGCTCGATGAGCAGGCTGCGGAAGCCGCCGAGCAGGACCACGCCGAAGAGCGACACCACGATCACGCCGGCGGGGTCGGTCCCCAGCACGCCGACGGCCATGAGCCCGTACGCCGCCGCCGCCGCGGTGCCCGCGATCGCCAGCCCCACGTTCTCGGCCGCACCCTTGCCAGTCAGCCCCCCGTCCCGGAGGGCCACGGCGAACGAGGTGGTCAGGCTGGCGAGGATGAGCACCGCGGCCACAGCGCCCACGGCGAGGTACGCGCGCCAGCCCAGGTGCCCGGCCGCGCCGACGACGCCAATGACCGCCCGGAAGGCCAGCGCGGCCGCCGCCGAGAACAGTGAGAACTGGGCGATGCTGAAGCTGGTGGAGGCATTGATCAGCTCCCTGCGGCTGACGGCCGCGGCGATCGCCCCCACGAGGAAGGCGGTGATGATCGTGGAGGGCGCGGAGAAGAAGAGGCCGAGCACCAACGGCGCGGCCGACATGCCTACGGGTGGCGTGCTCCGGCGCATGGCGACGGCCACCGGCCAGCGCTCGGTGATGAAGAAGAGCACCGCCAGTCCCCAGGTCGGCAGCGCGTACGAGGTCGAGACCACGGGCAGCGGATAGAGCACCCGGATCCAGAGCGCGATGGCAGGCACGATGAGCACCGTCGAGAAGAGGCGCAGGCGTATCGTGGGTCCGACCCACGGTCCATCCGGCTGCGGAGTCGATGCCGCGCTCGGCTGGCTGGACACCGCAGACGTCACGCTCAGTCAACTCCCTTCGAACGGGTTTTTCTCATTGTCACGAGCGCCGTCGCGGACTCGGTCACGTCGTGGTTACTGTTCGACGATCAGAGGCGACGGTGAATCGGACACTGGGGGCGGCATGGTTGCGGACATCCTGGTGGGAACCTGCAACTGGGCCGACCACACGGATTTCTATCCGCTCGAGCTGGAGCGGGGACGGCGACAGCGCGAGAAGTTGAGCTACTACGCGCGCTACTTCCCGATGGTGGAGATCGACACCAGCTTCTACGGCATCCCTCGCCCTGATGTGGTCGACGGGTGGGTGGCACGCACACCGGAGCGGTTCCTCTTCAACATCAAGGCGTTCCGCAGCCTCACCCGGCACGAGCGTGAAGCGGGACAGCCGCGGCGGCCCACCGACGACGAGGTGCGCGATTTCCTCGCCGCCCTCGTGCCCCTGCGCGAGAGCGGCAAGCTGGGGGCCGTCCATTACCAGTTTCCCCCGTGGTTCACCAGCACGCCCGCGGCGCGTGACGTCCTCCTGGAGACCAGGGAGCGGCACCCCGACGACATCGTCGCCATCGAGTTCCGCCATCGGAGCTGGTTTGACAACGACGCGTGGCCAGCCACCGAGGACCTGCTCCGCGAGCTTGACTGCGTCTACGTCGGGGTCGACGCGCCCCAGCTCGGGAGCGGCACCGCCCCGCCGATCCTCGCGATCACGTCGAAGAAGCTGTGCATCGCGCGTTTCCACGGTCGTAATCGCAGGACGTGGTACCGACCCTCCGGCCCCACCAGCGCCGACCGCTTCAACTACCTGTATTCGGCCGCCGAGCTGGGCGAGTGGGTGCCGTCGATCCGTGAGGCGGCCAGGCGCGGGACGACCGTCCACGTCCTGCTCAACAACAACCGAAGCAACTATGCGGTGGTGAACGCCTTCGACTTCGGCGCGCTGCTCGACGTGGCCCTCCCCAGACCGCCGCAGCCGATCGTCGACCGGCTCGTGGAGCGTGACGCCGCGGTCCCGGCGTGGGTCGCCGAGGGGACAGCGCCGCCTCCCTGGGACTCGTCTCCCATGCCGGCCTCCACGCCTGACGCGGCGCAGGGCACCCTCGACCTGTCGACCTGACCTGGGCACCCCTTTCCGTCGGGGGTCGATTTGCGCAACAATTGAGGCTGACCGCTGGTGTCTTCGGCAGCCGGTTCGCTGCAACGAGCAGGCGATATTCGTCGCCCGCCGCCTCACCGGCTCATTCGCAGGAGGGTAATCGCAATGGCAATGGCGTCCCCCCGCCGCAACGACGGAACACGCCGTCCTGCGCCCAGCGGTCTTGTTCTGCGAAACGAGGCAAACACCCACGAGGTCGAGGTCGACAAGGCTCTCAACCAGTGGGCAGTGACCGTGACCGCCCTCGCGGACAACCGCATGATCTGCCAGGACTTCTTCGCCCGTCGATGGGAGGCGGTGGCACGCGCGGAGGACTTCGTGCGCCTGCTCAACCGCACCGAGCCGCCGCCGGGCTGGTGAGCTCGACGGCCGTGGCAGGCACGGCTGTTGGCGGCGCCGGGGCGCCGCTGCACCGCCGGATCCGCCACCACTACCTCTACAGCTTCAAGAACACGCGCCGCGAGCGACTGTTCCTCTCGTCGCTGGGGTTCGACGCCGGTGCCATCGCGACGAGGACGATCACCCACCTGATCCGGCGCGGCGTCGGGCCCTTCCACAACCTCAACGCGGGAGGCCGCCACCTCCACCACCTCGTCTTCGGCATCGGCGGCCTGCTCGGCACCGGGTACCTGTGGCTGGTGATCGCCGACTCGGCTGCCGAGCAGAAGCCGATCCACCGGGTCACCTCGTTCCTCTACGGGGTGGGGTCAGCGCTGACCCTGGACGAGTTCGCCCTCTGGCTCGACCTCGAAGACGTCTACTGGACGGAACAGGGAAAGGTCAGCGTCCAGGCGCTGATGATCTTCGGGGGTCTGCTCTCTGTTGGCGTCTGGGGAGGGCCCTTCCTGACCGCCGCGGCGAAGGAGCTGTCACCCACGGCGATGCGCCGGGGGGGAGCGACCGCGACCGGGGCCGCCTGAGCGCAGACGACCTGCCGGGCAACGGTCAGCCGGTCCCGGGCTCGCCTCCAGCGGGCGCGTCCACGGGGTCGCGCGGGAACTCGACTGTCATCACGAGGAAGGTGCCTTCGCGAAAGACGGTGAGGATCATCGTGTCCCCCGGCCTGCGCGCACGGACCGCGGTCCGGAACTGGTCGGCGCCCCCGGTCAGGGTGTAGCCCCCAATTGCAGTGATCAGGTCACCGCTGCGGATCCCCGCGACGTCGGCCGGGGACGTGTCGTGCACCGGTCCGACCTCCACCCCGAAGGCTGCGGCGAGGCCGCGCTCGCGAGCGATGTCGACGCTGACGGTGCGTACTGCGGCCCCAAACGCCACGCCCGCGTTCTCATCCTCGGGGCGGGGCAGGAAGCGAGCCAGCTGCACGGGGTCGAACCCGACGATCATGCGGTCGTCGACCACCAGCGCGGGCACGGCCACCCGGCCCAGGCGCCCGAAGAGGATGGCGCTCGCCGACGGGTCGGCGGTGACGTCGCGGGTGATGTACTCGAGGCCGCGTTGATCGAGGTAGTGGCACATCGCCTCGCACTGCGGATCCCCGGCCCGGACGTAGACGGTCAGTGTGGCCGGCATGTCAGTGCGCGGCAGTCGCGCTGGATCGGCGCTGGCCAGCCCGCGCCCGGCGCGCGGTCACGCGCTGGCCGCCGGGGGCAGTTCGATGCGCGGCGGCGGACCACCGGAGCCTTCGGCATCAGCGCCGGTGGGGTGCCCGACCGGTCCCGTCCCCGGGCCCGCCCCTCCGCGCCGCCGGCGGCGGCGGCGGGGTCGGAAGCTCTGTGTCTCGCCGCCCGGTGAGAAGTGCAGCGCACCGGGGATGCCGCCCGGCTCGGCGGGTGCAACGCCGGAAGCCTGGCCTTCAGCTGACCCGGCGCCGGCCGGCCCGCGTCCTCGACGGCGACGGCGGCGACGGCGACGGATGGGCTCGCCATCGGGGCCGAGCTGGGGTGTCCCGGCGCCGACGCCGGGCTGATGCGCTTCATCCGGGGTGGCCCCGACCACGGTGGCCTGCGCGGGGCCGCGACGGCGGCGGCGGCGGCGACGCCGGGCAGCGCCCTCCTCACCCTCCTCGGCGGGCAGCGGCTGGCCGTCGTTGCCGACGCGTGGGATCGACGCCGGGCCGGGGCGGCGGCGCCTCTGAGGAGTGCCCGGGCTGACGATGTCGAGCGCGCTGAGCCAGCCCCCCGTGGAGCGTGCCGCCTCGACGAGCTCGCCGTACATGGACTCTTCCCCGGCTCGCAGCGTGGCGCTGTCGCCGATGCAGGCGACGAGGTGCTTGGCGCGCGAGACGGCCACGTTGAGGCGGTTGGGGACGCGCAGGAAGCCGATCCGGCCGCGCTCGTTGGAGCGCACCAGCGAGATCACCACCATGTCCTCCTCGCGGCCCTCGAAGGAGTCGACGGTGTCGATCTTCACCGTCCGCTTGAAGCGGCGACGCCCCAGAGCCTGGCGGAGCCGCTCCACCTGCTCGGCATACATGGCGATGACCGCCATGCTCATCTCGCGCGGCGCACGCTCGTCGAGCAGGCGCACCACCTGGGCGGCGACGCGAACCTCCGCCTCATTGCGCAACGCGCCGCCGGGACCCCGGCGCTCACGACCGCCGCGCATGCCCTCGGTGTCGACGAAATGCAGCGCCACCGGGAAGGGCGTGCGCGTGATGTAGTCGTAGGCCTGCACCTCGGGGGCGTCCTCGAGCTGGCCGTCGTAGCTGGCCTTCGAGACATAGGCCGCGATGTCGGGGTGCATGCGGTGCTGGATGGTGAGAAGGCAGCGCGCCGAGGGCTGCAGACCTCCCTCCCACGCCTGCTCGAAAAGGCTTCTGTTGACAAGGGTCTCGAGCGCCTCGTCGCTTTCCACGATGCCGTACAGCGCGTCGTCCTCGACGGGCGGGAGCTGCTTGTGGTCGCCGACCAGGGCCAGCGCCGAGCCCAGCCGCAGCGCCGGCAGGGCCTCGTCGACACGGGCCTTGTTGGCCTCGTCGAGGATGACGATGTCGAAGTTCATGTCGGTGATCGCCGACGTCGCTGCGGTGGCACACGTCGCGAAGTAGCAATTGGCCTCGAGAAGCCGGGGATCGTCCTCGTCATCGCAGCGGAAGCGCTCGACGGTGGGGTGGACGCGCTCGGCGCGGGCCACCCGGACCGCGCGCATCCCCGGCGTGTCGGCGAGACGCTCGAGCGCATTGTCGACGGCCAGGTTGCTGTGCGACGTGACCAGGATGCGCTCGTCCGGGTTGGCGTCGAGGCGTCGCTTGATGGCCTCCACGATGACCGTCGTCTTGCCGGTGCCGGGCGGACCCTGGATGAACACCGCCTCCCCGGCGGCGAGCCGGCTGAGGAGGGCGACGGCGCGGTCCTGGGGTGGGTTGGCCATCATCCCCGCGGTCAGCCAGTGGCGGGACTCCTCGCCCTCGACGTAGGCCGGCGCCGTGACCGACTGCGGCGACACCATGAGCTGGGCGAGCAGACCGACACCGAAATCGCGCGTGGCGATGGCGGCGAGCACGCTGCGCTTGGCCTGGTACAGCGCCTTGTTGAAGGAAGGCGTGATGGTTCCCTCGGTCCCTGCATGTTCGAACGTGCGGCAGGTGACCTCGACCGTGTGGCGATGGTGGTCGATGCGCGAGACGCGACCCACGAAGTTGGGCTCGTCCTCGGGTTCGACAAGGACGGCGGCGTCGGCGGTGAGGTTGATCTGCTCTGTCGCTGGGATGGTGAACTCCACCTTGCCCACCTCGGGCTGGCGGCGGTCGGCGTCCGTGAACTCGTGACCGCAGGACGGGCAGCGCTCATGGTCGGCGGGCCGCCAGAGGGCCCGGCAGCGCTTGCAGCGCCAGTACTCCTTGGCCGCGATGAAGTGGGTGCGCTGCGTGGCGGCACGCTGCCGCTCCGCCTTCTCGAGGCTGTCGACAAGCTTGAGCGCGGCGTACAGCTCCGACGATTTCGCCGCCTCCGCGCTTGCTGATCGCCACTCGAGCAGGCGGCGCGTGTCGCTGGCAACCCCGTTGGCCGCGGTGACGACGGGCGTGCGCGCCGTCACGGTCAGCACCTTGCTGCCGTCGGGGTGATCCATCGCCGGCCGCATCGACACCACGCGCAGCGCAAGGTGGTCGCGTTGGTTGTCGGGCGACTCCTGGGGCACGCACTCGAGGGTGAGGTCAGGCAGGGCGACGCGCAGGCTCGGCGGCTCCTCGTCACCAAAGGACACAGTGAGATGGCCGACTTCGCTGATCCTCTGCGCGAAGAGGTCACGTGGATCGGTGTCCTTCGCATCCCCATCCGCAAGCGTGGTGAGCACCACCATGGCGTCACTGCCGTCGGGCACGATGAGATGGAGACGGTCGAGAGCGAGGTCCGGGGATATCAGTCGGACGGTCAAACCTCGGACGCCGGTGGGGTGCAATCCCCGGCGTCATGCATCCGGTTCGGGATGGATTCGGGCATCAGCGCAGCAACGGACGCTGCGATGACGGCGTGGCGACCCCGATGGCCGCTCAGCGGTTCCCGAAGGCTCCCGCGTGCCCTGACTATAGCGTAGTGAAGTGCGATTGCAACACGATGTCTGCCAACGCGGTAGCCGTGGTCAGGGTGACGGGACGGTTCCCGGCGTGGTCACGCGCGTCTCGAACCAGCCCGCGAGGGATGCGAAGTGGTCGCGCAGCAGGAGTTGATGCGCGCCGGGAATGACGACCACCGCGGCGGCCGGCAGTACGGCTCGCCAGCGGTCGAGGCTGTCGCCGGCGATCGTGGTGTCCTCGTTGGAGTAGAGCAACATCTGCGGACGCCCGCGCAGGGCATCGTCGAGGCCGAGCAGGTCCGCGTCCGCGGTTGGATCCCAGAGAAGCGCATGTGAGGTCTTCTGGTAACTGTCCACTGTGTGGCGCAGGTAGTCGGCGACCACCGCGCGCGGGAAGGTTGCCGACCTGACCAGCGGGGACAGCGCGGGCAGCAACCTCTGCACGAATCGGTACACAGCCACGCGGACCGGGCCATTCGGCATCCGATTGGGACGCAGCTGCTGTCGTGGAAATGGTGCCGCGACCAGGGCCAGCGACTCCACCGCCTCGGGGTGACGGCGCGCGAACAGGGCGGCGAGAACACCGCCCATGGAGTGGCCGGCGACCGCAACCTGACCCTCGATGTGCAGAGCCGCCAGGAGTGAGTCGATGGTGTCGAGGTGGAACTCGCGTCCGTAGTCGAGGCCGGGCTTGTCGGAGCGACCAAAACCGGCCAGGTCCGGGGCGATCAGGGTTCGCGTGCCGTCGAGGAGCGGCCCGAGACCAGCCCAATAACGGCCACTGCCGCCGAGGCCGTGAAGAAGCAGGATCGGTGAGCCCGTGCCGGCGACCTGCACCGACAGGCGGCCCCAGTCGAGCGTGATGCGGCGGTGACGCCAGCCCGTGGACACGTCGTCATCGTGGCACAGGGCGGAGGCTCAGCCCGCCCCCCGCCCTGCGCGGTCACGGTGCCTTCGCGCCCACGCACCGCTACGATCAGCACATGGCTGAAGAAGGCACCGGGGTCGACCTGAGCGGGTTGCACCGCGAGTTCGACAAGCTCAAGAAACAGCTCTGCCGCTGCCAGCACCAGGGCACCTGCCTTGCCTGCCGCGGCTTCGAGATCCTCAGGGAGCAGTCGCAGACCGTGGTTGCCGCCTCCAGCCAGCCCGTGCTGATGCAGGTGGCGCAGGAGGCCGCCATGAACGATCTGCTCGGCCAGCTCGGCGGTGTCCAGGAGAAGCTGGCCGGCGACCCGCAGATCCAGGAGCTTCTGATGCGCATGATGGACCGCGTCCAGGAGGACCTCGGCGGACCTGACGAGCTGGCCAAGTTGTTCACTGGTCTGGGCTTCCCCATGCCCGGCCCCGACGGAGCCACCGGCACCGGCGAGATCCCCGGCTTCGGGACAGCCCCGCCTTCCCCGAGCGCTGCCAGCGAGTCGTGGGACGATCGCCCTCGGCCACCGGCGCCCGACGCCGAGCCGGACACGCCCTCCGACCCCTCTCCGAAGCCCGAGGGCGACGACCCGTCGCCGGCCGGCGCCTGAGGGAAGCGGTCGTGCCCTGGCGCCTGCGTCGCTCGGTGCTGGCGTGCCCGGGGAGCAATCCCCGCATGATGGAGAAGGCGGCTGCATCCGCGGCTGACGAGGTGTTCCTCGATCTCGAGGACGCCTGCGCGCCGATGGAGAAGCCGGCGGCGCGGGGCAGGATCGTGGAGGCGCTGCGCTCGCACGACTGGCAGGGGAAGGTGCGTGTCGTACGCATCAACCAGGTCGGCAGCCGGTTCGCGCTCGACGACATCCGCGAGGTGGTGAGCGGGGCGGGGGACGTGCTCGACTGCGTGATGGTTCCCAAGGTGCAGAACGCCGGCGACATCGCGTTCGTCGACCGCGCCCTCGGCAGCCTCGAGCAGGGCCTCGGCCTCGAGGTGGGCCGGATCGGCATCGAGGCCCAGGTTGAGGACGCCCAGGGCCTCACCAACGCCGAGCAGATCGCCTCGGCGAGCCCGCGTCTCGAGACGATCACGTACGGGCCGGCCGATTTCTCGGCAGCCATGCACTTCCCCAACCTCACCGTCGCCAACTCGTACAGCTACCCGGGCGACATCTTCCACTACGTGCTCTTCAAGCTGGCCGTGGCGGCGCGAGCCGCCGGGATCCAGGTGGTCGACGGTCCCTACCTGGCGATCCGCGACATCGAGGGATTCCGAGATGCCGCCGGCCGGTCGGCCGCGCTCGGCTATGACGGCAAGTGGGTGCTCCACCCCGGCCAGATCGAGGCGTGCAACGAGGTGTTCACGCCCAGCCAGGCAGACTTCGACAAGGCGGTGCAGATCCTCGCCGCGTACCGTCACGCGACCGAGGTGGAGGGGCGTGGGGCGGTGATGCTCGGCGACGAGATGATCGACGAGGCGTCACGCAAGATGGCCGTGCAGTTCGAGGCACGCGGCCGTGCGGCGGGGCTGACACCGTCGTCGCGCGACGCGACCACGGAGGCGGTTGCGGGCGCATAGACGCTCGCGCGCGGGCCGCTGACGGGCCGCGCGGCGGGCCTCGTTTCTGTAGGGTTGCGCCGTGGCGACGTGTGCGGGCTGTGGCGTGACGATCGCGCCCACTCATCGGTTCTGTCCGTTGTGCGGCACGCCCGTTGCCGCGGGCTGCCCGTCGTGCGGCGCCCCCGTTGAACCGGGTGCCCATTTCTGCGGCTCGTGCGGGTCGGCCCTGACCTCGCGCCCGGCAGCGGTGGCGGCGTCTCCCGCAGCGACCGCCGAGCGGCGGGTGTGTTCGGTTCTCTTCTGCGACCTCGTGGGGTTCACCCACCTGTCCACATCACGCGACCCCGAGGAGGCTCGCGAGTTGCTGAGCCGCTACTTCGACGCGGCGCGCACGGTGATCGGGCGCTACGGCGGCACTGTCGAGAAGTTCATCGGCGACGCCGTCATGGCCGTCTGGGGTGCGCCGATCGCGGCCGAGGGCGATGCCGAGCGCGCCGTGCGCGCCGCCCTCGACGTGGTGGCGGCGGTGGCGGCGCTCGGCGAAACGGTTGGTGCCGCCGGACTTGCGGCTCGCGCCGGTGTGGTCACCGGCGAGGTGGCCGTGACGCTGGGGGCAACGGGCCAGGGCATGGTCGCGGGCGACGCGGTCAACACCGCGTCACGGGTGCAGGCCGCGGCGACCTCGGGCGGTGTCCTGGTCGACGAGGCGACGCGCCGGCTCACCGCCACCGCGATCAGCTTCGAGGACGCCGGCGAGCACGCTCTCAAGGGCAAGGCGGAGCCGGAGCGACTGTGGAGACCCACCAGGATCCTCTCCGGCCGCGGGGGCGCCCAGCGCGTGGACGGGCTGGAGGCACCCCTGACCGGCCGCGATGCCGAGCTGCGGACGGTGAAGGAGCTGTTCCACGCGGCGGCGGAGCGCCGCGTCCCCCGGCTGGTGGTCGTCTCCGGGCCGGCCGGGGTCGGCAAGTCTCGGCTCGGCTGGGAGTTCGAGAAGTACATCGACGGCCTCGCGGCAACGGTGCTGTGGCACCGCGGTCGCTGCCTGTCGTACGGCGAGGGCGTGGCGTTCTGGGCGCTCGCGGAGATTGTGCGGCAGCGCTTCGGCATCGCCGACGACGACCGCGTCGAATCCGCCGCGGTGAAGCTCTCCGAGGGCGTGGAGCGCTATGTGCACGACCCGGTCGAACGGGCGTACGTGGCGCTCCGGCTTGGCCGCCTGCTCGGCGTGCCGGTGAGCGGCGACAACGGGGCCGGGCTGGCCCGCGAGGAGCTGTTCGCGGGCTGGCGGCTTTTTGTTGAGCGCCTCGCCGCCGAAAAGGCGGTGGTGCTCCTCGTTGAGGATGCGCAGCACGCGGATTCGGGCCTGCTCGACTTCATCGATCACCTGGTGGACTGGGCGCGCGAGCTGCCCATCTTCGTGCTGGTGTTCGGGCGACCCGAGCTGGAGCGTGGGCGCCCCGGGTTCGGTACCGGGCGCAACCGCACCACCCTGACGCTCGATCCTTTGGATGGCACCTCGATGGAC
>DAISRJ010000025.1:0-29939 GCA_036828955.1 Candidatus Dormiibacterota bacterium | reverse complement strand
CGCGTCATGGTCTGCACCGTCGAGAGGTTGATCACCTGGTCGAACGTGAGCCGCGGCCCGAACTTCAGGTTCTCGCGAACGCGGTCGAACACGACGATGGTGTCGTGGATCGAGAACGCCACCGAGGTGAGGATCGCGGTCACGAACAGTGTGTCCACCTCACCGATGGAGGTGAAGTGACCGAGGATCGCCCAGATCCCGGCGAGCACGAAGACGTCGTGGAGCAGTTTGAAGAAGGCGCATGCGGAGAATCGCCAGGCCGAGATGGCCCGCTGGCGGCGGAACGCGAACGCGAGGTACACGGCGATCAGCGCTGAGGCCACCAGGATCAGGATGACGGCGCTGCGCACCAGGTCGGAGGCGACGCTGGGGCCGATGAACTGTTCCTGGATGTCCGGGTTGTGGGTCTTGGCACTTGTGGGGATGCCGTATGCCTTGCCGAGCGCGGTCTGAAGGACGTCGACGGGGTCAGCGCCGCCGTTTGCCGTGCCTGGTAGGAAGCTGATCTCGAACCGGTTGCCGGCCACGGTCTGCACCTGGGGTTCGAGGTTGCCGATCACGCTCTTCACCGTGGTCTGCACCTGTGCCTGCGTGGCGGGATGGGTGAGGGCGAGGTCCACCTTGTACCCCCCGCGGAAGTCCAGCCCCAGCCGGAAGCCCCAGAACAGGATCGCCAGGATGCCGGGGATGATGATCGCCAGCGAGCCGGCGAAGTACCAGTTGCGCGAACGCACGATGTCGAAGCGGCCCGTGGGCGGCTCCTGTGCGTATTCCTCGTGGATCTGCGTGTACATGGTGGGGTTGCGGCCGAGGCGCAGGCGGAGCGCACCGGCGAGCAGCGCGCGCGTCACCGTGACCGCGCTGAAGAAGCTCACCGCCACGCCGATGCCCAGCGTGATCGCGAAGCCGCGCACCACGTCGGTACCGAGGATGGCCAGCACCAGGCAGGCGATGATGGTCGACACGTTGCTGTCACGGATGGCAGGAAATGCCCGCCGGAAGCCCGTGTCGACAGCCGGCGCGACGCTGCGGCCGTGGCGTAATTCGTCGCGGGTTCTTTCGAAGATGAGCACGTTGGCGTCGACCGCCATGCCCACGCTCAGCACGAAGCCGGCGAGCGCGGCCAGCGATATGGTGACCCCGATCACCTTGAAGAGCGCGAGCACGATGGCGCCGTACGCCACCAGCGCCAGGCACGCCAGGAGGCCCGGGAAGCGGTAATAGCCGATCATGAAGAGAACGATGATCAGGAGGCCGACAATGCCCGCGATGAGGCTGCGCTGCACCGTCTGCTGACCGAGCGTGGCGCTGACCACGTTGGCCTGCACCGTGCCGATCTCGGCGGGAAGTGCGCCGGCGGAGATCTGACTGGCGAGTGCCTGGGCCTGGGCGCTGGTGAAGCCGCCGGTGATCTGCGTGTTGTTGCTGGAAGGGCCCTGCACCACGGGCGCGGTGATGATGGTGCTGTCCAGGAAGATGGCCACCTGGGCCTGCGGGGGCGGATTCGCGGGATTCTGCTGGGTGAAGGCGTAGGCGGCGGTGGTGACCTTGCTCCACTCGGTCGCACCGGCATCGTTGAACGTGATGTTGACGGCGATTTGGCCGTTCTGGTCAGTGCCCACGTCGGCCGACGTGACGTCACTGGCGTCGAGCGCGTCGTCGATCTTCCAGTGGTACCCGGTCGGGTACAGCTGGGGGTTGCTCAACTGGTTGGGGTCGACAAGGTTCTCCTGGTCCCTGAAGAACTGCGCGCTGTTGGGGTCAGGCGTGCCCGCCACGGCTGTCGCGAAATGGAGCTTGGCGGTCGTCCCCACCGTACTCTTGGCCTGGTCGATGCCAACCCCGGGGAGTTGGATGAGAATCTGGTCGGAACCCTGTGCCGACACCGCCGCCTCCGACACGCCGAGGCCGTTGACGCGTGCCTGGATGAGCGGGATCGTCTTGTCACGCGCCTCGGCGACCGTCTGCCCCTTGGGGCCGTTGCGGCAGCCCACGCCCGGTGGATCGTTGAGGCCGTGGCAGACCTCGACCGTCAGCTGGGTGCCGCCCTGCAGGTCCAGACCCTTGACGAAGGTGATGGGATGTCCGGCGATGTTGGGGATGGTGGTCAGCTTTTGCGGGAAGGGCTGATGCACGACGACATAGCGGTAGAAGACGCTGTAGCCATCGATGAACAGCGCGCCGAGCACGATGAGGACGACGATGACCAGGCGCACGCGTGTGACGCGAAGGAAGAAATCAGCCACGGGGGCCGAGTGTACCCGGGATCTGCGCTGACCCGGCCGCCCACATCTCCCCCGTCGCGGCGTCGCCGCCGAGGCTGACGGCGTCCTCGCCGTCCCCGGCGCCGCCGCGCAGCCGCGCGTCGGTGGCGGCCCGGAATGCGTCGAAGCTGCCCGCCCTGATGGCCTCACCGGCGGCGGTCATGAGCGCGGTCAGGTGGGTGATGTTGTGGAGGCTGACGAGGCGGTGGCCGAGGATCTCGCCGGCCGCGAAGAGGTGGCGGAGGTAGGCGCGCGAGAACCGCGTGCAGGCCGGGCACGGGCAGCCCTCGACCAGCGGGCGGAGGTCGGTGCGATAGGTGGCCCGACGGAGGGTCAGCCGCCCGGTCGGCGTCATCGCGGTGCCGGTGCGCGCCAGCCGGGTTGGCGCGACGCAGTCGAACATGTCGATGCCGAGCCCGACCATGGTGAGCAGCTCGCTGTCGGTGCCCAGGCCCATGAAGTAGCGCGGGCGGTCGACGGGCAGCCCCGCGACCGACACCGCGGTCATCGCCTCCATGACCTCCAGCGGCTCGCCGACGGACAGGCCGCCGACGGCGACGCCGTCGAAGTCGAGGGCGGCGATCTCTGCCGCCGAGGCGCGCCGGGAGTCGCCGTCGAAGCCTCCCTGGCAGATGCCGAAGAGCAGCCGGCCATCGCCGGGGTGCACCGCCCGGCACCGCGCCGCCCACCTGTGGGTGCGCTCCGTGGCCGGGACGGCGGCGGTTGTGCCCCAGGCGACGGGCTGATCGAGGCACATGATGATGTCGGAGTCGAGCCGCACCTGGTTGCGCACCGCCTCCTCGGGGGTGACCCGCAGGCGCGCGCCGTCGTACGGCGACACGAAGGTGGCCGCGTCCTCGTCGACGGTGGCGACGTTGCGCAGGCTGACAAGCTGGAAGCCGCCGCTGTCGGTGAGGATCGGCCCGTCCCAGCCCATGAAGGCGTGCAGGCCGCCGGCGCGCTCGATGATGTCGACGCCCGGCCGCAGCGCAAGGTGGTAGGCGTTGCACAGCACGATGTCGGCGCCGCACGCACGCACCTCGCCAGGGTCGAGAGACTTGACGGTGGCGTGCGTCCCCACCGGCATGAAGGCGGGCGTGCGCACCTCACCGTGCGCGGTGCGCAGCCGCCCGGCGCGTGCCGCGCCATCGCGTGCGTCGATGGTCAGGGCACTCACGACCGCGCGTCCGCCGGCCAACAGAGCATGCAGTCGCCGAAGCTGAGGAAACGGTACCCGTGAGCGAGGGCGTGGTCGTAGGCGTCGCGCCACTCGCGGGCGCCGATGAAGGCCGCCAGCAGCACGAGGAGTGACGAGCGCGGCTGGTGGAAGTTGGTGAGCAGCCCGTCAACGACGGCAAAGCGATGCCCGGGGGTGATGAAGAGCTCGGTCGACATCGACCCGGGGCAAAGATGGCCGGCGCTGTCGACACGCGATTCCAGGGTGCGCACCGCGGTGGTGCCGACGGCGATGACGCGCCCACCGGCAGCCCGCGTCGCCTCGATCGACGTGACCGTGGCGGTCGGAAGCGTGCACCGCTCGGCGTGCATGCGGTGGTCGCGAACGTCGGTTGTGGTGATGGGCGCGAAGGTGCCGAGGCCGACGTCGAGTTGCACGGTGGCCCAGTCGATGCCGTGGGCCGCCAGGGCCGCGCGGAGGCGCTGGGTGAAATGCAGGCCGGCGGTCGGCGCGGCAGCCGACGCCGGGTCGCCGGTGGCGTACACCGTCTGGTAGCGCTGCCGGTCGAGCAGCGGCGTGCGGATGTAGGGGGGCAGCGGCGCCTCGCCGAGCCTGGCGATGGCTTCCTCGGTGTCGCCTTTGGTCTCGAGTTCCACGATGCGGGCGCCGGGGTGGCCCGGCGCGGCGCCCGCGACGCGGACGCGCAGGGTGTCGTCGACGGTCACCTGCGTGCCATGGCGCAGCCGGCGCCCCGGCCGGACCAGGGCGGAGAAGCGGTCGCCGCCGAGGCGCTCGAGGAGCAGCACCTCGGCTGGGCCTCCGTCATCCCTGAGCCCACGGAGTCGCGCCGCCCGCACCACCGTGTCGTTGGCGACGAGGAGGTCGCCGGGGCGGAGCAGGGCGGGCAGCTCGGTGAACACGTGGTCGGTCACCCGCCCGCCCGGCCCGACGTGGAGAAGGCGGGAGGCGTCGCGAGGCTCCAGTGGAGCCTGGGCGATGCGCTCGACCGGGAGCGGGTAGTCGAAGAGATCGGCGTCCAGCGCCCGCGTGGACGTGCCTGTCGGCGCGCCGGCGGTGATCATGCGGCGGTTATGCGAAAAGGGACGGCTGCGTGTCCCCGGCGCCCACGGTGCCGGGCGGGACGGCAAGGCCGAGATGTTCGTAGGCGCGCGCCGTGGGGACGCGCCCGCGCGGCGTGCGCGCCAGCATCCCAAGCCGGATCAGGTACGGCTCGACGACGTCCTCCACTGTCTCGGGCTCCTCCTGGACGCTGACCGCGATCGTCTGCACGCCGACGGCGTGGCCGCGCAGGGGGCCGCAGAGAGCGGCGAGCACGCGCCGGTCCATCTCGTCCAGCCCGGCGGCGTCGATGCCGAGCATGTCCAGCGCGGCACCGGCGGCGGCGACGTCGATGTGCCCGTCGGCCCGCACCTGCGCATAGTCGCGGGCGCGGCGCAGGAGGCGGTTGGCGACGCGGGGCGTGCCTCGCGCCCGTGTGGCCAGCAGGGTCGCGCCGTCGTCGTCGATGGCGATCTTCAGCAACCGCGCACTCCGCCGGACGATGTCGGTGAGCTCTGCGACGTCGTAGTAGTCGAGCCGGAAGGTGACCCCGAAGCGGTCGCGCAGCGGGCCTCCGAGGGCGCCCGCGCGTGTGGTGGCAGCGATGACTGTGAAGCGATTGAGGCTGAGGCGCAGCGTCTGCGCGCCCGCCCCGCGCCCGGCGACGAAGTCGAAGGCGAGGTCCTCCATCGCCGGGTAGAGGGCCTCCTCCACCGCGTGGTTGAGGCGGTGCACCTCGTCGATGAAGAAGACGTCGCGGTCGTTGAGCGAGGTGAGGATGGAGGCGAGCATGCCCTGGTGCTCGAGCGCCGGCCCCGAGGTGAGCCGCGCCTGCACTCCCATCTCGGTGGCGATGATCTGCGCGAGCGTCGTCTTGCCCAGGCCCGGTGGTCCGTAGAGAAGGATGTGGTCGATGGGCTCGCCACGGCCACGCGCGGCCTCGACAAGCACGTGCACCTGCTCGTGGATGCCCGCCTGACCGACGAAGTCGGCGAGACGCTGGGGGCGCAGCGCCACCTCGGCGGCGTGCTCGTCGTCGACCTCGAGCGGTGTCACCACGCGCGATTCGTCCATCAGACGGCAGCCACCATGTCGAGGCGGCGAAGCGCCGCGGCGACGAGCGCGGTGACGTCGAGCGGCTCGGCACCATCGCTCAGCGCCGCTTTCACCGCGTCGCGTGCCGCCGCCTCGCGAAAGCCCATGGTGGCCAGGCCGTCGACGGCGGCACGGATGGCCTGGTCGCCCGCCTCCCCCGCCGGGGTGGCCACGTCGCCAGGCAACGCCAGGCCGTCGAGCTTGTCGCGCAACTCCAGCACAACCCGTTCCGCCGTCTTGGCCCCGATGCCGGGCACCGTGGCCACCATGGCGGCGTCGCCACTGCGCAGGGCGCGAACCATGGTGGCCAGGTCGGCGCGCCCGAGGATGCCGAGCGCCGCCTTGGGCCCGATCCGCTCGACGGCGATGAGCAGGCGGAAGAGGCGCAGCTCCTCGGGCGAGGTGAACCCGTAGAGGCGGATGGCGTCGGCGCTCACCGACGTGTGGACGTGGAGCGTGGTCTCGCCCGTGGCGTTGTGCAGTGCGACCGCGGTGCGCAGGTGGCATTGCACCGCGTAGCCCACGCCATTGACGTCAACGGTGACCACGTCCTGGTCGACGGCGGCGATCCGCCCGCGCAGCAGCGTGATCACCGGGCCCCCAACCCCGAGCGCGCCCGTGCGGCGGCGACGGCGACGTCGAGCGCGCTCACGGCAGGCCGCGCCGCCTCGCGCCGCACCCTGAGCGTCAGCGCGGCTCGATGGTGGTGGCAGACCGCGATCGCGCAGGCGTCGGCGACGTCGTCGGGGCCGCCGATACGGTCGACGGACAGCAGTTGCATGGTCATGCGCAGCACCTGGGGCTTGCGCGCCGCCCCGTAGCCGGCCACCGCCTCCTTGACCTCGTTGGGGGTGTACTCGAACACGGGAACACCGGCAGCAGCGATGGCGCAGAGCAGGACCCCGCGTGCCTCGCTGACGCGCATCGCGGTGCTGCGGTTGGTGGAGAAGAAGAGACGCTCCACGGCGGCGCAGGCCGGCCGCTGCTCGGCGACGACCGCGGTGATCAGGCCGGAGAGCATGAACAGACGCTCGGCGTCGTCCATCCCCGCGGGCGTGTCGAGGCATCGGCTGTCCAGCAGGGTCAGTGCCCCGGGACGGCCCTCGACCACGGCGACGCCGGTGCGACCCAGTCCCGGATCGACGCCCAGGACGCGCACCCGGTCAGCCGACCGACTCGAGGACGTCGTCGGGGATCTCGGCGTTGGCGTACACCTGCTGCACGTCGTCGTCCTCCTCGAGCGCGTCGAGGAGGCGGAGCACGGCAGCCGCCTGTTTGGCATCGAGCGCCACCGACGTGCTCGGGCTCATGGTCACCTCTCCACTCTCCACGATGTGGCCGGCCGCCTCGATGGCAGCCCGCGCCGCCTCGAAGTCCGCCGGGCTCACCGTGACGACGACCGTGTCGCCGTCGACGGTGATGTCGCCGTCGGTACCCACATCCACAGCCTCGAGCAACGCCAGGGCCAGCTCCTCGGGGTCGGCGTCACCGGCAGCGACGTGGAGCACGCCCTGCTGCGCAAACATCCAGCCCACGCTGTTGGTCTCGCCCAGCGATCCACCCGAGCGCGTGAACAGGTTGCGGACCGCGGCGACGGTGCGGTTGCGGTTGTCGGAGAGCACGTCGACCATCACCGCAACGCCGTGGGGGCCGTAGCCCTCGTAGCGGATCTCCTCGAGCTGGGCGCCCTCCTTGCCGCCGGCGCCGCGCTGCACGGCCCGCTCGATGTTGTCGGCGGGCATGTTCACCTCACGCGCCTTCTGCATGGCGAGGCGGAGGCGGAAGTTGGACGTGGGGTCGGGACCGCCTTCACGGGCTGCCACCGACAGCTCGCGGGCCACCTTGGTGAAGGTCTGGCCGCGCTTGGCGTCGACGATTGCCTTCTTGTGCTTGATCCCCGCCCACTTGCTGTGACCGGACATGAGTCCTCCGTTGCCGAACAGGCGTTTGCCATTGTATTCGCGTCGCCCGCCCCAGTCTATGAGACCGGGTGGCGGCGGCCGAGCGGGCTTTCACCACAGGTCCGCCAGCCGGATCCACCACGTGTCACGGATCGGCGAGGGCCCCTTGACTACGGCGGGCAGATGTTTATGCTGATATCAAGGAACCGACTGCATACGGAGGATACCTTCACGATGCGTACGGTCTTCGAACTCTACCGGCACACGCGAGCCGAGATATAGGGCCCGGACTTCGGGTCGCGACGTGCGACCGTCCGCGAGGCGCCACCGTCGACACCCCGGGATGTGCCCGGCAGGTTCCGGTGCTTGGTTGGAAGAGCGCAGGGCGGCAGCGGCGCGACAGTTTTTCGGGCTGGCCAGCCGGCACCATGAGGTGCCCACAGATAGCCCGGCTGGTAGGTCGGGCAGCCGACGAGATCGGCAATTTCGGGGACCGGCGTTCACGCCGGTCCCCTTCATTTAAGGGGTCGGCAGCCGCCCGGACACCGCCGGGTGGCCGGTCCACCAGAACCGCAGCGGCAGGTCGGCGCCCCTGCTGATGCCAACCCGCGGGCCGACCGACAGTACCGGCACGTCGGGCGACTGCTCGAGGCGGATGCGGCCGCCACTGCAGAGGTCGAGCCCGTTGTCGGCGGCCGTGATGGCCAGCCCCCTGCACAGGTTTCCCGGGCCACTGAGCAGGCGGTCGTCGACGGCCGGGGTGGCGCGGCGCGCTTGCACCACCGCGGCACCGGAGTCGACAGCGGCGGCGCGCAGGAGGACCGCGGCGGCGGTGCCATCCGCCCCGCACACGACGTTGGCGCAGTGGTGCACGCCGTAGCTGAGGTACACGTAGAGGTGCCCCGGCGGCCCGAACATGATCGACGAGCGTGGGGTCGGGCCGCGATGGGCGTGCGAAGCGGGGTCGTCCTCGCCAAGGTAGGCCTCCACCTCGACGATGCGGGCGCGCACTTCGTCTGGGCTGCCGGGGTCGGCGATGAGCGACGCGCCCACCAGGTCGCGAGCCACCGCCACGGAGCCCCGTGCGAGAAACGCCCGCGAGAGCCTCGCGGCTATCGGCGCACCTCGGCCCGGCAGCGCGCCCGCAGGCCGACCGCGATGGCGTCCTGAGCGGTCTGCGCCTCTTCGGAGGTGAGCGTGCGCCCTGGAGCGCGATAGGCAAGCCGGAAGGTCCAACCCTTACGCCCCTCCCCCAGCTTCGGCCCGCGATATTCGTCGTAGAGCACGGCGCTGTCCAGCAGTCCGCCGGCGGCCTCGCGGATAGCCTTCAGGGCGTCGCCGGCGCGGGCCTCCTCCGGCACGGTCACGGCAAGGTCCTGGACGACGGCCGGGTATCGTGGGGGTGCCAGGTACCGGGGCGCCGTCGCGCCCTCAGGGACGAGCGCGTCGAGGTGGACCTCCGCGACCGCCAGGCGGCCGCGCACGTCGAATTTCGCCGCCGTCGAGGCGTCGAGCTCACCCACCACGCCGATGGAGTGACCGTTGCAGATGAGCAGTCCACTCCTGCCCGGGCGAAGACCGGGGATGTCGGCAGGTTCGGTCTCGACCACACCGGCGCCCAGCTCTGTCGCCAGTCGCGTCACCGTGGCCTGGAGGTCGCGGATGCGGTCAGCGGCGTGCTGTCCGCCGGTGGCGGTGGCCACGGCTGCCAGCAGCAGTGGCTCCGCCGGCAGCGGGATCAGCCGGTCGTCGGCGCCGTCCGGAGTGGAGCCCGCCACCTGGCCGCGGCGCTCGCCCTCCCAGAAGGCTCGGCCGAGCTCGAAGAGGCTCACCTCGTCGACGCCGCGGCGGATGTTGCCGGCGACAGCCTGGACGACGCCGGGAAGCAGGCTGGTGCGCAGCACACTCCACTCCTCGCTGAGCGGGTTGCGCAGCGGGATGGGGGTGCGCTCCCGGCCCATGCCCTGGAGCCTCGCGGCCAGGGGTCGCGACACGAAGGACCACGTGATCGCCTCATCGAAGCCGGCGCCGAGGAGGACGTCCTTGACTCGGTCCTCCAGCGGCGTCTCCGCCGCCAGCCGGGACACGGGCAGGCGGCGGCCGGGCAGCGTGCTGGGCACGCGGTCATAGCCGAGCGACCGTCCGACCTCCTCGACCACGTCCTCGACGATGACGACGTCGCGGCGGAAGTGGGGCACGGTGACGGTGAGCTCGTCGCCATGCTGCTCGACCCCGAAGTCGAGGCGGGCCAGGGCGGTGGCCGCCTCGGTGGCGTCCACCGAGTAGCCGAGCTGCGCGGAGATGGACGCACCGCTCAGCTCGATCGGAGGGATCGGCGGCAGGGGCCGAGCGCGAACGTCGACGGTGTCGCGGAGAACGTGGCCGCCGCCCAGCTCGGCGATCAGCGCCGCGGCGCGGTCGAGCGCGATCGGCGGAAGGGTGTCGCTGAGGCCCTTCTCGTAGAGGGTGGAGGCGTCGGTGCGCACTCCCAGGCGCTTCGAGGTGGCGCGCACCGTGGGTCCGTCCCATGCGGCCGCCTCGAGCAAGACGCTGTGGGTGCTGTCGTCGACGGCGGTGCCCGCACCGCCGATCACGCCGGCGATGCTCACCGCCAGGTCCCCGGCGCACACGGCCATGTCCTCTGGCCCGACCGTGCGCTCCACCCCATCGAGGCAGAGAACGCGCTCGTCGCGCCCGCGGCGGATGACCACGTGCGCGGCGCGACGCTCGCCCGCCTGCGCAGCGACGAAGCGGTCCAGGTCGAACGCGTGCAGGGGTTGACCGAGCTCGCGAGCGACGTAGTTGGTCGCGTCGACGATGTTGTTGATGGGGCGTAGGCCGACGGCGCGCAGGCGGCGCTGCATCCACTCGGGTGATGGCCCCACCGCGACGTTCTCGATGATCCGCACCGCGAACCGGGGGCAGCCGGCATCGTCCTGGACCTCGACCTCGACGCGCCGTGCCAGGCTCGCCGCGCTGAGCAGCGTGTCGGGGACGGTGGGGTCGGGCTCGCGCACGGTCTCCCCCACCGCCGCCGCCATCTCACGGGCGATGCCGAGGTGGCAGAGGCAGTCCGGCCGGTTGGTGGTCACCTCCAACTCCAGAACGGTGTCCAGCGTCACCACCTCGTGCAGGGGCTGGCCGGGCAGACCCCCATCGAGGTGGTGGATGCCCTCGGCGTCCTCGCCGATGCCGAGCTCCGCGGATGAGCAGAGCATGCCCGGAGAGTGGTACTTGCCGCCGAACATGGCCTTAACTCCGAGCGGCTCGTCGGCACCGGGAAGGAGGGTACCGGGCGGCGCGTAGGGAACGAGGTCGCCGACCGCCAGGTTGGCGGCGCCGGTGAGAACGCGGATGGGTTCGCGGCCGGTGTCGATGTCGGCAAAGCGCACGCCTCGCGTCGACTCGGGAACGTCCTCGAGGCCGACGATGCGCGCAACCACGACCCCGGCAGGCCCCCGCTCGACACGGTCCACCTCGGTGCCGGTGTCGACGAGGCCTTGGACGAGGGTGTCGAGCGGCGCGTCGAGGACCGCGTACTCGCGCAGCCAGTCGAGCGAAATCCTCATCCCTGCCTCACGAATCGCACGTCGTTGTCGTAGAGGAGGCGACCGTCCTCGATCCCGTACGCGAGCATGGCGATGCGTTCCACCCCCATCCCGAAGGCGAACCCGCTGAAGCGGGTGGGGTCGACGTTGCCGTTGCGCAGGACGTTGGGGTGGATCATCCCCCCGCCCAGGATCTCCAGCCATCCGCTGCCCTTGCAGAGCTTGCACCCCTCGCCGCCGCAGACGGCGCACGAGACGTCGAGCTCGATGGACGGCTCCGTGAACTCGAAGTGGTGGGGACGCAGGCGGATGGCGCGGTCCACGCCGAAGACCGACCGTGCGAAGAACTCGAGGGTGCCCTTCAGGTCGCTGAGCGTGATTCCCGAGTCGATGCACATTCCCTCGACCTGGAAGAACATCGGGAAGTGGGTGGCGTCGTAGTCGCGCCGGTACGCCTTGCCGGGGACGATGACCCGCTGCGGTGCGCCCCGGATGATCATGCTGCGCACCTGGACCGGCGATGTGTGGGTGCGCAGCAGGCGGTCGTGGTCGACGAAGAACGTGTCCTGGGTGTCGCGCGACGGGTGCCCGGGGGGCATGTTGACGAGCGTGAAGTTGTAGCGGTCGTACTCCACCTCGGGGCCGGACACCGCCGTGTAGCCCAGCTGGGCGAAGATCCGGCGCACGTCGCGGAACACACGGGACACGGGGTGGAGGTGACCGCGTCGCAGCGGTGGCGGCGGCCAGGTGAGATCGATCGCCTCGGCAGCACCGTCCCCGGCCGCCGTCGCGCTCAGCGTGGCGCGGCGCTCCTCGATGGCGTCGGTGACGCGCTCGACGAGGGCGTTGACCATCTGGCCCGTCGCGCGCCGGGCCTCGGGGTCGGCGATCGTTCCGATGCGCTTGCGGAATACGGTGAGCAGACCGTCACCGCGACCGAGGTAGCGCGCCCGGATGGCGTCGAGCGACGCGGTCTCCGTCGCAGCCGCCACCTCGTCGAGGGCGGCCACCGAGACGGCGTGCGCGTCGGCGCCGTTCGCCTCCTCGGGCTGGTCGGTCACGCCGGCGTCAGAGCGCCTCGAGCCACCTCGACAAGCTGCACGAACGTGGTCAGGTCCTCGACGGCCAGGTCGGCGAGCATCTTGCGGTTGATGTCGATGCCCGCGCTCTTCAGCCCGTGCATGAACTGGTTGTAGGCCAGGCCGTTCTGGCGGGCGGCGGCATTGATGCGTGTGATCCACAGGGCGCGCATGTCGCCCTTGCGCAGCTTGCGATCGCGGTACTGGTACGACAGCGAGTGCATGACCGCCTCGTTGGCGGCCTTGAAGTGCAACCTCCGATCGCCCTGCATGCCCTCGGCGAGTTCGAGGATCTTCTTGTGGCGCGCACGCCCGGTGACGCCTCTCTTGACTCTTGCCATGGTGTCTCCTCCCGCCTACAGGTAGGGCGCCAGGCGGCGAACTGCCTTGACGTCCGCCGGCGACACCTGGTGCTGCACGTTCATGACGCGCTTGCGCTTGCTGCTCTTGTGCTCGAGCATGTGCGACTTGAAGGCCTTGCGACGCATCACCTTGCCGGTGCTGGTGATGTGAAAGCGCTTCTGTGTCGCCTTATGCGTCCGAATCTTCGGCATTGGCTCCCCTCCGCGGCTCGGCGGCTTGTGTCTCTGTGGTCGTGCTGGTGGTGGCGCGCGGCTTGGTGCCGGTCGCAGGCTTGGCCGGACTCCTGGGCGCTCGCGTCGCCCGCCCGGCGGCTGGGTCCTTGGCGGCAGCTTCGGGCGTTGTGGGCGCGGTTTGTGGCGTGGGTTGCGTGGTTGGAGCCACCTCCGGGGTCGCTTCGACGGGCGTGACGACCTCGGCCGGCGCGCTGACCTCGGCACGCGGGGGCGCGGCTGTGGCCACGGCGCCGTTGCCGGGCGTCGGGTGCGCGTCGCCGTGAGGACGGTCCGCGCGCGGCTGCTTCTTGGTCGTCGGGCTGAGGATCATGATCATGTTCCGGCCTTCGACGAGAGGGGATCTCTCGATGATCGCGAGCTCGTTCAGCTCTTCGGTCATGCGGTCGAGCAGCTTGCGTCCGAACTCCTGGTGAACCATCTCCCGGCCGCGGAACATGATGGTCAGCTTGACCTTGTCACCCTCACCGAGGAACTGCTTCACCTTGGCCAGCTTGGTGCGGAAGTCGTGGTCCGAGATCTTCGGACGAAGCTTCTGCTCCTTCAACTGGACGACGTTGTGGTCCCTGCGGCTGTCTTTCTCCCGCTTCAACGCCTCGAACTTGAAACGTCCGTAATCCATGAGCCTGCAGACCGGCGGCTGGGCCAGTGGTGCCACCTCGACGAGGTCGAGGCCGCGGTCCACGGCGAGCTGGCGGGCCGAATCGATGGGGACGATGCCGAGCGCTTCGTCGGTGGTGTCGTCGAAAAGACGCACCTGCGGAATGCGGATCTGCTCGTTGATCCTCAACTCTCGAAATGCGATGGGTGGAGACCTCCAAAACACAAAAACCTGGACAGCGATCCGCTATCCAGGCCCGGGCCGATTCTGGACCTTCAAGGCGGACCCGGAAGGTGGGGACCGCAGCGCACGAGCCCTCTTTGCGGCGCCACGTTGGCGTCCGACGAGCGAGCATATCACGCTCGCTGCGGAATCCCCTTCAACTCCGCACAGCGTGCAGGAGCAGCTCGCGGGCCCCGCGGCTGCCCGTCACGGGCGAGTCCATCGATCCGCGCACGTCCCAGCCGGCGGCCGTCGCCCCGGCGGACGCGGCCGCGAGGGCCTCGTCCAGGCTGGAGCGATCGGAAGGCGCCGTGGCGGCACGCAGTTCGAACATGGGCTTGACGAGCGCGACAAGCGACGCGCCGGGCGCGATGGCGACGCGGTCAAGCTGTGCGACGGCGGCGCTGACGCTCAGGTAGGAGACGTCGATCGTGATCACCGCGAGCGGCTCGGGGATGCGTCCGGCGTCGAGGTCGGCGATGTTGACCGACTCGAGGTTGACCACGCGCGGGTCCTGGCGCAGGGAGCCGCGCAGCTGGCCGTGGCCGGCATCCACGGCGTAGACCCGGCTGGCGCCGGCTTCGAGCAACACCGTGGTGAAGCCACCGGCCGCCGCGCCGATGTCGAGCGCGACGCGGCCGGAGACGGACACGTCGAAGGCCGCCAGGGCGGCGCGCAACTTGGCCGAGCCGCGCAGGGCGGTGGTGGCGCGAATGGTGACCTGCGCCGCGGCGCGCAGCCGCGACCTGACGTTGGTGACGGACAGCCCGTCGACGAGCACGTCCCCGGCAGCGATCATGGCCGCCGCATCGTGGCCCGGGAAGAGTTCGCGGACGATGTCGACGAGCGGCCGGCCGTCGCGCGCCACTGCTGCTCGTTCAGCCCGGGGAGCGCGCCGCGGCCTCTGCGGCGAGACGGTCGGCCAGGTCACCGGCGAGGAGGTTGTCCTGCGTCCCGGCGCGCGTGGAGCGGACGTTGACGACACCATCACCGCGCTCGAGGTCGCGCCGGCCCACCACCACGATGTAGGGCACCTTGCGCAACTCGGCGTCGCGGATACGCGACTGCATGCGCTCACCGGGCTTGTCGTTGACCTTGACGCGCAGCCCGCGAGCGCGCATGAGCTCGCGCACGCCGTGCGCGTATTCGACGACCTCGGGGGCGTCGTCCTGCACGGGGACGATCTCGCACTGCACGGGCGCAAGCCAGAGTGGGAGATGGCCGGCGTAGTGTTCGAGCAGGATGCCGAAGAAGCGCTCGATGGACCCGAAGAGCGCGCGGTGGATCATGATCGGGCGCGCCTCTCTGCCGGCGGCGTCGATGTAGGTGAGGTCGAAGCGCTGGGGAAACTGCAGGTCCACCTGGATGGTGGACATCTGCCAGGTTCGCCCGATCGCGTCCTTGACCTGCACGGAGATCTTGGGCCCGTAGAAGGCGCCGCCGCCCTCGTCCATGACCAGGTCGAGCCCCATCGTGAGCGCGGTTTGGCGCAGGACCTCCGTCGCCTCGGTCCACTCGTCGTCGGAGCCCACCGCCTTGGCCTCCGGCTTGGTGGACAGCTCGAGCTGGAAGTCGGTGAGCCCGAAGTCGCGGAGCAGGTCGAGGACGAAGGTCAGCAGGGCGCTCAGCTCCCCGGCCATGTCATCCCTGCTGCAGAAGATGTGCGCGTCGTCCATGGTCAGGCCGCGGACGCGTGTGAGCCCGTGCACGACGCCGGACTTCTCATATCGGTACACGGTCCCGAACTCGAAGAAGCGCAGCGGCAGCTCGCGGTAGCTGCGCGGCCGGCTGCGGTAGATGAGGATGTGGAACGGGCAGTTCATCGGCTTCAGGTAGTACTTGACACCGCCGTCGAGCTCCATCGGGGGAAACATCCCCTCCGCGAACCACTGGAGGTGGCCCGATGTCTGGAAGAGGTCCTCCTTGGTGATGTGCGGTGTGTACACGAACTCGTAGCCGGCCTCCTCATGGCGCTGGCGCGAGTAGTCCTCCATCAGCTTGCGAACCAGCCCTCCCTTGGGATGGAACACGGCCAGGCCTGAGCCGATCTCCTCGGGGAACGAGAAGAGGTCGAGTTCGGCGCCGAGGCGACGGTGGTCGCGGCGACGCGCCTCCTCCCGCTGCGCGATGAAGGCGGTGAGCTGTTCGCGCTCGAAGAACGCTGTGCCGTACACGCGTTGCAGCTGTTCATTCTTTTCATCGCCGCGCCAGTACACCCCGGCAACTCGGAGGAGGCGTACGGCACGGAGGTGACCGGAGTGCGGCACGTGGGGGCCGCGGCACAGGTCGACAAACTCGCCGGTGCGATACACGCCCACCTCGTTCACGTCCTCGGCCATGCGATCGATGATGTCGACCTTGAACGGCTGGTCCATCCCGTCGAACAACCGCCGCGCGGCGTCGCGCGACAGCACCTCCCTGTCGAAGGGGATGCGCTTCTTGGCGAGCTCCCGCATCCGCGACTCGATCGTCGCCAGGTCCTCCTCAGCGAAGTGCGCGCCATCGGGAAGCCGGAAGTTGTAGAAAAAGCCCTCGTCGGTGGCGGGGCCGACATCGTATTGAGCACCCGGGAAGAGTTCCAACACGGCCGCCGCCATCAGGTGCGCGGCACTGTGGCGCAGGATGTCCAGCGTCAGCTCGGCCGGCACCTCGAGAGGCGGGCCGGCCTCGGCGGCAGCGTCGACGTCATCGTCCAGCATGGCGCCGAATTGTAGATGCTGTCGGGCGGCAACTCTCCGCCGCGACGCGAGGGCGCGTCAGCCGCAGAGGCGAGACATCCCCTGGGGAACGTCCTCGCGGCTCTCGGAAATACGGGACAGGGCCGCCTCAGGGTTGTTGGTCGCGTTGAGCCCGAGGCTGAGCTGGCGCGACATGGGCAGCACGCGACGATTCGACCGTTGCGCGGAGAGTCGCAGGCGTGCGTGACGCTCCGGGTCGATGGCACAACAGCGAACGCTGCAGTACTTCGCCGTCGCCTTCTTCACCGCCGCTATGCATCCCCGCCGCGCGCAGATTCGACGCATCGAGCCGCGTGAGTCGGGTTCCCTCGATCCAGTCTCGCCATCCACGGCCGCAGTGTACGGGTGTGCTCTCGCGGTCTGTCAACGCATCCAAACGACGCATGCTCGCCATACACCTTGGACTGCGCGAGTGACGTCCCTGTGCACAATGTGGATAACTCCGCGAGTTCCAACATGGACGCGCGAATGCACCCTGTGCACAAGATTGCTGCAGCCTCCCGGCACGTGAGTCGAGCGTCGAGAGCGGCTGTCCGGTGCTGGGCCAGATTCCGCTGGCGAGCGTCCTCGTGGGCGCTCGACTCGACCAGAATGCGCGGCGTGCCGACATCGCGGGTGTCACGAATGGTGAGGCCGCCGTCGCGGCCTGGATCCGCCACGCCGGATCCGAGCGGCGCCACGGCTGCGCCCCGGCGCACCAGCGCCGTCATCAGCCTGGCCGCGGTGCTGGCAGCGGCGGTGACGCTCTACCAACTGAGCCGCCCCGGCTCACTCTTCGGCACCAGCGCCGACGTTGCCGTGTACCTGGGCGGGTCGGTCCGCCTCGTGCACGGCGTCCTCCCCTACCGCGACTTCGTGTTCGTCCAACCCCCGGGGTTCGTGCTGCTGGCCACTCCGTTCGCGTTCCTGTCGGAGTTGACCGGCACCCGGGACGCCCTGGCTGTGCTCCGCCTCTGCACGCCGTTGCTGGCTGCGGCGAGCGTGGTCCTGGTCGGGCGCCTGGTGCGCCACCGCGGGGTCGCGGCGACGCTCATCGCGTGCGGGGTGATGGCGCTGTTCCCTGCGCAGCTGTACGCGTTGCACAGCGTGCTGCTCGAACCGGTGCTCGAGTTCTTCTGCCTGGTCGGTGCGGTGGTCGTCTTCGAGGGCGACAGCATGTCGGGGCCGCGGCGAACCCTGGTGGCCGGCGTCGCGTTCGGGTTCGCCGGCACCATCAAGGTGTCGGCGATTCTCCCGGTGCTGGTGGTGGCTGCGCTCTGCCTGCCCGAGGTGCGCCGACGGCTGCTCCCGTTCGCCGGCGGCGTCATCGCCGGCTTCGCCATCCCCACCCTCCCATTCCTCATCGCCTCTCCCGGCGCCTTCATTCGCGACGTCGTCGCCACCCAGCTGGAGCGCATCCCCTCGGCAGCCAGGGTTCCGCTCCCCGTCCGGCTCGGCGACCTCACCGGGGCCTCGTCCTTCGCAAGCGGTGACGCCGTGGCCATCGCGGTCGCGGCCCTGCTTGCCGGCCTGGTCGTGGGCGCGCTCGTCGCGTCGCGTCGGTGGCCTACCAGGCTGGAGTGGTTCGCACTGGGCTCGACTGTGCTGATATCCGTCGCTCAACTGCTCCCGGCGCAGTACTACCCGCACTACGCCGCCCTGGTGACCCCTTTCCTCGGTGTCCTGCTGGGGTTGTGGGTCGCCGCCACTCGCAACGCGGGGGTGACCCGTCTGGCGGCACCGGCCCTTGCCGTCGCCGTCGTGGTCGCTCTCCTCGTCAACCAGGTCTCGCACCTCAACACAGAGACATCCCCGGACGTGGTCGCCGCGATCGACTCGGTCATCCCGGAGGGCGGCTGTGTCACATCTGATGCGCCGCGCAACCTGGTCACCACCAATCGCTTCGTGTCCTCGCGACCTGGCTGCACGAACATGACCGATCCCAACGGCACGGCCCTGGCCCTCGGGAACACAGCGGAGGCGGCAGCCGTGTGGCGGTCAGCGTTCGCACACGTCGACTACGTCATCGTTGAGGCTCCCGTCACGACCTGGCCGATCGACCCCGTCGCCACCGCGTACGTCGCCGACAACTTCAGGCTGGTGCGCTCGAGCGGGCTCCTCATCTACGTGCGCAGGGGCGTTGCGGCAGGCAGGCCTGGAGGGTAGGGCGGATTGTCGGGGGCGCGCCACTTCCACTATGGTCGCCACACCAACCTCGGCGCCAACATCGCCCCAGCCAAGGAGGTGTGACAAAGGTCGTGACCAGCGGCCCCCACGACGACGTTCTCGAGTTCATCCGCCACAATCCGCGCGTCGTGCTGGCAACGCTGCGTCGAGACGGGAGCCCGCAGCTCTCGCCGGTGCTCGCCACAGTCGACGCCGCCTCACGTGTCGTCATCAGCTCGCGCGAGACGGCGATCAAGACGGCCAACCTGCGTCGCAATCCGCACGCGACGCTGTGCTGCATCACCGAGCGTTTCTTCGGCGAGTGGCACACCGTTGACGGCGCCGTCGAGATCGTGAGTCTGCCCGAGGCCATGGACCTGCTCGTCGACTACTACCGTCGCAGCGTCGGTGAGCACCCCGACTGGGCCGACTATCGCGCGGCCATGGAGCGCGACGGCCGCGTGTTGCTGAGAATGACCGTCGAGCGCAGCGGGCCCACCAGCATGGGGTAGGGGCGGTCGCCACCGCTCACGGTGACTCCGCGTCCGCGCGCGGACCCGCCAGCTCGTCAGGCAGGTTGACGATGCGCACACCGGTGTTGCGCCGAGCTCGCTTGTTGATCGACAGAAGCAGGACGGTGACCTGCTCCACGTAACGAGAGTTGCGCAGCGGACCGGCATCGACAACGCGGAGTCCCGAGAGCGACGCCAGGAGCCGGGCGACGACGACCTTGGCTGCGGCGTCGTCGCCGGTGATGAGCACGTCGGCGTCGAGGCGGCGCTCCGTCCTGGCCAGCGTCGCGCTGCTGACCGTGTGCAGAGCGCCGACCACGCGAGCGCGGGGAAGGAGCGTCGCAACCTGCTGGCTCGCCGATCCCTCCTCGACATCGACATGGGTCGGCCCAATGCCTTCGACGTAGCGAAGAGGCACAGCCGTGCTGATCACCACGCGCTCCCCGATGGCGCCGGCGAGGCCGCGAAGCGTCGCTTCCTGTGCCTCGAAGGGGACCGTGACAACCACAACCTGCGCTGCGCTGACCGCCTCGGCGTTGGCGGCTCCGCTCACACGCCCGCCGCCGCCAATCGCCTCCTCGAGAGCGGCGGCCGCCTGTTCCGCCCTCACCGCGTCGCGCGACCCGATGACGACGGCATGGCCGGCCTGCGCGAACCGCGTCGCCAGGGCCGAGCCGAGCTTGCCGGTGCCGCCGACCAGGGCCACTGCGACAAGAGGGATATCCGCTGCTCCGGGTTGACCGGTCGATGGGGGGCGCTCCACCGGCAAAACCCTAACCGACTTGCCGCTCCGTACCATCGTGAGGTGGCCGTTCAGACGATCATCGGGCTGAAGCGGTTGGACATCGCCAAGCAGCGGCTCATACCCCATCTCCTCCCCATCGATCGGCGTCGCCTGATGATCAGCATGCTCGAAGCGGTGGTCGCAGTCGCGCAGAGCGCCGGCCTCGGCCCGGTGGCTCTGGCCACGTCCGAGCCCACCGCGCCCGGCCTGGCGCGCAAGCTCGGGGTCACGCTCCTGTCCGACGCCGACCTGCCCTGGAACGACGGCCTCGCACACGCCCTCGCCTCGCTGACGCCGCGCCCCGCTCGAGTTCTCTACCTGGCAGGCGACATCCCACTCGTCACCGCCGCGGAGCTGCTCGCCTTCGTTGCCGCGGCGCCGACGCCGGGCGTGGCCATCGCCAGGGCACGCGACGCCGGCACCAACGCGCTGCTGGTGACGCCGTCCGACGCGATGCGTCCGACGTTCGGCGCGCCGCGCAGCAGTGAGGTGCATGCGGCAGCCGCTGATGCCGCGAGCCTCCCGTTCCGTGTGCTCGACATCGCAGGCCTGGCGCTCGACGTCGACACGATCGAGGACGCGCGTGACGCCGGGGTGCTGTTCGCGATCAGCGGAACAGGTCGCGGTCGGGATGGCGGATGAGCTGAGCTGCTGACCCGTTGCCCGGCGCCGCGTAGCCGCGCACCAGTACGAACGGAACACGTTCGAGCTTGCCGAAGGCGAGGTCTGCCGCGGCCGCGAGCTCGTCGGCGATTGCGACCACTGTCGTCTGCAGCCGGCGTCCGCCGGCATCGACCGCACCTGACAGGTCGCGCAGCGTCTCCAGGCCGCTGGCGCCGATGGCGGTGCCGACGATTCCCTCGCGCCAGGCTCGGCCCATGGTGTCGGCCACGACGACGCCGACGGACGCCCCGGTTCGGGCCTCCAACGCCGCGCGGAGTTGAGCGGCCGACCCGTCGGGGTCGAGCGGCAGCAGCACGACAGCATCCTCCCGGGGGGCGTTGGAGCGGTCGACGCCGGCGTTGGCGCACACCAGGCCACCGTTGGTTTCGACAACCAGCAGCGGCCCCCGCTGGCGGAGGATGCGGCGGCTCTCACCGAGGATGACCTCGACGAGACGGGGATCGGAGTGATCGGCGGCAACCTCGATGGCGCGTGCCGACGGTTGCACGTCGCCGAGGTCGACGATGCGGCCCTCGCTCTTGCTCACGGCCTTGTGCGTGACCACGATGATGTCGCCGTCGCGCAGCGGCGGGGCGACGTCGGTGATGAGCGATGCGAGGTCATCCGACTCGACGATGTCGCGGGCAAGCGCCAGCGGCACGATCTCGATTGTCATGCGCTGAGCCGGATTCCCGCGACCTCGAGCGCAACCGTGGCCAGGTGCCGTCGCGCCGCGGCGTCGCGCATGATCGTGTCGGTGATGCGCACGGCGACGCCGCGCTGCTCCACCTCAGCGGCGAGAGCGTGGTCGACGTCGTCGATGACGATCGCATCGATGAGGCCGTCGTACAGGCCGGCGACTCCCGCCGGTGACGGCTCCAAGCCCAGTGACCGCATCATCTCGGCGGCCGGCCCTCGCAGTGCCTGTCCACCCACGATCGGGCTGACCGCCACGCAGGGAACGCTGCGCGCGCGCAGCGCGTCACTGATGCCGGGGACGGCGAGGATGGGCCCAATCGAGATCAGTGGGTTGGAAGGGGCCACGATGATCGCGGCCGCCCGGCTGATGGCGCCGACGACGCCCGGTGCGGGCGCCGCCGCGGCGGCCCCGTCGAAGCGGATGCCGACGACCTCGTCACGATGGCCACGGCGAACGTAGTAGGTCTGGAAGTCGAGATCTCCGTCCGGCGTCTCGATGATCGTCCGCAGGCGGTCGTCCGTGACCGGTACAAGGCGATCCTCCAGACCCAGTGCGCCTGCCAGTTGGGTCGTGACCGCGCTCAGCGGCAGGCCGGCATTGAGGGCCTCCGTGCGCGTCAGGTGCAGCCCGATGTCGAGGTCGCCGAGCCAGAACCAGGCGTCGTAGCCCAGCGACCGGGCTCGCTGCAGCGCGCGCGACGAATCGCCGCGCACGCCCCATCCCTGCTCCTCGTCGGACTCGCCAGTGAGGGTGTAGAGCACGGTGTCGAGGTCCGGTGACACGTGCAACCCGGCGATTTCAGTATCGTCGCCGACGTTGCCGATGATGGTCAGATCTCTCACCGGCAACGCAGCGACCACACCCTGGAGAAATCGCGCCGCGCCGACACCCCCGGCAAGGACAACGATGGGCTGCATGTTCTTCACCATTCTTCCGTGACCGTGCCGGAGTAGGCGCCGGTGACGACTGCCCCGGCGGCGCATGCGCGAATCCTACCCGGCGTCGCGCCGATCGCCGGCGTCGCCCTCGTGGCTGCCGGGGCGGCGATGTGGGGAAGCGACGGCGCCCTGAGAGCACCACTGGCGTCGCACTGGTCGCCGTGGACGATCGTGCTGTACGAGCACATCCTCCTCACAGCGCTGGTGTTGCCCCGTCTGGTTCGCAGCGCGCGCGCGATCACGCACATGAGGCGACGGGCCTGGCTCGCCGTGATCGGGGTCGGGTGGGGCGGTTCGGCGCTGGCCACGCTCGCCTTCACGTTCGCGTTCCAGTACGGCAACCCGGACGTCGTCATCCTTCTCCAGAAGACGCAGCCGCTCTGGGCCCTCGGTATCGCCGCGCTGACTCTCGGTGAGCGGCCACGTACCCGCTTGCTGCCGGTGGCGTTGGTGGCACTTGCGGGGACGTACCTTCTCTCGTTCGGGGCGCTCGGCCCGGCCAGCGCCTTCGCCGGCGCGGAGGGGAAGGCCGCGCTCCTCGCACTTGTGGCCGCTGCGCTCTGGGGCAGCGCAACGGTGTTCGGCCGCTCGGCCCTCGCGCACATGGAGCCCGATGTGCTCACCGGCCTGCGTTTCGCCTGCGCGCTGCCCCTCCTCGGGGTGATCGCGGCCACACAGGGGGCGTTGGCTCCACCGGCGACGACGACAGCGACCGACTGGGTGCGGCTGGGGCTGCTTGCGGTGATCTCCGGGCTGGTCGGGATGATGCTGTACTACCGCGGCCTCCGCCGCACCCCGGCCTCCATCGCGACCTTCGCCGAGCTGGCCTTCCCCGCCAGCGCGCTGGTCATCAACTACTTCGTGCTCGGCGCCACGGTGAGCGCAGTGCAGCTTCTCGGCTTCGCGATCCTCTGGGCCACCATCGCGGTGCTCCACTGGGTGCCGGTCGCCGTGGCGAGGGCCCCGGAGGCCTCAGAGGCGGCGTAGGTGGAGGACCGGGATTGTGCGGATGCCCTCGGTCTTCTCGGCGTACTCGCCGAACCCGGGGTAGCGACGCGCCTGCTCCGCGTACACGCGGTCACGCTCCGCGCCGGTCAGCTCGCTCACCGACACCGGGAACGTCTCCGTGCCCACTTCGACGTCGGTCGAGCCGGCGTGCATGAGGTTGGCGTACCACGCCGGGTTGGTGGACGCGCCCGACTTCGTCGCGAAGATGTACATGACCGTGCTGTCGTCCTCCGACTGGAGGTACATCACGGGGTTGACGTACTCACGTCCGCTCGTGCGGCCGCGGTGGTGGACCAGGGTGAGCGGGGCGCCCTCGAAAGGCGGCCCGACGTGACCCTGGTTGGCACGGAACTCCGCGATGATCTTGGCGTTCCAGTCGTGGGGACCACTCATCAGTCTGCTTCCGGTGACTCACGCAACCCTTCGACGATAGCAACCCGGGGCAGAACCCCGGCGCCTAGCTGTACCAGTCGCGGCGCGTGAGAGGAATGTCGACGCGGCCCTGCTCGTCCGGTCGGACGGCCAGGGTCTGGTGGATGGCCAGGGTGCCGACTCGGAAGGACACCGCGGCACCCGCGAGATACAGACGCCACACCAGCGCGCGCTGCTCGCCGCCGATGCGCACGGCCTCGTCCCAGTTGGTCTGCAGCCGCTGCGCCCACCGCCTCAGCGTCATCTCGTAGTGATCTCGCAGCGACTCCACGTCGCGCACCTCGAAGCCGGCACGCTCGTATGCCCGGACCATCAGGCCGATGTCCTCGAGCTCACCGTCGGGAAAGACGAACGCGTCGTTGAACGACGCTCGGTTCCAGACCCTGGTGGGGCGCTGCGTGATGCCGTGGATGAGTGCGCGGCCGCCGGGCCGAACGGAACGGTAGACCGCATCCGAGTAGACACCGAGCTTGGCACGCCCAACGTGCTCGACCATGCCGATCGACGCCACGGCGTCGTACACGCCAACGTCATCACGATAATCAGCGAGTCGAATCTCGACTCGATCCTCGAGGCCGCGCTCGCGCACGCGCCGGCGCCCCTCCTTGACCTGGGCCGGGCTCAGCGTGATGCCGACAGCGCGCACGCCATGGTGTTCGGCGGCGTGAATGACCAGGCTCCCCCATCCGCAGCCGATGTCGAGAAGGCTTTCGCCGGCCTGCAGGCGCAGCTTCCGGCAGATGAGCTCGAGCTTGCTGGCCTGGGCGCGGTCGAGGTCATCTGCCGGTGTCTCGAAGTAGGCGCACGAATATGTGAGCTGGCTGTCGAGGATGAGCCCGTAGAACTCCGGGGGCAGGTCGTAGTGGTGACGGATTGCCTCGGCATCTCGCCGCCGGCTGTGGCGCACACCGCGCAGGCGGGCCTCCGCGGCGAGGACCGGCGCAGAGCGTGGCCGGCCGCCGAGGGCGACGAGAGCGGCCACGATGGCCGGCCACGCCAGGAACAACTGCCGGACGGGCGCCACCGCCAGCGGCTCGAGCAAGGGTTCGAGGGGATCGACGTTGATCAGGCCCTCGACGTAGGCGCGACCGAAGGCCTTCTCAGGGACGCCGCCAAGCAGGCGGTCAAGCGCGGCCGGCGAGCGCATCGTGATCGTGAACTGGGGCGAGGCCGACCCGACGGCACGCCCGTCCCAGAGCACGAGCCGCCAGTCGGCGCGGTCGAGGGCGCGCGACATGGCCCGGTGCAGGTTGGCAACAGGGGCACCGGAAGCATCCGTGTGCTGTGCCGGCGGCTCGCTCGGTGCGCGAGGCGACCGTGGAATCGCCCGGCCTGCCGGCGTCGCTGTCTCCGTACCCGTGGCGGAACGCACCGCCACCTCCGCCGCGTCCATCGTTGGCGAGTATATAGTTTCGTTGTGCCAAGCAAAGTGGCGTCGCGGCCGGCCCGGGCCTCACAGCCATCGACAGAGGCGGGTGGGGACAGCTGCGCGGCCCGCCTGCGCATGGCCGTGGCGCGGCTCAGCCGCCAACTGCGCCGCCCCGGGGTTGGCGAGCTGACGGAGTCGCAGCTGTCGGCCCTGGCCACCATCCATCGGTACATGCCGCTCCGCCTGTGCGACCTGGCAACGCGGGAGGGCGTGTCGGCGTCGACGCTGTCGCGACTGGTCGACCAACTCGAGGGGTGCGGCATGGTCAGCCGTGTCCGGGACCCCAGTGACGCGCGCTCGTCTCAGGTGTCGGTCACGGCCGAGGGCGCCTGCTTCCTCGAGGATCTGCGACGCAACGGCACCGCGCTCATCCACCGTGCGTTGCAGTCGCTCGAGGACGACGAGCGTGCCGCCGTGCTGGCAGCGTTGCCGGCGCTCGAAAACCTTGCCGACCGGGCGGAGGGCACGCGCTGCGAGAGTGCCCTCCTCACCAGCACAACAGGAGAATCCGCATGAAGCTGCACACCGTTCCGACCCGCGCCATCACCGGCGTGTTCATCCTCCACTCGGGGCTCGACAAGTGGCGCGGAGAGGACGCCGTCGCCACGCGCACGCACGGTTTCGCTGTCACGGCCTTCCCATTCCTGAACAAGCTCTCCCCCAAGCAGTTCCTGCGAGTCCTGGCGGCCGGCGAGATTGCCCTCGGCGGGGCGTTGCTGGCCCCCTTCGTCCCCGACAGGCTGGCCGGCGTTGGGCTGACCGGCTTCTCCGGATCTCTCATGGCGCTCTACGCGCGCGCGCCGGGAATGCGCAAGCCTGGGAGTGTCTGGCCGGCTCCGCCGGGGATCGGGCTGAGCAAGGACGTCTGGATGGTGGGTATCGGTCTCGGGCTCATGCTCGACGCCTGACGGTCCTCCCAACCGGCGTCGGCGTCGGCCATCATATGGACCCGTTGTGTCCAGCACGACCAGACCGACCGAACCCGACGCGGTCACACCGATTCAGGGGGACGGCGGCACGACACGGGGCGCGGCGTTTCGCGCGGCTCGTGCCGCCCTCCTGGCGTGGCGCACGGACTACGAGACGGCATATCGCGAGTTCCGCTGGCCGGTCCTGACGCAATTCAACTGGGCGCTGGACTGGTTCGACAGCCTGGGGCAGGACCCGTCGACGTCGCCCCGGCCGGCGTTGTGGATCGTGGAGGCGGATGGGTCGGAGGCCAAGCTGTCATTCGCCGATCTCGCCAGACGATCAAACCAGGTCGCCAACTGGCTCGCCGCCGCCGGTGTGGCTCGTGGCGATCGTCTGATCCTCATGCTCGACAACCAGGTCGAGTTGTGGGAGGTGCTGCTCGCGGGCATCAAGCTCGGCGCTGTCCTCATCCCGGCCAGCACGCTGCTCACCCCGGCTGACCTCCACGACCGGGTCAAACGCGGCCACGCCAGCCATGTGGTCACCGGCGCGCAGAACACCGCGAGGTTCGCGGACGTCCCCGGCGACTACACACGGATCAGCGTCGGCGCCGCGACAGACGGCTGGCTGGACTACGCCGGCTCCGCGATCGCGCCTGCCGAGTTCACCCCGAGCGGCGTCACCAATGCATCCGACCCGCTCCTCCTGTACTTCACGTCAGGGACGACGGCCCAACCCAAACTGGTTGAACATACGCACGCGTCCTACCCGGTCGGACACCTGTCCACGATGTACTGGATCGGGCTCGAGCCCGGGGACGTGCACCTCAACATCTCGTCGCCGGGATGGGCAAAGCACGCGTGGAGCAACGTCTTCGCGCCGTGGAACGCCGGCGCGACGGTGCTCATCCACAACTACGGGCGCTTCAACGCGACCGACCTGCTGGCAGTGATGGATCGATGCGCGGTCACCAGCTTCTGCGCCCCCCCGACCGTGTGGCGGATGCTCATCCAGGCCGACCTGCGAGCGCTGCGCCATCCGCCCCACAAGGTGGTGGGCGCGGGCGAGCCGCTCAACCCCGAGGTGATCGCGCAGGTGGAGCAGGCATGGGGGGTCACCATTCGCGACGGGTTCGGCCAGACCGAGACCACGGTTGCGATCGCCAACACGCCCGGGCAGTTGGTCAAGCCCGGCTCCATGGGACGACCTGTGCCGGGGTATTCCATCGCGCTGATCGACCCCGTCACGGGCGAGATCGGGAACGAGGGTGAGATCTGCCTCGACCTCAGTGATCGGCCACTCGGCCTCATGGTGGGCTACCGCGGTGATGACGAGCACGGCGCGGATTCGATGGCTGGCGGTCACTACCACACCGGCGACGTCGCCTCGCGGGACGACGACGGGTACATCACCTACGTGGGTCGCGCCGACGACGTCTTCAAGGCGTCGGACTACCGCATCTCACCATTCGAGTTGGAGAGTGTCCTCCTCCGCCACGACGCGGTCGCCGAGGCCGCGGTCGTGCCGGCACCGGACCCGGTGCGGCTTGCCATCCCCAAGGCGTACGTCATCCTCGCGGCCGGCCACGCTCCGTCGTCCGAGACAGCACTGTCGATCTTCCAGTTCAGCCGGGAAAACCTTGCCCCCTACAAGCGGGTCCGGCGCCTTGAATTCAGCGACCTGCCCAAGACCATCTCGGGCAAGATCCGCAGGGTCGAGTTGCGCGAGCGCGAAGCCCATCGACCAGGGCGCGGTGATGCGCCCGTCGAGTTTCGCGAGGAGGACTTCGACGAGCTCCGCAGGGAGGGGTAGGAGGCGATCGCGGGCGACGTCTGAACGGCTGGGGAGTGAGCCACCGACCCGGCGCGCCTCCGACCGGTGCGGTTTCGGCGACACTTCACCGCCATGACCGGAAGCGATGTCCTCACCGACGCGTTCGACAGAATCAGCGAACTCGTGCATGCCGCAGCAGGGGGGCTGTCTGCAGACCAACTGGCCTATCGCGCCGACCCGGATTCCAACTCGATCGGCTGGTTGGTCTGGCACCTCACCCGCGTCCAGGACGATCACGTCTCTGCTCTGCGCGGCGCCGAGCAGGCCTGGCTCGAGCGTGGTTGGGTCGAGCGTTTCGCTCTGCCATTCGACACGGACGCGACCGGTTACGGGCACAGCTCCGACGAGGTCGGCGCCGTCCGGGTCGGGTCCGACGAGCTCCTGCTGGCCTACTTCGACGACGTCCACTCGCACACCGTTTCGTACGTCCGACAGCTGACCGCAGCGGACCTCGCTCGCATCGTCGACGACCGCTGGGATCCGCCGGTGACCCTGAGCGCCCGCCTGGTCAGTGTGATCAGCGACGACATCCAGCATGCCGGCCAATCGGCATTCATACGGGGAATCGTCGAACGCCGCTGAGCGATGTCGCGAGTTGTGCCGGCCAGGCATGCCCCCTGAGGATGGCTTCACGCGCGAGCGCGACCCGCGCAAGCAGACCACAGCGAGGATCATCGGGCTGTGGTCGCCGCCGGTCGCTGTCAGGCTCGACGCGGCGTCAGCTGGGGAGATGCACGGCTGCGCTATCGTGACGTGATGAGACCCGCAATGCTTGTCGACGATGTCCATCGTGGCAACCCAGGAGAAGTGAAGAATGAGCGCGGTTTGCGAACACCTTGATGAGATACGCGAGGTCTCCCCGTCGGGAACCGGATGCGTCGAGTGCCTCGCGGCAGGTCGCTCGGATTGGGTCCATCTGCGCGTGTGCCAGATCTGCGGTCACGTGGGATGTTGCGACAACTCACCCGGAAAGCACGCCACAGCGCACAACCACGCGACGGGTCACCCCATCATCCGCTCGTTCGAGCCCGATGAGGGCTGGTACTACTGCTACACCGACGACCTCTTGTTCGAGCTGGAGGATGCGCCCCCCGCTCCGACGCACCCCTAGCGACCCGATATCCACCGGCGCATCGGCGATCGCCGCACCGCTGTCTGGAGGTGTATGAAGCTCGACACATTCGCCCGCTATCCCCTGCTGTTCGGCCCCTCACCGGTTCATCCGCTGGAGCGGTTGACCACACACCTGGGCGGCGCCGAGGTGTGGGCGAAGCGCGAGGACTGCAACAGCGGTCTCGCGTTTGGTGGGAACAAGACCAGGAAGCTCGAGTACCTCGTCGCCGATGCACTCGCTCAAGGCTGCGACACGCTGGTTTCCATCGGGGGTGTGCAGTCCAACCACACGCGGCAGGTCGCCGCCGTGGCGGCACGCCTGGGGATGAAATGTGTGCTGGTGCAGGAGAGCTGGGTCGACTGGACCGACCCGGTGTACGACAGGGTCGGCAACATCCTCCTCAGCCGGATCCTCGGTGCCGACATCAGGATGGTGGCGGAGGGCTTTGGCATCGGCTTCAAAGCGAGCTGGGAGCAAGCACTCGCCGACGTGGAGGCCGGCGGTGGAAAGCCGTACCCCATTCCCGCCGGCGCCTCGGACCACCGGCTGGGTGGTCTCGGTTTCGCCCACTGGGCGCAGGAGGTGGAGGTGCAGGAACGTGAGCTCGGGGTGTTTTTCGACACCGTCATCGTGTGCTCTGTGACAGGGAGCACCCAAGCGGGGATGATCGCCGGGTTCGCCGCACAGGACCGCCCCCGGCGGGTGGTCGGCATCGACGCCTCCGCGAAGCCTGAGGAGACCCTCGACCAGGTCGCTCGAATTGCTCGAAGCACGGCCGCCCTCATCGATGTCGGCCGTGATCTGCGCTCCGAGGAGATCATCCTGGATGACCGTTACCACGCCGGGACCTACGGACTCGCCGACCAGGCAACGGTGGATGCCATCAAGCTGGGCGCGCGACTCGAGGGGATGATCACCGACCCCGTCTACGAGGGCAAATCGCTTGCGGCGTTGATCGACCTGATCGCCCGCAGGGAGATCGATCCACGTTCGACGGTGCTGTACGCGCACCTTGGCGGCCAGCCGGCGCTGAACGGATACAGCGCTCTGTTCGATTGATCGCCCGCCATCATGGGCAACCAGGTTGTGGCTCGTGCGATTGAGGCGCCCGGGGTCAGCCCTTGTCGGCGCCAGGGCCCAGCTCAGCCAGGAGCCGGGTTGCGTACTCACTCTGAAGCTGCATGAGCTTCGT
>DAISRJ010000024.1:0-30433 GCA_036828955.1 Candidatus Dormiibacterota bacterium | reverse complement strand
CCAGGACGAGCCAGATGGCCCCGAGGGTGTACACGAGACGGCGGGTGGCGCTCATGAACCCACCTCAATCTGTCCGTCCATGAAGCCGAGGGTCTGCATCGGGCCGCCGAGGCCGTAGAGGGTGCCCGCCGCGCACGGCACGAAGCACTGCCAGTGGAAGATACCCGACGCTGGGACCTTGAAGCTGAACACAACTGTGTTGGTGGCGCCGGCGGGAGCATTGTCGTCGACGCCGAGAAGGGGAACGTTCACTCCCAGCCCGGGGACGGCAAACGAATGGGCTGCTGTCGTGGGATCGATCGATGACATCGTCTTGCCATTGACCGTCATCGTGCCCCCGATCGTGCCGCGAACCAGCGAGTAAAACGGGTTGCGCATTCCGCTGGCGCCGTCCTGCTGGCTGATCGTGATCCTGAGGGTCGAGTTCGGTGGCACCTTGAAATACGTGGTGGGAAGGTAACCCACCCAATTGGGATGTTCACCGAACCCCACAGCAGCCACGGTCGTGAGGTGGATGTCCACCACCGGGCCGCCACCGTTTGTCTCGCTCGAGGCTTGGGCGGTGATCGCCGAGGGTGAGGAGTGGATGTACGTTGTGGCGAACGCCCCGAGGAGCACGCCCGCGGCCAGAAAGGCGAGCACTACCAGCGCGCCCCTGCGATTCATATCGTCACCTCGATGACCTGGTGATGGTTGATGCGACCTCGCCGACGGGGAGAGGTGCGTTGTAGCCGGCGGAGATGCGTCCCGTTGGGTCGACGATGTACAGGGTCTCGTCGTGGGCGACGTCGGTCGGCGTCGGCTGCACGGCGATGTGGTACGTCGCCCACACCGCCTGCAACTGGGCCTGGTTGCCGAGTAGCCAGTGCCAGCCGGGCTGCCAGGTCACGTGCGAGGTGAACGTGGCCACGTCGGCGGCAGTGCGGTCGGGCGCGACGCTGACGACAAGAAGAATGGGGCGAACGCCGGCGGGAAGACTGGCCTCGATGGCGCCGATCTCCTGGCCCACGATCGGGCACATGGCTGTGCATTGCGGGTCCATGAAGGTGATCAACACCTCGTGGCCGCGCAGCCCTGACAGGGAGACGGCGGCGCCGCCCTGGTCAGGCAGAGTGAAGTCGGCCGCGAGCTGCGGCTGACCCGCCACCACCGACGGGAGATACTGCGCAGTCGCCGTCCTGGCCGCGGCCGCCGGGTGCTTGAGAAGCTTGCTGACGACGAGGGTGCCGCCAAGCCCGACGAGCAGCGCGAGCAGGCTAGCGAGCAGGACCGGGGAGGGGGCACGAAGGCGACGTGCGCTCACGTTCGGACCACACGCCTCCGCTGACACGTCTGCTCAGCACTCCCCATGCGTTGCTTACGCCGCTAGTCGATTAGGTGCGTGACCATGCCACGGAGGTGCGCGGTTCGTCAAGCCGTTTCCCGAGGTCGGATACACTCGCGCCGCCATGGCCGATGAACGCGGCCGGATCGTGGTATCCGGCGTGACCAAGCTGTTCGGCAGCGTGCGCGCCGTCGAGGATCTCAGCTTCACCGTCGAGCCCGGGGCGATCACCGGGTTCCTGGGCCCCAACGGGGCCGGCAAGACGACCACGATGCGCGTGCTTCTCGGACTCGCCGCCGCCACCGCCGGGACGGCGACGGTTGCCGGGGTCGCGTATGCGCGGCTTCCCAACCCCGGCCGCGTGGTGGGCGCCGTCCTCGAGTCGACGAGCTTCCATCCGGCGCGCTCGGCGCTCAACCATCTGCGCGTCTACGCCGCCGCGGCCGGCATCCCCGACGGCCGCGCTGACGACGTGCTCGCGCTCGTCGGGCTCACCGCGGTGGCCCGACAGCCGGTCAAGGGATTCTCGCTGGGCATGCGCCAGCGCCTCGGGCTGGCCACCGCATTGCTCGGCGACCCGCGCATCCTCATCCTCGACGAGCCCGCCAACGGCCTCGACCCCGAGGGCATCGCGTGGTTGCGCGGCTTCCTCCGCCACCTTGCTCGCGACGAGGGGCGGACCGTGCTCGTCTCCAGCCACGTCCTCTCCGAGGTGGAGCAGACAGTCGACAGTGTCGTGATCATCGCGCGCGGACGTCTCGTGCACGAGGGCACGCTCGATGAGCTCCGGGGCCGGGGTGCCGTCAGCGTGGTGGTGACGTCGCCGACGCCCGACCGGCTCGCCGAGGCCCTGGTCCCCCTCGGTGCGTCGGTGTCGTCCGGGCCGGAGGGCGCGCTCCGCGTGACCGGCGCAACCGCCGCGCACGTCGGCCACGCGGCGTGGCAGGCCGGCGTCGAGCTGCACGGTCTGCGTCAGGAGAGCTCGAGCCTGGAATCCGTGTTCCTCGAGCTGACCGAGGACTCTGCGCCGCCGCCCGCTGAGCCACCGGCATTGACACCGTGAACCGCCTACTCCGATCGGAGTTCCGCAAGGTCGCGACAACCAAGCTGTGGTGGGGCATGCTGCTCGGCTCGATCGCGTTCGCGGCGTTGGGAGTGGTCGCACAGATCGCCGCCAACGGGGTCAAGAACAACTCGGCGGCCCCGTTGACCGATCCCGCCACGCAGCGCGCGGTGCTGTCGTCGTCGGTGAGCGGCTACCTCTTCTCGGCGATCGTCGGGATCATCATCATCACCACCGAGTACCGCCACTTCACGTCGCGGCCGACCTTCCTTCTCGAGCCGCGCCGCGCTCGTGTGATCACCGCGAAGGTGCTGGTCGCGGCCGCGGTCGGGCTGCTGTACGGGATCGCATGCGTGGCGGTGTCGCTGCTCATCGCCGTTCCCTGGCTGTCCGCAGAGGGTGTGAGCCTCGACTGGGTGGCCAACGGGCTCATCGTGGTGCTGGTCGGGTCGATCGCCGTGGTCGCCATCTTCGCCGTGGTCGGCGTCGGCGTCGGCGCGCTCTTTCGCAACCAGGTCGCCGCCGTCATCAGCGCGCTCGCCTACCTCTTTGTCCTCGAGCCGCTGTTCACGGTGATCCCCGTCGTCAAGGAGGCGTACCGCTTTCTTCCCGGGGCGGCCGGGAGCGCGCTCGCCGGCGTGTCGCGGCCCCAGGTGACGTTGTTGACCAACTGGCAGGGCGCCCTCGTCCTGCTCGGCTGGGGAGTGCTGTTCGCGTTCGTCGGCTGGGCGCTCACCGTCCGCCGCGACATCCCCTGACGACGCTGGGTCCGCGCGCCGTCGCACCAGCGCCTACAGCAGCGCCGGCCGCTCCCATGGCGTGCCCAGCACATGCTCGGCGAGAAAGGCCAGCACCGTCTGGTACCAGAGCCGCGCGTTCTGCGGCTTGAGGATCCAGTGATTCTCGTCAGGGAACACCAGGTATCGCGACGGCACGCCGCGCGTCTGCAGTGCCATCCACAGGCTCTGCGCATTGCCCAGGGAGACGCGTTGATCGCGAGCGCCGTGGATGACCAGCATCGGTGTGCGCAGCGAATCGGCCCGGGCATGGGGTGACTGGCGCAGCCAGTTGCGCGCGTTGCGCCGAGGGTCGCCGAACTCGCGGTCCATGAGCAAGCCGGCGTCGCTGGTGTCACGCTCGAGCTCGAGATCCCACACGCTGGCGTGGGTGACGATGGCGCGGAACCGGTCGGACGTGACCGCAAGCCAGTTGGCCATGTAGCCGCCGTACGAGCCACCCATCGCGGCGACGCGCGCTCCGTCGATGTCGGGGCGCTCGGTCGTCGCGTCGACGGCGGCGAGGATGTCGCCGGCCGGCAGCGTCGCCCAGTCGTTCCACGCCGCGGCGATATGGGCGTGGCCGTACCCGGTGCTGAGTCGGGGATTGGGCAGCAGCACGGCCCAGCCGCGGGCGGCGAGGAGAGCTGGCGACCACCGCCAGTGCCACCCGGCCCAAGAGCTGATCGGCCCGCCGTGGATGAACACCGCCAGGGGGTGCGGGCCGTCCGATGACTCCTCGGGGAGGACCAGCCAGGAGTGGATGACGGTGCCGTCGGCGGCGGTGGCCGCCACCTCCTCGACCCGCGCCGGCACGGGCACGGTGGCCGCCGGGTTGGCCAGGTATCGCGGCTGTTGGTCGGCGCCGCTCACGTCGAGGCTGACGGGCGCTGGCGGCCCGGTGACATCCGAGCGGACGGCGTGGAGCGTCGCGCCGTCCGGCGACACCCCGAGGTGGTGGTACGCGCCCGAGGCGGTGAGCCGCGACACGGTTCCATCGAGCTCCACGCGGAAGACGGGGGTGTGGCCGAGCTCATCGGCGGTGACCAGGAGCGCGTTTCCGTCGGCCGTCCAGCGGATCTCCTGCGCGAAGCCGTCCCAGTGCGGCGCCAGCGGTGTCACCGCCCCGGAGCGCGCGTCGACCAGGTTCAGCCTGAAGCGGGTCGGATCGGCGGGGGCGCCCAGGGTCGCCCCCGCCACCGCGATCGTGGTGCCGTCGGGCGACCAGGCCACAGCGCCGTGCTGCGTGTCCGCGTCTACGAGGACGCGCACCGCGTCACCGCCGCCGGTGTCGAGCAGGGCCAGGTTCGCCCTGAAATGCGCCGGGTCGATGTTGGCACCGAAGGCCACCCGGGTTCCGTCCTCACAGAGGGAGAACTCGACGTCCTCGAACCACCCCGCCCAGGGAGGGATCGGGGTGAGGTCGCGCGCTGGCGGCGGCGTTGCGGCTCCGAGCTCGAGGGCGAAAAGCCGGGGCTGGCGCGGTCCGATGTCGTGGTCCCAGAAGCGGTCGGGATAGTGGTCGACGAGGCGTGCGCTGACGCCGGCGTCGCGGCGTGCCCGCTCGCGTTCCTCGTCCTCGGCGAGCCCGGACGTGGAGCGCCGCCGTCACCACCACCGTCGAGGAGGCGCGCGCCGTCACCACCGCCCCGACGCCGGCGTCCGGCGCAAACACGGGGACGGGCTTGCCGCCGCCTGCGGGAAGGAGGTGGAGCACCTCAGCCTGCGCCGCGGCCGCAGCGCCGGGGTCGGGTGGGACGCCAGCCTCCGCCTCGACGGCGCCTCGTGGGGCGCTGAAGAGGAGGGAGCCGTCGGGGAGGAAGCCACGGGCTGTGGCTCCGCGCTCGGGGTTGAGGAGGAGGCGCGGCGGAGCATCGCCTGCGGCGTCGACCTCCCAGACGGCCCCGACGAAGGACCTGCCGTCGGTAGCGACAGCTTGCACCGTCAGCGCGAGGCGCGAACCGTCAGGACTGACGTGCAGGTTGGCGAGTCGCGGCATGGCGAGGAACGCGTCGACGTCGAAGCATCGCTCGGGCATCGGTCGACACCCTACGGCACGAGCCGCCCGCCCGTGCGACGATCCTCGCGATGGAGCGTCTGTGGGCACCGTGGAGGGGTGGCTACGTGAGCAGTGCCGGGTCAGGGGATGCGTGCTTCCTCTGTGCGGCGGCCGTCGGCGGGGGCGACGACCTCGTGGTGGCCGGGGACGCGACCACGATCACGCTCCTCAACCGTTTCCCCTACAACACCGGCCACCTCTTGGTGGCGCCGGTCGAGCACGTCCACGACCTCCTGGCCGCCGGGGACGACGGCGCGGCCGCCCTCATGATGGGCGCTCGCCGGGCGATGCGCGCACTCGACCTCGCGCTCGCCCCGGACGGGTTCAATCTCGGCGTCAACCACGGCGTCTGCGCGGGCGCGAGCGTCGAGCACGTCCATCTCCACGTCGTCCCCCGATGGCGTGGAGACACCAACTACATGCCTGTCATCGGTGGCACCAAGGTCCTGCCCGAACTCCTCGAGGAGACGGCCGCCAGGGTGCGCGCTGCGTTCAGCGCACTTGACTGACTTCCACCCCACCCCTGACGGGCGCCGCTGGAGAAACGATCAGTTGGAGGCGGGTGTGCCGTTGGGCTCCTGCGCAACCGTGTCACGCGGGTGGTCACCATCGCCGTTCTCGTTGCCCGCGGCATCGAGGTGGGTGAGGGCGAACTGACTGAAGCAGGGCACCGGAGGCGCCTCGGGCGCGGCATCCTCCGCCGGGACGCCACGGGCCGCGGCGTAGTCGGGGGCGGCTTCGGCCGGCGTGGCGACGGCGGCATCACCCGGGTCCGCCATGAGGCGCCGGTAGACTGCGATGGCCACCTCGATCTCGGGGATCTCATTATCGACCTCGATCACGGAGGCGTGGACGCGCTCCAGTGAGCGCATGTGGTGGGCCACCTGGCTGAGGTGCTCCACGCGGTCCTCGGCGATGGTCAGGAAGTCGGTGGCGCCGCCATCGACTCTCTCCGTCTCGGTGCTGAGGCGACGGTAGACTGCCATGGCCATCTCCAACTCGGGGATCTCATGCTCGACCTCGCGCAGCGTCGCATCGGTCCAGCCGAGTGAGCGGACGTGGTGGGACAGTTCGGTCAGGTGAGCGGCACGGGTCTCCGCGGTGCTCAGGAAGGAGGGGTTCTTCATGTGGGCAATGTTGCCGTCGCGGTGCTGACAGGCCGGTGCCCGCACGGTAACGGTGCTGTGCAGGTTCCGCGCCGACAACTGCGCAGCCGCACTCGCTGGGGAGTTCGGCTGCGGGGATCCGGTATAGTTCCGGCCTCGTGGGTTCTGTCATCAAGAAGCGGCGCAAGAAGATGCGCAAGCACAAGCACAAGAAAATGCTGAAGAAGACCCGCTGGGCGCGTCGCGGCTAGTTCCGCGACACCCGGCTGGTTCGGAGGTGAAGAGGCGCCCTGAGGGGCGCCTCTTGCTCTTTCAGCGGCTTTCCGCCCAGGCGTTGCCCGGGCGGCTCGGCTCAGGCTGGCGGGCCCGAGCCGAGGGTCACCGTGGCGGTGTGGCTCGCGCCTTGCGGGTCGGTCCAGGTCACCGAGACGGACGCGCCAGGGTTGTGCGCGACGATGGCGTTGCGCAGGGCGAGGCTGGTGCCCACCGATTGGCCGTTGAGAGCCGTGATGGTGGAATTGGCTGTGATACCGGCCGCGGCCGCGGGGCTTCCCGGCTGGGCAAGGTGCACGCTTGCGCCGCCCGGGCCATCCACGGTCTCGACGCCGAGCAGGGCGCGCGTGTTGCCGATGTGGACGAGGGCTGTGCCCTGACCGGATTGGATCTGGCGGACCACCTGCATCGCCTTGTTGATGGGGATCGCGTAGGCGATCGAGGACGTCTGCTGCTGGGATCGCTCCGATGACTGAGCGGCGGTGTCCATGCCGATCACCGTGCCACTCGTGGTCACCAGGGGACCCCCCGAGTCGCCCGGCTGGATCTGCGCGTCGATCTGGATGAGGCCGCTGACCGTCTCGACGTCCTGGCCGGTCTGGTCGCTGGCTGTGATGGTCTGGTTCAGGGCCGTGATGTTGCCGGTGGACACCGCCGGCGCGCTGTTCCTGCCCAATGCGTTGCCGAGGGCGACGACCGCCTGGCTGACGGTGACCGTCGAGGAGTTGCCGATGCTGACGGTCTTGAAGTTGCTGCCGCCGTCGATCTGGACGAGCGCGATGTCCTCGACGAGGTCGTAGCCGACCACATGAGCGGAGTAGGTGCGGCCGGTGCTGGGCAACTCGACGCTGACGCTCAGCTCGCCGTCGATGACGTGGTTGTTGGTCAGAACCTCGCCGGTCGACGTGATCACCATGCCCGTGCCGGCGGCGCCGCCGCCCCCGCTCAGGGTGACGTTGATGTTGACGATCCCCGGGGTCACCTTGGCGGCGACCCCCGAGGTGTCGGCCGGGGCGCTGGTCGGGGGCGTGACGGTGCTGCCGTCATTGTTGGTCGGCGCAGGCGGGATGACCGCGGTGTTCTGGTTCGACGTTGCCGGCGGCGCCGTGAAACGGGCGACGGCCACGCCGGAACCGATGCCGACCACGAAGAGACTGACCAGGCCAGCGGCCAGCAGACGCCGGCTGCGCGGGCTGCGCTGCGGGGCTGGCTGCCACGAGGTCTCCCCGGCAAATCCCCAGGGCATCGACGGCGGTGGTGGAGGGGGAGGCGGCGGCGCCGCGTAGCCGAAGGCCGGGTGAGGGTAGGCCGGAGCGGCAGGAGCCGGCGGCGGGGAGTGAGGCGGCCCGGCAGGAGCCGGGGCCGCCTCAGAGGAGGGGGTGGAGGTCGGGTCGGGTCCGGTGTTCTGCACGTCGGTTATCTTGCGCGCGGCGCCTTGCAACAATCTGACGAGTTCCTGTGAGGTTGCTGGGAGAGGGGGCGGAACCTACGAGGCGCCGACCCGCACCAGCATCTTGCCGGTGTTGTCGCCGCGGAGCAGCCCCATGAACGCCTCCGGTGCGTTCTCGATGCCGTCGACAATGGTCTCCCGGGCCACGATGCTGCCGCTGGCCACCCATGGCGCCACCTCGCTGAGGAAGTCGGCGAAGCGCGCCCGGTGGTCGAGGATGATGAAGCCGCGCAGGGTGAGTCGCCTGGTCACAACGAGCGCCATGTTGTGCGGTCCCGGCGTCGGTGAGGTGGCGTTGTACTGTGAGATGGCGCCGCACAGCGCGGCCCGCCCGTGCGTCCTGAGCGAGCCGATGGCGGCTTCGAGATGGTCGCCGCCGACGTTGTCAAAGTAGACGTCGATGCCGTCGGGCGCGGCGGAGCGCAGCTGCCGGCGCACGGGGCCGCTCCTGTAGTTGAAGGCACCGTCGAAGTGGAGGTCGGCCAGGAGGTGGGCCACCTTCTCGTCGGAGCCGGCGCTGCCGATCACCCGAGACGCGCCGCGCAGCCTGGCGAGCTGGCCGGCGATGCTGCCCACCGCTCCCGCGGCTCCGGAAACGAAGACGACGTCGCCAGCCTTCATCTGGGCGACGTCGACGAGGCCGATCCACGCGCTGAAGCCGGTCGTGCCCAGGGCCCCGAGGTACTGCGACGCCGGGACGATGCTGGCGTCGACTCGACGGAACTCGGCGGCGCCGGCGGTGGCGTACTCGCGCCACCCCTTCGTGTGGGTCACCGTGTCGCCGACGGACAGCGCAGGCGAGTGCGACTCGAGGACCTCGCCGACGGCGCCGCCGTCCATGACAGCGCCGACGGCGAAGGCCGGCACGTAGGACCTCGCGTCGTTCATGCGGCCGCGCATGTACGGGTCGACGGAGAGAAAGGTGTTGCGAACCACGACCTCACCGTCGCCGGGTGCCCGGACGTCGGTCTCGACCAGGGCAAAGTCGGCTGCGGTCGGCGCCCCGTCGGGCCGGGACGCGAGATGGATCTCCCGGCTGCGCAATCCGGTCATGGGATGCCCGGCATGGTGACACAGGCCCCCCTCTAGACTGCGCGCAACCCAGTCACGAGGAGGCGACCTGATGTCCGACGCTGCCACCGGTGGTGGGGAACTGGCCGGGAGGGTGGCTGTCATCACGGGCGCCGCGCGGGGTCTCGGGCTCGCCATCGCGCGGGGCATGGCGGCCGCGGGAGCGTCGGTGGCCATGGGTGCGCGGTCGACGGCTGCGGGCGAGCGCGCCGCCGCCGAGGTCCGCGCACTCGGCGGGAGAACTCAGTGCTTCGAGTGCGACGTCACATCCGAGGCCTCGGTAGAGGCCTTCGGCGACGGTGTCCTCGCCGCCTTCGGACGTGTCGACATCGTCGTCGCCAATTCCGGTGTCATCGGACCGACGGAGCCTCTGCAGGCGATTTCGCTGGAGAGCTGGCGGGCCTGCATGAGCGTGAACGTGGACGGCGTGTACCTCACGTTCCGGCGGTTCATCCCCGGGTTGCTCGAGCAGCGGTCGGGAGCCCTGATCGCCATCGGCTCGGTCACCGGCAAGCGCCCGCTTGTGAACCGATCCCCGTACGCCGCCTCGAAGATGGCGGTGATCGGCTTGGTCCGCGCCCTCGCCACCGAGCTGGGGCCGTCGGGGATCACCGTCAACGCCGTCTGTCCCGGCGCCGTGACCGGCCCGAGGGCCGAGGAGGTCATCGCCGCCCAGGTGGCGAGCCTCGGCATCACGGCCGATGAGGCGCGCCGCGGGTTCGTCGACGGCGCGGCGTTGCGGCGCATGGTCGATCCCACCGAGATCGCCGCGGCGTGCGTCTTCCTCGCCTCGGATCGAGGGGCGGCCATCACCGGGGAGGATCTCAACGTCAATGCCGGCCTGGCGATGTTCTGACGGACGCGGGCAGCACCGGCTCAGCACCGGCGATTGGCGACAATCGACGCGTGAGTCAGCAGCCGGCGCGCACGGTGGTCGTCAAGGTGGGCTCGAGCTCGCTCACGTCGGCGGACGGAGCGCTGTCATCGAGTGCGCTTGACGCGATCGTTGAGCAGCTCGCAGGGCTTTCCGCGGCTGGGGTGGGCGCCCTGCTGGTCACGTCAGGGGCCATCGCCACGGGGCGAGCTACGGTCGGCAGCGCCGCCCGTGGTCGCGCCATCGATGTCCTCCAGAGCCTCGCCGCGGTGGGCCAGGGCATGCTCATGGCCGAGTACGCGCGTCGTTTCCGGGAACGGGGCACCATGGTTGCGCAGGTGCTGCTCACCGGGCGGGACTTCGGTGAGCGCAGGGCGTACCTGAACGCCCGTCGCACCCTGGAGCGCCTCCTGCAGTGGGGCGTGGTCCCGATCGTCAACGAGAACGACACAGTGGCCACGGATGAGATCACCTTCGGTGAGAACGATCGCCTCGCCGCCCTCGTGGCCACGCTGGTGGGGGCGGACCTGCTGCTCATCCTCACCGACACCCCCGGTGTGTTCTCGGCCGATCCCCGTCTCACCGCCGATGCGAGCCTTGTCGAGGAGGTGACCAGCTTCGACGCCTCGCTCGAGTCCGCCACGCGCGGCCGGCCCGGCAGCGACGTGGGCTCCGGGGGGATGGCCTCGAAGCTGGCGGCGGCGCGGATCGCCGCCTGGTCGGGCATACCCTGCGTCATCGCCGGCGCCGCCACTCCCGGTGTGATCCGCCGCGTTGTCGACGGCGAGGCGCTGGGCACACGGGTTCTGCCCAAGCCGTCCCGCCTGCCGGCGCGCAAGGTGTGGATCGCGTTCGCGCAGGCCGCCAAGGGGCGGGTGAGCATCGACGATGGCGCCGTGCAGGCGATCTGCCGCCAGGGGCGCAGCCTGCTCCCGGTGGGGGTCAGCGCGGTCGACGGTGCATTCGACGTGGGCGAGGCGGTGGAGATCAGCGACGCAGCGGGAACGGTGGTCGCCAAGGGCCTGAGCTCGTGCTCGGCACGTCAGCTGCGAACTCTGAGTGAGTCGTCGCCTGGCAACGGGCACACGTCCAGTGCCGTTGCCGTACATCGCGATGACCTCGTGGTGCTCGCGGAGTGAGCGAGAACAGCACGGGGGTCGAGCGGATCGGCGATCGCGCACGCGTTGTCGCGAACCTGCTCAGCGCCCTCGGAAGCGAGGTCAAGGACGCCGCGCTGCTGGCCTCGGCGGACGCGCTGACGGGTGCCGAGGACGCGATTCTCTCTGCCAACCGCGCCGACGTCGACGCGGCGCGGGACGGGGGAATGCGCGGTGCGCTGCTCGAACGCCTGACGCTGACGGGACCGCGCGTGTCCCGCATGGCGGACGGCCTGCGCGCCATCGCGGCTCTCCCCGACCCGGTGGGCGAGATCATCGAATCATGGAAGCGACCCAACGGCTTGGACCTGCGCAAGGTGCGCGTGCCCCTGGGTGTCATCGCGGTCATCTACGAGGCGCGGCCCAACGTCACGTCCGACGTCGCGGGCCTGTGCCTGAAGTCGGGCAACGCCGCCATCCTGCGTGGATCGGCAGCGGCGTTGCGGACCAACACAGTCGTGACCACGGCGTTGCGCACAGCATTCGGCGGTGCGGGGGTGCCCGCGGACGCGCTGCAGCTGGTGCCTGACACCAGTCGTGCCGGGGCGCGGGCGCTGATGAAGCTCCGCGGCCGCATCGACCTGCTCGTGCCTCGTGGCGGCCCAGCCCTGATCGACGACATCATCGAGAACGCCACCGTGCCGTACGTCATCGACGGCGACGGCAACTGTCACGTCTACGTCGACGCCGCGGCCGACCTGGGCATGGCGTCGCGGATTGTGCTCAACGCCAAGCTCAGCAACCCGTCGGTGTGCAACGCGGCCGAGAAGCTGCTCTTGGACGAGGCGATCGCGACAGAGTTCCTGCCGGCCGTGGCCGCGGACCTGGCCAGGGCGGGCGTGGAATTGCGCGGTGACGTCCGGGCGCGCCAGCTCGTCCCCGACATGATTGCCGCGACCGACGCCGATTGGGACACCGAGTACCTCGACCTTGTGATGGGTGTTCGGGTTGTCGCCGGCGTGGAGGCGGCCATCGACCATATTCGGGCGCATGGGTCGGGGCACACCGAGGCGATCGTGACTGAGGACGTCGCCGCGGCTGACCGCTTTGTGAGCGCGTGTCCCGCCGCGGTGGTGATGGTCAACGCGTCCACTCGTTTCACCGACGGGGCCGAGTTCGGCTTCGGCGGCGAGATCGGCAATTCCACGCAGCGGCTGCACGCGCGCGGCCCGATGGGGCTCCGCGAGTTGACGACATACCGCATCGAGGTGCGCGGGGACGGTCAGGTACGCGAGTGACGGCGACGCCGTGATGGGCTCAGGGCTTGGCGGTGTGGTTGACCGGCTGCACAATGTTGTAGATGAGCGCCTCGGGTGTGATCGACCTGATCTCGGTGCGCAGTCTGTCCACGAGCCGGTCACCAGCGATCGCCGACCCGAGGGTGGTGAGGTGGGCCCTGACCACCCTGAGGTTGGAGATGATCGCCGCCCTCTGAACGCCGAGGCGAGGGCGCGCCTGGACGTTGGCGATCAGCGAGGTGACCAGGGCCTGGCGCACCGCGATCTGGTACGCGGCGAATTGATTCAGCACGTCGGCCTTCTCGGCGCCGACCAGGGCGTGATTGTTGCTGAGCGCACTGATGTCGGCGATGAGCTGCGGGGACTCGGGACCCGCCTGTACTGCGGCAGCCTCGTTGAGCTCGTTGACGAAGGTCTGCAGGTGGGCGCCCGCAGGTGGGTCTGAGGCACTGCGAACCGCGCTCGGGGCGATGTGCGCCGGCACGCCGATGACCGCGCCATTCATGGTCGCGCCGCAGGCAGCAAGTGTCGACGCCAGCACAAGGCCGACGAGTGCGCCAGACCACCGCGAGCAGAAACCAGCCATTGCCGCATCCCCCCTCACCAACGTCGCCACCGCCACCCGCAACTGTACGCCGCTTGTCACACGTATTGGGACAGGCGGACGCTGACGATGGAAGCTGGCGGGGGAGGGAAGCGGGTGTTGGCTCCCCTCCCCCTGGCTAGAGAGGCTGAAGGCTGTTCCTCGTCGGCGCTCGTTCGACGAGATCCAGTGGCCGAATCATGGCGCGGACGTCTGGGGCGCGCCATCGGGCGCCGTGCACCAACTTCTGCACGCCCGTGTTGGGCAGGCGCGGTGGGGTCGGGTGGCGCGCTCGCGAGGCGGTCCCCGTGATTGCCAACGTGCTGCCCGCCCCGCGATTGCGCCGCCTGGTCCAGCTGTTTGCTGGGCTGGTGCTGTACGGAGTCAGCGATGGCATGCTGCTGCTCAGTGGGATGGGCGTCGACCCGTGGGACGTCTTTCACCAGGGCCTGTCGCGACACACCGGGATCGCGGTTGGCACGTGGGTCATCATCGTCGGCGCGGTCGTGCTGTTGCTGTGGTTGCCCCTCCGTCAGCGGCCGGGCCTCGGCACGGTCGCCAACGCTTTCGTGATCGGGCTGGTCATCAACCTCATGCTTGCCGTCGTGCCCGCGCCGCACGGCCTTGCACTGCAACTGGCGGTGATGTTCGGTGGCGTCGGGCTCAACGGCGTCGCCACCGGTGCCTACATCGGCGCCGGGCTGGGGCCGGGACCGCGCGACGGACTGATGACCGGTCTCGCCGCTCGCCGCGGCTCCGTACGCGCTGTGCGTACCGCTCTCGAGCTCACGGTGCTTTTCTGCGGCTGGTTGCTGGGTGGCACGGTGGGTATCGGCACCGTTGTGTACGCGTTGGCAATCGGCCCGCTCGCCCAGGTCTGCCTGCACGCGTTGACGATCGGTGGCGCCCCCGGCGGCGAGCAGGCGACCCGGGCGGCGGTCCCGGGCGTCCCCTCGGATTGATCAGTGCGGCCGCCGTTACAGGTCGGTGGTCGTCAGACGGGAGCGCTACGGGCCACGGACCCAGCGGGCGATGGCGCTGCCCTCGTCACTCCAGATGTGACCGTCAGGACCGAGACACAGCGTCGAGGACGCTGCTCCCGACGGGGACGCGAAGGTCGTGAACGTGCCTCCCGCGGCCATTCTTCCGATCCCGTTGCTCGTCGTGAACCACATGAATGCGCCCTTGGTCGCCAGGCACCCGCTGCCGGACACCGCCGGAGCAGGGTGGTCCTTCATGACACCGCTGCTCGAGACCGCGGCCAGGTAGCCCTGCTCGGCGATCCAGACCTTGCCGTCCGGCCCTGCGGCGGGGCATGCGTTGGACGACGGGTGGTCGAGACGAAACTCGCTGTACAGCCCCGACGTCGTGATGCGGCCGATGAGCGGCGCGTGCTCGCTGAACCACATGGCGCCGTCCGGGCCCGCCGTGATCACTGCCGGAAGGTTCCCGCTCGGAGGAGCCGGGAACTCCGTGACGGCGCCCGCGGTGCTGACCCGCGCGATGCGGCCATTGACCTCGGTGTACCAGAGATTTCCGTCGGGTCCGGCCGCCACCCAGATCGGACTCGAGGACAATGGGAACCAGCTGAAGACGCCCGCGGTGGTCATGCGCCCGGCATCCGGCGCCGCGCTCGCGAACCACAGCGCGCCATCGGACCCCGTTGCAATGCCGATGACCGCGGGGCTGGGCATGCCGGGTGCCGGCGGCGGAATCGGAAACTGGTGGACCACCCCGTGTGGAGTGATGTGGCCGATCGTCGCGGCGGCTTTTTCGGTGAACCACACGGTGCCGTCGGGGCCGGCTGTCAGCACCGTGATGCCGCCGATGCCGGCCGCAATCGGGTACTCGACAGCCTTGACCGTCGAGGCGGCGGCGCTCACCGGCGTCGTCATGAGGAGGGCGACTGCCGCGGCGGCCACAACAGCAACGGTCGATGAGCGCCGAATCATGGCCGGACCCCCCCAGGTCGAGTTCCTTGCGGCACGAGATGAAACGCACTATACACTTCAAACACACCAAACGCTTGGGCAGGGGCATGGGTCGGACGGTCAGTTCAGGTGCGCATCCCCCGCCGGCTCAATCCCGGGTGGGCGCTCACACAAACTGAGGACGGCACCGCTGGTGGAGCCAGGGGGACTCGAACCCCCGACCCCTTGCATGCCATGCAAGTGCTCTCCCAACTGAGCTATGGCCCCGGGGGGATGGTAGCAGCGGGGTGACAGGCGCCCGGGCAGGGCGGGCGCGGTGACCCCGGATTGGCCTCGGACTGCAAACAACGCGCCCTTCCGATTTGCCCCGCCTCCGTGCCAGCGCGCACAATGATTGGCAGCTTCAATACTGTGCACCACATGACGTGGGGTTGCTGTCGCTGAGGGGGAGGACCAGTCAATGCTGCAAACAGACAGTGGTGTGCCGCTGTCCGAGCGCCAGTCGCCGCTCGTGACCGCCGCTCGTCGGCTGGCCACGCGCATCGAGGCGCTGGTCGACGAGGTTGCCACGCTTCGAGCTGAGAACGCGGCGCTGCGCAGCGAGGTCCGCGCCGCCGTGACGCTCCTCGACGCCGCGGCTCAGTCCTCCAACGGGCATTCGGCCACCCGTGGACGCGCGGCATCCGCGGCCAAACCCGTCGCGGCCCGCCGCCGCCGTCGCGGCCGCGCTGCCAAGGGGCGGGCCACCCCTGCCGAGGTCACCCCCGACGTTGTTCGTGCGGTGCTGGTCAAGTTGGGGGAGGCGACCGCATCCCAGATCGCCACCGAGATCACCCTCGCAGGCGCGCCGGTTGGCGGTCGCGCGGTGCGATTCCTCGCCGAGCGCGCCGGCGCAACCACACGGTTGGGCGAGGACGGGCAGCGCCGCTACCGCCTGGGGTAGCCGGATCCGACCGTCAGACGGACGGGCTGGGCTGTGCGGTCGATTGCGCGCGCTCGTCTGGGACATCGACCGCGGTCGCGCGGATCGCCACACCAAGGACGCCGCTGAGGATGAGCCCCGCTCCGAGCAGCTGGAGCCACGTGGGGCGCTGCGACAGCACCACCGCCGCCAGCCCCAGGCTCGCCACCGGTTGAAGGAGCAGCATCAGGGAGGAGATCGCGCGGGGGAGCCGGGGCAGCGACGAGGTGATGAACAGCCAGCCGACCGTCTGACTGGTCACCGCGAGCAGTAGCAGCCAGCCCAGCGACGGCCAGCCCGGCGCCAGCGAGAGCGTCCCGAAGACAGCTCCGAACAGCACCGCGGTCACCGCGGCGGCGGCGGTGGCGTCGGTGAGGGGACCGGCGACGTGGGTCGTGTCTCCCGCCCCGCGGAGGATCAGCAGGAAGGCGGCGTACGTGGTTGATGTGCAGAGACCGAAGAGGATGCCCTGGACGGGCTGACCGCCGAAGGACGGCTTCCCGGCGAGGCCCGAGACAAGGACCACCCCGGCAAACAGCACCGGCAGTGACACGACGAATCGACGCGTCGGCCGTTCGCCGAACAGCACCCAGGCCGCCGCGGCGACGAACACCACCTGGAGGTTGCCCAGGACGGTGGCGATGCCGGCGCCGACCGCGTTGATCGTGTGCGCCCAGAACACCAGGTCGGCGGCGAAGAAGACCCCGGCGGCGGTCGCTCGCAGGCGCGCGCGCGCCGGGCGCCGACCCAGGCGGCGCTGTTCGCGAATCGCCAGCGGGACCAGGAAGGGGAGGGCAAGCGCGCAGCGGAAGAAGGCGGTCGTGGCCGCGCCGGCGGCGGCGAGCTGCATGAGCACCGCGGATGAGCTGATGCACAGCGCCCCGATCGCCGCCATCGCCACGGGGCGATCGTTGGTGCGCCGTCTCCACCCGGCGGCCGGCGTGATTCGCTCCAGATCCGTCGCTGCCATTGTGCCTACCTTGCCCGAGATCCGCCCGCGCGCGCCGCCGCCACCGTCCGCGCCGTGGGCGTGCGACCGCTCGACGATTGCCGACATGTTCCCGCTCCGCGGTGCGCTCGGTCACCCCCGCCTGATGGGCGGCACCGCCATCGCCGCTCTCGCCGTCGGCGTCGGCGTGGCCATGACCGCGGGCGGCACTGACCAGCCGGTGGCGGCGGCAATCCCCGCGGTCGCGGCGCCCGGGGCCGCAGCCACCCTGCTGATCTTCGTCAGCGGCGCTGTCGCCCACCCCGGCCTGTACGAGGTGGCCGCCGGCGCGCGCATCGCCGACGCCATCGCTGACGCCGGGGGCATCCTGCCCACCGCCGACACCGGCAAGCTGCCCGACCTCGCCGCGCTCATGCACGACGGCCACCAGGTCAACGTTCCGTTCGCCAAGGGCACGAGCGCGAGAACGTCGGCAAAGATCGACGCCAACTCCGCGGACGTGGCCGAGCTCGACACCATCCCGGGGATGACGTCCGACGTGGCGCAGGCAATCGTCGACGCACGCGCGCAATGGGGCGCGTTCGCCAGCCTGGCGGACCTGCGTCAGGCGCTCGGGCTTGATACCGCAACCGCGACCCTGATCGGCAAGCACCTGAGCTTCCTCACCACCCTGCCGTGAGTGCCACCGCGCCGTGGCGCGTCGCCCTCTCCGCGGGAGGGTTCGCCGCATGCGTCGCGCTCTCCCCGCACGGTGCGTGGGTCGGCGCTCTGGTCACGGCCGCAACGGTGGCGGCGACGTGGGCGCTGTTCACGCGCCGTCGTGTGGTCACCGCGTCTGTGGCGGTTGCGGCGTGCGTGCTGGGCACATGGCGCGGGGTGAGCGCGACCGCCGTCGACACCGGGCCCAACAGCGTCGATGGACACCTCGGCAGCGGCGCGGTGGTGATGCGCGGCACCGTCGCGGATTCCGGCGTCCCCGGGCGCGACGACACGATCGTGGTGGACGTCCATCAACTTGCCACCCAGTCCGGCGCCTGGAGCGTGACCGGCGGCGTGGTCGTCGAACCCCTCACCGCGGTCACCGTTCTGCCCGGCGACACCGTCGATGTTCAGACGAACAGCCTCCGCTCTCCGCCGCAGCGGCCCGGGTCTCTCTCGGCGGTGGCCCTCGAACGGGCCGGCGTGATGGCCATCGCGACCGCCGCCCAGGTCAGTCGGCTCGGCGCCGGCGGGCCCAGCCCGGCGCGCCTGGCTGCGCAACTCCGCCTCATCCTCAGCGCGACGGTGGTGCGCGCCCTTCCTGAGCCCGAGGCGACCCTGCTCCTCGGGGTCGCGTTCGGCATCCACGGGCGCCTGACCTCGAACGTTCGCACTCCGCTGCAGGACGCCGGGCTCATCCACATCATCGCGGTCAGCGGTCTCAAGGTCGTGATGGTCGCAGCGCTCGTGGAGGCGGTGGCGCGTCTCCGTGGCTGGCCGCGCGGGAGGCGCACAACGGCGACCCTCGGGGTGATCGGCCTCTACGTCGTGCTCAGCGGCGCCGGGGCTGCTGCGCTGCGCAGCAGCCTCATGGTCGGCGCTGGGCTGCTGCTCACGCGCGACGGGCGCCGGCCGCACTCCTCCGCGCTGCTCGGCGTGTGCGCAGGCCTCCTTCTCGCCATCGAGCCCGCAATTGCGACCGACGTCGGCTTCCAACTGTCGTTCCTGGGCACTGCCGGCATCCTTCTCCTGGCGTCGCCGATTGCGATGCGCATCCCCGGTCCGCGCCTGCTCGTCGAACCCTTCGCGGTCACCGTGGCCGCCCAGGCGGCCACCGCGCCGGTCATGGCGGCCACGTTCGGGGTGCTCTCGCTGGTCGGACCATTCGCCAACGCCCTGGTGCTCCCGCTCCTGCCACCGGTGATCGTCACGGGCGCCGCCGGCGCCCTGCTTGGAACCGTGGTCCCCGCCGTCGGGTGGTTGCCACTCCAACTCGGCGCTTTCCTCGCCCGCATCATCCTGGCGATCGCGCAGGGCGCCTCGTCGTTGCCCTTCGCGGCGCTCCAGATCCAGCTCTGGCCGTCGACCTGGACGTTCATTGAACTCGCCGCCGCCGGCGCGGGCGCCCTGACATGGTTCGTGCATGCCCGCTGGCGCCCCCCGCCAGGATGGGCAATCGGTGTGGCGGCGGCAGTGGCCCTGACCGCCGGCGCAGCGTCCACTGTGGTTGCGTCCGCGACCACCGGGGGCGTGCTGCGCGTCATCGTCCTCGATGTCGGCAACGGCGTCGCGGTGCTGGTGCGGCCACCTGGAGGTGGGACGGTTCTCGTCGACGGTGGCCCCGACCCGGCTGCGCTGCTCACCGCACTCGGCCGGGTGCTCTCTCCGCTGGATCGCCACCTCGACGCCGTGGTCCTGACCGCGACCGACCGCGTCAGTTCGGCGGCCATCACCGGCCTGGTCGGCCACTACGACGTCGGCACCGTGCTGGTCTCGCAGCCGCTGCCCCTGGCGTTGCAGACCGCCATCGCGAAGATGGCGGGGACCGGTACCCGCGTCGTGGTCGCCGGTTCAACAGCCTGGACGATGGCCGGGACCACGCTGCGGTGCCTCGCCGCCGGGCCGGCGGCCGCGGCACCCTGCGTGGTCCAGTTGAGCGATGGTCGGTCGACCGCGCTGATCACCGGCAACCTCGCCCAGGCGGCACAGGATGAGCTCGCGAGCATGGAGACCTTGCAGCTGCGCGCCAACCTCGTGGTTGGCCCGACCACGACCGCGCCGTCGACGGCGCTGCTCGCGGCGGCCGGGCCCAACCTTGTGGCCGTCCCCGCCCAACGGACACCCCGCGGCCTCGGGACAACCGGGCTGGACATCGCCGTCACCGGCCGGGACAGCGACATCGAGTACGACGCGCTGACGTCAGGAGGTTTCATGAGTCCGTTCGGCTGAATCCACAACCGCGCATGCCCTGCACGAGGGACAGCGCCGCCGGCTGAGACAATGGCGTCGTGGGTGACACCCCCGGCCTGCTGCTCGTCCACGGCGAAGAGCCCCACCTGGTGGACGCCACGGTCCTTCGGTGGCGCGCTGCCATCGAGGGCGGCGACGTGGAGGTGATCGACGCGCCCTCAAAGCTCGAGCCGCTCATCGCCAGCCTCGTCGACATGCCACTCTTCGCTGACTCGCGCCACGTGCTGGTGCGCGACCTGCCTCAGCTCAGCGGTGCGCGCCGCGGAGCGGCGGGAGTCGACGAGTTGATCCACGCACTCGGCATGCGCGCGCCCACAACCCACGTCTGCTTCGCGGTTCGTGCCCTCGTCGCTCCCACCAACCCCATCCTCGCGGCGGTCGCCGCCAGCGGTGGCACGGTGGTGCGCCACGACAAGCTGCGCCCCGGAGACAGGCGGCGCTGGCTGGACGCTGAGGTGCGCAACCGCGACCTCCGCCTGCCGCCCGGCAGCCCCGATCTCCTCCTGCGATGCACCGGCGGTGACCTCGGCGCCATGGCGGCGGAACTCGACAAAATCGTCGCCCACGGCGGCAGGCCGTCCCTGGCAGACCTGGAGCGCCTCGTCGCGGGCACCGAACAGCTCGAGCTGTACCGCGTTCTCGACCTGCTCGCCGGTCCCCAGCCGGGCGCCGGGGCGGCCCTGCTCATCGATCTCGTCGCCGAGGGCCGCTCGACGCAGTACCTACTCTCCATCCTGGCCGGACAGCTGCGCGACCTGCTGATGGCACATGCGCTGCTGCTTCGAGGCCAGGGGGGCGCGGCGGCGCTCGCGACCGCCATCCGAATCCCCGCCTGGCGCGCCGAGCGCGTCCTGCGGACCGCTCAGTCGATCCCAGCCGTCCTCGCCCTGGCCTGGATCCGCGAGCTGCAACGCATCGATGCCGGGCTCAAGGCGGGCGACATCGATGACGCCGCGGCGCTGCAGCGCTGGGGACTGTCTGCAGCGCAATCGCTGAGTGGACGCCGCGCCCGGCGCACCGCCTGAGCGAACCTCGTTCAGCGAGCCATTGGCGGCGCGACCGGAGTGTTCGGGTCGAGGTCCGCCCGCGAGGCTGCAGGGAAATCGCGCACACGCCAGAGCGGGGTGAAACGGATACCCGCGAACAGCAGCGCAGCGACAAGAGCCGTGGTCCAGATGGTCGTGGACGCCCCGATGGCCGCGGCAAGCAGGCCTCCAAGGAGGTTGCCGAGGGGCCAGGCTCCCCAAAAGAACGTGCGGAAGACGGCACTCATGCGGCCGAGCAAGTGCGGCGGCGACATCGCCTGACGCAGCGTCACCTGGGCGAGGTCGCCGGCCGTGCCGAGCGTCCCACCGATGGTGAACACTGGAAGCAGGAGCGCGACCGGCGGGACGTTGACGGCCAGCGGGATGAGTGCAATCAGGGCGATGGCGGCGCCGTTGCCCAGGGCGACGGTCCGCCCGACCCCCGCGGCGGCGATGATGCGCCCGCCCACCACCGATCCAACCAGCGCCCCCAGCCCCTGTGACGCAAGGAGAGCTCCCAGCAGTCCCGGGCTGAGGTGCAGGCGACCAAAGGCGAAGACGTAGAGTGGCGCCTCGTAGGCGTGCGCGAAGATGATGGCCGCGCTCATGCACAGCAATTGCGCGCGCAGCACCGGTATTCCGAACACGTGACGGAGCCCTTCGCCGATCTCGGCAACCAGGCGCCCTCGTCCGCGCCGCGAGGTGGGCGGCTCGCGATGACGGATGAAGAGCAGCGCGACAGTCGACACCAGGAACGACAGCGCGTCGACCAGCACGGCCCTCGCTGCGCCGACGGCCTGCACGAGGACGCCGCCGAGCCCGGGCCCGACCAACTGTGCGCCCGACCATGTCGACTGCAGCCGGCTGTTCGCCTCGAGCAACTGGTCGCGCCCGACCAGTGACGGCATGTAGGCCATGCACGCGATGTCGAAGAACACCGTGAACACACCCATGGAGGCCGCGGCAGCGAAGAGCTCCCAGAGTCGCAGGGTTCCGGTTGCCGACAGCAACGGAATGGACCCGAGGATTGCCAGCCGCGCGACGTTGCACACGATCATCACCGGGCGCCGGCGCACGCGATCGACCACCCCTCCGGCGAAAAGCGCCACCAATGGGAACGGCGCGCGGCCGCTGGCCACGAGGAGCCCGACGGCGGCCGGGCCCGCGCGAAAGCTGAAGATCGCCAGGGTGGGGAGCGCCAGTGTGGTCACGGCGCTGCCCACCTCGCTGACCGTCTGTCCCGACCACAAAAGGGCGAAGTCCGCCTGTCGCCACACCGGCCGGCTCACACAGAGAGACTGCCAGAGGGCCGCAGCCCTGTGCGCATCACGTCCGCCACCGTCGCGGCCGACCGCACTGGCGGGCGGCGGGTGGCGACGCCCCTAGCTTTTCGCCTTGGCCTTGGATGCGGCCTTCGGAATCGCCGTCGCCTTGCCCGCGGGCTTCGCTGCGGCTTTCACGGGGGCTTTCGCGGCCGGCTTCCTGGCGCCCGACGCCGCGCGGCCGCGACCCTTGGCGCCGCCCGCCGCAGCGGCGCGCACCTCGGTGGTGTGCTCGCCACCCTCTGAGGCAGCCCGGATCAGCCGCGCCGCCATGGAGGTGAGGCGCGATTTGCGACGGTTGACGTTGTTGCGGTGGAGGATGCCCTTTTCGCCAGCGCGATCGAGCGCGCGAACCGCCGCCTTGAGCTGCGCTTCGACGTCGACCGTATCGCCCGGCTCGAGGCTGAGCAGCGACTGCCGCGCCTTGCCGACGTAGGTGCGAACCGATGAGCGCACGCCCCGGTTGCGGATGTGCTTGCGCTCGTTGGCGCGGATACGCTTGCGAGCAGAGCGGGAATTGGCCACGTGTCTTCCTGTCGAATGTGATGGGCGAGGCACCCGCGGGTGCTGTGCGCTGACAGCCGGCGCAGCCCGCGGAGTATATCAGCCACCCAATGTTCGTCATGCCAGCCCACGCCAAGGTGAACCTGTGCCTCGCGGTTCGCGGCCATCGTCCCGATGGCTTCCACGACATCGACTCGGTGGCGCTCCGCATCGACTGGCACGACCTTGTCGGATTGCGCCTCGAGCCCTCTGCTGCAACCCGGGTGCGGCTGCGCGTGACAGGGGAGGACGGGATGGCGCCGCCCGGCGACACCAACCTTGCGGCGCGGGCGGCCCAGGCGGTCGCGGCGATGGCCGGACCGTTCGACATCGACGTGTGGCTCGACAAGCGCGTGCCCGGGGCGGCAGGTCTCGGCAGCGGGTCGGGTGACGCCGCCGCCGTTCTGCGCGGCTGCTTCGCGCTCCTGGCGGCCGGCGGGAGCTGGTCGACGAGTGCCCCTTTCCACGACGGCGCGACGATGCGGCAGTTGGCATCGTCGCTGGGGTCGGACGTCCCCATGCTGCTGGTGGGGGGCGCGCAGCGGATGCGGGGGAGGGGCGAGCTCCTCTCCACGGTCGCGGCCGCGACGGCGCTCCACCTCGTCGTCGCCGTGGTCGGGGCCAGCAGCACCGCGGCGACCTACGCGGCGGTGAGGTCGTCCGACTTCGAGGACGAATCGAGAGCGGACGCGGTTGCTGCTGCGCTGGAGGCAGGTGTGCGACCCGGTGACGACCTCCTGGGCAGCGGTCTCGAGGCAGCCGCATGCCGGGCCAACCCGGCGCTCGGCGAGGGTCTGGCGGCGCTGCGCGCGTCTCTGCCGATGGTTCGGTGGCACCTGACGGGCAGCGGGGGGGCGGCGTTCGCACTGGCCGGCAGTGCCGCCGACGCCAGAGAGCTTGCCATCGCGACACGGGATGCGGGTTGTGCGGCCCGCGCCTGCCGAACGGTCGGCGGCTGAGCGGGAACCATATCGGACACAGGCGGGAGGGCCATGCGGCCGATCCCGGCCACCATCGCGGCCCCTACACTTCGGCGTCGTGGCAGCGCAGACGCCGACGTCGGGTCCCGCCCCTGTTGCGACCCCGGACGCGCCGGCCGCGGCGAGCGCGTCGGGACCGCCAAAGCCCGAGGACTGCGACCACCCCGCTCCCGTGGTCGGGGTCATGGCCCACGAGTTCTCCACGTACCAGGGAGCGATCGGGCCTGAGGGCACGCGGCGCACCTCAACCTATTACGGGCCCGTGGTCGGCGGACTGCCGATCTCGGCCTGGCACTGTGAGACCTGCGGTCTGCTGCGGCTCGCCTTCATCGACAGTCGCAAGGAGGAGCGGCGCCTCTACCCGGGCCCGCAGCCCGGCCTTCTTGCCGAGGCGACCCCCTTCGACCCACAGCAGGTGGCCTACGGGCTGCAGGCTCGCGTCTCCGGGCTCACCGTGCCGCCCTCCATGTACACGGAGCTCATCGCCCCGTACCAGGCGCCACCGGCCACGCCGCTCTGGGATCGCGTCGAGCTGCCCACCTGGGGTGCGCTCACCTGGATGACCGTGGTCGGGCTGGGTGTTGTGATGCTGGGCCTGCTGGTGACCGGCATCCTCGCCGTGTACACGTATTCCACGCCTGCCGCGATCGGGCCTGTGGTGACCATCACCGGCCTGACCTTTCTCGCGGTCCTGCTCATGCAGCTGGCGGGCGCTGCGCAGCGTCACTGGTTCCCGTCCGGGCAGATCGCGCCGTCTGTCGCCGAGACGCAGCGTGGCACCCCGAAGCTCGACGGCCCCACCATCGCGGTGGTCACCCTGCTCACCATCAGCATCGTCGGCCTCTTCGTTGCCGCGGTTCTCGCCGTGTACACCTACTCGACGAGCGACGCTGAACTGCCCGTGGTGATCATCACCGTGATCGCCGCGATCCTTGCGGTGGTTGTCGGTCTGGGCGGCTCCATCGCACGTCACATGCGCGGACGCTGACCTCCCGATGGCGCTGACCCCGTCCCCGGACCAGGACGTCGTCGTGGTCGGGGCCAGCGGCGACCTGAGCGCACGCAAACTGTTGCCGGCTCTTTTCAACCTCTCCAACGAGGGCCTGCTGCCCAAGCGCGGCGACATCGTCGGCGCGGCGCCGGTGGACATGGACCACGCCAGTTTCGAGGCGTTCGCGCGCGCTGCCGTGCGCGAGTTCTCGCGGACCCGTCCGACCGCGAAAGCGCTGGATGCCTTCGCCAGCCGCCTGCGCTTCGTCCGGCTCGACCCCGCGGCGCGATTGCGTGACCTCCACGCTGCTCTGAAACGTGGACGGCGCCTTGTGTACCTCGCGGTGCCACCCTCCGCCTTCGGCTCGCTGATCACCGAACTCGGCGAAGCCGGCCTGGCCGAGGGCACGTCCCTGGTGATCGAGAAGCCGTTCGGACACGACCTGACCTCGGCCCGGGCGCTCAACGACACGATCCACGCCGTGCTCCCCGAGCAGCGGATCTTCCGCATCGACCACTACCTCGGCAAGGAGACGGTGCAGAACCTCCTCGTCTTCCGTTTCGGCAACTCGATCTTCGAGCGGATATGGAACCGCGACGCAGTGGCGTCCGTGGAGATCACCGTGGCCGAGTCGCTGGGGGTCGAACAGCGCGGCGCCTTCTACGAACAGACCGGCGCCATCCGCGACATCGTGCAGAACCACGTGTTCCAAGTGCTCGCGATCATGGCCATGGAACCGCCCGTGTCATTCGAAGCCGATGCCATCCGCAACGAGAAGGTGAAGGTTCTTCGCGCTCTCCAGCCGCTCGACCCGGCAACGGTGGTGCGTGGCCAGTACACGGCGGGCACCGTCGCCGGCCAGCGCGTGCCCGGCTACCGCGCCGAGGCGGGTGTCCACCGCCACTCGACAACCGAGACGTACGCAGCCATGGAACTGTGCATCGACAGCTGGCGCTGGTCGGGCGTCCCGTTCTTCGTGCGCACCGGCAAGCGCCTCCCGACCCGCGACACGCGCATCGTGATCACCTTCCGCGACGTGCCGTTCCACCTTTTCGAGGAAACGCACGTCAACACTCTCGACAGCAACCGCCTCGTCGTTCACATCCAACCCGATGAGGGCATCACCCTCAAGTTCGTCGCCAAGGTGCCTGGACCGGAGGTGCGCACCCAGCCGGTCAACATGGACTTCAGCTACGGGGCGTCGTTCAAGACATCGCCTCCAGAAGCGTATGAGCGGTTGCTGCACGATGCACTCGACGGTGACCACACCCTGTTCATCCGCGAGGACGAGGTGGAGCGCGGCTGGCAGGTGGTGCAGCCAGTGCTGGACTCCCCGCCCCCCATCTCCAGGTATCGCGCCGGGACGTGGGGGCCCAGGGCCGCTGACGCAATCGTGGCTCCGCTGAAGTGGCACAACGCCCGCATCGGCGGCGCCGCGTGAGGACGTTCGTCGGGGTCGACCTCGGCGGCACCAATATCCGCGCCGCAGTGGCCACCGGCGCACGGTCGCACGCCACGCCCGCGCACGCAGCCACGCCGGGTGACGAGGGCCCGGAGGCGGTCGTCGAGGTCATCGCGCTGTGTGCGCAGGAGGCGGCCAGGGGTGCACCCATCGATGGCATGGCCATCGGGATCCCCGGTCCGCTCGATCCCCGGCGCGGGATCGTCTACGCGGCCCCCAACCTGCGCGGCTGGGACAACTTCGACGCCGCCGGCGCATTGCGAAGGCGCGTCGGCTGTGAGGTGGTCATCAACAACGACGCCAACCTCGCCGGTTATGCGGAATGGATCGCAGGCGCGGGGCGCGGCACCACCGACTTCGTCTTCATCACGGCCAGCACCGGGGTGGGTGGGGCACTCATCCTCAACGGCGAGTTGTACGCGGGACGGTCGGGCACGGCGGGCGAGCTGGGCCACATGCCGTTGAGCCCTGAATACCCGGCGTGCGAGAAGGGACACGAGGGCTGCCTCGAGGGCATCGCCAGCGGCACAGCGATCGCAGCGGCCGCGCGCCGCGCCATCGCCGCCGGGGAGCAGACCTCCCTCACGCAGCTGCCGCTCGATGCCATCGACGCGAGGGCGGTGCAGGTGGCCGCAAACGCCGGCGACGCCGTCGCCGTGCACATCTTCAGCGTCGCCGGACGCAACCTGGGTCGCGCAATCGGCGGGCTCATCAACCTCCTGTCCCCTGAGGCGATCGCCATCGGCGGCGGCCTCATCAATGCGGGCGACCTGCTCTTCGGGCCGTTGCGGGCTGCGGTGGGGGAGATCGCCTTCGCCGTTTCTGCCCAACACTGCCGCATCGTCGAGGCGGAGCTGGGAACGGATGCCGGCCTCGTGGGCGCGATCGCGTGGGCGGTGAAGAGCTTCGGCGTCGCCGACTAGCGACCCGGGGCGGGGTGACGTCGGGCGACGGGATCACACATTGCGCTCGCCGGCGCGCACCGGCACCTCCAGGCGATTGGCCGCCGGCGCCAGGGGACAGCGCCACTGCGGATCATGGGCGCACGAGGGGGCGTACGCGTAGTTGAGGTCAAGGATGACCCGATCGGCGTCGCCGCCCAGGTCAGCTCCCTTGGCGCTGTCGAGCGCGTAGCGGCCGCCGCCGTACGTCTCAGATCCTGAGGTGACGTCAGCGAAGGGCACGAACAGACCGCCCGCGTAGCCGTCGAGCCAGTACGCGCCCAGCGACCGCGCCGACCTCTCGAGAGTGAACACGAGGGTACCGACCTGCGTCATCCCGGGGACCACGCCGTCGCCGCCGATGTGATGCGGCGAACACGCGACCAGCTCGGCGACAACACGCATCGACGGGTCATAGGGGAAGGTGGGGAAGACGTACCCGGTGCGCAGCGCCGGGGGCACCGGCGACTGCGGGTGGCCGGCGTACAGCCGCTGCTTGCCGGCGCGCCATGCCTCCCATCCCGCCCGGCCGTCGTTGAAGCTGCGCACCTGCGAATACAACTCGGCGACCTGGCGACGCCAATCCGTCAGCTGCAGGGCCGCGGTCGCTTCCATGGCCGGTGCGCCGCTCAGTCGACGAGCTGCGGGAAGAGCCCGTCGAGGTCGCGCGAGAACGTCGGGAAGGCGTGCAGGGTATCCTCGAGCACGGGGAGCGGAATCTCGGCCCTGATCGCCAGGGTGAGCTCGGCGATCATCTCGCCTGCGCGAGGGCCCACCACGAGCGCGCCCACCAGCACGTTGCGCTGCATGTCAGCGACCAGCTTGATCACGCCACCGGGCGGCCCGTTGATGTAGCCGCGCGTGCCATTGCCGCTGTCGGCGATGACCACGCGCACGCCGGTCAGCTGCTTGCGCGCGTTGGCCTCACTCATCCCCACCGAGGCGATCTCAGGATCCGTGAAGGTGACCCGGGGAATGGCCCGGTGATCCGCGAGCGCCGGCCTGCCCCGCAGCTGCCTGCCGATGACCTTGCCGTGGTACCAGGAGAGATGCGTGAAGGCGCCGATGCCGGTGATGTCGCCGCCCGCCCAGATGCCCGGGGCAGCGAGCAGGCTGTGGTCGTCCACCTTGATCCAGCCCCGCTCCGTGGTGCTGATGCCGGCGGCGGCGAGGTCGAGACCGTTGAGTTTGGGCCGACGGCCCACAGCGACGAGGAGGCGCTCGCCCGTGAAGGACTCGCCCGATTCGAGGCGCAGGACGATGCCGTCCTCGGCCCTTTCGGCAGCCACCGCCTTGGCCGAGAGGCTCACCGCGATACCGTCTGACTTGAACGCCTTGGCGAGTTCCGCGCCCGCCTCGGGCTCCTCAGCCGGCATGAGCCGGTCGAGCGCTTCGACGACGCGGACATCGGTGCCGAACCGGGCGAAGGCCTGGGCGAGCTCAGCGCCGATCGGCCCGCTGCCCAGCACGAGAAGGGAGCGAGGCAATTCACGGGTGAGCGTCGCTTCGCGATTGGTCCAGTAGTCAACGCCGTCGAGGCCCTCGATGCGCGGCACCGCGGCCGATGTGCCGGTTCCGATGACGATGCCGCTGCGTGCCGTCAGCACATCGTCGCCCACCATCACCGTCGTCGGACCGCTGAGGCGACCCTCGCCGCGGAAGATGGTGGCGCCGTCATCGAGCAGCGCTTGCGCCGCCTTGGTGTCGTCCTCATAGCGCGCCATCCAGTTGGCACGCTCGGCGATCTTGGCGAAGTCGACGTCCCACTCCACGCGCGAGGCGGCGAGATCGCGAGCGCGTCCGGCCTCGGCGATCACCTCCGCAGAGCGGAGCAGCGTCTTGCTGGGAATGCACCCCCAATACGGGCACTCGCCACCGACCAGCTCGCGCTCGACAATGGCGAGACTGATGCCCGTGTCCTTCAGCTCGTGGGCAACGCCCTCCGACACCGTTCCCGCCCCGATACAGACGACGTCGAACTCCCTGTGCTGGCCCGCCACGGCTAGAGCGCCAGCGGTCGGGTGGGGGCCATCACGGCCTCGGGGTTCGTCCTCCAGTCGACGCCGGGCACGTCGATGTACAGCTCCAGCTCATTGCCGTCGGGATCGAGGACGTAGAGGCTGTGGCTCACCGTGTGGTCGCTGAGGCCGATGATGCGCACGGCCGCCTCGCGGCATCGGGCCACCGCCTCGCGAAGCTCGTCGTCGCTGTCGCCGATCTTGATGCCGAGGTGATACAGCCCGACGTGGCGGCCCGTTGGCAATTCCTGTGCCTCAGCACCCACCTCGATGAGCAACAGCTCGTGGTGGGTGCGCCCGCTGGAGAAGGCAGCGGCCGGGAAGCGTGGATCGGGGGTCGAGATCTGCTTCCAGCCGAGAACGTCCCTGTAGAAGGCTGACGAGCGCGCGATGTCGTGCACATACAGAACGGCGTGGCCGAGCTCCTTGACTTGCATAGGGCGAGGGTACCCCGCCGCGGTCGCGGAGGGTCGGCCCGAGAGACCACACGTCAGCCCTGCTGGGCAGGGACAACATGCGGGCGGGCCTCAGCCGGGCCGGCCGGTATGTTTAGCGTTGAGCTCGGTCAGTCACACTATCCGGAGCGACACCCGTATATCCGGTCGCAGAACCTGAGGATTCCTGCATGCCCGCGGTCACCGTCGACGACATCACCGCTCTTCCGCGCACCGCCGCTCCCGCCCCCGGCGCCGTGCAGCGGCCGGTCCTGTCCATCACTACCGCCCCAGAGGGCCTCGAGGGAGAGGGCTTCCCGGTCCATCGCGCGTTCGCCGGCGTGGATCAGCGCCTGCTCGACCCCTTCGTTCACATGGACCAGATGGGCGCGGTCGAGTACGCGCCGGGTGAGCCCAAGGGCACTCCCTGGCATCCCCACCGCGGCTTCGAGACGGTCACCTACATGATCGACGGCACGTTTCAGCACCAGGATTCGAACGGCGGTGGTGGCCTCATCACCAACGGCGACACGCAATGGATGACGGCTGGGGCCGGGATCCTCCACATCGAGACGCCGCCGTCCGAATTGGTGGCCTCCGGGGGGCTCTTCCACGGGGTTCAGCTCTGGGTCAACCTCCCCGCCTCCCAGAAGTGGTCTGACCCGCGCTACCAGGACATCCGCGCCGGACAGGTCGGGCTGCTCGCCTCCCCCGACGGGAGTGCCCTCATCCGCGTCATCGCGGGCGAGGTTGCAGGTGGATCGGGACCGGGTGTCACCCATACGCCGATGGCGATGACCCACGTGACCGTCAGCCCAGGGGCCCGCCTCGAGTTGCCATGGTCGCGTGATCACAACGCGCTGGCGTACGTCCTCTCCGGTCGCGGAACGGTGGGCACCGACTCGCGCCCGATCGGCAGCGGCCAGCTGGCGGTGTTCGGCGCCGGTGATGCA
>DAISRJ010000023.1:12586-31821 GCA_036828955.1 Candidatus Dormiibacterota bacterium | reverse complement strand
AACGGCGGGTGAGGCCGCACCAGGTCGCGGCGACGGCCGACACCGCAGTCGGCGGCTGCGGTGTCTTGGCTGGTGGTGTCAGTCGTACAGCGTCGTCGTCACGGGCACCCCGCCCCCGAGCCCCGCTCGCGCCACGATCGTGGCGGCGCGCTCCCGGGCATCCTGACGAAGGGATCTCTCGTCGATCGCGGTGACCCGGCCGTCCTGGAACAGCGCCCGACCGGCCACCCACGTCTGGGCGATGCTCGCGGCGCTGGCCGACCACACCAACGCCTGCAATGGGTCCGAGTACGGGGTCCACTCGTGGTGATCCAAGTCAAACAGCACGAAGTCGGCCTGCTTCCCGACCTCCAGAGAGCCGATCTGGTCATCCCAGCCGAGGGCCCGGGCCCCGTCGATGGTTGCCATCCGCACCGCCTGACGGGCACCGACCAGGGTGGGGTCGAGCCGGGCGTCCTTGAAGAGGCCGGCCACCAGGTGAACCTGACGGTGCAGGTTCAGGTTGCCCGCCGCGGACACCCCGTCGGTTCCCAGACCGACGATCACGCCGGCGTCCAACATCTCCGGGTACTTCCCGATGGCGGTGGCACCCTTGGCCAGCTTGAGTGAGGTCGAGGGGCAGAAGGCGACCGCAGTTCGGTTCTCGGCGAGCAGTTGACCCTCCGCGTCGGTCACCGCCACAGCATGGGCCACGACCAGGTTTGAGCCCAGGCCGTTGCTCTCGGCGATCCGGGTAATTGGCCACCGGCCGTACTTGCGCTCGCTGGCCCGGGACTCCTCGATGCTCGAGGCGATGTGATAGGTAGTCCCCACACCCAGTCGCGCGGCGAGCTCACGGGCGCCGAGATGCAGCTCCAGGCTGCACGGCTCCTTTCCCTCGATGTTCACCCAGCATCGAATCCGGCCACCGGCAAAGCCGTTCCATCGACGGACGGAGTCCTCCAGCGCCTCCAAGGCCGCTTCGTGATTGGGGAAGAAATGGTGGTTCATCATCTCCTCCGACCACCCGGACGGTGTCTCAGCCGGCCGACGATCGGCCGCATGGCGACCGACCACCCCGCGAATCCCGATCTGCCCGGCCGCCTTCGCGGTCAGGCCAGCATCGTTTTGAGCACCCATGTCAAGGAAGCAGGTGGTGCCACTGCGCAGCATCTCGGCTGCCCCCAGCAGCACGCTGACCCGCTCGTCGGACTCGTCGACATGGGCGTAGAACGGCTTGGCCCAGTGGAACACCCAGGCACGGGTGGCCAAGACGTCGGGAAACACCGCACGGCTGAGGGTCTCGGATAGGTGCACATGGGTGTCGATGAATCCTGGGGTCGCCCCGAGCCACCGCCCGTCAATCACGCGGTCGGGTGCGGTCGCCCCCAGTCGCTCGCGGACCTCGCCTGTGGTGCCGATGTCACGGATCCGGTCCCCTTGGATCAGCAGCGCGGCGTCGCGCAGCACGCGGTCACGGTCATCCGCCGTGATGGCGAACTGCAGATGCTCGATGAGGACTGTCTCATCGACGCGAGCGTGGGCGGCGATGTCTGTCATCAGTTGGTCCTCTCGTCCGGTGGTCTCACTCTCTGGGCTTCGTCTACTCGTATGATATCTGTGGTAATACCAGTTAGAAAGGGTCTGGAGGCAGAAGCAGAATGAGAGAACGTGTCGTGGTCCGGCTCCAGGAGCTGCTGGCTACTGACGACCTGGCCGCCCTCGTCTGCCTGTCCCCCGAGAACGTGGCGTACACCGCCGGGTTCGTCATCCCCTCCCATCAGCTGATGCGCCGGCGGCACGCCGCCACGGTCATAACGGCCGATGGGCGGGAGGCGATCATCTGCGTCGACATGGAGGAGACGACCGTGCGCGCGGCGGACCCCGTTACCGAGCTGCGGGTATGGGCCGAGTTCACCGGGCGGCCAATGGCCACGCTGGCTGAGCTTCTCCGCGACTGGGGTCTCGACGGTTCGCGGGTCGGCACCGAACTGGGCTACCTATCCGTGACCGACCACGCCGAGCTGACCTCAATCCTGCCCGCGCTGAAGCTGACAGCGGCCGACGGACTGCTCAGCCGTGCCCGCCAGGTCAAGACCCCTGACGAGCTTGCACTGCTCGAGCGGCTCTCGCGGATCTCGGAACTGGCGATCCGGGAGTCGTACGAGTCCGTTCGCGTCGGTTCATCGGAGATGGACATCGCCTCCACGCTGACCCGGAGCGTGTATGAGCAGGGCGCACAACAGTTCAAGCTGATGATCGTAGCGACCGGCGAACGCAGTCAGCTGCCGAACGTCGGACCCACCGACCGGATCCTGCGACCTGGCGACGTCTGCCGCGTCGAGATCTTCTCAGTCATCGACGGCTACCACGCTGGCGTATGCCGGACCGCAGTCGTAGGCGACCCTCCGCCGGAAGCAGAGAAGGTGTACAACAACTTGGTCGCGTGCAAGAAGCTCGTCCTGGAGGCCATCAAACCGGGAGCGAGCTCGAAGGCGGTTTATCAGACGTTCATGGCCAAGTTCACGGAGCTAGGGCTACCACCGATCTCGTTCGTGGCCCACTCGATCGGGGTGAACCTGCACGAGGAGCCATACATCGGGGCCTACTCCGACCAGCCGCTCGAGGCAGGGATGGTGTTCGGCATGGAACCGCTGGTCTACCGCAGTGGCTTCGGGTTTGGAATGCAGATCAAAGACATGGTTGCCGTAGACGCCACTGGTGCGCGCTTGTTGTCCGACGTCATGAACACCGATGAGCTGTTCCGGATCTCCGCGTGAATCCCGTCCGGCCGCCGCGCACCGAGAAGCTGTCCCGGATCCGCAAGGTCATCGCGACCCGAATGCGGGACAGCCTGGCCACCACGGCCCAGCTCACCACCGTTATGGAAGTCGACCTGTCCAAGACCATGCAGCTACGGCAGAGCCATGGCGCGCCGTTCCGCGAGGCTCACGGCGTATCCCTGGGCCCGTTGGCCATCGTCGCCCGCGGCGTCTGCCGGATGCTGGCTGAGTACCCGGTCCTGAACGCTCGGATCGACCTCGAAGAGGGCACGGTCACGTATCTCCCGGCCGTGAACCTCGGTATCGCTGTGGACTCCGAGACGGGGCTGCTCGTGCCGAATCTGAAGAATGCCGACGGGCTCACCGTCGCCGCACTGGCGACTGGCATCAAGGACCTCGCGGAACGTGCCAGGAGTCGCCGACTAATCCTGGAGGACCTGGAAGGTGGCACGTTCACAATCACGAACACAGGATCCCGGGGATCCCTTCTGGACACCCCCATCCTCAATGCGCCCGAGGTCGGGATTTTGGCCGTCGGCGCGGTCCAGCGACGGCCTGCCGTCGTCCTAGACGAGCAAGGCGAGCGGCTGGAAGCGCGGGATCTGGCTTACCTGTGTCTGACCTACGATCACCGCCTGGTCGACGGCGCCGACGCTGCGCGTTTCCTCGGCGGCCTCAAGACTTGGCTTGAGACCGCCGACCTGATCGCCGAGGTAGAGGGCGCCTCGTGACCCCTCTCGGGGGGGTCCCCGGCGTCGAGGGGCTGGACCACGTCGGACTAAACGTGCCCGACATGGACCAGGCTGTCCGCTTCTTCACCGAGGCCTTCGGAGCCACGACTGTGTTCTGCATCGACCGGATCGCTGACCCCGAGGGAGGGGCGATGGAGCGCCTCGGCGCTCCCCGCGCGGCCTCCTTCGAGCTCACGATGCTCCAGTTGGGCTCCGGTCGCCTAGAGCTGCTGCACTGGTGGACTGAGGACCCGTCTGGCGATGCGCCCCGGTCATCGGGTCTCGGCGCCGCCCACGTCGCAATCAAGGTGTCGGACGTCGCCGCCGCCGTCGCCTGCCTGGGCGCAATGGACGGTGTTCAGGTGCTCGGACAGCCCATTACTTTCGACTACGGCGTGACCCCCGGCCTGACGAACGCTTTCGTGACGACGCCGTGGGGTGCGCTGGTTGAGCTCCTCGACTGGGGTCAGCCGACCACCGTCACCACAGGCTGATATTCGAGTCGAAGTTCAGGTGTTTGGTCTCAGTGAACTCCAGTAGCCCCTCCATCCCCTGTTGGCGTCCCACGCCCGACCGCTTGAACCCACCGACCTCCATCTCGGCATAGAAATGATGGTAGGTGTTGATCCAGATTGTGCCGGCCTCGATTGCTCGGCCCATCCGCCAGGCGCGATCAAGGTTGGACGTCCACAATCCGCAGGCCAGCCCGAAATCGGTGCCGTTGGCCAGAGCGACCGCCTCATCCTCGGAGGCGAATGACTGCACGGCGAGCACCGGGCCGAAAACCTCCTCGCTGAGCAGGCGAGAGCCCGACGGGAGGCCGGTGACGACGGTCGGCGCGACGAAGTAACCCTTGTCGTATGGCGCGTCATTCAGGTCTTTCCCGCCGGCGACCAGAGTGCCGCCGTCGGCCTTACCGATCTCGATGTACTCACAAACTGCTCGCTTCTGCGCGGCCGAGATCAGCGGACCCATCTGGGTCTGCGGGTCTAGCCCGTCACCGACGCGTATGGCCGACGCTCGCTCAGCTAGCCGAGTCACGAACTCGTCGTGCATTGACTCCTCGACCAGCAACCGGCTTCCTGCGGTGCAGATCTGGCCGGCCGCGGAAAAGATCGCGTTCTCGGCGCCGGCCAGGGCCTTATCGACGTTCGCGTCGGCGAAGACGATGTTAGGCGACTTTCCGCCCAGCTCCAAGGAGACCTTCTTCAGCCCGTCCGCTGCTCGCTTCATCACGTCGATGCCGGTCTTTGACTCGCCGGTGAACGCGATCATCTGTACCCCGTCATGCCCGACCAAACGGTCCCCGACGGTGGCCCCAGACCCGACCACCGCCGACAGGATCCCGCCGGGGAGGTCGTGGTCGGCCGCAAGCAGGCTCAACGCGTGCACAACGATGGCGGGCGTCAGGCTAGCGGGCTTGACGATGACCGAGTTGCCAGCGGCCAGCGCCGGCGCGACTGCACGAATGGTTAGGTTTAGCGGGTAGTTCCACGGGGTGATGACAGCCACGACGCCCATCGGCTCGCGCAGCATCACCCCATGAACACCATCGCTCAGCGCGATGGCTCGGCCGTAGATCGCCCGAGCCTGACCAGCGTTGAACTCGATCATGTTGATGCTGCTGTGGACCTCACCCCGGGCCTGCGCCAGCGTTTTGCCCTGCTCCCGAGTCAGCAACTCGGCGAGCTCGTCGACGTTGGTGCGCATCCGTTCAGCCCACCGGAACAGCACCCGTGACCGGAGTGCACCGTCGTTGCGCCACGAGGACCGAGCAAAGGAGTCGTGAGCTCGATCGACGGCGTCGTCGACGTCGCTCAGAGTAGAGGTCTCGATGGTTGCTACGAGCTCGCCCGTTGCCGGGTCGTGGGTGGCGAGGACGTCAGTGGACACCCTGAGGAACTCGTGACCGTGGCTGGTGATCCGTGGTGGCGTCCAGGCCCTCCTCGGCGCGAAAGCGAGTGTCGTCATGGTCGTTACTTCCTTGAACGGAGAAGCGTGATGGGGTGGGTGGTCCGTGCTACGGCAAGAACTTGGTGGTGAAGGCCGTGGTGAAGTCGAAGCTGGCCGGGACGTCGCCGACCGAGGCGAGTTGGTCTCGCAGGGTCTTCCAGCGCGCATCGGTCATGGCACCCGGGCTAGTCCCGAGGTAGCCGCCGGACTTGATCGTCTGCGCCGCGTAATCGAACGCAGCGGGGTCGGCGTCCTTGTTCGCCGCGAGAACCGCCGTCTTGGCACCGGACGGATCGGCCAGGAAGTCTGTCCAACCCTGCACAACCGCTGCGACGACGGCACGAACGACGTCGGGGTGTTGCGTGATCTCGGCGTCACTAGTGAAGAGCAGGTTGCCGTACGGGTTGTACCCACCGTCCTTGGCCACCGACAGCACACCGATGCTGACCGCCGCTTGCTTGGCAAGGTATGGCTCAGCGGTTACGAAACACTGCTGCACCAGGCCGGGATTGATCTTGAAGTCCGCCATCGAGCCAGTGAAGTTGGTGTCCTGGATGTTGTTGAGCTTGAAATGCGACTTCAGGTAGTCGAAGTACGGGCTCGGCACGCGCGACACTTGGTGGCCGTTGACGTCGGCGAAGCTGGTGATCGACTGCCCCTGGTGGTACATCATGCACTGGAGGTTAGTGTCGAATCCTGCGGCGATCGCGACTATCGGCAGTCCGTTCGAGCGCGCGACCATCACCTCATCGGCGTTGGCGACACCGAAGTCGGCCTGTCCAGCAGCCACCTGAGGGATGGTTTGGATACCGGGGCCGCCTTGCTCAACCTTCAAGGTGATGTTCTTGTCCTTCGCGTACTGCTTGTCCATGGCTTCCCAGTAGCCGCCCTGTTCCGCCTGGGCGAACCAGTTGTTCAAAATGCTGGCGGTCTGCGGCTGACTGCTCGATGTTGCGGCTGGGGTGGAGCCTCCGCAGGCGGTCAGTGCGAGGCCGACAACGACGACGCAGGCCAGCGAACCCGCTACGGGAGAGAACTTCATGGCGTACCTTTCAAAAGAACAAGCGGTGGATAAGGCGGTGTGCAGAAACGGAATTTGGTGGTCACCCCCACCCGAGCGTCAGTCGTTGCGCCTGACGACGGACTCGTGCCAGTTCTTGATGAGCTGGTTGCCCGCCACGCTGACGATCAGAAAGAAGGCAAAGCCGAGCAGCGTGGCCGCAACGACCTCAGCGAACAGCAAACCGGTGGCGAGCCGTGACTGGGCGAAGAGGACCTTGACGCCCAGGCCGCCCTGCTCACCCCCAGAACCGATGATGAACTCACCGACAATCGCGCCGATCACCGACAGGCCCGCGGAGATCCGCAGCCCGGCGAAGATGCTCGGCAGGGCGCCAGGGAGTCGCAGCTTGACGAACTCGGTCACCTTTTTGGCGCGGTGCATCCGAAAGAGGTCCACGTGGTTGCGGTCAGTCGAGAGGAGTCCGAGCAGTGAGTTGTTCAGGATCGGGAACACGGCGATCATGAACGAGATGACGATCACCGATTGCTGGTTGTAGCCGAACCACAGGACGATGATTGGCGCGACGGCCACCACCGGTACAGTCTGCAGCAGCACGGCATACGGGTAGAAGCTGTGCTCGAGCGCCTTGGACAGGCTCATCACGATGGCACTCAGAAGCCCGACGAAGATCGCCAGCGCGAAGCCGGCGGCCGCCTCGGTCAGGGTGATCCAAGTACCTTGCAGTAGCGTGCCGGGGTTATCGAGGGCGGCCTGCACGACCTGCATCGGCCGTGGCACCAGGTAGTTCTTGTCGCCGTACAGCGTGGCCGAGATGAGCCACCATCCGCCGAGGAAGAGCACCAGTACGATGAGCGGTGGCAACATCTTGCGCAGGCGGCCACTCTGTTCGCGCTTGACAGGGCTGGCGAGAGCCGCAGCCGTCGGTGCGTCAACGGTCTGGGTAGCAGTCATTCGTCCATGCCCTCCCTGAGGTAGTGCGAGATTTCCGCAGACAGTGCCGCGAATTCGTGGGTGGACCGCAGCACGGATCTGCGAGGGAAGTCGAACGGGATGTCAAAGATCTTCTTGATGCGGCCGGGGCGTGCTGACATGACCACGACCCGCTGCGACAGGTACACCGCCTCATAGAGGTTGTGGGTCACGAAAACGGATGTGAACCCCTCCGACCCCCAGATCCGCAGCAGTTCGTCCTGGAGGCCCTCTCGGGTGATCTCATCGACCGCTGAGAACGGCTCGTCCATGAGGAACAGCTGGGGGCGCAACGCGAGGGCCCTTGCCAGGGACAATCGCATCTTCATGCCGCCGGATAGGTTGCGGGGGTAAACCTGCTCGAAACCGGTCAAACCGACCATCTTTAATGCCTCGGCGACTCGTGTGCGGCGTTCGGCTTTGCCGACGCCCTCGAGCTCGCACACCAGGTGCGCGTTGCCCTCCACGGTGCGCCACGGCAACAGAGTGGGGTCCTGGAACACGAATGCGCGGCGGTCGCCGGCTGGAATCTTGACCTCGCCCTGGGTAGGCGCTGAAAGGCCGGCAATGACCCTCAGAAGCGTGGACTTGCCACAGCCGGACGGGCCCAGCAGCGAGACGAACTCGCCCTTGCCGATCTGCAAGTTGACCGGCTGCAGCGCAATCGTGCCGTTCGGGTAGGTCTTACAGGCTCCGCGCACGTCGATGTGCGCTCCTGCTGTCACCGAGGTCTCCGTGGCAGATGAGCTGGCCACGACGCCGACCGTTCCGTAGTCGGGCGACAGCGCCACGGCGTGATCGATGTGCGCTGATCTCCGAAGGTTCATGGCCCGTCCGCTCCCGTGGTGCCGTTGCAACTGGCCTGACATCTGACCACTATACGGTCCGTCCGGAAGCGAGTCAAGCCCGTTCCTGAACTCTCCGCCGCTCCCTACACGGGATGCCCAACATGGGTCACGCACGACAGCGCAGCGTATTCGCGGATGCAAGATGCTCGGTCCGCATGCCGGGCTCCCAGCCCCTGCTCCGTAGTTAGAGCCAGCCTTGGCCTATACGGGCGCCATGCCGGCGTCACCTTCAGTGATCCGGTGGCGCCACGCCACGGCCCGCTGCATCAGGGCGCAGCGGCAATCCGTATCCCCTCCGCGTAAAGTGTCGGCTGGGAGGTGGCGCGCGGGGTGACGTTTGGCAGTCGCCGCTGAGAGCTCACCGGGACCCGGAGGGGGTCCACGGGCACCACATTTAGCTTTCTGGCTACGACCTCGCCACCCCTCATCCAGCTTGGAAGTAACCCGCTGGTATCTGAGTTCAGAGTGGCGAACAACCCTTGTAGGAGCATCAGATTCGGCATTTGCGGAGTCGCCCTCGACACGCCCGCGACCGTGATCGACGCGGATGATCGTCGCGCCACCGTTCGCGCGGCAACACTCACTCCGTCGCCTTGGGATGACCCGTGACCGCATCTGTCAGCCACGCGGTGCGGTGTTCGTCGTCGATGCAGTACCAGAGCCGCCCGGCGCCGGTAACCTCGTACTGCCATTGCTCGATCGGCGTGCCGTTGACGGTCCGGCTCCCAAGGCTGCCTCGAAGCGGATGCTGCCGGGCGTCGCGCTGGCGTGGATCGCTCGTGATCCGTTCCCACGCCGTTCGGGCGTTCGCAGGCGCCACAGCGCACACCTTCGCCCACCCGGTTATCGCGTCGCTCGTCGCGTATCGGAAGTCCCACCCTCCCGCTCGAGGCGGCGGCGCGACGAGCTCCCGGCGCTTCGACACGCGCTACGGGGCGGGTGGCGTGATTCGTGGGCCATCGGCATCAGTCATTCGACGAAGGCGCCGGGCCAGGGTCGGGTCTGCGTGGATCTCGGCGGTCGCCCGCCACTCACGCACGAGCTGGCTCATTGGCCCATACGTGTCGAGCTCGGCCGCAGCGGCGGCCACGCGGGAAAACTCCTCGACGAATGCGCGCCGATCCGCACCAGGCAGAAACTCGAGCCAAGGAAAGGCGTCGCCAAGCGCCTCCCCGAGCGCCTTGGGGTTGTGGACCGCCAGGTTGCGCAACGTGCGGCCGAATGCCGCGAACGCTGAGGCCCGCTCGACCTCGCGGTCCGCCCGGGTCAGCCGGAGGTCCGGCTCGTCGCGGCGCCGGAGTACAACATCCCCCTCCTCGACCTCAATGGTCACGTCTTTCGGGTGCCTGAGGAGGTCAGAGAACGGCCGCTCGATTACTCTCATGGGCCCATGATATCAGAAGTACTTCTGAAGTAGGTGGCGTCACCCAGTTTGGGCCGGTAGATCTGCGACGGGCGGCCACGTAGCGAACGGACGCTGCACGAACTCGCGGGAAGCCTGGCCGGCTTGTCACCGCGTTCGACCGGCCCTACTCTGCGGCCGTGGACCTTGCTCAGCTGGTTTCAGCGCGCTTGCTAGACACCAAAACTACACCGATTTTGAGAGGTGCGCGACGGTCCGACCGACGACATGCTCAGTCCATGCGATAGGGCCATCTCGAGTTCGTGCAGGCCCAAAGAGGGGCCGGTGGAGCGGGAGAAGGGACTCGAACCCTCGACATCCAGCTTGGAAGGCTAGCGCTCTACCAACTGAGCTACTCCCGCTCGCGTGGCAATGTTCTCATGCGCGTCCGTCTGAGTCGCTACGTGCACGACCCGGTCGTTGTCGCGGTTTCGAATTGGTCGTGTCCACAACCCAAATGCTGGCTCGCCCCGTCAGCGACCCAGCGTCGCCGCGCCCGTCAGCTCAGTGCGAGCAGGCCTTGGCCTCGCCGGCGCTGTCGGCGGTCTGGAAGCTGTGTCCGCAGCCGCAGGTCTTCACCGCGTTGGGGTTGTTGATCGTGAAGCCGCCGCCCATGATGGCGTCGACAAAGTCGATCTCGGCCCCTTCGAGGTACTGCGCCGAGTAGGAGTCGACGTACACGCGCATCCCGTTGACGGTGACGACCTGGTCGTCTTCCTTGGGCGGGTTCTCGTCGATTCCCATCCCGTAGGAGAAGCCGGAGCAACCACCCGACTGGATGTAGACGCGCAGACCCACCTGCTGCTCAGGCGTCTGCTCGGAGAAGAGGGTCTGGAGCTGGCCTAGGGCGGTGTCGCTGACGCTGATCATCTCGGGGCTCCCTGCCTCGCGGTTGACGGGATGGAGACCACCGCGCCGGTGGCTCCCCGATTGTACCGTACGTTCGCCGTCGAACAAGCAGGCGCAGCGACAGAGCCGTCACACCTTGCGGAATTCGGGCACCCAGGACCCGTCGTCCTCCCGCCTGAAGTCCTGGAACACCCCCGGCGCCTCCTCCAGCATGATCTCGCCAAGGCGGCCGAAGATGAGGCGCATCTCCTCCTCGGCCCCGGGCGCGGTCCTCATCTCGATGACGTGGCGCAGGGTGCGCAGGTTCATCGTCAGGATCAGGTCGGTGCTCACCCCGATCGGCGCCAGGCGGCGCAGGGCAGAGGTCACCTCCTTCTTGACATGGAACGGGATCCCCTCCTCGTCGATCTTCAGCGCCTTGGCGGCCGACAGCTGGAACTCCTCGAGTCGCTCCACGAGTTCCACGACCTCCCCGTGCAGCGGCTCCAGCGCAGGCGGCACCCTGAATCCGATGTCGACCAAGCGCACGTAGCGCAGGCTCTCCTGGCTGTAGGCCGCCCCGGCACGGTGGCGGACGATCTCGTGGGTGGCGACCCGGCTCACGTTGCGCAGCGCGAACGTGTAGTTGGCGTGCTCGAGCACGCTGCCGTGGGCGCTCTTGAGGATGTTCCGTAGGTACGCGCGCTGGTCGGTGCGCACCTTGGTGACATTGACGTTCAGCCCCGGCTCCCAGCTGCGGTAGCAGGCCCGCCCCGCGAACTCCACCAAGAGCTCGCCGGGGTTGGGGTCGGCATCCGCCTCCGTGCGCCGGTCCAGCCACGACGCGCCGCCGACATCGTCGAGGTAGGCGCGCATGCCGTCGAGATCGATGGCGGGGCGCGCGATGAGGTGGATCGTCGGGGTTGTCTCGTGCGCCATGGCGACCTCGATGCTGGGACGGATGGAAGAGCCGCAGGGCCGCCCGCAAGCATGGCGGCTGCCCTTTTGCAGCGTCAACGCGACCCGGCTCAGTGCGCGGCTCTCCTCCCCGTACAATTCCGCCGTTGACTGATCTCGCCGTCCCCCCGCGATTCCTCGAGGACGTCTACCAGGCCGCCAGTGAGTGCAACAAGTGCTCGCTCTGCCAGGCGGTCTGCCCCACCTACGTCACCAACCCCGTCGAATGGGAGACCGCCCGCGGCCGCGTCTCGCTCATACGCGACGCCATCGAGGGCAGGATCGAACTCCGCGACATCGCCGACGGCCCCCTGTCCACCTGCCTCACCTGCGACAACTGCATCGCGGCCTGTGCCCCGCGCGTCCCCACCGGGCTGATCGTCAGCCGCGCGCGCATGGAACTCCACGAGCAGGAGGGCCACCCCTGGGGACAGTCGTTCGCCTTCCGCTCCATCCTGCCCAAGGCGGGCGCGCTGCGCTTCCTCCATGGCCTCTCGCGCGCCGCCCAGGTCACCGGCGTCCATGCGCTCGTGCGGCGTACCGGGTTGAGCCGCTGGCTGGGCGCCGGCGGAGCACTCATGGAACACGTCGGCCCCCTCCCCCGCCAGACCGCCTACCGCCGCGCGCGCAGCCTGCCGAGCGCGACAGCGCCAGTGCGCGGCCGCCTCGGTTTTCTCGTCTGCTGCTACCAGAACCTGGCTGCTCCCCAGGCAACCGCGGCCACCATGCGCGTGCTCCTCGCCAACGGATTCGAGGTGGTCGTGCCGCAGCTCGCCTGCAGCGGCCTCCCCGCCAAGTCACTCGGCGACCGCGAGGCGATGACCGAGATGGCCGCGGCCAACGTCGACATCCTCAGTGAGGTCAAGGTGGACCTGCTGGTGGGCGACGTCGCCTCCTGCACCGCCCACTACAAGACGTACGACACCGTGCTCGCCCGTGACGCGCGCCACGCCGCCGCCGCGGAGCACGTTGCCCATCGCACCCTCCTCGCCAGCGAGCTCCTCGCCGACTACGGACAGCGCGCCATCCTCGGACCGCTGCGCTGGCGCGTGGCCATCGACGAGCCATGCTCGCTGCCCATCGACGGCCCCACACGGTCGGCGTCGCGCCGCCTGCTCTCAGAGATCCCCCGCCTGGAGATCGTCCCCCTCGAGGAAGCCGCCATGTGCTGCGGCGGCCCCGGCATGTACTTCCACGACCAGCCGGATCGCAGCGAGGCCATCCTCCAGCGCAAGTTCGAGCACGTCATCGCCAGCGGCGCCGACGTCCTCGTGACCGAGAACGTGTCGTGCCTGGTGCAGCTGCGCAACGGCGCCGCGCGCTACGCGCCCAGAGTGCGGGTCATGCACGTGTTCGAGGTCCTCGACGAGTCCATCGAGACGGCGCAGCGTCGCAACGCGGTCATCCCGGAGTAAGCAGAGCTCGAATCAGCCGATGGCGGCGAGTGCTTCCTCTGGGGTCATCAGCATGCAGGTGAACGAGGGCACGTCACGGACGGTGTGCGTCGACGCCTCGCTGCCACGCATCTCGTGTACGAGGTCGAGGAAATCGGCCACCGAGTCGCTCTCGAAGGCCACCACGAACTCCTGGTCATCCAGGCCGAACGAGTAGGTGGTGTTGATCTTCACGCCCGGGTAGCGGTGGCCCATGGCGATGTGCTCGCTCATCTGGCGCTGCCGCTCCTCGCTGCTCAGCCGGTACCAGGCGCGCGTCTTCACGAACGGGTACACGAAGAGGTACCTGCGATTCGTCGGCGCGATCACCAGCCGGTTGCTCCTCCCCTCCTGGTTCGGGTGCTCGTGCTTCTCGACGTACATGCTCTGCTTGGTCATCGCGAAGTAGCTGTACGGCGACTCCAGGAAGGCGCCCAGCGTCGTGCGGTTCAGCCGTGACGAGAACTCGTGGAGATCCTCGATCCGGTCGCTGACCAGCCACACCATGAGGTCGGCGTCACCCCGCGTTCCCACCAGGCTGTAGGTGCGCAGCAGGACGTTCTCGCGCCGTTCGAAGTCGGCCACGAGCGCCACCACCTCGGCGCGGTCGGCCGCGCGCAACGTGGCATCGCGGAGCCGCCACTCCGGGCGCACCCGGTAGAAGGCGAACCGGATGTGCTGGCGCGCCGTCGGCGGCGTCGCCGTGGCGTCGCGAACGGTCAGCGGCGCGGCCAGGTCGGTCATGGCACCGACTGTACAGGGCACCGCCCTGGCCGCCGCATCTCCAACTCAGTCATCCCGCTCAGCGCCGGCCTCTGCCAGGGCCCGCTTGCGCACCAGGCGGTGCTCGCGGCGCACCTGGGCCTGGACCTGGCGGCGGACCTCGTCCGCGCTCTCCGCCAACACCGGCGCGACCGGGGCTGGTCTGCCCTCGGCGTCGAGAGCCACGAAGACGAGGTGGGCGCTGGCGACGTGGCGCCACTCGCCGCTGGCGAGGTTCTCGGCGTCGACGCGCACCCCCACCTCCATCGAGGTGCGGTGGGCGTCGTTGACGGTGGCGCGCACGGTGACCAGGTCGCCGATGTACACCGGGGCGACGAAGCTCATGTCGTCCATCGACACCGTCACCACCCGGCGCCGTGCGTGCCGTATCGCGGCGATACCGGCCGCCTCATCCACCAACCGCATGATCGCGCCGCCGTGGACGTTGCCGTCATTGTTGGCGTGTTGGATCTGCATCGCCGTGGTGATCTCCGTCCGCGACGCCGATCCCGGCCGCGGCGTGAGGTCCACCGGCTGCTCGTACAGGCGATCCCGTTCGCGGCGCAGCCGCGCCCAGGGATCGCTCACCGCAACACCTCGAGAGCCGCCCTCACCATCGTCCCCGTGCCCACGGGGAGGCAGCGCTCATCGATGTCGAAGTCGGCGCTGTGATGCGGCGCCACCGCGTGCCGCGCGACGTCGCCGGCGCCCACCAGGAAGTAGCACCCCTTGCCGGCGCCGTCGATGAGGCGCGCCACGTCGTCGCCGACGGTGATCGCCTGCGGTGTCACCACGTTCTCCTCCCCCACCGTGGCCGTCGCGGCGCGCCGCACCAGCGCCACCGAGTCGGCATCGCTGATGACGGGGGGGCATCCGGCCATGCGCTCGAACTCAGCGGTGGCGCCGGATGCCGAGGCGATGGCCGTGGCCACCTCGCCGACGCGTCGCAGCAGCCGCTCGCGCTCCTCGAGCTCGATGGCGCGCACCGTGCCACGCAGGCGCACCTCGTCCGCGATGACGTTGAACGCCCGCCCGCCCGATACCTGGCCGATGGTGACCACCGCCGGCGAGAACGGCGACGTCTCCCGGCTGACGATGCTCTGCAGAGCCAGCACCACGTGGGCCGCGGCCACCACCGGGTCGATGCTGGTGTGCGGCATGCCGCCGTGGCCGCCGCGACCGCGCACGATGATCCCGAACTCGTCGGCGCTGCCGAAGATCGGGCCTTCCCTGACGCCGACCTGGCCGACCTGGAGTGGCGCCCAGACATGGATGCCCAACACCCGGTCTACGCCCTCGAGCGCGCCGTCCTCGATCATCGACGCCGCGCCCGAGGCGACCTCCTCGGCGGGCTGGAAACAGAGGCGCAACCGCCCGCGCCATGTGTCGCGCAGCGCCACCAGCACCGCGGCCGCGCCGAGTGTCATGGCAACGTGGGCGTCGTGGCCGCAGGCGTGCATGACCCCATCGGTGCCTGAGGTGGCCACCCGATCATCGCCACGTTCGAGGATGGGCAGCGCATCCATGTCGGCGCGGAGCATCAGTGTCGGTCCCTCTCCCCCGCCCCCGACGATGTCGGCGACGACCCCGGTGCCGCCGACGCCGCTGCGCACCGTGAAGCCGAGGCCGGCGCTGCGCCGGGCTGCGACCTCGGCGGTGCGCTCCTCGTGCAGCGACAGCTCCGGGTGACGATGGATGTCGCGCCTGGTCTCCACGACCTCGTCGCGGACGCGATCCAGTTCGGCGGCGACGCGGTCCTCGACGTCAGTCACGGGGCAGCACGCCGACGAGGCGGATCGCGGCCTCCTGGAGCGCCCCGTTGGTCACCACCTGGTCGGCGCCCTCGGCCATGGCACGGATGCGCACCCCCTTGCTGTCGTGCTGGCAGAACCCGATGATCCGGTCCTGGCCGGCGGCGCGGAGCGCGGCGATGAGAGCGATGCGATCGTCGGCCTGCTCGTTGAGGTCGACAAAGACCGTGTGCGCGGGTGGGACATCCCCGGCAGCCACCACGGCAAGGCCCGCGATGCCGCGCAGCGCGGCGCGCAGACGGCTGGCGAGGATCAGGTCGGCGCTGACCAGCGCGACAGTGGGGGCAGCCATGGACGCCATCATAGGGAGCGCGCTCGCGGCGCCCGGCCCGCCGGCTGGCACACTTGTGCCCCGTGCACGATCCACCTGGAGGCAGAGATGGAGATCAACACCGTCGGCGTCGTCGGCGCCGGCCTGATGGGTTCAGGCATCGCCGAGGTCTGTGCGCGCAGCGGCCTGCGCACGCGCGTCGCAGAGGCCAACGACGACGCACTGACAGCCGGTCGCCATCGCGTCGAGCAATCCCTGGAGCGCGGTCGCCAGGGTGGCAAGCTCACTGACGACGACGTGGACACGATCAGCGGCCGCCTGAGCTTCAGCACCGACCTCACCGAATTGGGCGACTGCGACATCGTCATCGAGGCGATCGTCGAGCGCCTCCCCGAGAAGGTGGAACTGTTCGGCAGGCTGGACCAGATCGTTCCCGAGCACGCCATCCTCTCCAGCAACACGTCCTCTCTTCCGATCATCGAGATCGCGCGCGCCACCCACCGCCCCGACCGGGTGATCGGCACACACTTCTTCAACCCCGCCCCGGTCATGCTGCTCCTGGAGGTGGTGCGCACCATCGCCACCAGCGACCAGACCCTCGAGGAAGCGCGCATCCTCGGCGAGCGCCTCGGCAAGCGCGTCATCGTCGCCCAGGACCGCGGCGGCTTCATCGTCAACCTCCTGCTGATCCCGTTCTTGAACAGCGCCGTGCGCCTCTACGAGTCAGGCTTCGCCACGCGCGAAGACATCGACGAGGGCATGAAGCTGGGCTGCGGCCACCCCATGGGTCCGCTGCAACTGCTCGACTACATCGGCCTCGACACCGCTGAATTCGTCTGCGATGCGCTTTACCAGGAGTACGCGATCCGCGACTACGCCGCGCCGCCGCTGCTCAAGCGGATGGTGTCGGCCGGGTACCTGGGGCGCAAGAGCGGGCGCGGCTTCTACGAGTACGAAAGCGCGCAGAAGCGCTGAGCGTGCAGCCGCGGCGCAGCGTCCCCGTGCTCGCGGGCGATGGCCGGGCCGGTGGCTCAGGCCGGTGGAGGGCTGCCGGGCGCGCTGAGCTGCTGCTGCTGCTGCTGCTCGAGGACGTGGAGGCGTACCGTGGACAGCAGCGTTGTCTCCTTCCAGAACTCCACCGCGTACTCGCCCGGCTCGCCGAGCGCCGGTTGCAGGACGGTCACCGTCGACACGCTCACCTCGCCCGCCCCGGGCGGCGGCGGTCCGGCCGACTCGAAGCGCATGGTGGTGGGAGGCAGCACCAACTTGCCGAGGTTGTCGACAAAGCGCAGCTCGATGGTGTGCACGGTGCCGGCGTCGGCGGCGTTGAAGCGGAACCCGGCAACGACGGCGAAGCTGGCCATGCCGGGCAGCTGGGTCAGGGCGAGCGCGCTGAAGCCGCCACCGAGCACGTACACCTTGCCGTCGTTGGGGACGGTGGCGGCGTCCGCGAAGAACGCGAAGCTGATCTCCATGACCAGCCCTACTGTGACGGACCACGGCCCTCGGAGGACGCCGCCCGCGCCCGCTGAGTCACCATCGTCGCGATGGAACAGGCAACCGAGCTTCGCCCCCTCCACGTCTTCGTCTGCACCACCGTGGGTCGCCACCACTGCGGCGGGCTGGGCAGTGAGCGGATCCTGCTGCGCCTCCGCGACCAGTTGGAGCACCGCGGCCTCACCCACGTCCGCACCACGCGCATGGGCTGCAACCAGCAGCACCACCAGGGCCCGGTGCTAATCGTCTACCCCGACGGCGTGTGGTACGGCAACCTCCGCGTCGAGGACGTCGACGAGATCATCGACGACCACCTCGTGGGAGGACGGCCGGTCGAGCGCCTGCGCATCACGCCCGACGGCGAGTGGGCTTCAACAGCACTCACGTAGTAGGGTGGTCCTGTCACCGGCAGCCACAGGGAGAATGTCATGGGCTACATCCGCGGCTTCGTCCACGGCGGCGTCATCGGCGCCGTCGCCGGCATCTGCATCGCTCCGCAGCCGGGAGCCAAGACGCGCCAGCAGCTGGGCGCGTTCGGCAATGCGGCCAAGGACGGGTACCAGGTGGCCGAGCGCACCGTGCGCCGGGTGGCACCCTTCATGACCGCAGCGGCAGACGTCGGGCGTCACCAGGTGGACAAGGTCATCCACGACGAGGACGACGTCTCCATCGAAGGCTCGGTGCGCATCCACAACGAGACCAACGGCCGCCACTGACGCCTGGGGTCAGCCCCTCAAGACTGATCGGGGCGCAGGCTCGGGTTCCGTCACCGTGCCGAGCGCGGAGAGGATGGCGAGCACGCCGACCACGAGGTCGAGCACGTTCAGCGCTGTCGTGAAGTGCAGTCCGAGGAACGCGCGTGACGCGGTGGCGGTGTCGCCCACCAGGAAGCCGGCGATCGCCAGCACCACGAGCACGACCCCGGCCCCGCCGACAAGAAGGCGGCCGCGCCCGGCTGAGGACACGAAGCCGACGTACCCGAAGAGACCCAGCAGGGCGATGTCGAGCACGTCGCGGGCCCAGGTGAGGTGGAGAACCAGGCTGCCGATGTTGCCGCCGCCGTTGTGGGGACCGGGTCCGGCGTTGCCCGCGGCGAGACCACCGACACCCACCACGAGGAAGATGAACGCGCACAGTTGAGCGTAGAGACGTGCCATGTCAGCGAGTCTGCCCGATATTCAGCGCGCTGCGTCCGATCGCAGCGTGGAGGTCACCGAAGCAGCAGGGCAGTGTCGATCCCCACGTGGGCCTGGGCGCTGACGGCGCGATGGGCGGCGCGAGCCGCCGCGAGGCACCCCGGCGAGCAGTAGCGGCCGCGAAGCTCCATGGCCTTGAACCCGTCATATCCGGAGCCGCAGTGGGCGCAGATCTTGACACCGCGTAGACGCTGGCGACGTGCCATGTGGGGTCTCCTGTGAGGGGGCGTGTGCGGGGACTGGTATGAGAACGACACGAACACCGGTTTGGTAACGGCCGGGCGCATCGTGCCACGAAATCGACCCGCGTGCACGCCTGCGGACCGGTCCCGAGGTCAGTCCGGCAGGCGGAGGGCGAGCAGGGTCACGTTGTCCGTGCCCCCGGCGTCGAGGGCCGCCTGGGCAGCCCGCTCGACGACCGCCGTCAGCGGTCCGGGCGTCTCCAGCAGGACGGCGATGTCGTCGTCACTGATCGGCTCCCAGAAGCCGTCGCTGCAGAGCATGAGGAGGTCGCCGCCCTCCAGCGTGATCGACAGCAGCTCGGCCTCGAGCTCGTCGCCGAGCACAGCCCGGGTGATGACGTTGCGGCGCGGGTGGCGGCGCTCAGACCCGGGCGCCAGCGCGCCGGCCCGCACCTGATCGCCCACCCAGGAGTGGTCGCTGGTCACGACCGTCGCCACGCCGGCATGGACCACGTAGGCGCGGCTGTCACCCGCGTGGCCGATGACGGCGTCGTGGCCGAGCACCGCGGCGATGGTCAGGGTCGTGCCCGGCTGGCCGTTGATCTCCGA
>DAISRJ010000023.1:0-12486 GCA_036828955.1 Candidatus Dormiibacterota bacterium | reverse complement strand
GAATCCGTGGAGGCGGCCGACAGGTCGACGACGGTGACCGCGGCAGGGATCGTCAACGCCCCGCGCCGGCGGACTCGGGCTCGGCTGCGGCGCGGCGGCCCAGCAGCAGCTCCACCACCTCGTCGGCGATGACCACGGGGTCGTCGCACTGGATCGTGGTCATGCCCAACTCCGTGGCGGCGTCGACGTTGCAATGCAGGTCGTCGACGAAGAGACACTCACGCGGCTCGAGGCCGAGGCGCTCGCAGGTGAGCAGGAAGATGGCCGGGTCGGGCTTGCGCAGCCGCACCTGCGAGGAGTCCACGACAACGTCGAACAAGTCGTCGACGGGGAGCAGCGACCGCCACACCGACTCACCGCTGCGCGAGATGTTGGTGAGCAGCGCGGTGCGGTAGCCGGCGCCCTTGACCTGGCGGACAGCGTCGATCATGGCGCCGCATGCGGCCATCCCGCGGCCGAAGACCACGTACGCGGCGGTGCGGCCGTCGACGCCCGGGTGGCCACCCTGGGCGATGTAGCGCGCGGTCATGCGGTCGAAGAACTCGTCGTCGGAGATCTCGCCCGTCTCCAGCAGGTGGAGGTCGTGGACGCCGGTCGGCAGGTGGTAGACGTCCTTGAACTCGTTCATGAAGAAGCGGAGGAGATCAAGCTGGACAGGGTCCTCGATCGTCTTCCGGTGGCGGCCGACCGGCTCGGTCATGACGCCGCCGAGATCGAAGATGGCGCCCCGGAGTGGGCGCTCCCACGATCCCTGGTTCACTCGACCATTGTGCCCGATCCCTCCCGAGCGGCCGCGACGAGGCGCGCTGCGGGCGCGGATCGCCTGGGGCGGAGGAGGCGTTGCGTCAGGACGCTGAGCGGATCTTCTGCAGCCGCTTCAGCGTGTCCGCCAGGGCCCGCACCAGCTCCTCGCGGGGCGCATCCGGGTCGAGCACGGGGCTGCTGTCGGTGGGCGGCACGTTGGGGATGGGATGCCCGGCGGTCGCCGCTGCCGCGGCGGGGAAGGTCTCGTCAGTGGGGCGCAGCCGGGCGCGGCGGAACCGCGACGCGGCCTCTGGCGGGGTGCGGCGCAACCGCTTCTCGAGGCGCGCCCTGGCGTCGTCGCGAAACATGGCCGAGCCGGCGAACTCCTCGACCGCCGCCAGGGCGATGTCGAGGAGGCTGTTGCCGGCAGCGACGGTGACATTGCGGATCCCCTGGTAGTGCTGAGCGTCCTCCGCTGACGCGACGCCCACCACGAACCGGCCGTCGAGGCCGGGCAGCCACTGCGCGATGCCGCGCTCATCGACGAGGAGGAAGACAGGCACGCTGTCCTCCGGGATGGCATGCGCCCACCAGCGATCGAGTTTGGCCTGGCGGTCGCTGTCGGCGAAGAAAGCGACACCGCGCACCGGCGGGACCGCGATCACGGCGAGCGGGCTGTCGGGACGGCGAACCTCATCGAGTGCCGCGGCGAGGCGCTGCGCGTCCTCGACATCGGGCACCAGCACGGTCATCGCGTACTGCTGCGCGGAGTCAACGGAAATAGCGTCGATCCCTCCGGGTGGTGTGACGTTGGACGCGGACGTGGGCTGCGACTTCGATCCGTAACTCTGCCCACGATGATAGCAATGGCGGAGGGGTGCTCTGGGGCGACGAGCGTCGGCGGCCGGCATGCGCACACCGAGCGTGCGCGCTGCAGCGTGTTACGCGGACCCGAAAGTGACCGGCGCGCGCGCGCTGCGATCCACGGTGAGAGTGAAGATGTCGTTGCGGCTGTAGTGGCCGGCGACGTCGAGGGTGCGATGGGCCGCAGCCACCCTTCCCGGGTCGATCTCCGCAAGCAACAACCCGTGCTCTTCATGAAGTGGGCCGGCGACGAGGTCGCCGCCGGGCGCGACCACAACGGAGTCACCGGAGTTGATCCATTCCGCGTCGTCGGGGAACAGCTGCTCGCGGCCGGGGAACGTCGCGGGTATGTCCGCACCGCGCAGTGAACAGCCGGAGCCGATCACCCAGCAACGACCCTCTGATGCGATGTGTCGCAGCGTCGCGATCCACACGTCGCCTTCGTCCCATGTCGACGCGATGTAGATCTCCACACCGTCCGCGTACAACGCATAGCGAGCAAGCGGCATGTAGTTCTCCCAGCAGATCAGCGATCCCACTCTGCCGACCGCGGTCTCCATGACACGAAGACCGCTGGCGTCACCCATCCCCCACACCATCCGCTCCGGGTTGGTCGGCACCAGCTTGCGGTGACGGTTGAGAATTGTCCCATCCGAACCGATGGTGACAACGGTGTTGTAGAGCGTGGCGCGACCGAAGTCTCCGTCGCGCTCGTGCACGCCGCAGACCACGACCACCTTGCGCTCGGCTGCGGCATCGCGGAGGGCACGCAACCCGTCGGCGGCGAGGTCGACGCTGTTGTCGACCAGCTGCGCGTGGATCTCGCTGGTGAGGTCGAAGTCGGTCCCTGGGCGCAGGCGCCAGATCCACGCCGGGTAACCGGGGATGTAGGTCTCGGGGAAGACGAGGAGCCGTGACCCGGCGTCGGCCGCCACATGGAGGTTCTCCACCGCTCTGGCCAGGGTGGCCTCGCGGTCGAGCAGAACCGGCGGCTGCTGGACGACGGCCACAGTCAGGGTCGTGGGCGATCCTTCCCGGTTCATGCGCCGGCCGTGACCGCCACCGGCTGAGGCAGGTCGGTGGCGCGCAGGATCTCGTCCGCGTTGAGGGTGTCGTGCTCGAGCAGCGCGTGGGCCAGCCCGTCGAGCCTGGTGCGATTGTCCTGCAGCAGCTCCACAGCCTGGGCAAGGCATTCGTCGGAGATGCGCTTCACCTCGGCGTCGATCCGCTGCGCGGTCGCGTCGCTGTACGGGCGCTGGGTCCCGAAGACCATCGCGCCGCCGTCCTCCGAGTAGTTGAGTGCGCCGATAACGGGGCTCATCCCCCAGCGCACCACCATCTCCCGCGCGATGCTGGTGACGGTGCGCAGGTCCGCCTCGGCCCCCGTGCTGACCACGCCGTAGATGAGCTTCTCGGCAGCCCTGCCGCCGAGGGCTCCGGTGATGCGCCCGCGCAGGTAGTCCTCGCCGTAGTTGAAGCGGTCGTCGACGGGCGTCTGCGTCGTCGCACCGAGGGACTGGCCACGGGGGATGATCGACACGCGGCTGACCGGGTCTGCTCCCGGGAGGAGCAGCCCGAGCAGCGCGTGTCCGGATTCGTGGTACGCGATGCGTTCGCGATCAAGGGCAGTGAGCGTCAGCTTGCGCTCCGACCCCAGCTCGACCTTCTCGAGCGCGATGGTGAAGTCCGTCAGGGTGACCAGCGACGCACCGCGTCGCGCGGCGGAGAGCGCCGCTTCGTTGGCGAGGTTGCGCAGGTCGGCGCCGACCATGCCCGCGCTTTGCGCGGCGATCTCGTTGAGGTCGATGCTGCTGTCGAGCGGGATGTTTCGCGTGTGGATGAGCAGGATCGCCAGTCGCCCGCGGCGGTCTGGGGAGTGCACCTGGATGCGGCGGTCGAACCGTCCCGGGCGCAGCAGGGCCGGGTCGAGGACATCGGCACGGTTGGTGGCGGCGAGGACGATGACGCCCTCGTGGGGGTCGAAGCCGTCCATCTCGGTGAGGATCTGGTTGAGCGTCTGCTCCTGCTCGTCGTTGCTGCCCATCCGCAGCGCGGCACTGCGGGACCGGCCCACCGCGTCCATCTCGTCGATGAAGATGATCGCCGGAGCAGCGGCGCGTGCCTTGTTGAAGAGGTCGCGCACGCGCGACGCGCCCACGCCGACGATGGCCTCGATGAACTCCGATGCGGAGATGGAGAAGAACGGCACGCCGGCCTCGCCGGCAACCGCCCGCGCCAGCAGGGTCTTGCCGGTGCCGGGCGCACCGATGAGGAGAACGCCCTTGGGGACTGTGCCGCCGAGGCGCTCGTACTTGGCCGGCTCCTTGAGAAAGTCGACAACCTCGAGCAGCTCGGCCTTGACCTCGTCGATGCCGGCGACGTCGGCGAAGGTCGTCGCCGGACGCTCGGCGTTGTAGAGGCGTGCGCCACTCTGACCGAACCGTCCCAGGATGCCGCCGGCGCCTCCGCCGCGCAGTGCCGACATGCGCCGGCTGATGAAGACGAACAGCAGCACAAGCAGCAGCACCGGGCCGAAGCTCTCGAGCAGCGTCTCCCAGAGCGGCGTGGCCGGGTTGGGGTTCTCGGCGTTGATCGTCACCGAGTGCGCCTGCAGGAGGGCTTCGAGGTTGTCCGAGGCGAACGAGGGCCTCTGCGTGGAGAAGTTGGTTGCGGTGGCCTGGCCGGGTGCGGGGCCCACGGGCTTCTTGGTGGTGCCGATGATGGCGTCCGAGGTGCTCGTGACCGTCGTGACGTTGCCGTCCGTCACCTGCTGCACGAAGACGTTGTAGGGAATGACCACCGTGGTGGGCTGGGCGGGGGCGAAGAAGACGTCAGCGAAGAGGATGTTGAGGCCGAACAGGACCGCGAGAGTGATCAGGAAGTTGCGCGATCGGTAGGGGCTCTGCACCGGAGCGGGCTGGCCCGGCATGCCGGGCCGGCGGGCCGGCGGGGCGCTTCCGCCCGGGGGTGACGGCATCCGCCACGGCCTGTTGAGGAAACGTCGCGGCTTGGGGTCGCCGTTGGGGGAAGGGTCTGGCACGGATCAAGCCTAGCGCCGCCTGTGCCAACTCGTCTCGTCAGGAGTCACGGCGATGGGGCGCCGGGCGGCTGTCAGCTCTCCGCCGCGCCGACCGCCGGGCCCGGTCGGTGTCCATATGATCCGTCGCGTGGAACGCCCCAGCTCGACGGATGAACGTGTGCAGTGGCTGATGGATCGCGCGGAGATCGCCGAATGCCTGGTCGGCTACGCCCGCTGCATCGACCGTCGCGACTGGGCAGGGCTGCAGGACAGCTACACCGAGGACGGGGTCATGCAGCACGGCGAGGTGTCGGTCGCGCGCGAGGCCGTGCCCGACCTCTCGGAGCGCCTCCTCGCCGGGTGTTCGTCATCGCACCACCTGGTGGGCGACCCGTCAATAGAGGTGGACGGCGACCATGCGCGAACGCACTCGCACTACATCGCCACCCACGTCTCGGAAGGCACAGCTGTCAGGCGGCAGGGCGGCGGCTGGTATGACTGCGAACTGCGACGCACCGAGCGGGGCTGGAAGTTCACCCGCGTGAAGTCCACCACCGCGTGGCGCACCGGCGAGCCCCTCCAACTCCACTGAGGGGGCGAGACCGGCTTTATCCCCCCGGCGCCTTTCGCCTGGGGGCGCGGCTCGCGGGCGTGGCCGGCGGCGGAAGCTGGTCGCTGGCGGCCTTCTCGCGAGAGATGAACGAACCCAGCTCCTGGATGGTGCTCATCAGAGGGGCGGGGAACACGACGGTGGTGTTCTTGTCGACGCCCATCTCGACAAGGGTCTGCAGGTTGCGGAGCTGGAGCGCCAGGGGGTGGGCCATCATGATGTCCGCGGCCACGGCGAGCTGGTCGGCGGCCAGCGCCTCGCCCTCGGCGGCGATGATCTTGGCCCGCTTCTCGCGCTCGGCCTCCGCCTGGCGCGCCATCGCCCGCTTCATGCTGTCCGGGAGCTGGATGTCCTTCAACTCCACGAGGGTGACCAGCAGGCCCCAGTCGGCGGTGGCGACGTCGAGAATCGTGCGGATGCTCTGGTTGATCCGGTCGGTCTCGGCCAGCGTCTCATCGAGGGTGTGCTGCCCGACCACCTTGCGCAGCGTCGTCTGCGCGATCTGGTTGATGGCAGCGCCCACGTTCTCGATGGCCACCACCGACTTGACGGCGTCGACGACCTTGAAGTAGGCGACCGCCGAGACGTCGATGCTGACGTTGTCGCGCGTGATGATCCCCTGCGACTGGATCGGCATCGTGACGATGCGCAGGGATATGCGGCGGAGCACGTCGATGATGGGAATGATCGGCCGCAGCCCCGGTGCGCGGACGCCGATGACCTGGCCGAGCCGGAAGTGGACGCCCATCTCGTACTGCTGCACGACTCGAATCGAGAGCAGCAAGGCGAACACCGCCAAGACAATGACAACGATCGCGACGATGAGTAGCGCGTCCATGCTGGGCACCCCTGCGTGACCCCGGGAATACTACGCCCCGCGCATTGCAGACGCAGGCGGCCACCTTGACTCTCGGCCTGTTCCATTTGCGGACGCCCGGAGAGCCTTGGCGGGGATGCCGACCCTCTCGAGTACGCGCGAGTATGCCAGCGCGGTCAGACAATGGCCGTCAGTAAGAGACGACGACCTCCCCGTCGTGCCACTCCGGATCGGACTCCATGAGGTCGCGGAGGCGCTGGTAGTTCCCCGTGGTCTCGGGCCGGGCGCTGTTCGATGCGTACACCTCGCGGCTCTCCCAGACACCGGCGACCCAATGCTCGCGGGGATCGGCATCGGACCGGTAGACGGTGAGCGCGCGGGAGCCGGGCGGACGGTCTCCGGACAGCTCGGTCATGAGCTGCTTGAACTCATCTTCCTTGCCTTCCTTGATGCGCCAGCGGGAGATGGATCCGTACATGACTAGTCCTCCTTTGGATGTTTCCGGGCCGGCGAGAGTATAGGTTGGGCGATGCCGCTCCGCCATGAGGTGCGGCTAGCATGTACCGACCGCCGCGTCGACCATTGCCCCGCCTGCGGTCGCGGCGGCGAGGAGCACGCAGCAATTGGTCGGGGCGACTGGATTCGAACCAGCGACCCCCTGCTCCCAAAGCAGGTGCGCTACCGGGCTGCGCCACGCCCCGACGCCCTCAGAGCATAGGGCGAACCGGCGCTGAAGTCGTGCGCGACGCCACACTGTCCGAGTGGATCTCCTCGACGCCGGCATCGTCGTGCTTGCTGCGTCCGCCCTGTTCTCAGGCTACCGCCGCGGCATCAGCTGGGTGGGGCCATCGCTGCTTGGGCTCCTCCTCGGCATCGTCATCGGAGCTGCCGTGGCGCCTCCACTGGCCGCAGTCTTCAGCAAGCAGCCCAATGTCCAGCCGCTGATCACCTCAGGCATCTTCCTCGCGATCGTGCTGGTCATCCAGGGCGTCGGGACCACCATCGGCTTCCGCGCCCGGGTCCGCAGCCTGCGCACTCGCTTCGCCATGGCCGACAGCGCGCTGGGCTCGATCCTCGCCATCGGCGGTGTGCTGGTGGGCTCGTGGTACCTGGGTCTGACGTTCTCGCAGAGCCCCTGGGCGGCATTGGACACCCAGATCAACGGCTCCGCGATCGAGAAAGCCCTCGATTCCGTGGCGCCCCGGCCGCCGGGCTTCCTCGCCACCCTTGAGAACGCCCTGCGCAACAGCAGCTTCCCCAACCCCTTCTCGGTGATCGGGCCCATCGGGCCGGCGCCGGCGCCGATCCCGCAGCTGGTCAACACCGCGGGGATCAGGGCGGCGTTTGCGGTGACGTCCAAGGTGATCGCCTTCGGTTGCGGAGGCGCTGACGCGGGGTCGGCGTGGCCAATCGGCCAGGACGACGTGGTTACCAACGCGCACGTGGTGGCCGGCTCGCAGCGGGTCGAGGTCGACACCACGGACGGCGCCACCCACCCGGCCACGGTGGTGCTCTTCAACCCCGACGTCGACGTGGCCATCCTCCACGTGCCCGGCCTCAACGAGGCCGCATTGCCGATCGCCACCACCGACCCCGCCCGCGGCGTCACTGGCGCGGCCATCGGCTACCCGGGCGGACAGACCGAGACGGTCGCCCCCGCCCAGGTGCGCGGCACCGAGTCGGCGCAGGGATACAACATCTACAACTCGGGGGTGGTCAGCCGCACCATCGAGGTGCTCGCTGCGAAGATCATCCCGGGCAACAGCGGCGGCCCGCTGGTCGACACCGCGGGCACCGTTCAGGGCCTCGTGTTCGCCGCCAGCACCACCAACCCTGACGAGGGCTACGCGCTCAGCATGACGGAGATCGCCACGTTCCTCGCTCAGGGGCGCGGGCAGACGGCGGCAGTGTCGACGCAGTCCTGCACCGGCGGGTGAGCTCGGCGCCGACCAGGCGTGGATCCTGTTGAGATCAGGCACCTCAGTGCGCGAGCCGAAGCAGTGCCGTGACGCCGACGGCCACGGCCACCACCACGAGGAAGGGAGCCCGCAGGAGCACGGCGACAAACGCCGCACCGAGCCCGCCCACGCGGGCGTCGACGCCGAGATGAGTGCCCGAGGTGAACGTCTGCACTGCGACCAGGGTCGCCAGCAACGCCACGGGCAGCATGTTGCTGATGTGACCGACGCGGGCGTTGCCGAGCACCCGGCGCGGCACGGAAAGGCCGGCGAGCTTGAGCGCGTAGCAGCCGGCAGAGCCGGCCAGGACGGCGAGCCACATGTCAGGCCGGCCCGGATGCGGGAAGGTCCGCGGGCGGCTCGGAGGGAGCAGCGCGGGTGACGGCGCCGACGACGATGGCCACCAGGGCGGCGACAAGCACGGGCCCTCCGACGGGCACGAACGGCACACTGGCAATGGCGATGGCAGCCGCCAGCAGCGCAACGCCAACGGCGGTCCGCGACCGCACCCGGGGCGCGAGCAACGCCAGGAAGGCGGCGGGCGCGGCGGCGTCGAGGCCCACCTTGCGGGGATCGGACAGCGCGTGCGCTCCCAGCGCCCCGATGAGCGTTCCCAGGTTCCAGAGGATGAAGACGCTGATGCCGGTGGCCCAGAATCCCAGCCGGTTGGCCCGGTCGCTGGGGCGGCCCAGGCTCATGGCGGTCGACTCGTCGATCACCAGCTGCGCCGCCACCACCTTGCGCGGGCCGCGCACGTCGAGCAATGGAGCCAGCCTCAACCCGTAGAGCGCGTTGCGCGTGCCCAGAAGCACCGCTGTCGCGGCCGCCGTGAGCGCGGCGCCTCCCGATCCCAGCACACCGACCAGCGCGTACTGCGACGCCCCGCTGAACATCACCAGGGAGAGCGCGCACGTCTGCACCACAGACAGGCCGGACGTGGTGGAGATGGCCCCGAAGGAGAGCGCGTATGCCCCGGTGGCGACCCCGATGCCGATCGCGTCTCGCAGGATGGCGGTCCGCACGCGACGCCAGTCCTCAGGCGTTGGCTCCATGTGGAGCAACGCTAGCGTCTGCCGCGGGTGGCGGCGTGATCGTCAGCCGGCGGGAGCTGTGACGGCGCCCTTCGGTTGCCCGGAGCGACCCACCCAGAGCGCGTCCAGCCGCGCCTCGATGGTCCCGCGGCGCGCGCTCACCTCGTCCTCGAGTTGAGCCAGTTGCTCCTGGCGATGATGCACCAGCTCCAGCTGGGTGTCCGCGCACTGCAACGCGGCGCGCAGGATGCGCCGCCGGTCGGCCTCCGTCGTGGCTCCTGACCACTCGTCGCGGAGGTTGCGCCGCACCGACTCCACCTCGATCAGCGTGCTCAACTGCTCCAGGGACAGCCCGAGAAGGTCGCGAAAGCGCATCACCTCGCGCACGCGCTCGACATCGGCCGCGGTGTACACGCGATGCCCCCCCTTGCGCCGCTCGCCTTCCGGCGTCAGCAGGCCGATCTCCTCGTAGTACCGGATCGTGCGCGGCGTCGTCCCCGCCATGTCGGCGACGTCGCCGACCCGCAGCAGCGCCGGTGGCGCCTCGATCGCGGCGGTCACACGTTCACCTGCGGCGCGGCCGACGCGGCACGAAGCTCGAGCTGGCGGGCGTGCGACGGGCGCATCATCGAGACCGCGGCACCGGCGAGCGAGACCACCGTCAGGATCCAGAGAGCCAGGTGCATGTTGTTGATGAAGGGCGCCAGCTGGGCAGCGGTGAGGCCGTGGGCCAGCCCGGAGAAGATCTTGAAGAGCACCGCGGTTGGCACCGCCGCGGTGACGACGGCCATCACGAACGCAATCGAGATCACCGCGCCGGCGTTCTGCACCAGCAGCCGCGCCCCGGCGGCGATGCCACGGCGGTGGGCAGCGACCGCCCCCATCATCGCCGCGGTGTTGGGCGAGTTGAACAGGCCGGAGCCGCACCCGACAATGAACAGCCAGAGGCCCGACTGCCAGAACGGCGTGTTCACGGCGAGCGTGGTCATGGCGGCAAGCCCCACCGCGCTCACGACCATGCCGAGCGACGCCAGCGTGCGCGAGCCGCGCCGATCGGCGATCACCCCGGCGATCGGCGACGCGATGAGCATCCCCACCGCCAGCGGGGTGAGCTTGAGGCCCGCCGTCAGCGCGGAATCGCCCTGCGCGCCCTGGAAGTAGAAGACAAAGATGAACATCAACGCAAAGCGCGACAGGCCGTTCAGGAACGACGCTCCGGCGGCGGCGGAGAACAGGCGGTCGCGGAACAGGGACAGGTCCAGCATCGGCGCACGCTGAGACGACTCGATGTAGATGAAGAGTGGCAGCAACACGATGGCCGCCGCGAAACCGAGGATCACGATGGGGTCGCCCCATCCGGTCAGCCCGCCGCGCGAGATGGCCAGCACGAGGCCTGTGAAGCCCACGAGGAACGTCACCGTCCCGAGCGGATCCAGGCCGCGAACCGAGTCGCGCCGGCTGGTGTCGACGAGCACCGCAAGCGCCCAGGCGGCGCCGATGATGCCGAAGGGCACGTTGAACCAGAACACCCACTGCCACGAGATGCTCACCAGCGCGCCCCCCAGCACAGGACCGAGAACCAGCCCGACAGCGGCGACCATCACGTTGGTGCCCATGGCAACCCCCAGCTGCGACACGGGGAAGGCGTCGGTCACGATCGCGGCCGCATTGGCGAAGAGGAACGCGGCGCCGATCCCTTGCAGCACTCGCCAGAGGATCAACTCCGTTCCCGACCCCGCGAAGCCCGCCCCCAGGGACGCGAGCGCGAACACGACGAACCCGGCCGCGAACGCGTGCTTGCGACCGAAAAGGTCAGAGAGGCGGCCGGCGCTGAGCACCAGGACTGTCGAGGCGATCATGTAGGCGAGGATCACCCACACCAGCTCGAGCAACGACGTGTGCAGGCTCGTCTCCAGCGTGGGCAGCGCGATGATCAGAGTGCCGGAGTTGACGGTCGCCATCAGCATCCCCAGCGACGTGCAGGAGAGGGCCCACCACTTGTAATGGCGGTGGTCCGAACCGACGCCCGGCGAGCGCCGCCGGGCCGTGCTGAAATCGAGATCGGCCATCGCTCTCCTGGAGCCCGAACTGAAATAGACGTTTACGGAAGAATGCGATTGTAGCGGGCGCGGCCGCGCCCGACTTCAGCCGTGCAGGATCGGGCCCGTGCTGACCGCCTCGAAGGCGCTCCCGGGCACGGACTTGAGCTGGTTGAGATCGTTGTCATTCCAGCGCCCGTCGGTGGAGCCGCTGATGTACCAGCTGCTGCCGTTGTCGGCCACGATCATCCCGTAGGTCCTGAGCGCGGTGAGGATGACCAGCGACTCACCGTGGTACGGGGTCAGGTCGAACGACGCCTTGAGCCGGAAGCGCGCGCCCATCGGTGGGTCGCTGGCATCGGCCACGCCCGCCTGGTGGGTCGCCGGGTGGATGAAGCCGTTCTGGCTCTGGTCGACGGTGAAGCGGAGCGCGTGGTCGATCACCCCGGAGGCCACCTCGTCGTAGCGCACCAGGCCGGGGAGGATCGGCAGGCCCGCGGCGTCGGCAGAGGTCCAGGTGTCGGGGCGCAAGGCGTCGCTGCCCAGGCTGAACACTGCCCCGGACGCCGCGTCCCAGCCGGCGCCGAGCCGGTGTGCGGAGTACAGCTCATAGAGATGACAGTTCCCGGAATCCACCACCAGCACATGGGCGTCGCTGCCGGCCTCGACGGGCGCGTTGAGCGGCACGGGGTATGGACCGGGATCGCTCTCGCTGCCGTACGCGGTGAACGTGATGGGGACGAACGGCTGGCTCCCCGGAACGAGAACGAAGGGGATGCCGTAGGACAGGTTGGACCCGAAATCCGGGTGCAGGAATTGCTTGAAGGAGTCAATGCGCGCGACGTACGCGCTCGAGTTGGGATCAACCGCCGCGTGCGAGATGTCCTGGTTCCACGCGTTGTTGGCGGGGAACACGGCGCACCCACCGATGGTGGGGCCGCCGGCACGCCCGACCACATGGGCTGGGGTCGCCGGGCGCGGCGCCGGCGGTGCCGGGCGCGGCGTCGGAGGGCGGGTGGCGGCGCTCATCGGGACCGGCGTCGGTGACGCCGTCTGTTTGGTGGCGTCCGACGGCAACCGCAGCGCGACCCCGGAGGGCGGGTGCCGCGGAATGGTGAGGGCGGTGCTGCCGCACGCGGTGAGGCTGAGCACGACCAGGCCGGCCGCGAGCCGCGGTCGCGACCTCCCGCGTTGGAGCGGTTGGGGCTGCATCGCCCCATCATCAGCCCGTCCCTGGCCCAGCTTGTGACGAACCGGTAACCGCAGCGACCTATCGGCGCCCCGGCGGGTGGGGCCGATCACCGTGGCGCGGATGCTTCCCAACCGTCCCCCGAACCTCGCTGTCGACTTATGGTGGCTGCGGAATGACGTCGCGAGCATTTGTGACCGGTGGGACAGGTTTCC
>DAISRJ010000022.1:0-32082 GCA_036828955.1 Candidatus Dormiibacterota bacterium | reverse complement strand
CGATGCGGTGCTTCTTCTCCTTGAGCTCGACCTCGGTGGCCGCGCCGACCTTGATGACGGCCACGCCGCCGGACAGCTTGGCCAGACGCTCCTGGAGCTTCTCGCGGTCGTAGTCCGAGTCGGTGTTCTCGATCTCGGCCTTGATCTGGGCGATGCGGCCCTTGACCTCTTCGTGGCTACCGCCGCCCTCGACGATGGTGGTCTCGTCCTTGGTGACCACGATCTTGCGGGCGGTGCCGAGCAACTCCAGTCCGATGTTCTCGAGCTTGAGGCCCACCTCCTCGGTGACGACCTGTGCGCCGGTGAGGATGGCGATGTCCTGGAGCATGGCCTTGCGGCGGTCGCCGAAGCCAGGCGCCTTCACCGCGACGGCGTTGAACGTGCCGCGCAGCTTGTTGACGATGAGGGTGGCAAGCGCCTCGCCCTCGACGTCCTCAGCGATGACCAGCAGCGGCTTGCCGCTCTGGACGACCTTCTCGAGGATGGGCAGCAGGTCTGCGATCGCCGAGATCTTGCGGTCGGTGATGAGGATGTAGGGATCCTCGAGAACTGCCTCCATGCGCTGAGCGTTGGTGACCATGTACGGGGAGATGTAGCCCTTGTCGAACTGCATCCCCTCGACGAGCTCGAGCTCGGTCTCCAGGCCCTTGCTCTCCTCGACGGTGATCACGCCGTCCTTGCCGACCTTCTCCATGGCATCGGCGACGATCTCGCCGATGGCCGGGTCGGCAGCCGAGATGGCGGCAACCTGGGCGATCTTCTCGCGGTCACCGATGGGGACCGACTGCTCCTTGATGGCCTTGACGACGGCCTCAACGGCGAGCTCGATGCCCTTCTTGAGCTGGATCGGGTTGGCGCCGGCCGCGACGTTCTGCAGCCCGGCGTTGATGAGCGCCTGGGCGAGCACGGTGGCGGTGGTGGTGCCGTCACCGGCGATGTCGTTGGTCTTGGAGGCGACCTCCTTGACCAGCTGGGCGCCCATGTTCTGGAAGGGCTCCTCGAGCTCGATCTCCTTGGCGATGGTGACGCCGTCGTTGGTGATCGTCGGCGACCCGAATTTCTTGTCGAGCACGACGTTGCGGCCTTTGGGGCCGATCGTGATCTTGACGGCGTTGGCGACACGGTCAACGCCCTTGCGCATCTCGTCGCGGGCTTCCGCGTCGAAGAGCAGTTGCTTGGCCATAAAAACCTCCTCCCGCCGCTTGGTGAGCGGGTTCAAAGCACAGTGAGTAGCTGTTCGGTTCGGTCTCAGAATCTTAGCACTCTCGGTATCGGAGTGCTAGCAGGCGGCCCTGGCGAGCGCCAGTCGGAGGCTCCACAGCCGTCGAAAACCGACCGCGCTACGCGCCTCCCGACGGGCCCCAGTCGTCGAAATCCTGCAGCGGGAACCGCCGGCCGCACCCGACGCACTTGAGGGCGGCCCGATCCGGACCCCTGGGGTCATCGTGCGGCGGAATCGCGTAGCTCAGCGGAAGAAGCTGACCGCCGCACGCCACGCAACTCAGGGCGTCGTTCCCGGATGTCGGGGGGTCAGTGCTCACCGTGACTAGGGTCACACCAAGCAGGAGTGCAGTCTGCACCGCGGCGGACCGAGCGGCAGATGCGCGGTCACGCCGGCCCGCTCGAGGTCAGCGCAGTCGGGAGCGGACCCACCAGAAGGTGCAGCCAAGGCACAGGAGGGAGAGCCCGCCGAAGATGCCAGGTCGGCGGCAGCGCCGATAGACTCCGCCGCGTGGCCACACCCCGCCGGCTCGACAACCGCGTGGCGGTTGTCACCGGGTCGTCCCGAGGCATCGGCCGCGCCATGGCGATGCGGCTCGCCGCGGAGGGCGCCGCCGTGGTGATCACCGGCAAATCGGAACACTCCACCGAGAAGCTGCCCGGCAGCATCCACAGCGTTGCCCACGAGATCAACGCAGCCGGCGGCCGAGCCCTGGCGGTGCACCTCGATGTGCGTCGCGAGGAGGACGTCGCCGCCATGATGACGCGCACCGTCGAGGCATTCGGTCGCCTCGACATCCTCGTCAACAACGCCGGGGCCCTGTGGTGGAAGCCCGTCCTCGAGACGCCGCTGAAGCGCTACGACCTGATGTGGCAGGTCAACGTGCGGGGCTCGTTCGTCTGCGCGCAGCAGGCGCTCCCGCACATGCTGCGCAACGGCTGGGGCCACATCGTGATGTGCTCACCGCCGATCGGCACCGCGCCCAACCCCGGGTACGTGGCCTACATGACCACCAAGATGGGCATGACCCGTCTCGCCATCGGCATCGCCGACGAGCACCGTGACGACAACATCGCCTCAAACTCGCTGTGGCCGGTGACGCTCATCGAGAGCTTCGCCACCATCAACCACCAGGTCGGCGACCGCAGTCTGTGGCGGTCTCCGGACATCCTCAGCGACGCGCTCCTGGAGATGGTGACCACCGAGCCCGCCCAGCTCAGCGGTCGCCAACTCCTCGACGAGCCGTTCCTGCGCGAGAGGGGCTGGAGCCAGCAGCGGCTCGACGCCTACTGGCTGGAAGGGCCGCCCGCAGAGCCGGTCTACATCGACGGCCGGTCGGGGTCGTCGATGTGAGGACCCCACCTATCATCGAGTGATGCCCCGGATGCCCACACCCACGTTGCGTCGCGCCGTCGCCGCGGGCGCGCTGGGCGCCGGGGCGGTGATCTCCGCCCGGGCGCTGCTGCGCCCCCGCGCGGATGGCGACCCGCGGATGGTCGACTGGGACGTCGTGCGCAGCACCGCCCACCACCGCGGTGGGCCCGAGGCGGGCTCGGTCGACGCGGACGACGCGGCGAGGATCGCCGCCGAGTGCGACCGCATCGCCGCCGACCTCGCACCGCTGATGGTCGAGGTCTGCGAGCAGCCGCTCGTTCACTTTCCCCGTTTCGCCGTCCTCGACCGCCGCGGCTTCGTTGACGTCAACGTCGAGATCGCCCGCCGCATGCTCGTCCCCGTCGAGGAACTGCGCGCCAGCCTGGGCGACTCACGGGCAACCGCATTCGGTCGCGGTGTGATGAACCGCTACGTCGGGGCACTCTTCGGGATCATGTCGCAGCGGGTCCTCGGCCAGTACGACCCCGTGCTGGCCATCGGTCCGCCACCCGGCGGCGCCACCCCTGCGCTCTACCTCGTGGAGCCCAACCTGACCAGTTTCGCGCGCGTTGCCGGCGCACCGGTCGAACCGCTGCGGCGCTGGCTCATCCTCCACGAGCTGACCCATGCGTGGCAGTTCGGTGAGCACCCGTGGCTGCGCGAGCACTTAGTCGGGATGATGGAGGACATGATCCGCACCAGCCTGGCCCGGGCGGTCGGGGACGGCAAGGGCAAGCATCCGAGTGCCCGGCAGGTTCTCGAGCGCCTGCCCGACGCGGTGCGCACGCAGTTGCGCGGCATCGGCACGCTCCAGGCGGTGATGAGCGTGCTCGAGGGCTACGCCAACTTCGTCATGCACCACGTCGGACGTCAGCATCTCGAGAAGTTCGATGAGCTGGAGGCCGCCTTCGCTCGCCGCCGCGCCCAGCGCACCGTCATCGAGCGAGCTGTTCTGGCCATCACCGGTATCAACATGAAGATGCGCCAGTACGAGGTGGGCGAGCGCTTTTGCGAGGCGGTGGCCGCCGCCGGGGGCGTGACGCTGCTCAACCGGGTGTGGGAGGGCCCGGAGATGATGCCCTCCGCGGCTGAGCTTCGCGCCCCGGCCACCTGGGTCGCCCGAGCCCGGTGACGCCGTGGGCGGCGAGCCGGACAGGGCGACACCGAACGGGGTGACGCGGCCGTCCGCCCCCATCGCCCTCTGCGCGCCCAACGCTTTCAAGGGGACGCTGACGGCGGCGGGGGCCGCGCACGCGCTGGCCGCCGGGGTGGTCGACGGAGGTTGGCGGGCCCGCTCGGTCCCGGTCGCCGACGGCGGCGATGGCACCCTCGACGTCCTCCTCGCCGGGGCGAGCGTGGAGGCCCGCGTGCAGGAGTTGCGGGTGACCGGACCGCTGGGGCGCCCGCGCCGGGCCCGGCTCGGCTGGCTCGGACGTGACCTGGCGGTTGTCGAGATGGCTGAGGCTGCAGGCCTTCGCCTGCTCGGATCCCGCCGCGAGCCGCTCCGTGCCACCAGCCGCGGCGCCGGCGAGCTCATTGCTGCCGCCCTCGACGGCGGAGCGCGGCGAATCATCGTCGGGGTCGGCGGCAGCGCCTCGACCGACGGGGGCGCTGGAATCCTGGTCGCGCTCGGGGCACGGTTGCTCGATCGGCACGGCCGCGCCGTCGATCTCGGCGGAGGCGCGCTGGTCACGATCGCCAACGTGGACCTCTCCGGGGTCGATGCACGCCTGGGCCACACCACAGTGGAGGTCGCGGTCGACGTGCGCAGCCCGCTCTTCGGTGTCGCGGGCGCTGCCCACGTCTTCGCTCCGCAGAAAGGGGCGGACGGCAACCAGGTGCTCCTCCTCGATGGCGGGCTTCGCCACTTCGCCAGCCTCATCGAGGCCGCGGCCGGAATGCCCGGCCTGGCCGATCAGCCCGGGGCCGGGGCGGCGGGCGGGGCGGCGTTCGCGCTGGCTGCCCTCGGCGCCAGCCTCGGCGGAGGCGCCGCCATGGTCTGCGACCGGGTCGGCCTCGACGAGGCGATCGCGGGCGCGACCCTGGTGATCACGGGCGAGGGCCGGCTCGACCCGCAGACATCGACCGGCAAGGCCCCTTCAGAGGTTGCGGCGCGGGCGCGGCAGGCCGGGGTCCCGTGCGTCGCAGTGTGCGGGACAGTGCAGGGCGGCGATGGCGAGTTCGACGCCACCATCGCTCTCGACCAGATGAGCGAGGAGCCGCGGCGGCGGGTTCGCGCGCTGCTCCGCCTCGCCGGGGCGCGCGCCCTGTCGGCCGTCCCTCGGATTCAGGCGTAGACGGCGGTCAGCCACTCCGCGTACTTGGCGTTGCCGCCGGTCACCAGGCCGTTGTAGAGGTCCTGGATGCGCAGCGTGACCGGGCCGGGCTCGCCGTCCGAAACCCGTCGGCGATCGATCTCCACGACCGGCGCGACCTGCGCCCCGGTCCCGCAGAGAAAGACCTCGTCGGACACGTACAACTCGGTGCGGTCGATGGAGCGCTCCACCACGTCGAGCCCCATCTCCTCGCGGGCAATGTGCATCACCGTCTGGCGCGTGATCCCCTCGAGGATGTTGTCGCTCGGCGGGGGGGTGTAGAGCACCCCCTGGCGGACGATGAAGATGTTCTCAGCGCTGCCCTCGGAGACGTGGCCGTCCATGGTCAGCAGGATGGCCTCGTCGAAGCCGGACTGGATGGCCTCGGACTTGGCCAACGCGCTGTTCACGTAGATGCCCGTGCACTTGGCGCGCGCCGGGGCCATGGTGTCCTCGATGCGCCGCCAGGAGCTCACCATGCAACGGATACCGCCTGTTCCCACGTAGTTGCCCATCGGTGCCATGCAGATCGCGAAGCTCTCAGGGACGTCGTGCAGTTTCACGCCGATGATCTCCGCCGACTTGAAGATGAGCGGGCGGACGTAGATGTCCTCGCGATAGCGGTTGCGCCGAAGCACGTCCGCGGTGATCGAGCACAGCTCAGCGGTGGACAGAGGCACCTCCATCTGGAGGATGCGGGCGTTGACGCGCAGGCGGTCGAAATGCTCGGCCATGCGCAGGATGTAGAGCTGCTCGCGCTCCGCGTTCCAGTACGCGCGGATGCCCTCGAAGACACCGGTCCCGTAGTTGAGGCCGTGTGTGAGCAGGCCGATCTTGGCCTCGCCGTACTGGCACACACGACCGTCGAACCAGATCCACGACGTTTCGCGGAGGGTCACAGCGTCAGGCGATGCGGATGCGGGAGCCTGGGTCATGAGGGGGAGAGTACAACCAGTGATGCCCGGCCGCGCTGATGGCGCTCACCGGGTCGCGGACGCCCGGTGACGGGGCTGGGGTGTCAGAACGCCTTTGATATGCTCCCGAGGCGTCAACAACCCGGCCGAGGGTGTGACGCCCAGCCGCTTGCAGGAGTTCGCGAGGCCGGGATGGGAGGTGACATGACCGACGTCTTGAGGGCTCAACGCCTACCGCTGCCACCGGCTGCGTCGATTCGTTGGAACCCCAGCCCGCAGCAATTGCGCGAGCTCACCGCGAAGATGCCCAACGCGCGCCTGACGCAGTTCGGCAACTACGACGTGCAGACCGAGGTGGTGTCGCGGAGCAAGGGCAGCACCTACATCGTCACCGACCATCCCGAGCAGCACAGCGACCAGACGCTGTCGCACCAGGTGGGAAGCGAGATCGCGCGCCGCCAGGACGAGCACATCCGCGAGCGCGACATGGTGGTCGTCGATGGCTACATCGGCAACGACCCCAAGCGGCGAGTGCGCGCGCGCCTGTACATCGAGGCCGCGTTCGCCAACATCGCCGGGATGCAGCGCTGGCTCTACTTTGACAACGAGGACCAGGGCGGCCACGGCTGGGACCCTGAGCTGACCGTCATCTACACGCCGTCGCTCGAAGCCCCGGGCTACCCGGACAACCGGGTCATCGCCGTCGACCTCGACCGTGGGGTCACGCGCGTGCTCAACAGCGACTACTTCGGTGAGTCCAAGAAGGGCGGGCTGCGCATGTGGAGCAAGCTCACCGATGACGCCGGCGGGCTCGCCCTGCACGCGGGCTGCAAGGTCATCCCCACGCAGCGGGGTGAGCAGGTGATGCTGATCGTCGGCCTTTCCGGCACTGGCAAGACCACCACGACGTTCACCCGTCAGAACGACTCCAAGCCCGTGCAGGACGACTTCGTCGCCCTCTACCCGGGTGGCATGATCGTGGCCACCGAGAACGGCTGCTTCGCCAAGACGTTCGGCCTCGACCCCAGGGACGAGCCGAGCATCCACGGGGCGGTGTGCAAGCCCGAGGCGTACCTCGAGAACGTGTCGATGACCGACGACGGGGCCGTGGACTTCTTCGACACCGCCTACACGCAGAATGGCCGCGCCGTGTTCCGCATGGACGCGCTCGGCTGGCACCGCGAGGCGGACGACCAGATGCGCGTCGACCAGATGCTCATCCTCAACCGCAACGAGAACATCATCCCGGCGGTGGCCCGGCTGAGCCGCGAACAGGCGGCCGCGTACTTCATGCTCGGCGAGACGCAGGGGACGTCCGCCGGCGGCAGGGAGGAGGCGGGCAGGTCCCTGCGCGTTCCGGGCACCAACCCGTTCTTCCCCCTGCGCCACGAGCAGCAGGGAAATCGCTTCCTGGAGCTGCTCGACTCCCATCCCTTCGAGGTCTTCCTGCTCAACACGGGACGGGTTGGTGGCCCACCTGTCGACGAGCACAGCAAGAAGGTCTCGATCGCCTACTCCAGCGCCGTGGTCAGGGCGATCGCCGAGGGCACCATCGAATGGGAGACCGACCCGGATTTCGGCTACGAGGTGGCCGTGTCCGTGCCCGGCATCGACGACGTCGAGATCCTTCAGCCGCGCAGGCTCTACGAGCGCACCGGGCGCGGCGCCGAGCACACCTCCATCGTTGAGCGCCTGCGCGCGGAGCGGCGCGACTGCCTCGCCGCCTACCCGGGGCTGCGCTCCGAGATCGTGGACGCGATCGGGGCCTGAGACCGGCCGGCAGCAAGGCGAGCAGTGCTGCGGCTACTGCGGCCGCACCGCGGCTGCGCCATCGGCCCGCGCCGACGAGGCGGCGCCACGCCGCCCGTGTAAGGTGGCGTGCTCACCGGATGAGGGACGAGGGGAGAGTGATCCATGACCGAGATGACCGCCGATGCGCCGCTGCCGCGGATCGAACGAGGGCGCCTCACGAAGCCCCCCCCCCTCGGCGATGTGCCGCCCACCATGCTGGCGCAGGTCATCCGCCCCCATCGCTACGGTCAGCCCGCGATGGCCTTCGCCGAGGAGGAGGTCGACACGCCCCGGCCGGGGCCCGGGGAAGCGCTGGTGTACGTGATGGCGGCCGGGGTCAACTACAACAACGTGTGGGCCGCCCTGGGACGACCGGTTGACGTCATCGCGTCGCGGCGCAGGCTCGGCGCCACCGAGGATTTCCACATTGGCGGCAGCGACGCGTCAGGCGTCGTGTACGCGGTGGGCGAGGGCGTCGACACCGTCCGTGTCGGCGACCACGTGGTGGCTCACTGCGGGCAATGGGACAGCGCCGACCCGTTCATCGCCGCCGGCGGCGACCCCATCACAGCCCCCAGCGCGCGGATCTGGGGCTACGAGACCAACTGGGGCAGCTTTGCTCAGTTCACCCTGGTGCAGGCACACCAGCTGGTGCCCAAACCCTCACATCTCAGCTGGGCCGCGGCGGCGGCGTACATGCTGGTCGGAGCCACCGCGTTTCGCATGCTCTGCGGCTGGGAACCCCACACCGTGCGCGAGAACGACGTGGTCCTCGTCTGGGGGGGCAGCGGCGGCCTCGGCTGCCAGGCGATCCAGATCGTGCGCGCCCGGGGCGGCATCCCGGTGGCGGTGGCGTCGGGGAAGGAGCGCGGGGAGTTCTGCGTCGCCCTCGGTGCGGCGGGTTACGTCGACCGCAGCCAATTCGACCACTGGGGGATTCCCCCAAACTGGCGTGACGAGGCGGCGTTCGCCGGGTGGGCGGCCGAGGCCAGGCGTTTCGGCAAGGCGATCTGGGAGGTGGTCGGGGAGAGACGCAACCCGCGCATCGTGTTCGAACACCCCGGCGAGGCCACCATCCCCACGTCCATCTTCGTGTGCGACAACGCCGGCATGGTGGTGATCTGCGCCGGCACCACCGGCTACCACGGGGCGGTCGACCTGCGCTACCTGTGGATGCGGAGCAAGCGCCTCCAGGGCTCGCACTTCGCCAACGACGAGCAGGCCGCAGCTCTCAACGCACTGGTGGCCGCCGGGATGGTGGACCCGTGCCTGCAGCGCACCTTCGGGTTCGATGAGGTCGGCCAGGCCCACCAGCTGATGTACGAAAACCGTCACCCGGTCGGCAACATGGCGATCCTGGTGGGCGCCAGGGACCCCGAGCAGGCGGAGTTCTAGACGCCGCCCATCGCGGTCAGCACGCGCTGCGCCAGTTGCTCGGGGGTCTCGACAGCGCACTCGAGGCGCGTCCCTGAGCGAAGCCAGTCCATCTCCGCTGTGTGGAGGTGGCCGGACAGGTCGCGGGGCAACCGCGCCGGGGCACCCTCGAGCAGCTGCAGGCGCCGGCCCGACAGCTCGCGTGGGTTGATGCCGGCGTCGACAGGGCTGGCGCCACGGTCGCTGAGCTCGGGGACGAGCGCGCACCCGGCCGGGTCGCAGTCGTGGAGCGCCACCATGCGGCGGCCGGAGAGGTCATCGTCGAGCGCCGCCAGGGTGCTGACCTCGATGTCGCCGATGCGTTCGCGGTTGGCGGCGATCACGGCGGCGGTCTCGTCCCTGTCGCAGACAACCAGGGTGGCCCCGCTCGCGCTCGACGCACCGCCGGCCGGCGTCAGCAGGCCGGCGGGTTCATGGCCGGCGCCCAGGAAGGTGCGCTCGAAATCGGCGTACGACATGGCCAGCGGGCGCACCAGCGGAAGCGGCCTCCGCTCCGCCACGCGCGTGACCGCCCCGACGATCACCAACAAGATTCCGAGGACCCCGAGGATCGCGAGAATGAGTCGCTGTCCCGTGATGGCGCCAACCAGGATGAGGAGGACGCCGAGGCCCACCTCCCCGGGCGCGACGTGCACCGGCGCCGTCTCCACCTCGGCACAGACACCGTAGTAGAGCTGACGAGCGGAGTACACCCACCCACCGTCATGGAGACGCGCGGCCACCTTGGCGACTCGCTCGTCGGTGATGTCGACAGCCATGTCCGCGCGAGTGTGGCAGGCGGGCACCGCTCGGCCGTCGCCGGCCCGCGTCACCGCGCATGGTGGTGCGCCGGGCGACGCGAAGTATGCTGACCTGGTGATCTCGGAGAGCGAGGTGGCGCCTGGCGCCGGCGAAACCCGCCGCGACTACCTCGCTGAGCAGCGGCGCTGGGAAGAGCGGGCACTGCGACGGGCAGTGGAGCGTCCTCAGCGGAAGGACGTCTTCACCACCGGCAGCGGCATCGAGGTGGACGCGCTGTACGGTCCCGCGCAGCTCGCCGGCCACGATGCGGCCGCAGCGGAGGGCCTGCCCGGGGAGGCTCCGTTCACGCGCGGCATCCAGGCGACCATGTACCGCGAGAGGCTGTGGAGCATCCGCCAGTACGCGGGATACGGCACCGCCGCCGACGCCAACCAGCGCTTCCGGTTCCTTCTCGCCAACGGCCAGAAGGGCCTGTCCGTCGCCTTCGACCTTCCCACCCAGATGGGCCTCGACAGCGACGACTCACGCGCCGCCGGCGAGGTGGGCCAGGTCGGCGTGGCCATCGACTCGGTGGCGGACATGGAGGACCTCTTCGCAGCCATCCCGCTCGACGTGGTGAGCACCTCGATGACCATCAACGCCCCGGCGCCGGTGCTCGTGGCCATGTACATCGTGGCCGCGGAACGCCAGGGCGTGGCTGCCGATGCCGTCATGGGGACGGCGCAGAACGACGTGCTCAAGGAGTACGTCGCGCGCGGAACCTACATCTATCCGCCCCGGCCCTCGCTGCGCCTGGCCGCCGACCTCATCGCCTACTGCACACGCCAGGCACCGAGGTTCAACCCCATCTCCCTGAGCGGGTACCACATTCGCGAGGCGGGCAGCACCGCGCCGCAGGAGATGGCGTTCGCCCTCGCCAATGCCTGCGCATACGTTGCGGCTGCCGTCGAGCGCGGCGTCCGCGTCGACGACTTCGCGCCCAAGCTCTCCTGGATCTTCAACACCCACACCGATTTCTTCGAGGAGATCGCCAAGTACCGCGCCCTGCGCCGCCTCTGGTCGCGGCTCATGCGCGACCGCTTCGGGGCTGCCGACCCGCGCTCGATGATGCTGCGCACCCACACCCAGACGGGCGGCTCCACACTGACGGCGCAGCAGCCGGAGAACAACATCGTGCGCGCCGCCATCCAGGCGCTCGCGGCCACGCTCGGCGGGGTGCAGTCGATGGCGCTGTCCTGTTACGACGAGGCACTGTCCATCCCCACCGAGAAGGCACAGCGCATCGCCGTGCGCACCCAGCAGATCATCGGCGAGGAGATCGGCGTCACCAACACCGTCGATCCACTGGGCGGCTCGTATTACCTCGAGTGGCTGACCGATGAGCTCGAGCGCCGCGCCGAGGCCCTGCTCAGCGAGGTGGGCGAGCGCGGCGGTGCGGTGGCCTGCATCGAGTCGGGTTGGATGCAGGAGCAGATCCAGGAGGAGGCGTACCGTGCCGAGCTGGCCATCGTGTCGGGCGCCAAGGTTGTCGTCGGCGTCAACCGCCACACCGAGACCGAGGAGGCGAAGCCGCCCGTGCTCTTCCGCAGCGACGAGCGCGCGGGCGTCGAACAGGTGGAGCGGCTGCGCGCGTTCCGGGCACGCCGCGATACCGATGCGGTTGCGGTCGCCATCGAAGCACTGCGCACAGCCGCGACCGGCGATGGCGAGCTGATGGCCGTCATCCTCGCCGCGGTGCGCGCCGAGGTCACTCTCGGGGAGATCTGCGGGGCCTTGCGTGACGTGTTCGGTGAGTACCGTCCGCCCGCCATCATCTGAGCGCAGCCGGTGAGGGATGGGCGCGCTCGCGCCGCCACGGTCGTGCGCGCCGCCGCCAACGCCGTGGTCACCCTGCCGCGAGGCGTCCGCCTGGCCGCTGCCGGCGTGGTCATCGCCGCAGCGTTCGCCGGGGTGGTGCTGCCGCTGTTCGCCAACGGCGGCGCACCGCAGGCGGAGATCTCCGGAGAGCTTCCCAGCGGCGCCGCTGCCGGCGCTCAGGTGCGGGTCGACATCGCGGTCGACAACGTCGGCGACAGCATCATCTCCCCGGTCTGCATCGCGCTCAGTGGTGCCGGAGTGACCCTGGTGTCGGCGAATTTCCAGGGCCTCGACCAGGTGAACGCCCGCGCCAACCGTGTCTGCGGAGGTGAGCTCACCGGCCAGGAGACGATCAGCGTCACGCTGGTGATCACGGCCGCCCACCGGGGCGGCATCGACGTGACGCTGGTGCCGCAGCAGGGCGCCACGGTGATCGGCCCGGCATTCACAGGGACGGTCACGGTGACATGACGGCCGGTCACGCCTGTCGCCGCGACCAGCGACGGCGGCGTCCTGCGCTAGTGGACCACCTTGATGTTCAGGTCTGCCGTCCCGAGCGCGCCCTGCAGACGCAGCCACAGCGGCAGGTACATCTCGGTGCCCCGTGACGACGAGATCGGCCCCAGGTCGACGATCGATGCCGGTGGCCAGCCGAACGAGCGCAACACCTCGGCGACGGCGGCCTTGGCGGCGGGGTCATCTCCACAGATGAACACGTCATGGTCGCCGGGGACGCGACCCGGTTCGACCATCACCCGCGCATTCATGGTGTTGAGAGCCTTCACGACCCTCGCCTCCGGGAACTCGCGCTGTATCTGTTCGCCGAGGCTGTCGGTGTTGCAGACCGAGAGGGTCGGCGGCATCCCGTGTAAGAGGTCGAGCGGGTTGGCCACGTCGACGAGCACCTTCCGTCCCAGGTTGGCGGCCCCGGCGGAGCGCAGCGCGTCCAATGACGACACGCCTGATGTGCAGTTGAAAACCATCTCAGCCCTGACGGTCACGTCGGCAAATGTGCCGTGGCTGGACCCGCCTCCGGTGGCGGCGACCCAGGCGGCGGCAGTGTCGTTGGCTGCGGTGCGCGAGCCCATGCCCACGTGGTGACCGAGGCCGGCCAGCCTCGCACCGATGGTCCGTCCGACGTTGCCGGTGCCCAGGACTGCGATGTTCATGTCGTCCTCGCTGTGTTCGCCCGCCGCCTGCGCGGAGACAGGCATCGTGTCATGGCGCGCCTCGTCGATGTGCATCGATCCCGAGGGCAGTGTCGGTCTCAGTCAGGCGCCCCAGCGTCGAGATCCCACTCCGACCCCCGCGGCGTGTCACGAACCGACACCCCGGCCGAAGCAAGCGCGTCGCGGAGTGCGTCGGCGTCGGCGAATCGGCGGTCGGCGCGGGCCTGGTCGCGGAGCCCGAGCATGGCGTCAACGAACGGCGCGGCCCGCACGCGCGGGTCGATGACGCCGCTCCGAGCCATGCCTGCGAGACGCACGACGAGTTCGCGGAGGGCCTCGCGGGCGCGGTCCGGCGCGTCGGACTGCAGGGCGTCGAGCGACCACGCGTGCACCGAGGCCTCCATGGCCAGGATGGCCGCCGCGGCGCCATCCGGGTCGCGAGCGGAGAGGGCTGCAAGCGCTGCGGCACGCTGATCGGCGACCTCCTCCATGAAGGGGTCGGCCTCGTCAACACCGGCGTCCACCGGTTGCAGGGCCCCCGCCTGCGCCTCGGGGCGTCCGGGCTGATCGCCGGCCGCGGCGAACTCCTCCAGGGTCACCACCTCCCCGGCGCGCCAGTGCCGCTCCGCTCCGGCGTGCCGCCGGATGAGGCGCCCTCGTCCGCGCACCGTGAGTGTCGCGCTCTCAACGTCGACGAGGCACGCAGTGTGCTCGTCCACGCCGAGGATGACGCAGCCGTCAGGAAGCGTCTCCTCGAGCAGGCGAAGGCGGCGCTCACCCATGTAGCAGAAGCGCGTGTCATGGGTTCCACCCTCGGCGTTGTTGTAGTGGGGGATCACCACGGCGCGCAGACCCAGGCCGCGCATCAGGTCGAGGCCACCGATCCACTCCGGGGCCACGCCGACCTTGTAGATCTCGTAGACAGGCAGCGCCAGTTCCCCGAGCCCCACAGCGGCAGCGCTCGACATCACCACGACCCCGCCGCTGGACAGCTTCTCAGCCAGCAGCTCGGGGACGCGGGTGCCGATCCACTGCCGGATGGCGTAGGTCGGGCTGCCCGGGCCGGCGAAGACCCATCCCGCCTCGGCCACACGCGCGCACATCTGCTCGTACTGGAGGGGCGTGGCCGTGGCGGCGTCGCGGAACGTGGCCACGTCGACGCGCCGGCCGACGCTGTCGCGGAAGTAGGCGACCGTCCGTGCCGCCAGCTCGTCGGCGTTCTCCTGGAAGCCGAAGGGGGTGTCGAGCATCACCGCCACCGCGCTCGCACCGCCGGCACGCTCGAACAGCTCGGCGTGCACCGACGTCATGGTCGGCGCCGTCTCCCCGGAGCCGATGATCGCCAGGATCCGGGGCTCCGTCATGCGGTCATCCTAGGCGAGGGGGCGTGCGACGCCGCCGCCCGCTCCTCAGCCGCGTGCGAACAGGCGGGCGAGCCAGACAAGGGTGCGTACCGGCGCCCCGCTCGGGCCCCGGGGCACGTCCCTGAGGTTGGCCTGCTCGTTCCACGAGGTGCCGGCGACGTCGAGGTGCACCCAGGGAAGGCCACCGGAGAATGCGCGCACGAAGATCGCCCCGGAGATCGCCGCCGCCTCGCGCCCACCCCAGTTGCGCACGTCGGCCACATCGCTGCGCAGGCAGGAGTCGTATTCGGGGTGCATGGGGAACTCCGCCAACCGGTCGCCACCCTGGCCGGCGGCGCGCAGCACGAGGTCTGTCAGTGCACGATCACTGCTCATCAGCGGGGCGTTGACGTGCCCGAGCGCGACCACCGCCGCCCCGGTGAGGGTGGCGACATCGACGATGTGGCTGGCGCCCAAGCGGCGCGCGAGGCTCAGCCCGTCGGCCAGAACGACCCGACCCTCGGCGTCGGTGTTGACAACCTCGATCGTTGTGCCGTCGAGAGCTGTCACGACATCGCCAGGCTTGAGCGCGCGGCCGCCGGGCATGTTCTCGGTAGCCGGCACCACGGCCAGCACGTTGCACGGCACGTTGAGCGCGGCGATGGCGAACATCGCGGCCAGCACGGCGGCGCCGCCGCCCATGTCGGTCTTCATCATCTCCATGCCCAGCGCCGGCTTGATGGAGGTGCCGCCCGTGTCGAACGTGATCCCCTTGCCCACCAAGGCCAGGGTCGGGTCGGTGTCTGAGCCGCCGCGGTGGCGGACGATGATCATCACCGGCGGCTCGGCGCTCCCGCTGGCGATGCCGAGCAGGGCGCCGGTACCCGCGGATTCCAGCGCCGCGCGATCCATCACCTCGACGCCCAGCGAGGTGCCGGCGCACAACTCCGTGACCTCGGCGGCCAGGAGTGTGGGGGTCAGGGTGTTGGCGGGCGCGCTCACCCAGCGCATCACGCGGAGCGTCGAATCCGCCAGGAGCATCGCGTCGGAAAGGGCCTCGTCGAGGGAGCTGTCGCCCTCGCCGTCGACACCGGCCACGGTGACCTCCTCGATGAGCGGGGCGGCGTCGGGATTGCTCTTGTGCACGCCCGCATCATGGTTGGCGATCAGCATGCCCGTGACCATGGCCCGGCAGAGGGCGGCCATGTCGGGCACCGCAGCTCCGCAGAGCGATGCATCGGCGGCAAGCACCACGCGGGTGAGGCGTCGCCGGCGCAGCGCGCGGCCTGCGAAGGTGTAGGCGTTGTGAAGCCTGAAGTTGTCGAGCACGTCGCGGTCGCCGAGCCCGAGCACCACCACGCGCCGGGCACTGATCCCGGGCGGAGCCGGCAGCACGGTGACCTCGGCGAATCGACCGCGCAACTCGCCCGAACCCACCATGGCGGCCAGCTCGCCGTCCATCGCGAGGTCCAGAACCGCGGCCGCCGTGCCCAGGTCGTCGCTGTACGCGGTGACCACGAGGGCGTCGCCACCGATGCCGGAGGGCGGCCCGTCGCCGCGCATCGCCACTGTCATTCCTGTCTCCAACACGGCGCGATCGACTGCGACGAGGCCGTCGAATCGCCAATGGTAGCCCGCGAGTTCAGCGGTCAGCGGCCGCAGGGCCGGCTGCGGTGAGCCGGTGGGAAGCGCTGCGCGAGGAGCTGCGCGCTGAGGCATTGCGACGAGGCTGGTGCGCCCTGGGCGTCACCGGCGTCGAGCTGTTCACCGAGGCGCGCAGGCGCGGCCTCGACTCCGTGGCCGCCGGGCGTATGGACGGGATGCCCTGGATGAGCGCGGAGCGCGTGTCCGCGAGCACCGCCCTGGGGTCGCGGTATCCGTGGGCGCGCAGTGTTGTCGCCCTGGCGTGGCCGTACCGCCCGGTGCGCGCCGCGGGTGGCGGCGGTGAATCGCCGCGGGGTCGCATGGCCGCGTTCGCAATGCTCGACGGTGACGAGGGTGGGGCCGCCGCCGACTACCATGCCGTTCTCGGACGGCGCTGCGACGAACTGGTGGGCTGGACTGCGGAGCGGGTGCCCGGCCTGCGCTCGAAGCGCTTCATCGACCACGGCTGGGCGATGGACCGCGCCGTCGCGGAGCGGGCCGGCGTCGGTTTCGCCGGTAAACACGCGTCGCTCCTCACCACCAGCGCGGGCTCCTACGTGCTTCTCGCCGAAGTCGCCCTCTCGGTTCCTCTGCCTCCGGACCCGCCGTCAAAGAAGGGCTGCGGCACGTGCAGCGCGTGCATGCCGGCGTGTCCCACCGGCGCGATCCTGGCACCCGGGGTGATCGACGCGCGCCGCTGCATCTCGTACCTGACAATCGAGCACCGCGGCAGCATCCCCATCGAACTGCGTCCGCTCATGGGCACGTGGGTGTTCGGATGCGACCTCTGCCAGGAGGCGTGCCCCATCAACCACCGGCTCGCCCTCGCCCCTCTCGACGACGCAGGGAGTTCGTCACGCCGCGGCCCCGTCCAGGCGCCGGACCTGGTGGAGCTTCTCGACCTCGACGAGGAGACGTTCGCGTCGCGGTTCGCGGGGACGGTGGTGCGGCGGACGGGGCGAGCCCGGCTGGCGCGCAATGCGGCAGTGGCGCTGGGCAATGCGGCCGTGCCCGCAACGGAGGCGCCGTTGCGGCGGGCCGCGTTGAGAGACCCCGACCCGATGGTGCGCGAGGCCGCCGCCTGGGCGCTCGGCCGCCTTGTCGAGAGCGCTGGCGGGACGGGAGGCTAGGCTCGCCGGGACGTCAGTGGAACAGCCACAGCGCGGCGCCGACGCCCGCTGCGATGGGTGTCCCGACGCAGGCAGCGACCACTGGGACCGGGTCGTGTTGCGGCGGCCACCACGCGTGGGGGACGGCGCGGCCGATGGGGACGCGGGCGCGGCGGATGCGCGCCGGTTGAGCGGTGAGGATGGCCGTCGCCATGCCCGTGAGGGTGATCAGGAGGATCGCCTCGGCCGCCAGCAGGGCCAGGTTGGTCGCGCCCACGCGCCACAGCGCGGCAACCACCGCAAACGACGCCAGGCCGATGAGCGCGCCGCAGAGGGCGGCGAGCAGGGGAAGGGGGAGTGCAACCCGGCGAGGTGTCGGAAGTGGCATGGCCTGCGCAGCGTACCACCGCCGCCTCATCGCCTCCAGTGTGCAAGGGCGAATCCATGCCGGCGCCTTGACCTTTGCGCGGGCCGCACCTACGCTGAGCCTGCTCCGTCACGGCGGAGCCGGTTCCACGTTCCACCACACGTCTCACCAGGGAACCCTGCCCCATGCCGTCCCGCACACGCCTTGCCGCTGCCGCCCTGGGCGCCACCGCAGCAGCGCTGCCGGCCGGTGTCGTCGCCAGCACCTATGTGGTGCACCCCGGCGACACGCTCAGCGCCATCGCGCTCCGCCACGGCACCACGGTCAGTGCCCTTGCCGAGGCCAACCAGCTTGCTGACCCCAACCTGATCCGCATCGGCCAGCTGCTCAAGATCCCCGACTCCAAGCTGGGTACCCCTGGGTACACGGCCGCCGCCCTGGACTCCGAGAGCTACGCCGCGGTCCACGGCGACACCCTGATGAGCATCGCGCGCCGCTTCGGTCTCGACCTCACCGCGCTGGCGCGCAGCAACGGGCTCAACGTCAACGCCCCGCTCCACGCCGGCGTGGTGCTCCACGTGCCCGGGCGTATCGGCAGGGTCAACGCACTGCTCGTCCACGTCGCCAACCAGTCTGCGGTCGACCCCAGGCTGGTCCGTGCCGTGGCCTGGATGGAGAGCGGCTGGCAGCAGGGCGTGGTCTCGCCAACCGGCGCGATCGGGTTGATGCAGGTGGAGCCGTACACAGGCGACTGGGTGTCGCGCTACCTGGCCGGCCGGACCCTCAACCTACGGGTGGCCGCCGACAACGTGCTCGCCGGAACACTGCTGCTCCGTCACCTCCTCGCCGTGCACGACGGCAACGTCGACGCCGCGCTTGCGGCGTACTACCAGGGCGACGCCTCCATCGGTCGCCATGGGCTCTACGACGACACACGCCGCTACCAGCGGGTGATCACCGACCTCATGACCAGGGAATGAGCGGGACTTATCCTCAGGTTTTCCACAAAACCCACAGCGTCGCTATCAGGAAACAACTGCGTCGAGCGGCAGGCTGAGGCAGCGCACGCCGCCCCCGGACTTCATGAACTCGTCCATGGGCACGCAGACGATGTCGAACCCCGCGCTTGCGAGTGTTGAGCGCAGGGCCTCAGCGGCAGTCGAGCTGACCACGCGGTCGCCGACGGGCATGGCGTTGCAGGCGAAGCCCGCCGCCACGTCGACCGACACCTCGATGAGGCGGGGAATGCGGGCGCGCACCAGGTCGAGTGAGTCAGGGGCGAAGGCGTCGGGCGCGACCAGGGCGGTGCGGTCGTCGAGGGGACAGAAGCACGTGTCGAGGTGATAGAAGCGCGGGTCGACCAGCCGCAGCGACGTGCTCTCGACGTCGAGCAGCGCCGCCACCTCCGCATGGGCCGCCTCGTCGGTGCGGAAGCCCCAGGCCTGGAAGAGGTGATCGCCCACGAAGAGCGCGTCGCCGGCGCCTTCGAACGAGAGGTCCGGCGCGACGTCGTGGACCTCGAAGCCGAGGTCCGTGAGGGCGCGGCGCCAATGGCTCTCCTCCCCCGCCCGCTCGGCGTGCTGGAACCGGCTGAGCACGGCATGGCGCCGCCAGAGCACGGCGGCATTGGCGGTGAACACCATGTCCGGGAGGCCGTCGACCGGGGCGACCAGGGCGATCTCCTGGCCGAGGCCGGCGTAGGCTCGGTGCAGTTCCTCCCACTCCGCCACGGCACGCTCGTGGTCAACCTCGACGGCGACGTGCATCCAGGGGTTGATCTCGTACTCGATGCCGAAAAACTCGGGACGGCACATGAGAAGGGCCATCAGGCTCTCCCGAACACCCGCCCAGGCCAATCGCAATCGCGGGGAGCTCCTGGTTCGGGGTCGCCGCGATGATCGCACACATCGCCGATGCCACCGGGTCCGTGGTCAGACGAGGCGGGCCGCCAGCGCGCCGACAGCCGCAAGCGCAGCCGTGGCCGGGATGGTGAGGATCCACGCGACCAGGATGTTGCGAGCCGTGATCCACCGCACCGCCGCCATCCGCCGCGTGCTGCCGGCTCCGAGCACCGCTCCCGACACGACGTGGGTGGTGCTCACCGGCACGGCGAGCTGGGTCGCCGCCTGGATCACGACCGCCGCCATCGTCTGTGCAGCGAAGCCGTCGACGGGCTCGAGCTGGGCGATCCGGCTCCCCAGGGTGCGGATGATCCGCCAGCCTCCGGCGTAGGTGCCAAGAGCGATGGTGCCCGCGGCCATCACCACCACCCACAGGGGCGGTGATGGGAACAACCCCTTCTTGGCGACGACATGGCCAGTGGCGATCAGGGCCAGGGTGATGATCGCCATCGTCTTCTGTGCGTCATTGGCGCCGTGACTGAACGACACGAAGCCGCCACTGAAGATCTGGGCGGTGCGGAAGTTCTTGTTGGCCCGCGACGGGTGCAGGTTGCGGAAGACATGGAGGGTGCCGACCAGGAAGGCGTAGCCAAGAAGAAAGCCGACGACAGGCGACGTGATCAGTCCGATCACCACCGGAACGACGGTTCCCCATTTGAGGGCGTGAACGCCATATCCGGCGATGCCCATGCCGATGAGGGCGCCGATGAGGGCATGTGACGAGCTCGACGGCAGCCCCGCACGCCAGGTCACCAGGTTCCAGGCGATTGCGGCCGCCAGGGCTGCGATGATCATCGCCAGTGACACGCCGCCCGATGGGGCGACCAGTCCACCGATGGTATTGGCCACCTTGGTGTGGAGCACCTCGATGGCAACGACAGCCCCGGCCAGGTTGAGAACAGCCGAGAGGGCGATGGCCAGGCGCGCCCCGAGCGCCCTCGTGCTGATCGTCGTGGCTATCGCGTTGGCGGTGTCATGAAAGCCGTTGGTGAAGTCGAAGCCAAGTGCAACCGCAATGGCGATGACCAGGAGCGCCGTCTGCCCGTCAGGCATTCTTGATGGTGATCGCCTCGAGGATGTTGGCGACATCCTCGCAGCGGTCGAGGGCATCCTCGAGGAGGGTGAAGAACTCTTTGAGCTTGATGACCTCGAGCGCATCCGTGTCACCGGAGAAGAGGTCGCCGATGGCACGACGCGAGGCAATGTCGCCGAGGTTTTCGAGGCGATGGACCTCGATCCCGTGCTCCTCGACGCCCTTGAGCCCCTCGAGCTTGCCCACCCCTTTCTGCAGCTCGAGGACGGCTGCGCAGATCAACTCGACCAGGTCGGTTGCCCCCGACGGGATGGTCCCGATCCTGTAGAGCATGACTGTGTCGCCGATCTCCTCGATGTAGTCGAGGACGTCGTCCAGTCCGGACGCCAGCGCGTAGATGTCTTCGCGGTCGAATGGTGTGACGAAGGTGCGGTTGAGGGAGCGGACCAGCTCATGGGTCACATCGTCGCCCTGGTGTTCCAGTTCCTTGAGTGCGACCTGACACGCCGGGAAGGCCGGCAGGTCCTTGAGACCGTCCCGCAGCGTCTCGGCCGCGGACACGATGAAGGTCACATGCTGATCGAACAGCTGATAGAAGCGCCGCTCACGCGGCACGAGCGAAAGTCGCACGCAGTCTCTCCTCGTCTTGCCAGCGAGGTGTGAGCATACGGGTCGGAGTTCGGTCCGAGCGACCGCCTGGGGCAGACTGGAGCGCGCTCAGGCGACGCGGTCGAAGGGGAGCGCGCTGAGCACGGTGGGGCTGAATGGGCGCATGGGGCGGCGCGAGCTCTCGCGAGGAGGATCCAGGGGTGGACGGCGCACACACCACATCGGGTCGACGTCGTCGCGCAAGGCCACCAGCCTCCACTCCGGCAGAGGGCCTTGCCAGTGTCCTCGGGGGGCGGGCTCGACAGTCACCACAAGTCGCGGACGTGACCAGGCCACGCCGGGGCCCGCGTCCCCCGGGTTGAGCACAGCGTCGATCGCGAGGGGATCAGCGGTGGCGGTCATCCAGGGGGCGGCCACCTGGTGCTCGACCAGGGTCACCCCGACCAGGCCGAGCCTGCCCAGCGTCCAGTCGGCAAGGACGGCGAGGAGGCCGGCTGCACTCTCCCGCCAGCCCACCACCACGGCGTCGCGACGCTGAGAGAGCGGGATGCGCAAGCGGTCAGGGGACGCCATGCCGGACAGGTAGCTGGCGTCCTGACGCCGCGCGAGCATGCCAGCCAGGCCGCGCTCTGCGGCGGCGGCGGCGAGCGCGCGGCCGTGCCCGGTCACATGGTCGGGCAACTGGATGCGCGAGTCCCTGGGGATCAGCGGCGCGAGCGCGCCGAGACGGGCCAGCAGTGGTCGCGCCGTCAGCGATTCACCGCCGAGGTGAACGAGGTCGGTCGCCAGGTACACCGCCGTGGGCGAGTCTCGGCCGGAGCGGGAGCGGCGAGCCAGGGCTTCGAGGTCGGGCCGGCCCTCCGCGTCGAGGATGCAGACGGCGCCGTCGAGGATCGCGGAGGGCAGGCCGGCGGACGCGGCCGCCTCGACGATCTCGGGGAAGCGATCGTCGAGCGTCGAGGTCTCGCCCTGGAGACGGATCGAGCCGTCGCCGCCGGCGATGAGCAGACAGCGTGACCCCTCCCAGTCGACGCTGAACAGCCAATCGTCGGCGTCGAAGGCGGCCGAGCAGGTTGTGCTTGCCTCGGGCAGCACTCGCTCCGGCATGCCGGAGGCGGGGATTGCCATGGGCAGACCGGGCTGTGTGTCCGGCGCCGGACGGCGCCTCGGCGCCTGCGTGTGTGGGCTCACGGCGAGGTCAGGAGGCCTTGCGTCGCCGTGCCCCGTCGCCTGCCTGGCGGCGCCGGGCCGCCTGCCTGGCACCGGAGGGTGCCACCGTCCGGTCGCTCTTCTGCGCAGCTTCCACCGACGCCTTGAGCGCGGCCATGAGGTCGGTGACCTTGGAGGGTCCCTCCACGGCGCGGGCCTCGAGCGGTGTGTCGCTGAGCTTGGCGTCGACGACCGCCATGAGCGCCTCGCGGTAGTTGTCCGTGTAGCGCTGCGGGTCGAAGGTGGCGCTGAGGTTGTCGACGAGCATCACCGCCATGTCCAGCTCATGCTTGTGGATCTCCGGCCGGGTGTCCGCCTCGGGTAGCGCCAGCTCGCCGGCGTCGCGGATCTCGTCAGGCCAGTGGAGCGTGTTGAGCAGCAGGCCCTTCTCGTGGAGGGCGAGACGGCAGAGGTGTTCGCGGTCCCGAAAGGCGATCTTGCCGACCGCCACCTTGCCGGTCTTCTCGAGGGCAGCCTTGAGCAGGTAGTACGGCTTGACGCCCACGGCCTCGGGCTCGAGGTAGTACGCGCTCTTGATGTAGACGCCGGCCTCGATCTCGCCGTCGTCGCAGAACTCGAGGATCTCACACGTGTGCGACGTCGTCAGGGGCAGCTCATCGAGGTCCGAGTCATCGATCTCGACGAACTCGTCCTTGCCGACCTCGAAACCGCGAATCGTGGAGCTCCAGGGAATCTCCTTGTCCTCGTTGGGGCACCAGCGCCTGTTGCGGATCGGCGTGTGGCAGTCGGGACAGAGCATCCGGAAGGACACGCTCTTCGACTCGGTGGCCAGGTACAGCCGCACCGGGATGGCGACCATGCCGAAGCTGATCGCGCCGCGCCACATGGATCTGGGCATGTCCCGATTCTAGTGTCATCATCGCCTTTGTGAAGACGAACGCTCAGACCTCGAGCAGCGCCTCGTACGCGGCCTTCAACTCGGGGTAGCGCAGGAAGATGATGTGCGCGTACTCCTGGGTCAGCGGGCCTGGGGTGCGCAGCAGGTGCATGCCCACCTCCTCAGGACGATGGTTGGCCTTGCGCCAGTTGCACTTCTTGCAGGCCACGACGAGGTTCTCCCAGCGGTCGCCGGCGCCGCCGCGAGACATGGGCACGATGTGGTCCACGGTCAGCTCAGCGGCCGGACCGACGAAACCGCAGTATTGGCAAGTCTGGTCGTCACGGAGGAGCAGGTTGCGACGGTTGGGGCGCAGCAGACGCCGGGGCACGTGGATGGTGCGCAGCAGGCGCACCACCACCACTCCCTGGGGCAGGCGGCGCCCGCTCAGCGCCTCCGCGGCCTCCAGTTGAGAGCGCTCGTCGAGGAAGGCGACGCGTTCCTTGGTCAGCAGGATGATCAGGCGGCGATGACTGATCACGTTGAGTGGCTGCATGGAGGCATTGAGCAGCAGCACGGCCATGCCGGAATTCTATGGTGAGACGCGAGCCAACGCATCCCCTCAGTCGAGGGCGGGAAGATCCTGGTCCCCCGCGAGCGCACCGGCGAAGAGGTCGCCGACCGTGGCCAGTCGCGCGGCGATGGTGTGCACCGTCCAGAGGTCGGGGCGCAGGCCCGGGTCCTCGAGCTCTGCCCACGTGATCGGCGCCGACACCGGGGCGTGCGCCACGGCGCGAACCGTGTACGGGGCGTTGAGCGTCTTGTTGATGATGTTCTGCGTGAAATCGATCCGCACCCGGCCCGTTCGGCGCTTCACCGACCACTCCCAGCTGACCAGGTCTGGCACGGTTCGACCGACAGCGCGCGCGACTCCCTCGACCCAGCCGCGCACGGCGGCGTAGTCGGGCCCGCGCCGCACGGGCACGTAGATCTGCAGGCCGGTCTGGCCCGTCGTCTTGAGCACGCTGCGCAACCGGTAGTGAGCGAGCGCGACGCCGACAAGCCGGGCGATCGTCACCACGCTCTCGAAGCTGGCCCCCTCAGCCGGATCGAGGTCGAAGACGGCCCAGTCGGGTTGCTGCGGCGCGTCGATGCGCGAGTGCCAGGGGTGGAGGTCGATCGACGCGGCGTTGGCCACCCAGACCAGGGTGGCGAGGTTGTTGACCACGATGTAGTCCTTGGTCTTCTCCCCGTGGTACGTCCAGGACTCGATCCACGACGGCGCGTGCGAGGGCTTGTCCTTGCGCCAGAAGTGGTTGCCGTCGATGCCGTCGGGAAACATCTGCATGGAGAGCGGCCGGTCGCGGAGGTACGGGAGAAGGAATGGGGCGACGCCGATGTAGTGCGCGATGAGGTCGCGCTTGGTGAGCCCGTCGGCCGGCCACATGACCTTGTCCAGGTGCGAAACGCGCACTCGTTTCCCATCGACCTCGAGCGCGTCGGAGTCGCGAAGCTCACTGAGCTGTTCGAGGAGCCGCGCCGGTGTGTCCGCGTCCCAACGCGGCGGGCGTGCCCGTGGCGCTCGTGTGCGACGGTTCGGCGCCGCCGCTGCCGCGACAGGCGTTTCGGCCGGCTGATCACCCTCGGCGACGACGGCGCTTGTCTCCTCGCGCACGCAGTCCTGCGGGTCAACGTCCTCGCGCAGGCCACGGTAGGCAGGGTGTCGCAGGATCCCGTGGGCAGTCCAGCCCGCGTGGCGGACCTCGCAGACCAGCTCGGGTCGCACCCACGAGGCCGGCTCCGCGGTGCGCGGAGGCTGCGCAAACGGACTGTGCCCGGTGACCATCGTCTCGAGGCGGCGGCGGAGCTCGCGCAGCGCGGGCTCGTTGAACCCGGTGCCGACCTGGCCGCAATGGACGAGCCGGCCGCCGTCGTACACACCGAGGATCAGCGCGCCGAGTTGCTCGAGCCGGCGGCCGCGTCCACCGGTCCACCCCGCGACGACGCACGACTGCGTCTGCCACGCCTTGACCTTCACCCAGTCGTCGCTGCGCCGTCCCGGCTGGTACGTCGAGTCCGCCCGCTTGCCGATCATGCCCTCGATGCCGCGAGCGCTGAGCGCCGCGAAAAAGCTCTCGCCATCACGCTCGACATGGTCTGCGTACATGACGCGGTCCCCGGGGATGAGCACGTCCTTGAGGGTCTTCTTGCGGATGCGCAGTGCCGTCCCGGTGAGGTCCCTGCCGTCCAGGCTGAGGATGTCGAAGACCACGTAGGTGGCGGGGTTGTCGCGCATGGCGCGGCGCACGTCGGCGTCGCGGCTGACGTTGATCCGTGACTGGAGCCGCTCGAAGGAGGAGCGTCCATCGTCGTCGAGCACGACGATCTCCCCGTCGACGACCGCGCTGTGCCCGCGCAGGGCGCGGACCAGCCCGGCAAGCTCGGGGTAGCGGGCGGTCTCGTCACGTCCGCTGCGCCCCGAGAGGCGGAGCCGGCCCTCCCCGACCTCGGCGACGGCGCGCACCCCGTCCCACTTCAGTTCGAACATCCAGCCCTCGCGGCTGAAGGCGTGATCGACGGCGGTGGCCAGCATCGGAGCCGGCAGCGTGGCGCGGCCGGGTCCGGGCGTCGCGGCCGAAACCGCGTCGGCGGCGAGCCGGCGGCGCGGTGGCGGAGCGGGATCAACCTGGCGGGAGGCCGTGGCGGCCGCCCGGGCCGCGCGCGCCGCCTCGCGGGGGTCGCCGCCCCCGGCCAGCGCGATCTGGGCGAGCGACCGGCCGCTCACCACGGAGGTCTCGTGCTCGCGGGCTTCGTAGCCCGCGACAACGGCGTCGTCGCGTTTCTTGATCAGCAGCCAGTTCCTGTCGCCGTCGCTGCTGCCGCCATGGCGGCGACCCCTCTCGCCGATGTGGATGAGGGCGAACTCCCCGGAGATCTTGGTGCCCGAGAGGCGGAACTTGATGTCACCGCGGGCCCGGCTGGCCTCGAAGTCGTCGGCCGACTCGCGCGTCCACTCATAGCTGCCGATGTCCCACAGCAGCACTGTCCCGGCGCCGTACCCGGAGGGGATGACACCCTCGAAATCGCCGTAGTCGATGGGATGATCCTCTGTCTGCACGGCCAGCCGCTTCATCGCGGGGTCCAGCGACGGGCCGCGCGGCACTGCCCAGGACAGGAGCACTCCATCGTGCTCGAGCCGGAAGTCGAAATGCATCCGTGTGGCGCGATGCTGCTGCACGCAGAAGCGCTGTCCGGGCCCGATGCTGTCCCAGTCCGGCGCTCCGCCTGCGCGCGCCCCGCGCTGAGGCGGCGGCCTGTCCGCCGCCGCCTCTCCGGAGGGCTCCGGGGTGCGCGTGAAGTCGCGTTTGCGGCGGTATTCCTCGAGGGCCATCTGCGCAGTCTGCTACGACGGGGCACAGGTGCGGAAGCACGTCCCCGCGCGCACCATGGATGGATGCGAAACCTCATGTGAACTGTGGCATTCCCACGCCCCCGGACCAGGGCGTGCAAATCCAGCAAACTGGTACAATTCACTGTAGTTTCGCGTGCCACTCATGCCTCCCCACGTCCTTGCTGGGGCACGCTGCAACCCCGCCGCGCCCGCCGGCAAACGCACACCCCGGAGTCCCACCTGATCGACGAGAGCGCCCCCGCCGACGACCGTGCCGTCGGCAGCGCAGACGCCTCCCCGCGCCAGCACATCCCAACGACGGCAAGAGCGGCCAAAGACTCGTACTCATCGGCGCAACTCACTGCGCTCAAGGGCCTCGAGCCGGTGCGCCTGCGGCCCGGCATGTTCATCGGCTCCACCGACTCGCGCGGTCTCCATCACCTCATTCGCGAGATCGTCGACAACTCCATCGACGAAGCTCTGGCTGGGCAGTGCGACACGATCATCGTGACGCTGCACGACGACGGCTCCGTGTCGGTGATCGACAACGGTCGCGGCATCCCGGTCGACATGCACCCCACGGAGCACAAGCCGGGCTTGGAGCTGGTCCTCACCGAGTTGCACGCGGGAGGCAAGTTCGGTGGCGGCGGGTACAAGGTGTCGGGAGGGCTGCACGGCGTCGGCGCATCGGTCGTCAATGCGCTGAGCGTGCGACTCGTCGCCGAGGTGTACAAGGGCGGAAGGATCTACCGGCAGGAGTACACCCGCGGCGTGCCCGACGCACCCATGGCGGTGGTGGGCAGCACCGACCGACACGGCACCACCATCCGCTGGTGGCCGGATCCCACCGTGTTCGACGCCGTCGAGCATAGCTGGGACATCGTCGCCAACCGGCTGCGTGAGGTGGCGTTCCTCACCAAGGCGGTGAACATCACCGTCGTCGACGAGGCGGCCGATCGCCGCTACACGTTCTATTTCGAGGGTGGCATCCAGGCGATGGTCAGCTACCTCAACGCCAACCGCACCGTCGTGAACGTCCGGCCGATGTACGTGGAGCGTGAGATCGATGGCAACCTCATCGAGCTCGCCATCCAGTACCAGAGCAGCGTGTTCAGCGAACACGTCCTCGCCTTTGCCAACAACATCCACACCGAGGAGGGCGGCTCGCACCTCACCGGTTTCCGCACAGCCCTCACCAGCACCCTGAACAAGTACGCGCGCAAGGCCGCCATCCTGAAGGAGAACGACGCCAACCTCAGCGGTGACGACGTGCGCGACGGCCTGACGGCGGTCATCAGCGTGAAGCTCCAGGAGCCGCAGTTCGAGGGACAGACCAAGACCAAGCTTGGCAACAGTGAGGTTGCCGGCCAGGTGTCAACCGTCCTCAGCGACGCATTGATGCAGTTCCTCGAGGAGAACCCCGCCGATGGACGGCGCATCGTCGATCAGTCCCTGACGGCGGCGCGGGCGCGCCAGGCGGCTGCCAAGGCACGCGACCTCGTGCGCCGCAAGTCATTCCTCGAGGGCTCGGCGCTGCCCGGCAAGCTCACCGACTGCACCGAGAAGGATCCGTCGCAGTGCGAGATCTTCATCGTCGAGGGAGATAGCGCGGGCGGGTCGGCGAAGCAGGGACGTGAGCGCAAGAACCAGGCGATCCTTCCGCTGCGCGGCAAGATCCTCAACGTTGAGAAGGCCCGCGCGGACAAGATCCTCGGCAACGAGCAGATCAAGGACCTGATCACCGCGCTGGGGGTGGGGTTCGGCGAGGACTTCAGCATCGACCGCCTGCGTTACCACCGCATCGTGCTCATGGCCGATGCCGACGTGGATGGGTCGCACATCCGCACCCTGTTGCTCACCTTCTTCTGGCGGCACATGCAGCCGGTCATCCACGGGGGCTTCCTGTACCTGGCCCAGCCACCGCTCTACAAGCTGGAGAAGGGCAGCGGGCGCAACGCGCGGGTGGAGTACGCCTTCAGCGACGAGGAGCGCGACATCAAGGGCAGGGAGATGGGCGGTGGGCGCATCGAGGTGCAGCGCTACAAGGGTCTCGGTGAGATGAACGCCGACGAGCTCTGGGACACCACCATGGACCCGGCGCGACGCATCCTTCTTCGCGTCTCCGTTGACGACGCGGTCAAGGCCGACGACATCTTCGACCGCCTCATGGGCGCGGACGTCGAACCCCGCAAGCGTTTCATCCAGACACACGCCAAGAGCGTGCGCAACCTGGACATCTGATGGCCGCCATCGCCCCCGTTGCTGTTGACGCCATGGGTGGCGACAACGCGCCGGCCGAGATCGTCAGGGGAGCCCTGCGTGCTGCCACCGAGCTTCACATCCCCGTCCTACTCGTCGGCCGTCGCGAGCTTCTCGAGAATGAGTTGGCGCGGATCGAGGGGCCGGAGACCGTCTCCCGGGCTCGCCTCACCATCGTGGACGCCCGCGAGGTCGTCGAGATGGACGAGCACCCGGCCAACGCGGTGCGCAGCAAGCGCGACTCGTCCGTGCTGCGTGCCTGCGCGCTCGTCGCTGATGGGCAGGCGGGGGCAGTTGTGAGCGCAGGCAACAGTGGAGCAGTGCTCGCCGCAGCCCTGTTCACCGTCAAGCGGATCCCCGGCATCGCCCGCCCGGCGATCGGCGCGCTCCTCCCGGGGCGGCCCAGCCGCACCTTCCTCCTCGACGTCGGCGCCAACGCCGACTGCAAACCTGAGTGGCTGGTGCAGTTTGCTGTCATGGGCAGTGTGTACGCGCGCACCATGATGGAGGTGGCGTCACCGCGGGTCGGGCTGCTCAGCAACGGGGAGGAGCCCGGCAAGGGTTCGCAGCTGGTTCGGGAGACGTACCCGCTTCTCGAGGCGGCGCCGGTGCGCTTCACGGGCAATGTTGAGAGCAAGGAGCTGTTCATCGGAGCGTGCGACGTGGCGGTCTGCGACGGTTTCGCCGGCAACGTCGCGCTCAAGGCCGCGGAGGGTGTCGGCGAGTATCTCTTCGCCGCGTTGCGTCAGGAAGCGATGAGCAGCCTCACCGCCAGGATCGGCGGCCAGTTGCTGAAGCCGCGGCTTCGCGCCATCCGCGACCGCGTCGACTACCGACACACCGGCGGGGCGCTGCTTCTGGGCGTGGCCGGCGAGGTGGTCATCGCCCACGGCCGCTCCGACGCGCTGGCGGTCATGAACGCCATCCGCGTCGCCTCGGAGGCCGCCCGCCGCGATGTCAGCGGCAGCATCGCCGGTGCCCTCGGCGCCACGGCCGACACCAGGGAGGCGGTCGACGCGACCGCAACATCGTCATGAGCATCTTCGAGCCCGGCCAGATCAGGAACATCGACCTCGAGCAGGAGATGCGCTCGTCGTACATGGACTACGCGATGAGCGTGATCATCAGCCGAGCCCTGCCGGACGTCCGCGACGGTCTGAAGCCCGTGCAGCGCCGGATCATGTACGCGATGCTCCAGGAGGGCATCACGGCCGGCGGCCGCACCAAGAAGTCCGCAGCCATCGTCGGCGAGGTGATGAAGAACTATCACCCGCACGGCAACGCCGCCATCTACGACGCCATGGTCCGGCTTGCCCAGGACTGGGTGATGCGCTACCCGCTGGTCACGTCGCAGGGCAACTTCGGGTCTGTCGACGGCGACCCGCCGGCCGCCGAGCGCTACACCGAGGCGAAGATGTCGCCCATCGCGATGACGCTTGTCGAGGACATCGACAAGGAAACGGTCGACATGGCCCAGACATACCTGGCCGACCCCGACATCCTCGAGCCCACCGTGCTTCCCGCCCTCGTCCCCAACCTGCTCGTCAACGGCGCCTCGGGCATCGCGGTGGGCATGGCCACCAACATTCCGCCGCACAACCTCGGTGAGGTCTGCGATGGCGTCACCCGCCTCATCGAGGAGCCGGAGACGACCACCGAGGAACTGACCAAGATCATCAAGGGGCCCGATTTCCCAACTGGGGGAATGATCTACGCGCGCGACCTGCCCATCGTGTACGGCACCGGGCACGGCCGCGTCGTGATGCGCGCGCAGGTGGATTTCGAGGAGGCCTCCGACGGCAAGGAGCAGATCATCGTCCGCGAACTGCCCTACCAGGTGAACAAGGCGCGCCTGCTCACCAACATCGCCGAGCTGGTCAAGGACCACAAGCTCGAGGGAATCGACGGCCTCAATGACGAGTCCGACCGCAACGACCAGACACGCATCGTCATCAAGCTGAAGTCGAGCGCGCGACCACACACGGTTCTCAACAACCTCTTCAAGCACACCCAGCTGCAGCTGACATTCGGCGCGATCATGCTGGCGCTCGTCGACGGCCGGCCGCAGGTGCTCGGCCTCAAGGCGATGCTGCAGCACTTCATCGACTTCCGGCGCGTGGTGGTCACCCGGCGCACAACCTTCCTGCTGGGCAAGGCGCGGGAGCGCGCCCACATCCTCGAGGGGCTGATGAAGTGCCTCGAGCACCTCGACGAGGTGATCGCCATCATCCGTGCAGCCCAGGACGAGCGCACCGCCCAGCGCGGCCTCGAGCAGCGCTTCGAGCTGAGCGAAAGGCAGTCGAAGGCGATCGTCGACCTGCGTCTCGGTCGCCTCACCCGCCTCGAGGCCGGCAAGATCCGCGAGGAATACGGCGAGCTGATCAAGGAGATCGCGCACCTCGAGGACGTGCTCGCCAACCCGCGCCTCGTCGACGGCATCATCCGCGAGGAGATCGCCGGCATCCGCAAGAAGTACGCCGACCCGCGGCGCACGGTCATCAACCAGGGCGAGATCGAGCTCAACGAGGAGGACCTGATCCCGCGTGAGCAGGTCTTCGTGACGCTGACCAACCGCGGCTACATCAAGCGCATCCCGCTCGACCAGTACCACGCCCAGCACCGCGGCGGCAAGGGCGTGGTGGGCGCGCGCCGCTCCAACGACGAAGACTACATCGCCCATTCGACGACGGCGAACACGCACACCGACATGCTCTTCTTCACCAACCGCGGCCACGTGTACCGGCTGCGCACCCACGAGATCCCCGACGTCAAGCGCCAGGCCAAGGGGCTGCCGGTGATCAACCTCATCGACCTCGACCAGGGGGAGCGGGTCACCGCGCTGATCGACATGGAGGAGTTCAGCGACTCGCAGTACCTGGTCATGGCGACCAAGCTCGGGCAGATCAAGAAGACGCCCGCGGCCGCCTACTCGGCGGTTCGGCGCAACGGGCTCATCGCCATCAACCTGCAGGGCGAGGACGAACTGAACTGGGTGCGCCGTTCGTCGGGTGGCAATGAGTTGCTCATCGTCACGCGGCGGGGCAAGGGCTCGCGGTTCACCGAGAAAGAGGTCCGCCCCATGGGCCGCGACACCATGGGGGTGGGCGCCATGCGCCTGCGTCCCGGTGACGAGGTGGCGGGCTTCGACATCGTCAACCCCGATGGCCACGTCCTGGTGGTCACGCAGAACGGCTTCGGCAAGCTGACGCCCATGTCCGACTACCCCGTCAAGAGCCGCAACATCCAGGGCGTCTACACCGTCGACCAGACGGCGATCCCCAAGATCGGCGAGATCGTCGGCATGCGCGTCGTCGAGGATCTCTCCGAGGAGCTCATGGTGATCAGCACGTCGGGCCAGGTGATCCGCCTGCCGCTCGAGCAGGTGCGGGTCTCGGGCCGGCAGACGCGGGGCGTGATCATCATGCGCATGGACGACGGCGACCGGGTGGCCTCCATCGCCGGGGTTGGTCAGGCGGGAACGCTCGACGCCTGACGGTGGCGTACCGGCCTAGAGCTGATGCGCCTCCCGGAAGAGCATCGTCCGGCAGGGGGCGTGGCGGAG
>DAISRJ010000021.1:0-32840 GCA_036828955.1 Candidatus Dormiibacterota bacterium | reverse complement strand
TTGCTCCGTGGAGAGCTCCTGCTGGTCCATCGTCATGGTCATGTCCTAGACCTCCCCGATCTTCCTGCACTGGTGCATCCGTTTTCTCCTGAGAAACGCAATGCTACTTGGAGGACTTCGGTGCGACCCACCACGAACGCGCCAGCCGCCGACGATGCAACCGATGAGATCAGGTGGTCTGCCGTCAGGGGCGCTTGCCGGCTTCACGTGAGCGATCACCTCACTCGCGAGAGTGGGCCGTGCAGATGGAGGCGAATGGACGACGCTGAGTGGTGCGCTGTTGTCCGGTGACCCGGCAAGGCCGCCGCTCCGAGACGCCGAACACCTCGCGGAGGTGGACGACCGCGTCTCGCCGGCGCGACGGGCTCAGAAGCTTCCCCGAGCAACCTCCTTGAGCATCTGGTTGTCCAGGGTGAGGTCGGCGACAACCCGCTTGAGCCGCCCGTTCTCGTCCCTCAGCCGGCGCAGCTCTTTGGCGTCGTCCGCCTTCATGCCGCCGTACTGATTGCGCCAGCGGCTCTACGTCTGCTCGCTGATCTCCAATTCGCGCGCCACCTCGGCGACGTTCTTGCCTTCGGCGGCAAGGCGCTCGCCCTCGGGCAGTTTGCGGATCACCTGCTCCGTGGTGTGCTTCCGTCCCTTCATCGAGTTCCTCCTGCCTCTCCTCGAGGCCTTGAGAAACTCTCATATCCGCTGGACCAGTTTCCAGGGGTCAGGTCAGCCCCTCTTCATAGAAAACGTCTGTCCACCACTCGGACTGATCGCCACGGACACCGTCGCAGCTTCCGGGAGGGACGACGCACGCCGGATCGGGCCGCCCGCGCATCGAGTCAACGGCTGACCGACCACGCCTCCCGACCTGCACTCATTCACGAACGATCGCCGTCAGTGCCCCGCGGCCACGATCGCCAGGGTGATGGAGAGCGCCATGCCCTGGTGGAACGCGACGAGGATGCCGGGATTCTTCGGCTTGAGGTTCACCGCGTGGAAGAGCAGAAAACCCACCGACACCTGCGCGACCGCGAGATAGAACGCGACGGGAAACTTCGGCATGAGCCACCCCAAGGTGGCCACCACCGAGACAGCGGAAAACAGGTGCACGATCATGATCAGCTGCGAGGGGCGGCGCGGCCAGTAGAAGGCTTCGATGGGCTTGCCGAAACCTCGCTGGCCGGTGGTCATGCCGCCCAGGAACACGGTCAGCAGCAGCGCGTGCAGGCCGGTCATCTCGGTGAGGTACGACCAGAAATCGACTCCAGGTACGTAGAGCGTGCTCAGGTAGCAGAGAAACACGCCATAGGCGAGAAGACCGTGGACGCCATGCACGACAGAGGGAAGCCGGCCGGAGAGCACATGGAGCGTGCCGATCCCGACCAGGGCCGTGACGACGATGAGCACGAGGCCGTTGATCGTCAGTGAGGCGGGCGCGAGGATCACGAGCGCCACGCCGATCAAGCCCACGAGCGTCGCCACGATCCGGTGCGCCGCCTCCGGATCTCCCCGGATCAGCAGCACGAGGATGTTGCGCGTGTAGGGCCAGTTCGTGCCGAGCGAGAGCCCGAAGCCGAAGCCCTCGACGAAGCTGCCGAGCAGGATCAGGATCGCGGCGAGCGCCGTTTCCGTCAGGTACATGCCGCTGACCACGGCAGCCTTGCCCGATGCCGAGGTCGTGAGGCCGCGCGCGATGCCCGCGCAGACGGCGGCCACGATGAGAACGGTGATCAAGAGCCTGACCAGCCGAACCGTGGTCGTGATCTCGCCCTCCACCACGGAAGAGGCGGATGTCAGGCGGGGATCGGGTTCGTCGGTCGTCGTCTCGGAGGCGCCAGGGATCGGCATGTCCTCCAGCCACAGGTCTTGCGGAGCCGCTTGATAGTAGTGCTGTTTCGGTCGTGGCTATCGGCCCCGCGTGGCGAGCCTTTCTCTGCTGACGTCGAGGTGAGGCACGCGGTGTCGGGTAAGGAGATGGCGTCACCGCCACCCCTCCCCTAAGAACCGGGCTTGCGACTTTCACCGCACTCGGCTCAAGCCTCTCATACGCCCTCAGGTGAGAACGCAGCTCGTGCAACAGATGGACGACGGCGTCGTTCTGGAAATACGCATCCCATTCGGGATCGAACAGGTTCGCATCTGAACGTATCGGGATGTGCCGCTGGAAATGAACCGAGCTTGCCAGGAAGACCGGCGTCACTCGTTTCGTGCCACTGGCATCCACAACGCACCACTGAACCGCCACCGGCGTGCACCTTGAGTAGGAAAGTACTTATCCTTCACCCAGTAGGCACTTTTGTTGGTATGCCGGCGTCGAGCCCAGCGCCAGAGACTTATCCAAATCTCATTGTCCATGGATGAGAAGACCCTGCTGCATGCCACGTGGCGGTGGTAATTGGTCCAACCCCGAACAACGGGATTGATTCTCGCCACCAGCACCGCAGCAGAAACACCATGACTTCCCCGGATGATCCCCCGGATTGTTGTAAGCACCGCACAGATGCTTTTCTTGGCGGGTTTGATCAGCAGTTTCCCGTTGAGTCGACGCGCCGTTTGTCCAAGGCAATCGAATCCGTCGTCCACATGCGTGATGACTGTCTTCGCAGGAGATAGTGCAAGGCCTCGCTCGGAAGAACATGCCGCATGGTGGCGCGGCGCCTCACCGTGTGTACATGAAGCGTATGAGGCTGAGCGCTGTGCCTCCAACTCGCGGACCCCCACCGTGGGGATCATAGTTATCTCCTGAGATCTTCCGCGGGTGTGAGCTAGCGCTGGGACTGCGGTCACGTCGCCCGGTCGAGGTTCTTACGAACCCGGTGCCTTGCCGAAACTGACCCGTGTTGGGTCGAACCTGCGTCCGAGGTTGGTTGCCGGGGCCACCGTCATGGCACCGAAGGCCCAGTCGATGACCGTCCGGTGCTGGTCGGACGTCATCCCCGGCCATGCGCCGAGCGCCCCACAGCGTCTCCGTATTCCTCGAGCGGCGATCTGCGCTGGCCGGACCAACTCCGCCTCGAGCTGCCTGCCCGCTGCGTCGAGTGCATCCGAGGCGATCCGGAGCACTCTCGGGCCCCCGCCGTCGGCGAAGGCCTGGACGAGCGCGCGGCGGCGAAGGTCCAACGCTGTCAGCGCGGTGCGGATGGCTGTCGGCGTTCATGCCACCACTGGCAGAAGCTCGGGGAGACAGGACTCGAACCTGCGATCCCTGGTCCCCAGACCAGTACTCATTTCCTAGCGGTCGCGTCGAATTCAACTTAGAGTGCTTTCGTCGGGAAATGGTTGGAAAGATCGCTAGTCCCTGCAAGTTGGAAAGCGATGGAATCGAGTGTACTTGTCTGGGCGATCGAACCAACCGAGGACGCTCTTTGTTTCCCACTCGCCCTGGTCGCCTCGGTCGGAGGCCCCCGGCGATGTCATCGCTCGCTTGAGAGTCAGAGCTGTGCTTCGGCACCTCCCTGAGGTGGTCGCGCGGACCGGATAGCGGCGCTTCTTTCGGGACGATGGATCCGCGATGCCTCGGGAAGGCAGCACCCCTGCTGGTGGGGTGGTGGGCACCCGCGACGTATGCCTTTCGCGTTGATACGCTGGTCCCGCCATGAGCGAACGCCAGGGTGTGGCAGACGGCTACGCACACTTGGCCTTGGGGATACGCCCAGGGCAGACGGTGCTCAGCGATCCGACCCACGACCCGCTCGCCACGAAGCCCGGTTGCGAACGGCTCGAGCCGGCGCTCGTGAAGAGACGCCAGACCGCGGTCGGCGCATATCTCAAGGGGACGGCGCCGGCATGAGCGCCCCCGGATCGCGCAGCGTGGGCCTTCGCGCGCTGGCTGTGACGGCGGGCGTGTTCGCCGCGCTGACCGGCGTGGCGACCATCGTCCTCGCGATCGCCAACGCGCCGACGTTCCACGGACTGCTCAACGCCGAACTGCCGTCGTTCGACGTCCCGATCGCGTTCGGCATCCTCGGCGCGCTGGTCGCCACGCGGCAGCGGCAGAACCCCGTCGGCTGGCTGTTCCTCTTCATCGCGGTGGTGGGTGGGATCCAGGGAGTCGTGGACGGGTATGCCCACTTCGCCTTCGTGACCCACCCGGGGGCGCCGGCAGGGATCTGGGCGCTGTGGGTCGACAGCTGGGTCAGCATCACCATCTTTCCCGCGGGTGCCGTGGCGCTGATGCTGCTGCTCTTCCCCGACGGGCATCTGCCGTCGCGCAGGTGGAAGCCGCTCGCTGTCGCCTGCCTGGTGCTCACCGCCGTCATCGTCCCGGTCGCCATCTTCATCCCCGGCCCACTGGGCACGAACACCAACTTCGCGACCCCGAACAACCCCATCGGGCTCCCCGTCACCGGAGGTCTCGAGGTCGCGGTGCAGTCGCTCGGCCTGCTCTGGCTTCCGGGCATCGCGCTCTTTCTCGCCGCGGCGAGCGCTCCGCTGGTGCGCATGCGCCGGGCTGCCGGTGACGAGCGCCAGCAGCTGAAGTGGATCGCGTCTGCGGTCACCGTCACCGCCGTTGCGTACATCCCGCTGGCCTTCCTGCCCACGTCGCTCGGCAACGTCGACATCGCGATCGGATTCGGCATCCTGGTGCCGATCGCGGCCGGGGTCGCGATCTTCAAGCACCGTCTCTACGACATCGACATCGTCATCAGCCGCACGCTGGTGTACGGATCACTCGCCGTTTTCATCACCGCGGTGTACGTGGGCATCGCCGTGGGGATCGGCACGCTCGTCGGCAGCAGCGGCAAGCCCAACCTGGGGCTGTCGATCCTGGCAACCGCGATTGTGGCGGTGGGGTTCCAGCCGGTCCGCGAACGCGTGCAGAAGGTCGCCAACCGGCTGGTGTACGGAAAGCGCGCCACACCGTACGAAGTCCTCTCACAGTTCTCCGAGCGAGTCGCCGAGTCGTATGCGAGCGACGAGGTGCTGCCGCGCATGGCGCGGGTGCTGCAGGAGGGAACCGGCGCGGAGTCGGCGACTGTATGGCTTCGCGATGGTGACGAGCTGCGTGCTGCAGCCACATCCCCGGGGGCCGCGACCGGCCTCGCCGTGCTGCCGATGCGCGATGGGACGTTACCGGCCTTGCGCGGGGCGACGAGATCCGTGGAGGTCCGCCATCAGGGCGAGTTGCTCGGCGCGCTGAGCGTCAACAAGCGCAGAGGAGAGGCGCTGACCCCGATCGAGCAGAAGCTGGTTGACGATCTTGCCCATCAAGCCGGGCTGGTGCTCAAGAACGTCGGCCTCACCGCCGACCTACAAGCACGACTCGAAGACCTGCGTGCATCGCGACAGCGCTTGGTGAGCGCGCAGGACGAGGAACGCCGCCGACTCGAACGCAACCTGCACGATGGCGCCCAGCAGCACCTGGTGGCGCTGAAGGTGAAGCTCGGGCTCGTGGAAATGCTGCTGGCGCGCGATCCGGCGAAGGCGACCGCAACCCTGGAGGAGCTCAGGGGCGACGCCGACGAGGCGCTGGAGACCCTGCGCGACCTGGCCCGTGGCATCTACCCGCCGTTGCTCGCCGAGAAGGGGCTGGTCACGGCGCTCGAATCCCAGGCTCGCAAGGCGACGCTGCCGGTGCTGGTGGAAGCCGCGGGCGTCACCCGCCACCAGCAGGATCTCGAGGCGGCAGTGTACTTCTGCGTCCTCGAGGCGCTGCAGAACGCGCAGAAGTACGCGAAGGCGACACAGGTCACCGTCCGTCTGCGCGAGGCGGATGGCCAACTGGAGGTCGAGGTCGAGGACGATGGCGCCGGCTTCGATGTGGCGACGGCGAAGCGTGGTGCCGGGCTCACCAACATGGAGGATCGTCTCGACGCGCTGGAAGGCGCCCTGTCGGTGCAGAGTTCGCCGGGACACGGCACGCGCCTTTCGGTGTCGTTGCCGTTACCGGTGCTCGAGGCGGTACCCGCCTGACCGCCTGCACCCGGCGCTACTGGCCCGCGCGGTGCCATGTTGCACCAGGCCGTCGTTGCGAGTTCGCGAGTGCGTCCCACAGCTCGCCGCCGTCCACGTCCGCGAAAAGGGCCGCGGTGATGAGCGCCTCGAGCGGATCCGCGCCAATCGACACAGCACCGCACCCGCCCTTGTCCCTCCAGCACCGCCAGAGAGGATCCGACCCTGATGCTCGACTTCGTCATTTTGGCCCCACACGCACCGCAGCGCAGCAGGCCGGTGAGGATCGAGCGCCGCCGCACGATGCCCGCGCCGATCGCTCTGGCGGCTAGCACGGAGCGGCACGCCTCCCACAGATCGCGGGACACGATCGGCGGCAGGCCAACGCCCTTTCGTCCCCGTGCGGAATCGGCCTAACGGCGCTGAACGTCGGCAGGCTCAACTGGCTCAGCCCGCTGGCGAGTGAGCGTTGTGCGGAGGTTATGTGCACCTGAGATTCTAGGCTGTCGCCTCGAATTGAACTGGGAACCTTGAGCCAAGCGCCGGGAACGTCACCGTATGTACATGAAGTTGCGTTTCAGCATGTCGAGGTTGTCAACCGCGAGAGCCGTTCCGCGCACGGCGCACGAGTCCGGCTCGTTGGCGACTCGCACCGAGCAGCCGGCCACTCCGGAGAGGTGACGCGCCAGCCCCTCCAGGCGCGCGCCGCCGCCGCTGAGGATCAACCCGGTGCCCTTTGCGTCCGCGCGCAAACCCGCGGGGGTCTCATCCAGGACCTCGATGAGTGCCTCGTCAAGCGAACGAAGATGGTCGGCAACCAGCGTGGTCAGCTCATGTGACGACACCAGCACCCCGCCGACCTCGCCGGTGCGCTCCTCGTGGCTCGCCGCCACCAGCAGGCGCGCGGCCGACTGCGCCTCCGAGCGGCCCAGCGACACGCCGTGCTCCGCATGCACATGCTCTGTGAGGCGGTCGAACAGGTCATCCGACCCCGTCGGCAGCGACCGGCCGGCGACCGTTCCTTCCAGCGACGTGACGGCCAGGTCTGTCTTGCCCGCGCCGATGTCGATGACCAGGTTGGCCCGAGGCGACGTGACCACCACCCCAGCTCCGACCGCAGCAGCGATGGCCGCGTCGAGCAGGTAGACGGTCCGCGCCCCGGCTCGCGCCGCCGCCTCGAGCACCACGCGGCGGTCGTCGCCGCTCATCCCCGATCGCACCGCGATGACAACGTCCGGCTTGAAGATGCGCTGCCTGCCCACAGCGCGGTTGAGCGCGTGGGTCACCAGCGCAGTGAGCGCGCGCCCATCCACGATGTCCCCACCGCGCAGCGGCCGGCGCACCTCCAGTGTGTGGTCCTCGGCGGCCGCCTCCAGCGCCGCCAACCCGAACAGGCTCAGGTTGGTGTCACCCTCGCGCATCGCCACCACCGTCGGTTCCACCACAAGGGTGCCCTCACCGCGCGTGATCACGCGCGTGGTGGCGGTGCCCAGGTCCACGCCGAGCTTCTTGCCGAGCAACGCCTCGCCTCAGTCGCCGACCACGCCGCTGAGATCACGCAGGGCCGGGTCACTGTCGCCACCCTCGGAGATCCGCTCCACGTCCGCGCCGAGGCCGCGCAGTTTCTCCTCGAGCGATTCGTAGCCGCGGTCGAGGTGATAGACGGAGTCGAGATGGCTGGTGCCCTCTGCGCACAGCGCCGCGATGACCAGTGCAGCACCCGAGCGGATGTCCGGCACGGAGGCGCGAGTGCCGCGCAACGCCGCAGGCCCCTCGATGATCGCGCTGCGGCCCTCCACGCTGATCCGCGCCCCGAAGTCAACCAACGTAGGCACATGGCGAAAGCGGTTCTCGTACAGGGCCTCGCTGACGATGCTCGTCCCCGTCGCCTGTGTCATCAACGCGCAGTACTGCGGCTGGACGTCGGTGGCGAAGCCGGGATGAGGCCACGTGGTGACGTCGACCGCGTGCAGCGGAGCACTGCGCACGCGCACGTGGCTGGCGCCCTCAACCACCTCGGCGCCGGCGCTGCGCAGCTTGTTGATCAACCAGCGCACGTCACTGGGGCGCATGCGGTCAATGGTCACATCGCCGCCCGTCGCGGCCGCCGCGATCATGTAGGTTCCGGCCTCGATGTAGTCGGTGGTCACGTGGTGGGTGGTGCCGTGGAGCAGCCCACTCTGCCCCTCGATGACGATCAACTCGCTGCCGGCGCCTGCGATGTGCGCGCCCATGCCCACCAGGCAGCGCACCAGGTCGAAGACATGCGGTTCGCGCGCCGCGTTGGAGATGACGGTGATCCCCTCGGCGAGCACGGCGGCCATGATCAGGTTCTCGGTGCCGGTGACGGTGGGGATGTCGAGGTCGATGCGTGCGCCGCGCAGGCGGGTCGCGTGCGCCGCATACATGTCGGGCCGCTCCTCCACCTGCGCGCCCATGAGGCGCAGGCCCTCGAGGTGCTGCTCCACCCGGCGCATCCCGATGTCGTCCCCACCGGGCTTGGCGATGGCCGCGTCCCCGGTGCGCGCGATCAGCGCTCCGAAGAGGAGGAACGACCCCCTCATGCGCCGGGTCAGGTCGGCGCCCACCTCGATGGAGCGCAGCGCCCGGGCCTGCAGGCGCCAGGAGGACGAGGAGAGACGCTCGACGTCGACACCGAGGTGCTGGAGCATCAGCGCCATCGCCCCGATGTCCTCGATGTCGGGCACGTTGCGCAACTCGACGACCTGGTCGGTCAGCAGGGACGCCGCCATCACCGGCAGGGCCGCGTTCTTGCTCCCCGAGATCGAGACGGTGCCGTGCAGAGGGCGAGGCCCGGAAATGCGCAGGAGGTCCATCAGCGACGTAAACGTATCCCACAGGGCCTCGGTTCTGCGATTTGAGACAGACCTCGGACCGATCGGCGACACTGACACCTGATCTGAACGCCACGGAGAGTACGAGACATGGCGACGGCGAATGCCACCTCACTGGGACAAATCGAGAGCCTGCTCGGCGAAGAGGCGGGCACACTCCTCCATCACCGCTGCACGACGGTGCCCAAGAAGTTGCTTCACCTGCCCGGGCCGGGATTCGTCGACCGGGTGGTGGCGGGAAGCGACCGCAACGTCCGCGTGCTGCGCAGCCTGGAGACCCTCTTCGACCACGGCCGCCTCGCTGGCACCGGCTACCTCTCGATCCTCCCCGTCGACCAGGGCATCGAGCACTCCGCAGGCGCGTCCTTCGCGGCCAACCCCGCCTACTTCGACGGCGAGAGCATCGTCGAGCTGGCGGTGGAGGGTGGCTGCAACGCCGTCGCCTCGACGTTCGGAGTGCTCGGATCGGTGGCACGGCGCTGGGCACACCGCATCCCCTTCATCGTCAAGCTCAACCACAACGAACTGCTCACCTACCCCAACCGCTTCGACCAGGTGATGTTCGGCAACGTCCAGCAGGCATGGGAGATGGGCGCGGTGGCCGTGGGAGCCACGGTCTATTTCGGCTCCGAGGAGTCGACCCGCCAGATCCAGGAGGTGTCCGAGGCGTTCCACGAGGCGCACGAGCTGGGCATGGCGACAGTCCTCTGGTGCTACATGCGCAACAACGCCTTCAAGAAGGACGGCGTCGACTACCACACGGCAGCCGACCTCACCGGCCAGGCCAACCACCTTGGGGTGACCATCCAGGCCGACATCATCAAGCAGAAGCTGCCCACCGACAACGGCGGCTTCACCGCGCTCAACTTCGGCAAGACGACCGCGGCCGTCTACGACAAGCTGAGCAGCCCCAACCCCATCGACATGACGCGGTACCAGCTGCTCAATTGCTTCTCGGGACGCTCGCCCCTGATCAACAGCGGCGGAGAGTCCCGTGGCGCCGGTGACCTTGCCGAGGTGGTCCGCACGGCGGTCATCAACAAGCGTGCCGGCGGGACCGGGCTGATCACCGGGCGCAAGGCCTTCCAGCGCCCCACCGTCGAGGGGATCGCCCTTCTCAACGCGGTGCAGGACGTGTACCTCAACGACGAGGTCACCGTGGCATGACCGACCTCACCCAACCGGGCGAGGGGGACAGCGCGATGGCCGAGACAGTCGCCGACGACGACGAGCCGGTGCGCACCAGCAGCCGCTCGCGCCCGGACAACGCGATTCTCCTTCTCGCCGCGGTGCTGGTCGTGGTCGTCGCCCAACTTGTGATGACCTGGCTCGTGCTCGGCGCCACGACGCAGGTGCGCGACCAGTCCACTGCGGCCAACGCGTTGCAGAAATGCATCATCCACGCGCAGCTCAACGAGAACAGCACCACCGATCCGAGTGGGACGACCTACAAGGCGGCGGTCAATGCCTGCGTGACCAAGTGACCGCAGCCTGAGACCTCGTCGCGGCCGCCCTCACGCCCGCCGCAGCTCCTGGCGGGCGATCGACTGCAGGTGCACCTCGTCGGGACCGTCCAGGATGCGCAGCGCCCTCGCCCACCCGTACATCCTGGCCAGCGGCAGGTCGTTGCTCACCCCGGCACCGCCATGCACCTGGATGGCCCGGTCGATGATGTCGCAGGCCACCTGCGGCGCGGCCACCTTGATGGCTGCGATCTCGGTCCGCGCTGCCTTGGTGCCCTGCGTGTCCATCAGCCACGCCGCCTTATGGCAGAGCAGGCGCACCTGCTCCAGCTCGACGCGCGACCGGGCAATCGCCTGCTGCACGACGCCCTGTTCGGCCAGCAGCTTGCCGAACGCCGTGCGGGTGCGGGCGCGCTCACACATGAGCGCGAGCGCCCTCTCGGCGGTGCCGATCACGCGCATGCAGTGATGGATGCGCCCGGGACCGAGACGCGCCTGGGCGATGGCGAAAGCGGCGCCCCGCTCCCCGATGAGGTTGGCCGCCGGCACCCGTACCTCGTCGAACAGCACCTCGCTGTGGCCGCCGGGGTCGTCGTAACCGAACACCTGCAGCTGGCGCACCACCTCGACCCCGGGCGCGTCCATGGGCACAAGCACGAAGGAGTGGCGCCGGTGCGGGTCGGCGTCGGGATCACTGAGCCCCATCAAGAGCGACACGCGCGTCAGCGGATGCGCGGCACCACTGGTCCACCACTTGCGCCCGGTGATGACCAGCTCGTCGCCATCCTGCACGATGCGGCAGCTGATGTTGGTGGGGTCGCTGCTGGCGACGTCCGGCTCGGTCATGGCCACGCACGAGCGGATCTCGCCGGCCAATAGCGGCCTCAGCCACCTCTCCTGCTGCTCGGGCGTGCCGAAGAGGGTGAGCACCTCCATGTTGCCCGTGTCCGGCGCCGAGCAGTTGACCGCCTCGGGAGCGATGAGGCTGTGACCGGTGATCTCGGCCAGCGGCGCGTACTCCAGGTTGGTCAGCCCGGCGCCGAATCGTGGGTCGGGCATGAACAGGTTCCAGAGCCCGCGCGAGCGCGCCTCGCGCTTGAGCTCCTCCATCACGGCCGGGATGTGGTGCGGCACCGTGGCCGCGGAGAACTCCGCGAAATACGGCTCCTCCGCGGGCATCACGTGCGTGCGCATGAAATCCCACAGCTGCTCACGCAACTCGAGGACACGCGCTGAGTAGGCGAAATCCATCAGGCTCCTCCCGAGAGTCCGGCGAGCCCCGAGGCACTCGCCCTGTCCAACGCGCGTTCGACGATCAGCGGCACCGCCGGTCCCATCGTCTCGAACCCCTCACCGACCGTCATCCCGAGCAGGAAGCGAGCGTGGATGCCCTCGGCGATGATCGCCAGCTTGTAGTGACCGAGTGCGACATACCACTCCAGGTTGCTGAGGTCGCGAGGGCTGCGCGCCGCGTAGGCGTCAATCATCGCCTCACGGGATGGAAAGCCCTCGGCCAGCGACGCGCGCGTGCCGGGAAGGGCCGACGCCGCAGGGTCGGACGGGTCGCTGACCCAGTACACCACGAGAAGGCCGAGGTCGCAGAGCGGGTCGCCGACAGTGCTCATCTCCCAGTCCACGACAGCGGCGACGCGGTGGGGGTCGTCGCGTGCGTAGATGACATTGTCGAAGCGGTAGTCGCCGTGCACGATCCCGGGTGCGGACGGCACCGGCACAGCGGCGAGCAGGCGGCTGTGCAGGTCCTCGATGGCCGGCAGCTCACGCGTCTTCGACGCCTCCCACTGCTGCCACCAACGGCGCACCTGTCGCTCCAGGAATCCCTCGGGACGGCCGAACGTCCCCAGGCCGACATCGTTAGGCACCACGGCGTGCAGGTCAAGCAGCGTGTCGACAAGGGCGTCCGCCATGGCGCGACACGTCGTCTCGGTGGCCGGCCACTCGTCCGGGAGGCGGTCGCGCACCACGTGGCCGTCGACGAAGTCCATGACGTAGAAGGGCTCACCGATCACGGTCGCGTCCTCGCAGAGCACCACGGTGCGGGGCACCGGGATCGCGGTCGTCTGCAGAGCGCTGATCACGCGCCACTCGCGCACCATGTCGTGCGCGGTGGGCAGAACGTGCGCCAGCGGCGGTCGGCGCACCACCCAGTGATGCGCCCCGTCATCGACGGCGTAGGTGAGGTTGGAACGGCCGCCCGCGATGACGCTCCCGCGCAGCGGCCCGGCCGGGGCAACACCGCGCGACTCCAGGAACGACGCGAGCGCCGTGAGGTCGAGGCCGGGCAGGCTGTCCATCGCGGTGGAAGCCTACCGGCTCCGCGGCGGCGCGCAGTCGACCCGCCGACGCGGGCTACACTCGCCACGGCTGTGTCGAAACGGAGCGGGAGGTGACAGTTGGCGAGCGATGACGGCGGCGGCACCAAGGACAGCCCCTGGCAGCTGACCACGCCCAGCGGGTCCTCGTCCTACGAGATGTACCGCGACGCCACCCTCGACCCGCCGGCGCTGGTCTGCCAGGTGGGCACGACACAGCTGCGCTACCACCTGAGCTGCATCGACGACCTCCATACCTGGCTGAAGGCCCAGGGCGACTGGGTGCCGCTGGGCAGCGCCGATGAGCAGAAGCCCGCGGCTGAGGGCACCGTGGAGGCTTGGGGGCGCTCCCCGGACAACCCCGTGGGCGGCTGGTACGGCCTCAAGAAGGGGCTGCGCGGGCGCTTCGGCATGTACCTGCCCCCGCTGATGGAACGGCTCGGCCTCGCCGAGGTGGAGCACAACCCGCGCAACAACCGGATGCGCGCCATCTGAGACGCGCGCGTCTCAGATGGCGCGCCCGAGGCGAACGGTCAGTCGCCGCGTCGATCCCGGCGATGGCCGCGGCGGATCTCGGCGATGCGGAGGCGGAAGATGGCGCGCTCCAACTGGGCGGCGGCGGCGGCGTCGCCCGTGTCCTGGGCCAGGGCCTCCTGCGCCGATCGGCGAGCCTCCTCGGCGCGTGCCTCATCGATGTCGGCGGCGCGCTCGGCGACGTCGGCGAGGATGACCACGCGATCGGGCAGCACCTCGACGAATCCGCCGGCGACGAACAGGAACTCGTCATGACCGTCGTTGCGCACCAGCACCTCCCCCGTCCTCAGGGGCGTGAGCAGAGGGATGTGCTCGGGAAGGACACCGAGCTCGCCCCCCAGCCCCGGGAGGCGGACAAAGTCAGCCTCCTCGCTGAGGACGCTGCCCTCGGCGGTGACCAGCTCGACTTGCAGCTTGGCCACTAGCTGGTCTTCTCGATCTCATCGGTGGCGCCGGCCGCGGCGCCATCCTCAGCCGATGGCGCGGTCGCCTCGGCCGGCGCATCATCGGCAGCAGACGACTCGGGCGCCTCTGCGGCGATGGCTGCTTCCGGCGCGTCCTTGGCGTCGCCCGAGGCGGGCGCTGCTTCCGGCGCGTCCTTGGCGTCGCCCGAGGCGGGCGCTGCGTCCGGCGCGTCCTTGGCGTCGCCTAGGGCGGGCGCTGCGTCCGGCGCGTTCTTGGCGTCGCCCGAGTCGGGCGCTGCGTCCGGCGCGTCCTTGGCGTCGCCGGGGGCGGTCGCTGCTTCCGGCGCGTCCTTGGCGTCGCCCGTGGCTGCGTCCGGCGCATCCTTTGTGTCCGCCTTGTCGGGCGCACTCTGCTCATCCTCGGCGCCCATCTGCCCTGCCTTCTCCACGGCCTCGTCGATGGTGCCGACCATGTAGAAGGCGTCCTCGGGAAGGTCGTCGTGCTTGCCCTCGAGGATCTCGGCGAAGCCGCGGATCGTCTCCGCCAGCGGCACGTACTTGCCGGGGCGCCCGGTGAACTGCTCGGCCACATGGAACGGCTGCGAGAGGAAGCGCTGCACACGGCGGGCGCGCTGCACGGTCACCTTCTGGTCGTCGCTCAACTCCTCCTGGCCGAGGATGGCGATGATGTCCTGCAGTTCCTTGTACTCCTGGAGCACGCGCTTGATCCCCTGGGCCACCGCGTAGTGCTCCTCACCGACGATGTTGGGGTCGAGCGCGCGACTGAAGGAGTCGAGCGGGTCCACCGCCGGGTAGATGCCGATCTCAGTGAGCGCACGGCTCAAGGACACCGTCGATCCGAGGTGGGCGAACGTGGTGGCGACGGCGGGGTCCGTGAAATCGTCGGCGGGCACGTACACCGCCTGCACCGACGTGATCGAGCCCGTCTTGGTCGAGGTGATGCGCTCCTGCAGGTCGCCCATCTCCGTGCCCAGGGTGGGCTGGTAGCCGACCGCGCTGGGCATGCGCCCGAGAAGCGCCGACACCTCGGCGCCGGCCAGCGTGTAGCGGAAGATGTTGTCGATGAACAGGAGGACGTCGGCGTTCTCCTCGTCGCGGAAGTGCTCGGCGATGGTGAGCCCGGTGAGGGCCACGCGGGCGCGCGCGCCGGGAGGCTCGTTCATCTGGCCGAAGACGAGCGCGGTCTTTTCGAGGACGCCCGACTCCTCCATCTCACCGTAGAGGTCACGGCCCTCGCGGGTGCGCTCGCCGACGCCGGCAAACACCGAGAAGCCACCGTGCTCCTTGGCGATGTTGTTGATCATCTCCTGCACGATGACCGTCTTGCCGACACCGGCACCACCGAAGAGGCCGATCTTGGAGCCCTTGCTGAAGGTGCAGATGAGGTCGATCACCTTGATGCCGGTCTCGAGGATCTGCTCCTCCGTCGACTGCTCATCGATCGGAGGCGCCAGCCTGTGGATGGGCGCCTGGGGCGCATCGGTGAGCGCCGGCTTGCCGTCGATGGGCTGACCGATGACGTTGAACATGCGCCCCAGCGTCTTGCGGCCCACGGAGATCGTGATCGGACCGCCCGTGTCCTGGAACGCGTCGCCACGGCGCAGCCCCTCGGTCGTGTCCATGGCGATGGTGCGCACCGTGCTGTTGCCGAGGTCCTGCTGCACCTCGAGCACGAGACGGCTGCCATCCTCGCGGATGCGCTCGAGGGCGTCGTGGATGTCGGGGAGCCTGTCGCTCTCGAACTCGATGTCGACGACGGGGCCGATCACCTGCACCACCGTGCCGGTGCGCACGGCCTTTTTCTTGGACTTCTTGGCGGCGACTGCCATGACTCTGTACTCCTTGCGGCGTGGGCGGGCCTCAGCCCTGGAGGGCGGCCGCGCCGCCGACGATTTCCATCAGTTCAGTTGTGATCGTGCTCTGGCGCACGGTGTTGGCCGCCAGCGTGTACTCCTTGATCAGGTCGCCGGCGTTGTCGGAGGCGTTGCGCATCGCCACCATCTGTGCCGCCATCTGACTGGCGAGGTTCTCGAGCACCGCCTGGTAGATCTGCGCCTCGACATAACGGGGCAGCAGCGCGTCGAGGACATCCTTGGGCTCGGGTTCATAGATGAAGTTGGCGGCGAGTTCCCCGCTGGACTCCGGCGGTTCGACGGGCAGCAGGCGGCGCACCGTCGCCTGCTGCCGGCCGGCGCTGATGAAGTGCGCGAACACCAGGTCAACCTGGTCGACGTCGCCGTTCTCGTACTGCTCCATGGCGACGCGGATGGCGGGGAGCATCTCGCCCATGCTCGGGCGGTCGCCGAGGTTGCTGCGCTCCGCGATGAGGTCCTTGTTGAGACGATGCATGACGTCGCGTCCCTTGCGCCCGATGGTGACGACCGATGCGGGCGACGGCGACTCGTTCATCTGGCGCAGGGCGAGGCGGACGTTGTTGCTGTTGAGCGCGCCCACCAGGCCGCGGTCGGAGGTGACCAGGAGCACGAGCCGCTTGCGCAACTCACGCACCTCGAGGTAGGGGTGGCGGTACTCGGGGTCACGCTTGAAGAGGTCGGCGATGACATTGGTGATCTCTTCGGCGTACGGGCGCGCGGCTTCGACACGCTCCTGGGCGCGGCGCATCTTGGCGGCCGCAACCAGTTCCATGGCCTTGGTGATCTTCTGCGTGTTCTTGACGCTCTTGATGCGCCGGCGCAGGTCTCGGAGAGATGCCATCTAGCCCGCGAAACCCTTCTTGAACTCCTCGACCGCCGCCTTCAGTGCCGTCTCGGTCTCCGGGGTGATCTGCTGCTTGTCGGTGATGTCCTTCTCGATCTCGGGATGGTCGGTGCTGAGGAAGCGCACCAGGCCCTTCTCGAACTCACCGACACGCTCCACCGGCACGTCGTCGATGTAGCCACGCGTGCCTGCGAAGATGGCGATCACCTGCTGCGCAAACGGCACCGGCGAGTTGGCCGGCTGCTTGAGCAGCTCGGTCATGCGCTGGCCGCGGTCAAGGGTGGCGCGGGTGCGCTTGTCGAGGTCGGCGGCGAACTGCGCGAACGCCTTGAGCTCGCCATACTGGGCGAGGTCGAGCTTGAGCTGTCCCGCCACCTGCTTCATCGCCTTGGTCTGCGCGGCCGAGCCGACTCGTGACACCGAGATGCCGACGTTGATGGCCGGGCGGATGCCGGCGTTGAAGAGGTCGGTCTCGAGGAAGATCTGGCCGTCGGTGATCGAGATGACATTGGTCGGGATGAACGCCGACACGTCGTTGGCCTGCGTCTCGATGATGGGAAGGGCTGTGAGCGTGCCTCCGCCCTCCGCATCGCTCATCCGGGCCGCGCGCTCGAGGAGGCGCGAGTGCAGGTAGAACACGTCACCGGGGTAGGCCTCGCGCGAGGGCGGCCGGCGCAGCAGGAGCGACAGTTGGCGATAGGCCTGGGCGTGCTTGCTGAGGTCGTCGTACACGATGAGCGCGTGCTTGCCCTTCTGCATGAAGTACTCGCCCATCGCACAGCCCGCGTATGGGGCCATGTACTGCATCGGCGCCGGGTCGCTGGCCGTGGCCGCGACGATGATCGTGTTCTTGAGTGCCCCGGCCGCATCGAGGCGTGCCGCCACCTGGGCCACCGTCTGGCGGCGCTGACCGACCGCCACGTAGATGCACACGACACCGCTGTCCTTCTGGTTGATGATGGCGTCAAGCGCCACCTGCGTCTTGCCGGTCTGGCGGTCGCCGATGATCAGCTCACGCTGGCCCTGGCCGATGGCGAACATGGCATCGATCGCTTTGATGCCGGTCTGCAGAGGGGTGGTCACCGCCTGGCGGAAGATGACCCCGGGGGCGACGTTCTCCAGGGGCAGGTTCTGCGACGTCTCCACCGGGCCCTTGCCGTCGAGCGGCTCACCAAGCGCGTTGACGATGCGCCCGATCAGCTCGTCACCGACGGGGACCTCGGCGATGCGGCCGGTGGTGCGCACGGTGTCGCCTTCCTGGAGGTGCCCGTACTCGCCCATGATGACCGCGCCGACGCCGTCCTCGCGGAGATCGAGCGCCAGCCCGAGGAGGGGTAGTCCGCCGGGGGCCGAGGGGAACTCGAGGAGCTCGCCCGCCATGGCCTGCTCGAGGCCGTAGATGCGCGCGATGCCATCGCCGACCGACGTGATCACGCCCTCGTGGGCGTCGACGACAGGGGCGTCGAAGCTCGCGATGCGCTGCTTCAGGATGTCGCCGATCTCGTCACTGCGTATGGCCATGTGGTCGTCTACCTCTGTCGTTGGTGGTGGGCGCTCAGCGGAGCGACGCCTGCAGTTGCTGAAGATGGGTGCGCACGCTGTCGTCGATGAGCCGGTCGCCGACACGGATGACCAGCCCGCCGATGATCGCCGGGTCCGTGTGGACCTGCACCCGCACGGTGGCTCCGAACCGCTCGCGAAGAGCGCGGGTGATCTGGGTGATGAGCGCCTTGTCCGCCGGGATCGCGGCGGTGACGTCCGCATGCACGACGCCGGCGGCGCGGTCGGCGAGCACGCGGTATTGCTCGAGGATGCCGGGGAGGCTGGCGATGCGCTTGCGTTCGACGAGCAGGCGGACCATGTTGCGGACCTGGTCGCCGACCCCATCGAGTAGGTCGAGCGCGAGGCGCACGCGGTTGGCGACGTCAAGGCGTGGGTTGTCGAGCGCATCGACGACCTCCCGGCTGCCGAGCGTCTCGACGGCGCGCGCGAGGTCGTCGGCGCGCTTGTCGACGGCCTTCTCCTCGCTGGCGAGCGAGAACATCGCAGCGGCGTAGCGGCGGGCGACCACGGAGCTGGCCATCAGGCGCGCTCCCTGCTGGGCGGCTTGACGGCGTTCAGCGACTCGCCGATGAGCCGCGCGTGGGTGGGCTCGTCGATGGCGTCGCGGAGGACCGCGCCCGCCCCCTCGACGACGAGGGCGCCCAGCTCGCGGCGCAGGTCCGACACCGCCCGATCGCGCTCCACGGCGACATCGTTGTGGGCGCGCTCGATGAATGCGGCCGCCTCACGGCGGGCCCGCGTGGCGGTCTCCTCCGCAACAGCAACGGCTTCACGGCGGGCGCGGTCGAGGATCTCCTCTGCCTGCGCGGACGCCCGGGCGATCTCGGCGTCGATCTCGGCGCGGACCTCGGCGAGACGCGCCTCCGCCTTCCCCGCGCCCTCCAGTGAGGTGGCCACGGCCTGACGGCGCGCCCGCATCTCGGCGACCGAGAAGGGCATGAGCGAGCCCAGCTTGAAGCAGGCGTAGACGACCACAACCAGGCCGATCAGGAACGCGATGACGGTGAGCGCCGTATTCACTCGCCCACCGCCCGAGCTGCGAGCCGCGCGTACCGCTTCTGGTCAAGGTCGGTGTGCAGAAGCCGAGACGCGGCGACGACGGCCAGCGTGTGTGCCTCCGAGCGAAGTGACGACACGGCGGCCTCGCTCTCGGCGCGGATCTCAGCGAGCGCCGCCTCGGTGGCGGTCCGTGCCTGCGCGTGGGCCGCCGAACGCACCTCCTCAGCGGCCGTTGCGGCCGTCCGGTAGGAGTCGGCGACGAGGTCGCGCGCTTCCACGCGGGCTCGCTCGAGCGTCGCGCGGACCTCGGCGAGGCCCTCGTTGTAGCGACGCTCCGCCTCGGCAGCGGCCTGCTCGCCCGCGGCGAGCACGCGGTCGCGCCCCTCCAGCGTCTCGATGATCGGACGCCAGATCAACCGCCAGAGGATGTACACGGTCACCAGGAAGATGCCAAGCTCCACCACCAGCGTCAGGTTGACGTCGAGCAGCCCAGCGCAATTGGGCACATCCGACGGGCAGACGGTGGCGGCGATCACCTTCGCTTACTTGGTGACCAGGGGGTTGGCGAAGAGCAGGAAGAGGGCGATCCCGACCGCGATGATCGGCAGCGCTTCGATGATGCCGACGGCGATGAACATGATCCCCAGCAGAGACGCGCGGGCCTCCGGCTGGCGAGCTGTGCCCTCGACGACACGGCTCGAGACGAGGCCGTCGCCGATGCCCGCGCCGAGGGCCCCGAGGCCGATGAGCAGGCCGACGGCGACCGCCGACATGCCGAGGATGAAGCCGTTACTGGTCACTCTGTGTCTCCTCTGTGCGGGACTCGCATCCCTCGTCTTGTGTTGTTCGGTCGAAGCGTCAGGACGGTCAGCTCAGTGCGCGCCGGCACCCGACCCCTCCAGGTCATCGTGCACCTCCGTCCCCTGGTTCACGTAGGAGATCGTCAGCATCACGAAGATGAATGCTTGGATGAGGCCGATGAAGACGGAGAACGGGATCCAGAAGAGCCCGTTGAAGACCGGTGAGGCGAACCCGAGCAGCACGAGGATGACCGCGAGCAGCAGTTCGCCGACGAAGATGTTGAAGTAGAGCCGCAACGCCAGTGTGAACGGCTTGACGAATTCCTGGAACACCTCGAGGACACCCAGCAGCACCCGGCCGATCGGGCTGTTGACCATGGAGAAGAAGTGCTTGAGGTAGCCGGCAGGACCGCGCGCCCGCACCGAGAAGAAATGGACGAGCCCGATCGCGAAGAAGGCCAGCGCGATGGTGGTGTTGACGTCGTTGGTGGGTGACTTGAATCCCGGCACCAGCCCGATCAGGTTGCACGTGAAGATGAACGCGAACATGGTGATCACGATCGGCAGGATGCGGATCGGCCGGTCGCCGAGGGTCTGACGGACCAGGCCCCGGATCGCCGAGACGAAGTACTCGAGCAGGTTCTGAAGACCGTCCGGCTTGCCGGGGCGCATCTGCCGCCGCACGACGACGCCGATGATGACCAGCAGCACGGCAACGATGACTGAGTTGCGCACCGTGTCGACGTTGATCGCCAGCAGGCCCTTGCCGATGATGGGGTGGACCAGCGGCTCGCTGGAGACCTGGCTAGCGGACAGCATCGGCGGCCCCCTGGATGCGCAGGCGGCGCGTGTGCCAGACGCCGGTGATGGCCACGGCGCTGGGCATGAGCAGGAACCCGACGATCGCCGCCAGCGGGTTGAGTGCGCGGATGCACAACACCAGGCCGAGAAGCACCGCGACGCTCAGGAAGCGCGTGAACATGCCCACGCCAAGCGCCCGGGGATTGAGCTCGCGGCCGGCGCCCGCAAAGCGGGTCAGGCTGCGCGACAGGAGGAGGACATCAGCCAATCCCACCGCGGTGCCTGCATACAGTCCGGCGAGGGCGTCAGGACGGCGGGCGGCCAGCAGGGCCACTGTGAGCACTGCCGCGAGGACAGCAATCACCCGGGTCGTGTGCAGCGCCAGGCCGCGGTGGTCGTCAAGCATTCGCACGCTCACCTGTAGACACGCATCACCATCTGAGAGACACCAATGGCTCCTGCCACAACACCCATGACAATGCCCAGGACGAGCGGCAGATGCCGGTCACGAGGGCAACTGCCGGAGCGGCCTCATACCGGCCGTCACCTCGAGCCCAGCGGTCCTCTCTGCCCTGAGACCGCCTGAGCATATCAGGGAACTCCCCGCCCCCGGGACAACGCAGCCCCGTTGACGGCTCAGTCCTGGTCGCCGCGACGGCGCACGGGTGCGGGCACCTGGCGACGGCCGCGCACCGAGAGGAAACCCTCGGGGTCGAGGTGTGGCCGTCGCCGCCGGCTGCGCCACAACAGCGCCACCAGAGCCACCACCAGCAGCCCCAGGGCCACGTCAAGGATCTTGCGGTGACCGAACACGAACAGCGCCACACAGCCGAGGATGGCGGTCGTCAGGTAGAAGGTGAGCGCCGTCTCCAGTGGGCTCATGCCCGTCGCCAGCATGCGGTGATGGAGATGGCCGGCGTCGGGTTCGGTGGGACTGCGACCGGCCCGGCGGCGACGCACGATCGCGAACGCGGTGTCCCCGATGGGAAGCCCGAGGGCGATGAGCGGGACGAACAGGGCCAGCGCGACCGCGATCTTGGCCACCCCGAGCACACTGATCACCGCCAGGGCGACGCCGAGGAAATGGCTGCCGGTGTCCCCCATGAAGACGCGGGCAGGGGGCAGGTTGAAGACGAGGAAGCCACAGCAACAGCCCATCAGCGCCCCGCTCATCACGATGACGCCGTTCTGGACGTCGCCCGGCCCCTGGATACGGTTGACCGCAGCGAGCAGGAGCACGGTGGCGACGATGGCGACAACCCCGGCCGCCACCCCGTCGGAGCCGTCGAGAAAGTTGATCGACACCTCCATGCCGAGCACGAAGACCGCGGTGATCGGCGCCGCCAGCCAGCCCAGCTGCACGAAGGAGGGCCCATGACCGCCCGGAATGGCGAAGAAGTTGATGGTGATCCCCAGTGCTGCAGCGAGCACACCGGCACCCAGCTCGATGGCCAGCTTGGCGTTCCAGGGGAGGTCGAGAATATCGTCGACAAGCATCGCCGCCGTGATGGCGCCGGTGACCGTGATCACCTGCCAGCGGTCGGGGACCGGGCCGCCGAACACGAGCAGGGCGACCGTGAAGCCCCCGAAGAGGGCCAGCCCGCCCAGCCGCGGAGTGGGAGCCCTGTGGATGTGGCGGGCGGCGTCCGGCTCGGCGACGGCGCCGACGCGCCTGGCCACCAGGATGGTGGCGGGGATCAGAACCATGGTCACGGCGCTGGCCAGCAGAAAGGGCGGCAGCGCCGGCAGCCAGGGTGTCGACCCGATCACAGGCGATACGGCAGGGGGAAGCGCCGGCACAGCGCCAGGCTGCCCTCGCGCACGCGCGCGCGCACCACCGGGTCGTCGAAGCCACCGAGCATGTCAGCGACGAGGTCGGCGATCTCCTCCATCTCCGGCTGCCCCATGCCCCGCGAGGTCACCGACGGGGTGCCCAGGCGGATGCCGTTGGGGTTGTACGGCGTTGCGCCGTGGCCGGGAAAGGCGTTTGCGTTGACGGTGATGCCCACCTCATCGAAGGCGTTCTGGACGGCGCGACCGCGCAGACCGAACGGGCGCAGGTCGATGACCATCAGGTGGTTGTCCGTCCCGCCGGTGGTGAGCTCGACCCCCCGTCCGGTCAGCGCCCGAGCCAGCGTGGCGGCATTGGTGACCACCTGCTGCGCGTAGGCGCGGAACTCGGGCTGCATGCACTGCTGGAACATCACCGCCTTGGCGGCGATGGCGTGCAACTGCGGGCCACCCTGGGTGCCCGGGCATACCGACTTGTCGATGGCGTCGGCGTACTCGGCGCGGCACATGATCACGCCGCCCCAGGGGCCACGCATCGTCTTGTGGGTGGTGAAGGTGACGAAATCGGCGTGGGGCACAGGCGAGTCGTGCGCCCCCCCGGCCACCAGGCCGGCGAAATGTGCCATGTCGACGAAGAGCAGCGCGCCCACGTCGCGGGCGATGTCCTCGAACGCGGCAAAATCGAGACGACGCGGGTAGGAGCTGTACCCGGCGACGATCATCGCCGGGGCGACCTCGTGGGCGCGGGCGCGGACCTCGTCGTAGTCGAGGCGGCCGTTGGCGTCACTGACTGTGTAGGCCTCGAAGTTGTAGAGGCGCCCGCTGAAGTTGACCGCCGAGCCGTGGGTGAGGTGCCCGCCCTGGTCGAGCGCCATGCCGAGCACCGTGTCGCCGGGCTTGAGGACGCTCGCGTACACCGCCATGTTGGCCTGTGAACCCGAGTGTGGCTGCACGTTGGCGTGATCGGCGTGGAAGAGCTGCTTGCAGCGCTCGCGAGCCAGGTCCTCGACCTTGTCGACCACCTGGCAGCCGCCGTAGTAGCGCTTGCCAGGGACCCCTTCGGCGTATTTGTTGTTGAGCCACGATCCCAGGGCCTCGAGGACGGCGACGGACGCCAAGTTCTCGGAGGGAATCAGCTCGAGGGTCTCCTCCTGCCTGGTGAGCTCCTCGTCCATCAGCGCCGCCACCACCGGGTCGGTGGCGCGGAGCGCGGGCTTGGCGGTGAACCCGCTGTAGACCTCGGCGCGGCCCTGCTGCAATGCCATCCTCTCGTCGACCTCCTCTCGCGCGGACGCGGTGGGCCCGGCCTCAGCCCTGCAGGAATCCTCGGAGCCTGTTGCCGTCGATCGGGCCGTCGCGCAGGACACGCGGTGGCGTCACGCTGCAGTCGATGATAGTGGAGGCCATGCCGCCGGGGCGACCGCCCCACAGCACGACGGCCACCTCCACGCCGAATCGGCGCCGGACGGCGGCGGCGCTGGTCGCCGGTGGATCACCGTGGCGATTGGCGCTGGTGCTGGCCAGGGGACCGCTGCGACGGAGCAACTCACGCAGGTGCGCATGGTCGGGGATGCGCACCGCCAGGGTCGACCCGTAGCGGGGGACGGCCAGCCTTCGCTCGGCGACACTCAGCACCAGCGAGAGAGGCCCGGGCCAGAAGGCGTCCGCCAACGCCAGCGCCGGTTGGGTCCACTCCACGAGGCCGCGGAGATCGGCCGCGTCCGCGGCGAGCAGCGTCAGCTCCAGGTCGGCGGGCCGGCGCTTGAGCACGTAGACCCTGTCCACCGCGGCTGCATCGGCGGGGTCGCAGACCAGGCCGTACACCGTGTCCGTGGCCACGGAGACGACCTCCCCGGCTCGCAGGGCTGCGACGGCGGCCTCGAGCGAGCGGTCCGCCGACCGCAACCTCGGCGTTGTCACTCCGGCCCCGCCGGGGCCTCGAACGACAACACTCGCGGTCGCCCGCTGAGGTCGTCGTGTCCGAGGATGCGAAGCCCGGCGCCGAGCGCGTCACGCGCCAGCGTCGACACGGACGTGGCGGCGCGGATGTCGATCTCGACGGCCGCCCAACCGCCGGGAGCGAGGATCGCCGCCAGCGAGGGCAGCAGAGCACGGTAAGCGTCCAGACCGTCCTCGCCGCCGTCCAACGCGAGCGCCGGCTCGTGGTCGCGCACGTCGCCGGCCAGGGCGGCAAGCTCGGCCGAGGGGATGTAGGGCGGGTTGCTGACCACGACGTCGAACTCGCGGCCACGAAGCGGGTCGGCCCAGCTGCCCGCGATCAGCTCGACGCGGCCGGCGAGGTCGTGGCGGCGCGCATTGGCGGCCGCGACCGCCAGCGCCGCCTCGCTGAGGTCGGTGGCGACCACCGTTGCGGCAGGGATCTCGGCGGCCAGGGTGAGGGCCACGCAGCCGCTGCCCGTACCCAGGTCGGCGATGCGCGGCGCCCTGCCATCGTGCGACACGGCGCAGATGCGCTTCAGCGCCAGGTCGACAAGAGTCTCCGTCTCCGGCCTGGGGATGAGCACTGCCGCGGAGACGGAGAAGGGGCGTCCGTAGAATTCGCGCTCGCCGGTGATGTAGGCGACGGGCTCGCCGTCGCCGCGGCGGCGTACCAGCTCGCGGACGGCGGAGAGCTGCGCCTCGTCGAGCGGGCGGTCGAACTGAAGGTAGAGGTCCAGGCGACGAACGCCGAGCGCGGTAGCGGCGAGCAGCTCGGCGTCGAGGCGCGGTGAGCCACTCCCGTGACCCTGGAGATAGCCCGTGCTGAGCCGCACCACCTCCATGACGGTGCGCACGGTGGTCACCCCGGCGACTGCGGGGATGGGCGCGGCACGCGCTCAGTCATCGGGGTCGTCGTCGAGGAGGCGGCGGGCCTGGTCCTCCTGCGAGAGCGGCTCGATGAGCAGCTCAAGCTCGCCGTCGAGCACCTTGGGCAACTGGAAGACGTCGAGGTGGATGCGGTGGTCGGTGATGCGCGATTGCGGATAGTTGTAGGTGCGGATCTTCTCGCTGCGGTCGCCGCTGCCGACCGCCGACCGCCGGGTCGCCTTGAGTTCCGCGTCGCGCTCCGCCTGGGCGAGGTCGAACAGGCGGGCGCGGAGCACGCGCAGGGCCTTGGCGCGGTTCTTGATCTGGGATTTCTCGTCCTGGCAGGTCACCACCAGACCGGTGGGCAGGTGGGTGATGCGCACCGCCGAGTCGGTCGTGTTGACGCTCTGGCCGCCGGGGCCGGTGCTGCGGTAGACGTCGATCTTCAGTTCGTTCTCGGCGATGTTGACCTCGACCTCGTCGGCTTCGGGGAGCACCACCACGGAGGCTGCCGAGGTGTGGATGCGACCCTGAGACTCGGTCTCGGGGACGCGCTGGACACGGTGGACGCCGGACTCGAACTTCAACTTCGAGTAGGCGGCGCGGCCGTGCACCTCGAAGATCACCTCCTTGAAGCCGTGCGTGCCCGTCTCGCTGGCGTCGAGCAGTTCCACGCGCCAGTGCTGTCGCTCCGCATAGCGGCCGTACATGCGGAACAGGTCAGCGGCGAAGATGGCCGCCTCGTCACCCCCCGTGCCGGCGCGGATCTCAACGACGACGTCGCGCTCGTCGTTGGGATCGGTGGGGACGAGAAGCGCGCGCAGGCGGCGCTGCGCCTTCTGTTCGAGGGAGCGCTGCACGTCCTCCTCTTCGGCGGCCATGGCCACGACGTCCGCATCGCTCTCGTTGCGGCGCAGCTCCTGCGCCTCGACGACCGCCTGGTGGGCGCCGCGCCAGGCGCGCCCGGTCTCCACCACCTCGCGCAGCCTCGCCTGCTCTTGGGAGAGGCGCTGCACGCGGTCGAGGTCGCTGTAGGCGTCGGGCTCGGCGAGCTGGGCGCCGATCTCGTCGAAGCGCTCTTCGAGCGCGCGCAGACGATCGTCAAGAGCTGACATCGAGGCGAAGGTTAGCCGCGCGCGGTCGCGGTGGCGTCGTGCGCCTCGCTGACGGAGGAATCACCGGAGCGCGCGGCATCGAGGGCGGTGATCGCCACTTCGATCTGACGGTCGTCGGGCTCGCGCGTGGAGAGGAGCTGCGTGGCCAGCACCGGGACCAGCGCAATCCGCCCGAATGTGGTGTGGCGCACCCGGGCGAGGCCGCGGATGGCCTCGTACGAGATGCCCGCCACCACCGGCACGAGGGCGATCTGCAGGGCGATCCGCACCGGGATGGGCAGGACCCCCAGCGGCGCGAACACGATGACGCTGACCAGGGCGACGACCACGAGGAAGCCGGTGCCGCAGCGGGGGTGGAGGCGGCTGTTGAGACGCACGTTGACGACATCGACGGTCGACCCGGACTCGAGGCAGTTGATCGCCTTGTGCTCAGCACCGTGGTACTCGAACAGGCGGCGCACGCTGCGCACGCGGCCGATCACGGCAAGGTACGCGAGCAGGATGACAGCACGCAGGCCGCCCTCGATGAGCACGCCGACCACGCTGCGCTGCGAGCCACGGTGCAGCACCGACGCAAGAAGCAGCGGCAGCGCGATGAAGAGCACCAGCGCGAACACCGTCGACACCGCAACCGTGACCCGCAGGGTGTTGGCGCTGAGCTCGGCCTCCTCGCCGAGCTGCACGTTTGCCGACCACTGCAGCGCGCGCATGCCCAGGGCGAGCATCTCGTAGAGGCCGGCCACGCCACGCAGGAATGGCTTTGCCCACATCGGGTTGGTGTAGACGCGCGAGTTGAGCATCTCGGAGGTGACCGTGATGGTCCCGTCGGGACGACGCGCCGCCACGGCGTAGTGGTCGCGGCCGCGCATCAGCACGCCCTCGATCACGGCCTGGCCGCCGTAGAAGAACATCTGCGGGGGGGCGGTGGCGGCGTTGAGCGCGGCCGTCAGGAGAATGTCGCGGACTCCGGGACGTCGCATCGATCTCACTCTACGCGTCCGCTCCCCGGGCACCACCGGCGTCGCCGGAGCGTGACCGGCTCAGACGGGGTCGGCGACGGCTTCGACGGGCTGCTTACCGGTCTTGGCCGCGGCGCGGCGGCGGAAGCGCTCCACCTGGCCGCCGGTGTCGATGATGCGCTGTGTGCCGGTGAAGAACGGATGACACACCGAGCAGACCTCAGTCTTCAGCTCGGGCAGCGTGGAGCCCGTCGTGAACGTGTTGCCGCAGAGGCAGGTCACGACGGCGTCGGTGTGGTACTGGGGATGGATCTGGGTCTTCATGGCACTCGGAAACAAGGGATTGGCAACGGGGATCAGCATAGCACGGGCCCGGAAACGATCTGCCCCCGCTCAGACCAGCGCGCCGACCGGGCGCGTGAAGTTGCCGTGCTCCACCCCCGGCAGGCGGTCGCGGAGACGCTCGTGTGCGATGCGCATGCCGACCCCCGACGGCAGCGGTGGAAGCACGTCGAGCAGCCAGTCATGGTCGACGTTGAGCGATCGCCACTGCACCTGGTCCACCGCCATCGCCCGGCACGCGGCGACGGTGGCGTCGATCTCGGACATGACGTCGGTGACGCCCGGGAAGGTGAGCAGGTTGAGGCACACCTGGCCGCCGCTCTCGTGCATGAGGCGGCCGCTGGCGACGACGTCGTCGAGGTCGTACCCGACGGGGCGGTAGTACGGCCGGAAAACAGCCTCGTTGAAGGAGATCGCGCTGATGCGCACGCTGTTCAGGCCGGCCTCGATGAGGCGCTCGAGGATGTGCGGCTTGCTGCCGTTGCTGTTGACGTGGATGGTCGCCTCGGGGTGCATGACCCGGATGCGGCGGGTGGCCTCCACGAGCGCGTCGTCGCGGGTCAGCGCCTCGCCCTCACACCCCTGGCCGAAGGACACCATGGCCGCCTCGGCGCCGCCGAGGTGCCAGTCGGCCAGGCTCACCAATTCGTCGGCGGTGGGTGCGAAGCGCATCCGCTCCTGGGGGGCGGGCACGGCACCGTCGCTCTGCAGGGAGATGCAGCCGAGGCAGTCGGCATTGCACGCCGGCGACGCGGGCAGCGCGCCCTCGTAGCGGCGGTGAAAGGTGTTCTGCGCGGTGTAGCAGCGATTGGCGAGTGCGCAGTGGGCGAGGTGGTCGACGAGACGGTTGCCGGGCAGGGCACGACGCGCCGCCTCCACCGCGGCGGGCAGGTCGGAGCGGCCGTACCGCGCCGGCTCCCACCAGGCGAAGCTGTCGGTGCGCAGAGCCGCGCACATCAGGTCGCCGTCGTGCTCGACCACGGCGGTGTAGCCGAAGAGCGGGAGGCGGTGCGCGCCGGGCGCCCGCACGGTTGCCGGGAGGAGGGTGCGCAGATGGCCGACGGGAAGGACGGCGGCCACTGCCAGCCACTCGTCGCCCGTCTCCACCGCCGACCCGTCCGACGCCACCGCCACGGGATGGCGGCCGGGCAGGTGGGTGAGGGTTGCCTCCTCCGGGAGCGGTAGCAGGTCGTCGACTCCCAGCGCCACGAGCTCGCGCCCGTTGCGTCCGGCCGCTCGGAAGCCGTCGAGGATCTCGATCGATCCGTCGGGACGGCCGCCGACGATGCGCATCCCGCGATTATGGGTGCGACCCGGCGTCGCTCCGACCGGGCCTGGTCAGGCGGCGGGCAGCTCCGCGGGGATGGCGGTGACGGTGCGCAGCTCGGCGTCGCGAACCACGCGCAGGACCGCGAACCTGTCGACCACCTCGGCCATCATCAGGCGCTGCACGTCGCCGGCGGTCTGCACCGGGTGACCGTTGAGCTCGACGATGACATCCCCGGGGCGAAGCCCGGCACCATCTGCGGCGCTCCCCGGCACCACCTCGACCACGCGCAGCCCTCTGCCCCGTCCCAGCGTGGCCGCGAGGCGCTCGGGGAGCGGCTGGGCGCGTCCGGCGACGCCGAGGTAGGCGCGCCGCACCCGTCCCTGCTGCATCAGCGCGGCGATGATCGCCAGGCTGGTGGCGTTGACGGGAACGGCAAGGCCGAGGCCGTAACCGGCCAGCGCGGTGTTGATGCCGACCACCCGGGCGCGGCTGTCCGCGAGGGCGCCGCCTGAGTTGCCCGGGTTCAGCGCTGCGTCGGTCTGGATGACGTTCTCGACGACGCGCAGGTGCCCGCCTGAGTGGGTCGGGAGCGACCGCCCCAGGGCGCTGACCACGCCCGCGGTCACCGAGCCGGCCAGCCCGTGGGGGTTGCCGATGGCGACGACGAGCTCGCCGACGCGGAGCCGGTCAGCGTCGCCGAGCGTCGCCGGGCGAAGGTCGCCCGCGGCCGCGCGCACCACGGCGATGTCGGAGAGCGGGTCCTCGCCGACGACGTCGAACGGCAGCTGGCGACCGTCGGCGGTGTGGGCCATGCCGCCGACGCCCCCATGCACCACGTGGGCCGAGGTGACCAGGAAGCCGTCGGCGGTGAGGACCCACGCGGAGCCGCTCCCGGCGGGACCGCGTCCGCTCGCGGTGCGTCGTTCCACGACGAGGCTGAGCACCGATGGGGCGAGGGCGGCGGCGACGCCGACCACCACTCTCGAGTAGGCGTCCAGGGGCGCCTCGTCCTCAGGTGCCGCAGCGCTCCAATCGGCCATGTCAGCCGGCGCTTGGCCCCTCGCTGCGAACCTTCTCCACGGCGGTGAGAGCCTCCCGGAGGCTCTTGATCCATTCGTCCTGGTGGCGACCGACGAGGCGCACGCACCAGGCGAGAGCCTCACTGCGGCTGCGCGCCACGCCGGCGTCGATGAGTGTGTCGAGAACGGCCCGGTCACCGAGGCGCAGCCGGGTCATCACCGGTACACCAAGGGTGGTGAAGTGCTCCTCGACGTCACCGCACCGCGCCCCCCACGACACTTTGCGGCCGAAGAGGCGCTCGGCCTCAGAGGCGACACCGATGCGACGGTCGCGGGTCTCGTCGCGGAAGCGGGCGATCCGAGCCGATCGCGCGGCCGCGCGGGCCGCCTCGTTGGCGTCGGCAGGCAGTTCCGGCTCCGGGACCGATCCCACGATGAGGATCTCGTCACGGTCGCCGGTGATGTTCGGTGGCCCGGAGAAGAGGTCGTCGGGAATGCGCCCCGCAAACCAGCCGGACAATTCGTCGTCGGTGTAGGAGGCCTGCGCCTCGCGGTGTCCTTTCATGAATTACATGATTACACAGACGATCTGCCAGTGCAAGAGGCCGGTCAACTGACCCGTCGCGCACCCTCGCGGGGCAGGGCCACGTGGTGCTTGGTGCGAATTTCACGGACTGTGCCGCTCTGGGCGCGCATCACCAGGCTGTGCGTCTCAGCCCACCAGTTGTGGTACTGGACGCCACGGAGGATGCCCCCGCCGCTGATCCCGGTCACAGCGATGCTCACCTGGCGCCCGGGGACGAGCTGCTCCATGGTGATCGGCTGCTCGGGGTCGTACCCCGCGGCCCGGACCGCCACCGCCTCCTCCTCGTGGCGAACCCACGGACGGCAGTGCAGCTCACCGCCGAGGCAGCGCATCGCGCAGGCGGCCACGATCGCCTCCTGAGTTCCTCCCGCGCCGATCATCACGTCGATACCGCTGCCCGGCCAGGCAGCCATCATGGCCGCGCCGACATCGCCGTCCGAGATCAGGGCCACCCGGGCGCCCAGGGCACGCACTCGCTCGAGGAGAGCCTGGTGGCGGGGGCGGTCGAGCATCACGACGGTGAGGTCCTGCACGTTGACGTCCATCGCGAAGGCGATGCGGCGGAGGTTGTTCTCGGGGGTGTCGACGATGTCGACCGCTCCCTTGGCGGCCGGGCCAACCGCGATCTTGTGCATGTACGCGACGGGTGGTGGCGAGAGAATCCCGCCCGGCTCAGCAGCGGCGGCGATGCTCAGCGCCTGGCTGAGGCCACGAGAGACGAGGCTGACGCCGTCCACGGGGATGATCGCCAGGTCGACGTGGTCGCGCCCGACGCCGATGCGCCGCCCGGCGGCGAGGTTGCTGCTGCCGGTCTCGGGGCCGATGACCACGCGGCCGTCGAACGGCATGCCCACCAGCGCCTCCTCCATCACGGCCTGGCCGGCGTCCCTGATCCCGGCCTTGTCGCCACGGCCCAGCCAGCGCCCAACAGAGAGCGCCGACGTCTCGGTGGCGCGGAGCAGTTCCAGGCCGCGATGGCGCTCACGGCCGACGCGCGCGGGGACGGTTGCCAGGTCGCGGGCGTGGGTTGTGTCGGCCATGGCGCCGATTATCCGGCTCGGCGCCCCCGCTCAGCCTGCAGAGGCCGTCTCCCCGGCAACTTCCATGCCGGTCACGTGGATGGTGGGCGGCTGGGCGATGGCATCGGCCCGTGCCGCCGCCGCCCGCATGAAGTCGCGGAACAACGGATGCGGGCGGTTGGGCCGGGAGCGGAACTCGGGGTGGAACTGTGAGCCCACGAAGAAGGGGTGGTCGCGCAGCTCGATGATCTCCACGAGGCGGCCGTTGGGGGACGTTCCACTGAACACCATGCCGGCCTCGGCGAGACGGTCGCGGTAGTGGTTGTTGAACTCGAAGCGATGGCGATGACGCTCGTAGACGAGCGCCTCACCGTACGCCGCCGCTGCCCGGGTGCCGGGCAGGAGCTTGCAGGGGTAGACCCCGAGGCGCATGGTGCCGCCCTTGTTCTCGATGTCGCGCTGCTCGGGCAGCAGGTCGATGACTGGCACCGACGTGAAGGCGTTGAACTCGGTCGAATTGGCGTCGGGGCCATCGAGCGCCTCGCGCGCGAAGTCGATGACCGCGCACTGCATGCCCAGGCAGAGGCCGAGGTAGGGCACGTCGTGCTGCCGCGCGAAACGCGAGGCGAGCACCTTGCCCTCGATGCCGCGGTGCCCGAAGCCGCCCGGGACGACGATGCCGTCGACCCCGTCGAGCTCGCTGCCCGCCTCCTCGAGCTGCTCGCTGTTCACCCAGTGGATGCTCAGCTCGACGCCGCAGTCGACGGCCGCGTGGCGCAGCGACTCGGTGACGCTGATGTAGGCGTCGGGCATCTCGACGTACTTGCCCACCACGGCGATGCGGATCTCGGGCTTGCTGGCCCTGATGCGGGCCACCATGTCCCGCCAGCTGCCCAGGTCCGGCGGCCCTGCCTCGACACCGAGCATCTCGACGATGTAGTCACCGAGACCGGTGTCCTCGAGCAGTAGTGGCACCTCGTAGATGGAGCGCGCGTCGGGCACGTTGATGACCGCGCGGCGCTCGACGTCGCCAAAGAGGGCGATCTTGTCCTTGAGGTTCTCGCCGATGGCGTGCTCGCTGCGGGCCACGATGACGTCGGGTTGGATGCCGATGCTGCGGAGTGTGTTGACGCTGTGCTGGGTGGGCTTGCTCTTGAACTCCTCGCTGGTCCCGACATAGGGCACCAGCGTGAGGTGCACGTAGCAGACGTTGGTGCGCCCGACGTCGTTCTTGAGCTGGCGGATCGCCTCGAGGAAGGGCAGGGACTCGATGTCGCCGACAGTGCCGCCCACCTCGACGATGACCACGTCTGGCTCGGGCAGCTCGTTCTCGGCAACGCGCAGGACGCGCTGCTTGATCTCGTTGGTGATGTGCGGGATCACCTGGACGGTGCCGCCGAGGTAGTCGCCGCGCCTCTCCTTGGCGATCACGCTCGAGTAGATCTTGCCGGTGGTGACGTTGCTGGCCTTGCTCAGGGGAACGTCGACGAACCGCTCGTAGTGGCCGAGGTCGAGGTCGGTCTCGGCGCCGTCGTCGGTGACGAACACCTCGCCGTGCTG
>DAISRJ010000020.1:0-34770 GCA_036828955.1 Candidatus Dormiibacterota bacterium | reverse complement strand
AAACACGCTCTACGTGGCCGGCGGCAACACGACCATCAACGGCACCGCGTACACAGGCGCACTGCGAGCCTTCGACCCCAACAACCTGTCAACGCCACTCTGGGAGGATGGCTTCACCAGCGGCACCGTCATCGGCGCCGTCACCACCGACCCGGGCCTCGCGGTCGTGGGCCATGCCGGCACCGTGACGGTGGTCAACTCGGCCACAGGGGTCGTCACTTTCAACGATTCGAGCGGCACCTTCTGGGGAGCGGCCTCGGTCGCCCACGGGGTGGTCTACATAGGCGACACGACCGGCGGCCTTCACGCCTACAGCGTGAACGGGCTCTGACAGGAACGGAGGGGACAGCGTGATCTGGAGAGGACAGCTCAGGCGCCGCAGGAGTCGAGGACGGCGGGCAGCGTTTCCCGTCCTGGCTGTGATGGTTGTCTTCGTCAGCACGTTGCCGGTCTGGCACACGGTGGTGGCGAATGCTGGGTTCGGCGTCGTGCAGTCGTTCGGCGTGGCAAGCTCAACCGGCACCGCGACGCTGTCGGCGGCGCCGGGCACTCCCACCACGGCCGGTGACCTCCTCGTCGCCACCATCAGAGACCGCAACGTCACCGCTCCGGCGCCCGTCGTCTCCGTCAGCGACGCGGCTTCGAACCATTGGGTACGAGCCGCGAACGTGACCCAGGGACAGGCTGAGGGGGAGATCTGGTACGCGGCGAGTGCGGCCAGCCTCTCCACGTCTCAATCCGTGACCGTGACGGTGGGAGGAACCTCGGCCGCGACCTCGGCGATCGCGTTCACCGTCCTCGAGGTCACCGGTGACGTGACGACGACCCTCGACGTCACCGCCACCGCTGGTGGCAGTGGCACCGCGGCCTCGACCGGCATCACCGCGACCACGGCTCAGCCCAGCGAGATCGCCATCGGTGACATCGGCTGGAACAGCGCGGTGACGCCCAGCGGCCAGAAAGCCGGCTACACGACCACTGCCATCGAACAGGCGAAGGTCAGCGGTGGTCAGGCCGGAGAGCAGGCAGCCTGGCAGCTGCTCAGCGCTGCGGGTCCACAGAGCTACAGCGCCACGCTCAGCTCTTCGGTGGCGTGGGCGGGGGCGATCGCCACCTTCACGACGAACACGTCACCGACGCCGACGCCGACCACCACTCCGACGACGAGCCCGACTCCGCCGCCCACGGGTGCAGACTGGCCCGAGTATCTGCATGACGTGTCCGGAAGTGGGTTCACCAGCGAGACGCTGATCAACCCATCGAACGCCGGGTCGTTGAAACCGCAGAAGGGCTGGCCCGTGGCTTTGACCAACGGAGCGGTCTGCCCGAGCGCTCAGGACACATGTTCCAACCTGATCTTCTCCCAACCCATCGTCGCCACGGTCAGTCGAACCACCCTGGTGTACGTGGGCTCGTGGGATGGAAGCGAGTACGCGCTGTGTGCCTCGTCGTGCACGGTGGGCTCGAGCACGTACACGACCGGCCAGGTCGTGTGGCAGACGTATCTCGGGCGCAACAGCGGATGCGGCGGCCCTCTCAGCAGCGCGATTCAGGGGGTTACCTCTGCCGCCGCGGTGGCCATCGTTGCCGTCAAAGGGGTGACCCAGCCCGTTGTCTTCGTCGGCGGCGGGGGGGACATCGCCAAGTCAGGTGCCGTGGTGCCGGGCGCGACCGCCCAGGTGTTGGCCCTCAATGCGCTGACGGGTGCGGTTCTCTGGCACACATCGCTGGGATCCGCGCCCAACACGTACTCGTGGAGCTCGCCCCTGTACGCCAACGGCAGCTTGTACGTGGGTCTTTCGTCTCTGAGCGATTGTCCGCTGGTTCAGGGCGGGGTCGCGCAGCTGGCCCCAGGCAACGGTACGGTGCTGCATACGTTCAGCACCGTACCGAGCGGCTGCCTCGGCGGCAGCATCTGGGGATCCGCGACGGCAGATGCGTCGGGCAACGTCTATGTGGCGACCGGCAACGGCGGGGGGGGTTGCAAATCCCCCGAGTCCGATGCACCGGCGGTCCTCGAGCTGAGTCCAACCCTGGGGTTGGAGGGCTCCTGGCAGGTCCCCGCCGCAGAGCAGGGCCCGGATAGCGACTTCGGTTCGACGCCGACAACGTTTACAGGAACGGTGACGCCGGGTGGAACGATGACCTCCCTGGTGGGAGTGCCCAACAAGAACGGTATCTACTACGTCTTCGAGCAGAACAACGTCAGCGCTGGCCCCATCGAGCGGCTGCGAATCGCCAACGGGACCGGAGCTTTCAAGGGAAGCATCTCGCCCAGCTCATGGGATGGAACCAGGCTCTACGTCGCCGGCGGGAACACGACCATCAAGGGCACCGCGTACGTGGGCAGTCTGAGCGCGTTCAATCCCAACAACCTGCCGTCGCCGCTCTGGCAGGTCGGCTTCACCGGCGGCGCTGTGGTTGGCGCCGTCACGACGGACCCAGGCCTCGCTGTCGTGGGCCACGCCGCCACCGAGACGATCGTCAACGCGGCGACCGGAGCCATCGCGTTCAACGGCTCCGGATCGGGCAGTTCCTTCTGGGGGGCGGCGTCCATTGCCCATGGGGTGGTGTACGTCGGCGACACGGGCGGAACTCTGCATGCGTTCAGCGTGAACGGCCTCTGACAAGCTTCCGCACCGGCGACGTTTGGTGCGTTTGCAACCGCCACCCCACTGTCGCGATACTACCCCGCGGATTAAGGTTTGGTTGGGGGGCGTCTATTGAGGGGAGCGGGGACTGTTGCACGACCGCGCTGTCGACGCGCAGGCGCCTACCGGGCGGTGACAGCAGAAAACGGCGGACAACACTCGTGTTCCAGCTTGTCACCTCGCCACCACGAAACGGCACGCTCCGCTCGACGCGAGGGACGGGGATCTAACGTCGAATCATGTTCATGGCCTTCCGCATCCGCCTGGCTCGGCACCGATCCGGTCGCCCTCTGCGTCGCTCGCAGATGAGATTCGCCAAGCGTCGGACCGCCAGGGCTTGGCATAGCGACCGCGTGTTCAAGAGCGCGGCAACCGTGATGTTGGTCATCGTGATCGCCGCCGTGGTCAATTCGAACGCACCGGGCTCGCGCTCTCCATCGAGCGGCAATCCATCCTCCTCGCAGGCGGTGGCCATCAACAGCACCCTGGGTGATGACCGGTCCTTGACCCCACCACGACAGGGGAGGCCTTCGTCAACGCCGGCAGCCGCTGCCGTCGTCGCCCCGACCCACAAGGCCACCCCTGCAGCAACATCGACGCCGCAACCGGCCGCTGTCCACCGCGCAGCGGCGCCCTCCACCACCCCGCACGTCATGGTCATCATGGAGGAGAACAAGGGATACCAGGCCACCTTGGGCACCTGTTCGGCTGATCCCTACTACTGCTCGCTGGCCGCGGCCTACGCCACCGACACCTCGTGGTTCGGCATCAGTCATCCCAGCGCGCCCAACTACGTGTCCATCGTCAGTGGGGCCACCCAGGGGGTGAGCAGCGACTGCACACCGCCCAACTGCGGCCCCTTCAACGTGCCCTCCCTGGGCGGCCAGCTCACCGCCGCCGGGATTCCGTGGCGCGCCTACATGGAGAGCATGCCCGCGCCCTGCTCGTCGAGCGGCAGCACCGGCCTCTACGCGGAGAAGCACAACCCCTTCCTGTACTTCAACGATGTGCGCGCATCGTCGAACTGCGCCACGGTCGACGTCCCATACCCCGGCGCCGCCGGATTGGTGTCGGCGCTGACCGGACCGGGCGCACCCGACTTCGTCTGGATCACCCCCAACCTGGCAAACGACATGCACAACGGCTCCGTGAGCGTCGGCGACGCCTGGCTGAAGGCCAACCTGGCTCCGGTGCTGGCCTCCTCGTGGTTTGCCGGTGCCAACGCCACCGTGATCGTGACCATGGACGAGAACGACGCGCAGTCCACACCCGGCGGCGGCCAGGTTCCCATGGTGGTGATCTCCAGCAGCTCGCAGGGCGTGGGCGTGGTCACCGCACACGGCAACCACTTCGGCACCCTGCGCTCCATCGAGGAGGAGTTCGGACTCGGCCTGCTCGGCGGCGCCGCGAGCAGCGCCAATGGCGATGTGAATTCGCTGTTCGGCGGCCCCAAGTGAGGACGCTGCCCCACACTGCGGTGTGATGCTCGTCTTCTTCATCGGCACGGGTCGCTGTGGCTCAACCCCCATCGTCGAGGTCGTCAGCCGCCACCGCGACGTCGGCTTCGTGTCCAACTTCGACGACAAGCTGACCTACCTGAACATGGCCGGCCGGTGGAACAACGCGCTGCACCGTCTGTCGCCCCCGCGCGATCCGCGCATGCGTCCGTTCCGCGACCGCCGCCGGCTCGTCGAGTTCGGCCGCTTCCGGATCGCTCCCTCGGAGGCGTGGAGCATCCTCGACCGGCAGGTGTCACCGATCATCTCCACGCCCTTCCGCGACCTGCTTGCCGCCGATTGCACCCCCTGGCTCAGTGGACGCTTGCGGGGGTTCTTCGAGCGGCGCATGGCGGCCCAGAAGCTGCCTGCATTCGTCCACCACTTCACGGGCTGGCCCCGTACCGGTCTGCTCCACGCGGCGTTCCCAGACGCCCGGTTCGTCGAGGTGGTGCGTGATGGCAGGGCGGTTGCCAACTCATGGCTGCAGATGGGGTGGTGGCAGGGCTACCGCGGTCCTGGCGCGTGGCACCTCGGGCCGCTGCCGCCGGCGTACGCTGAGGAGTGGGAGGCATCCGGCAACTCGTTCATCACCCTCGCAGGTCTCGGCTGGAAGCTGCTCATCGATGCGTACGACATCGCACGGACGCGGGTCCCGTCGTCGCAGTGGCTGCGTGTGAGGTATGAGGACGTGGTGGCCGAACCGCGCAAGCACATCGGCGACATCCTCGATTTCAGCGGGCTGCGTTGGACGGACGAATTCGAACGAGCGTTCGCGCAGTACCCGTTCGAGGCATCACGCGTCGACGGTTTCCGCCGCGACCTCGACCCTGCCAGCGTCGCGCTCCTGGAGCACAGTCTGGCGGCCCGTTTGCGTTCGCTGCAGTACACAACACTCTCCACGCCAGCATCCACGGGCTGACCAAACGCTTGCGCGCGTAGCGCACCGCTGCGCGCTCCGCACACAGACACACGCGAGGGGCGTGACGGTGAGCCACGGCGGCATGGCTGATGCCGCGCCTTGTGACGGTATGACGAGCAATCGGATACCGGTAACGAGGACGTCACGGGACACCCGACGTTGCGATCGATCGCGTCAGTGCGCTCGCAGACTGCATCGCAGGTCGAACAACGGCAAACGCCGCCGCACGTGACATCACCAGTAGTTCTGAGTCGAGCCGGGATGAGCCACTGGACACCGGGGCCGACTCAGAACGTTCGGTGACGCTCCTCTCTTAGGTATGCGTTTGCCATCACAAGGGGATCAGACATGATCCGACGCTGTGCCTCGTTCATCTCGCTTGCGGCGACGATCGTCCTGGCCGCCGCATTCGCGCAGTCACACCCGTCGGTGGCGGTTGCCAACACCGGCCTTGCATCCGGCAACGGACGCGACGCGTACACCCAGCCCTTCTCGAGCACGTCGATCTGGAATCAGCCCGTCGGCAGCAACGCGATGTACGTGGCTGCGAGGATCGCGCCACCGACGATCCGCGCGCTGACTCCCGACCAGACAGTGATCCTCATGGACCCCACCGCGCCGGCGACGATGCTCAGCAAGAACGGCGGCCAGCACTCCAACCGCTGCACCGCCGGCACGCCGGTCGCGGTGGCGCCCGTTCCGACGTCGTTGGTGGTGCCATCGTCCTCGTCCAACAATGGCTACGCGTTCATCGCCGCTGACGGGACAACGCTCGTCGAGGGCGGCGCCTTTGCGCGCTGCTCTCCCGGGTCGCGGCCCACGGTCGGGTCCGCCAAGGCCTTCGGCTCGATCACGGGTGACGGCATCACCGGTGGCGCCGGCGGCTCCGGCCTCTCCACGCTCGGCGGTGTGCTGCGCGTCAATGAGCTCGTGCCCGGCGGCGCGATCAACCATGCGCTGCGTGTCAACATCGACGGCGAGGTCGACCTCATGGCCGGTCCGGGCGGCTTCCGCTGGCCGGCAACCCGCGAGGATCGCTACGGCTCCACCCGCTACGGTGGCAGCAACCCCGCGTTGAAGATGGGGGCCCTGCTGGCGCTGCCCGCCAGCCTCGACCTGTCCACCCTCGGCCTCTCCGGCCCCGGGCTGATCCTGGCACAGGCATTGCAGCACTACGGCGCATACGTCAGCAATGACACGGCCCGCCCCGTCTTCAGTATCGACACCCAGGCCGGCAGCGCGTCGACGATCGCCCAGTTCCAGAGCGCCTGGGGCTTCCCATTCCAGACCGCCGGTGTCAGCGGCACGCCGTGGACCAACGACATCATGACCATCCTCAAGAACCTCGACGTCGTGAACAACAACTCGGCCACCTCGATCGGCGGGGGCGGAACCCCGATCGTGCCGCTCACCGCGCCGCTGAGCGGATCCAACCCGACCCCGACGCCGACCGCCACGGCCACTCCGACCGCCTCGCCGACGGCCACGCCGACCGCGACGCCGACGGCCAGGCCCACGCCGACACCCGCGCCAACAGTGACCCCCACCCCAACCGCGACCCCCACGCCAAACCCGAGTGGGAGACCTCACGTGATGGTTGTGATGGAGGAGAACAAGGGCTATGCCGCGACGCTCGGCACGTGCTCGGCTGACCCGTACTACTGCTCCCTCGCCTCGACGTACGCGACCTACACCGGCTGGCACGGCGTCGGCCATCCCAGCCAGCCCAACTACTTCGCCGTCACCTCTGGCAGCACCCAGGGGTGCACCTCGGACACCTGCGGAGCCTTCGGTGGTCCCAGCCTGGGCAGCCAGCTCAACGCCGCCGGCATCTCGTGGACCGCGTACATGGAGTCGATGCCGTCAGCCTGCGACACGAGCAACGCCGGTGGCTACGTCGTCAAGCACGATCCGTTCGTGAGCAGCTCTGCTGTGACCGACTGCGCCGCCCATGTGCTGCCGTATCCCGGCGCCACCTCGATCGCGTCGTCACTGGACCTGAGCAACCCCAGCTTCGTCTGGATCACCCCCAACCTCACCGACGACATGCACAACGGTACTGTGCAGCAGGGTGACGCGTGGCTCAAGGCCAACCTTGCGCCGGTGCTCGCCTCGCGCTGGTTCACCAACTTCGACGCCACGGTCATCGTGACCATGGACGAGGGCGACTCCGGCACCACCAACCAGATCCCCACCGTGGTCATCAGCAGCACCGCCAAGGGCCAGGGTGCGGTCACCACCAGCGGCAACCACTACGGCACGCTGCGCGCCATCGAGCGGGCCTATGGCCTGGCTCTGCTGGGCGGAGCCGCGAGCGGGGTGAACGGCGACCTGGCCGGGAGCTTCGGTCCCATCGCCTGACCCTCACGCCTCGCGACCGGCTCGCGTGTGACCGCCGGGCGGGGGCTTGCGCCCTCGCTCGGCGCTCTTTGCGCACCGGCGCCGCCGAGATCGCTCAGGTCGCGCTCATCGGGAGCGCCGCCGCGAGACCGCCCAGAGTGGACGCCGGCAGCGCTGTATAACCAGCCGGCAGTTCCACGGCGCTGGCGCCGGCCGTCACAGCCCAGTTCAGCGTCTCGGTCAGGTCGCCGATGCGCGAGAGCGTGGCCGTCTGGAACGAGATCGGCGCCCCGAGCCGGGTGATCGCCGCGTACATGAGCGCGTACATGCCGGCCTGCGGGGGGAAGCGGATCGAGTTGTTCTCGAGGACGCACTGCGGGCCGAGCCTGGTCCTGCAGTACTGCATCATCTGCTCGGTGAACGCCTCGTCGGTCAGGTGCAGGCCGGGGACCACGTCCTCGTAGGGGTTGAACGCCATCCCGATCCGCGTCTTGTGCCACACCGAGCCGAGGTCGATCTCCTGCGTGATGCAGGTCCTGTCCGCGTCGAGCGAGAAGCCGGCGTTGATCAGGTTCTGCCCGGTGGTCGGGTCCGACGTGTCGCGGATGAGCGTCTCCGCGTAGAAGGTCATGCAGCGCGACACCGTGATCTCGCGGATCTCGGGCACGCTGTCGTACTTCTGGGCAAGGCGCGTCCACACGTCGGCGTACGCGGAGCCGAAGGCATTGGTCCAGAACCGCCCGACGGTGCCCGTCAGGCTGCCGGCCGCCACCGCCACCGGTCCACCACCGAGCGCCTTCGCCCACGAGGGGGCGTCGACGCCGGTGTACAAGCGGATCTTGATGCCGACCGGCGGCTGTCCGGCGACCGCGTTCATCCGGCGGGCCTGGGTGATCGCCTGGTCGATGGCGTTGTTCTCCACGAGCGGACCCGGCTGCGGCTGGATGTCGCTCCAGTGCACGTTGACGACGAAGTTGTTGACTGCCCCCTGGTAGGCCGCCGAGGGCGGGCCGTCGCGGTCGACGAGGCCGTGGATCGCCGGCTTGAGGTCTGACGCCGGCGTGGCGCTGCCGCTGATGGTGGGGAAGGGGGTGGGCGTCGCCGGGGCAACAGTAGGCTGCAGGGAATGCGAGTCGCCGCATGCCGTCACCAAGGCGACAAGCGCGGCCACGACGAGAAGCCGTCCCGCCGCGCCCATCCGATCCGTCGCGCGTCGAGCTCTTGCGGGTCGCACAAAACTACGGTAGCACGGGGTTTGCCGCATCCTGCCGCGCCTCGATGGACCCGTCCGCGCGCTCCGCGTCACTCAGCGCGCGGCCGCCAGCAACCGCTCGTACACCTCTTCGGTTGCGTCGGTGGCCTGGTCCCAGTCGTATTCACGGACCACGCGGTCACCCACGGCGCGTGCGCCAACGCGCTCCGTGTCGAGCGACCCGAGCACTGATGCCAGGGTGTCGCGCAGGGCAAGGGTGTCGCCAGTGCGGAACAACCGGCCGCCCGGTCCGTCGGCGCCGATCACCTCGCGGTGCGGTGGGATGTCACTGGCGATCAGCGGCACGCGGTATGACGCCGCCTCGAGGAGGGTGAGCGGCAGGCCCTCCAGCTTGGAGGGAAGCACGAACGCCGCAGCGTTGCTGTACAGCTCCTGCAGGGGCTCGCCGTATACCGAGCCGGCCAGGATGATCCGGGGGTCGGCTGCCGCCGCCTTCTCGAGCACGCCGACGTACTCATCCGTAAAGCTGGAGCCCCCGGCGATGACCAGGCGGGCGTCTGTGGGCACGTCGCGGAAGCTGCGCACCAGCAGGTCGGGCGCCTTCTCGGGCACCAGGCGTCCCACGAAGAGCACGTAGTCGCGCCCTCGCAGGCCCCAACGCTCCGTGATCAGCCGCGGCTCGCGTACCACGGGGGCGGTCACGCCGTTGCGGATGTGGACCGCCTCGCGCCCGTACCGGGTCCGGTAGTATTCGGCGAGGTTGGCAGAAACCGTGATGGTTGCGTGAGGTACGTGCGAGCTGATCCAGCCGGCGGTGCGGAGTGCCGTGCGAGCACCCGGTCCCCATTTCTCGCGGTCGTAGTCGAGGCCGTGGACCGTGAGCACGACCCGGCGGCGCGACAACAGCCGGGGAAGCGGCGTGAACACCGAGGGGCCGATGGCGTGGTAGTGGAGGATCTGTGCGGCGTTGCGTGCCGGCAGCATCGCCGCCGCCGTCGAGAGGCCACTGTGCACGAGCGCCTCGAGGTGCTTGGTGGGTGCGGTCGGTACATAGCGCACCCTCATACCGCGATGCGTGGTGACGCGCTCGGTCGTGTAGTTGCCGCGCGTGTACACGGTCACCTCGTGGCCCCGCGCCACCAGACGCGAGCCGATCTCCTCGACGTGGTGCTCGATGCCCCCGATGGTTGCGGGGACGCCGCGCTGACCGATGAAGGCGACGCGCGCGGGCTTCACGCCGCCGCGCCCGCCATCATGGGCGCGCCGGCCTCGCGGTAGGCGGAGTCGATGCGCTCGAGATGACGTTCTGGTGAGAACTCACTGACGATGTGCGCGCGGGCGCGGTCGCGCATCGACATGCCATGCGCGGGGTCGGCGACGAACGGGGCGAGAGCGGCGGACAGAGCTGCGGGGTCGTTGGCAGGCACCAGCGCACCGGTTGCGCCCGGCTCGATGAGCTCCGGCAGGCCGCCAAGTGCGCTCCCCACCACGGGAAGACCGCGGGCCATGGCCTCGAGCACGACCATCGGCTGGTTCTCGTACCAGCGCGACGGCACCGCGACCACCGCCGCGCTCAGCATGAGGCGATGCACACCCTCCTTGGGAAGCAGGCCGTGGAAGCGCACCCGCCCGGGCGCGGCGCTCTCGGCCAGGGCGCGCAGGCCTGCCTCTTCCGGGCCGGCGCCGGCGATGTCCAGGGTGGCGCCGTCGAGGAGGCCGATCGCCCGGATGGCGACGTCGATCCCCTTCTCCGCAGACAGCCGTCCCGCGACCAGGACGGCACCGCCGGGCGTTGTCTTCACCTCCACGGCTGCGCTGTCGATGAAGTGGGGCACGTGGCGCAGTCGCTTTGGGAACACCTTCGCCTCGGCCATCTTGTCGGCCATGAAGCGGCTGGGGCACACGAAGATCCGCACCGGCGCGTACGCGCGCGTCGCCGTGTGGATGAACAGCTCCCCGGCCGCTGCCGCGCTCGCCGCCAGCGACCCGTCCTTACAGCGACGCAGGACAGCGTTGTGGAAGCGGCCGCCGAGACACGCCTCGCAGATCCTGCCGTGGTCGAGGAACTGGTAGGTGGGACAGGCGAGCTTGTAGTCATGCAGCGTCATCACGGCGGGCACGTGGCGACGGGCCACGGGGCGCAGCACCGAGGGAGAGAGCTGGTGATAGATGTTGTGGAGGTGAACGACGTCGGGCAGGAAGGCGGCTATGACCGCGTCCATCCCCCTGCTCGCCGATGTCGAGTACACCATGCGGGCGGCGCCGCGGATGCGGCCCTCCAGGCTGGTTGGCGGGGGCTCCATCTCGATGTGGCGCGGGAAGTGGCGCGCGTACTCAAGGTGGGTGTTGCTGGGGTGCTCCATCCCAAAAAAGGCGACCGTGTGACCTGCAGCGACCTGGAGGTCGGCGAGGTCCTCCATGTATGCCTCGGCACCTCCGCGCCGGTAGAGGAACTTGTTGACGTGCAGGATCCTCACGGCGCGTCCGGAGCCGCGTCAGGCGCTGAGACGCGCGAGGACGGGGACCTCGCCGTCGTCAGGAGGCGGAGGAAGACCGCGCAAGATGGCGTTCTCCCTGTACTGGGTCACCGCGTATGCCGCTGCCGCGAACGCGACGTAGTACCAGAGAACGATCACTTCGCTGATCACGTTGGACACGAGACTGATGAGCACGAACGCGATCACGCACCCGGCAAACCCGACCGCGATGGAATGCTCGTAGCTGCCGTGACGCCTCTTGGTGAAGCGTAACGACTGCCGGGCCACCGCTCCCATGCTGAAGAGCAGCAGGAAGTAGGCCACGGTGCCCACCACCCCGGTCTCCACATACGCGCGTAGGAAGTCGTTGTGCGGCTCCTTCTGCTGGCTGGTCTCGAAGGAGCTCATCTTCAGGCCGATGCCGGTGATGGGATCCTTGTTGGCGAGCGGCAGCACCTCACCCCAGTAGTTGAAGCGCCAGGTCAGCGAGTTGGAGGCGGTGCCGGAGGCGTTGGTCGCCTGGCCGAGATCGGCGAAGCGTGCCGCAATGGTGGGAACTGCGACCAGTGAGAGAAGCATGCTTCCCAGCATGATGCCGAGCATCAGGCGGCGGCGGCCGAAGTACGCGACGGCGAACAGCCCGATGACAGCCGCGATCCACGCGCTGCGCGTGTACGTGAAGTACAGGCTGATGACGCAGCCGATGAGCAGCAACGCCATCAGCGCACGCTTGCGGATCGTCAGGTGGGGGAACAGCGCGGCTCCCATCACAATCAGCATGGTCAGGTAGATGGCGAAGGGATTGGGCTGCGAGAAGGTGCCCTGGTAGCGATCGAATCCACCGCTGGTGAACTGTGTGTGGTGGAAGACCACGTTGAACATGGTCAGCCCGACCGGCACCACCGCTGAGACGTAGATGGCCGTGACCAGTCGCTTGATGCTCTCGCGGTCGACGAGCAGAACTTCGAGCACCGCGAGCATGACCACGACCGCGGTGACGCGGATCGCCTCGAGCAGACTGATCGACACGCTGGACGAGTCGATGATGCTCAGGTAGCCCGCCCCGGCGAAGAGAATCAGGCAGATACGATGGATCGAGGCGCGGGGGGCGACCCGGCCCTCCCGCTTGCGCGTCAGGTACCAGAAGAAGGCCATGAGGATGAAAATCACCGCCAGCCCGCCTGCTGGGTCGAGACCCGAGGCGGCAGCGGTGTTGACGCCGGCAGTGCCGCTGCTGGTGGGGGACGTCTTGACGATGTCCATGCTCGCGCGGACGACGATGGTGGCATAGACGAAGGCTTCGAAGTTGACCACCCCGAGCAGCGCGAGACCAAGCCCCGCAAAGAGCGCGATGGGCACAATCATGAGGAGCTTCGTGCCGCCGGTTGCGGCCACCACCGTGGCTTCGACGGACAACACCACGATCACCACGGCGCACATGGCGACGATCAGGCGACCTCGCGGCGTCGACATGGGCGAGCCCACGTCCTGTCGAGCCGGCTGAACCACAGTCGCCATCAGATCACATACCGGTACATTGGACAGAGCCTTCCGGCATCACGTGATTCCCCTTCCCCGCGGAGCCCTGACCATCGCGGAACGCGAAGGCGGACGCCGATTCGTCTTTGATTGTATGGGATCACGGCGCACCTGACAAGCTTTCAGCTTCGGACTGGAGCGCTCGAGCCGCCGGCTGGCGGCGCAGCGACCGCCAGGTGCTCGACAGGTCCTTGCCGGCGAGCACCCCCATCGCGGCTGCGAGGATGAGCGCTCCGCCGAGGCCCGTCAGCGCCGTGCGCAACAACAGCGTGCCGCGCGACAGCCCGTCGTCGAGCTGGAAGAGCATCACCGCCGCGACCATCGCCCCTCCGCTGATCGCCGATGCCGCGACGAGGCGCGGGGCCAGGCGTCCGATGCCGCGCACCGGCGACCCGATGGTGCTGCGCAATCGGTAGCCGGCGTGGGCCACGTTGACAAACTGGGCAAGCGAGTACGCAAGCGCGATCCCGATGATGGCGTTGGGGTTTCCCCACCCGAAGGGCAGGGTCAGCAGGGGCAGCAGGACGAGGTTGGCGGCGACCCCGTAGATCGTGTTGCGCAGCGGCGTGCGCGTATCGAGCTTCGCGAAGAACGGGGAGAGCAGGACGCGCTGCAGCGCCGAGCCGACCAGGCTGATCGAGTACACGGCCAGGACCACGCCCAGGAGAGACGCGCTCGCATGTGTGAAATTGCCGCGCTGGAACACCGCGAGAGCAGCCGGTTTGGCGAGCACCGCCATGAACACCGTGAGCGGGACGCTCAGCGCCAGCATGATGCGCATGCCCAGGCCGGTGATGCGCAGCGTCTCCCTGTTGTCACCACGCAGGTGCGCCTCAGTGAGCCGCGGCACGATGGCCACCACCACCGAACGAAAGAAGATGGTGCCGCCGATGGCAGAGATGAGCCGGTAGCCGTAGTTGAGGATGGTGATCGACCCAGGTGGCAGGAAGGACACCATCAGCTGTTCGCCGAGGCGGGCCACCGGGTTGAGGCCCGCGGCCGCGAAGGGCCGCATCGAGAGCTTGCCGATGGCGCGCAGCTCGCGGTTGCGCGGGTCGAGCGCCGGCCGGAGGCGCAGGCCACGGCGCGTTGCCATGGCCACCGTGAACGACATCTGGCAGACGGCGCCGGCGAGGTAGCCGAAGGCCACCACCGTGATGTTGTGACGCGGGCTGAGCAGGATGACGCAGGCGGCGACGCCGCTGAGCACGACGTTCATCAGTGCCGGTGCGATGAACGCGTAGCGCGCGTTCAGGAATGCCCGCATCACCTCGGAGACGGCGATGAGCGGCACGATGCCGAAGACGATCGGCACCATCGACGCGGCCGTGGTCACCTCGGACTCCGAGATGCCGGGGGCGGTGACCCGGATCAGCGCATGGGCGAGAAGCGAGACCACCAGGAGCAGCGCCGCCCCGGAGACCAGCACGGTGCCGACGATCCGCGACACCAGCTTGCTGGTGGCGGCATAGCCGTTCTTGGTGATCGAAGTGCTGAACGCGGGCACGAGCGCCTGGTTGGCGACGACCAGGACGACGGCGACCAATCCCAGCGGGATGCGCGCGGCCACGAAGAACGAGTCGGTGGCCCGTCCCGCCCCGAAACGCGCGGCGATGGTGATGTCGAGGAGCAGGCCGAAGGCGACGCTGGCGCCGGCGGCGATTCCCGTCAGGCCAGACTGGCGGATCACCGCGCGATCGGAGTTCCTCGCGTTGGGAACCGGTGGGTCGTCCTCGGGGTCTCCGCTCACGCCGCCCACTGCTGCCGATGGCGACGCTGCACGTCGTCGAGACGGACCGCCAGCTGATCACACAGGAGGCGCACGCCGGGGTCGATGTCCAGCCGCCTCGGGCCGCCCGGCGACGGCGCCCTCAGGTGGGCGACCAGGCCGGGCCGGTAGGGGAGGTCGAGGAAGGAACAGATCGCGCCCATGGCCCCGGGCGGATCGTGCAACAGGTCCTGGTACGAGGCCAGGAGCACGTCGTCGCGCTTGTCGAGGCCGAGCTCGAAGTACAGCCCGTTGCGCATCCACCACATCAACGCCGCCGCGGTCTCGGGGGTCATCGTCGAGTAGTCGAAGTTGGAGATCACAGCGAGTGTCTCGTCAGCCAGGCGTTGGGCCTGCCACATGGCGCCGCCGCGCCCGGCTGCGATGTCGCCGAGCACGAGCAGGTTGTTGCGCCCGAACTTGCTGACCGCTGAGCGCACCCGGCCGTCGACGTCACGGTACGCCCAGATCGCCCGTCCCGGCGAGGGGGTGCTGACGTCATCCAGGAGGTGGTCGACGCGGTGTGAGTCGCAGAGCGGCTTGAAGAGCACGTAGCGCTGGCGGCTGGCCAGCACGATGCGCTCGACAACGGCGTCGGACCGGAGCTGGAAGAGGTTGAACGCCTCGCGATCGTTCTCGTTGCGGACCTCGAACTCGGGGGCGGTGTCGAGCCCGCGCGCCAGCATGTTGGTGCCGGAGCGCTGCAGGCCCACGAGGTACACAGGTGTGGCTGAGCCGGCCGTCTGCGGATGGGAACGGCGCCAGGCGAGCTTCTCCGCGGCGACACGCAGGCGCGTCACCGGGTTGAGTTCGTCCTCCTCGACGAGGCGGCCGAAACCCTCGGTCCGTCCCCAGCGAAGGTGGCGGCGGAGCTTCACGACCATCCTGCTCGTGGCGCCGCCATGCGCGGGCACGCGGTCGAAGATGGTCTCCACCGTCGCCGCCGCAGTCGCCGGCACCGGGGGGCGGTCGACTCGCAATCGGTAGCCGTAACGGAGCAACAGGGGTGCTGTCGCCGCGCTCACCAGGCGCCGGTCGCGCGCGGGCATCTCGGTGAGCCAGCGGGTGTCGGGCCGGAGCCTGACGATGCCGCTGCGGAGGCGGTCCGGGTTGCCCGCGACACTGTGGTTGGGGTGCAGGTGCACGGTGCCGCCTGCCACCGTCGGCATGGCGCTGTCCGCAGCTCCGGCCATGACCAGGATCCGGGTCATTGCCGCCTCCGGTTCGGCGATGAAGTCCTCATAGCGCAGGCGCAGGTATCGTCCCGGTCCGCGATCGAGCAGGGCCTCACCGGCGAGGTTCCACACGTCCCACAGAGCGGAGCTCTTGGCCGGCCCGATCTCCTCCATGTGGGTGCGGGCGGCACCGTCGGTCAGCGGCTTGTGACTGGACCAGGAGTGGGCGGCCCCGCGCGGGTCGCGCACCAGGTGGACGACGCGCAGGTCGATCCCGGGCGTCGCCGCCAGCAGCGCGGCATATGCGGGCAGCTTCGACGAGTCGACCACGACCCGGCTCGAGGTCACCGCGGCGATCGCCGGGTACAGAGCTTCAAGGGCCGCGCGCTCGGTGGCGGCCGACTCGGCGCGCGTCGGGTCCAGGCGCGGGATCAGCCGTCCAGCGACCATCGCCGGGAGGTGCCGGATGCGACCGGTGTCACGAAGCCTGCGGACCATCGCGGCCGCGTCGACCGGTGCGCCGCGGCGCGCAGCCACCTCGAAGACCTCGCGCCACACGGCGCAGTCGGACACCGGGGCGCCACACCCGCAGAGGCGATTCTCGACGAGACCGCGCTGCCACAGGAAGCGCACCTCGCCGGCCGCGAAGAAGCCGTCGACCTCGCCCAGCAGGTTGGCGAGGACGGTGCTTCCGCTCCGCCCGGTACCCGCGATGTAGAGAACTGTTGTCGGCATATCTGGCACGTTTCTCCCCGCCCGACGGGCGGGCGGGGAGATCCGAGACTACCTGCGCGCCTTCGGGCCCGCGGAGGTGACCAGGTCGCGCTCGGGATCGGGATCGTCCGCGTTGAGGTGCGCGCCGTTGCTGGTCGGAACTGCGTCAGGCGTCAGCGGTGCCGTCACGCTTCCCGCCGGCGTAGGAGGGAGCGGGTGTCCGCTGCTCCCGGCGGCTGGGTCGGCGACGGCTGGGCGCCGGTACCGCATCAGCTCCATGAGTAGGATGAGCGCCAGCGCCATGATCAGGGCGACGGCCGCCGCGATGGCACTGAACTTGAGGATGTTGCCGGACCGGGACAGCTTGCCAATATCCACCACCGTCACGGTGTTGGGAAGATGGTCGGCGCTCAGCAGTGCCTGGGCGTCGCCGAGCAGTTGCTGGTCGTGCGAGGCGACCGTCACGGCCTGCTGCCTGGCCTGTGTCAGCGAGGTGTACTGATTGAGCTGCGCGGCCAGCTGGCTCAGCTCCGCGACGCGCTGGGTGATGACCGTCTGCAGAAGCGTTGCGCGCGGCACGTCACCGGCGATCTGCGTCTGCTGCAGTTGCAGCTGCAGAGACAGCAGCTCCGCCTGCTTGGTGCGGAATGCCACGTCAGGCTGCACCTGCCCACTGCTGTTGGTGAATGCGTTGATGGCGTCGTCGGCAGCCTTGAGCTGGGCCGAGGAGGAGGCGACCGCCGCCTGGGCCTGCTGCAACTGAGGCTGCGCGACGATGTCGAGCGTGTCGCGCGTGGCCAGCTCGGCCACCTTGCTGGCGTTGTTCTTCTGGTAGCCGATGTAGGTGACGTGGATGATGTTGCTCGACGCTGTGACCGTGGACGCCGTCAGACCGCTGACGAGGTCCTTGGTCGGCACGCCGGTTGCCTTCGACACCTCCGAGACCAGTGGCGCGGAGACCAGCACGTCCTTGAAGGTGGCCACGTACTGCGCGGCCGCGCTCGTCGAGAACCCGCGGGCGCTCACGGCGGGGACGACGACGGTCGCATCTGCCTGGTACTGCAGCGGCTGCTTGAGCAGGAGCACGCCCGTCCCCGCCCCGGCGACGAGGGGCAGCACGATGGGCATCCACAACCAGCGTCGAATCGCTCGGAGGTAGTCCTTGATTTCCATGTTCGCTCAGGGAGCCTCGCGCTTGAGGCTCTTGCGACGCGCGCCGGCAGCGACCAGTCCGAGTCCCACGGTGACCAGGGCGAGTCCGCCCGCACCGGGGCCAATGATGTCAGCGCCAGTCGACGGGCTGGTCACGGCCTGTACGCCGCCACCGCCGCCGGGGCTGGGTGGGCTGGTGATGCCCTGGACGCTGCTCGTGGGCGTGGGCGACGGAGTTGGCTGGGTGCTGCTGCAGCCGAGAACGCGGATGTAGCCGGACGCCAGGGTCTCGCGATGGCGAGGAGCGTTCGGGCCGGTTCGAGGCGCCCACACATCGATCTGGTAGTAACCGCAGGCCGACATGCTGCGGGTGAGATCGAGCTTCTGGTTCTTCTCCGAGGCGTTGAGGCTCAGCGTGAACGACTGGCGCCCCGCGATCTCCTGCTGGACGGTGCCCGCAGGACCTTTGAAGGTGATTCCCGGCTTGCCCGGCTGGCCGTCAGCGACGTTGACGCCGTTGAGCGTGACGATGTGGTCCACCGAGAAGTTCAGCGCAACGTTCTGGTGTTCGCTGGTCAGGTTGGTGACCAGCGTGTCGAAGTGCAGGCTCACCGGACCGGACGACACGTCCAGCGAAGCCGGGCTTGTTGGAAACCCCGTCGGGCTCGATGCGGCGAGCACGCCGTTGAAGTTCGGGTTGCCCGCCGCCAGCGCTGGCGACGCCGCGAGCGAAAATGCGAACAGCCCGGCGCCTCCAAGCGCGGCCACTCCACCTGACTTCCTGAGCCATGTGCCCATGTTCATGTTCATCCCCTTCCCCCCCTGATTGCAACGGCAAATCCGTTGTCTGTTCTGTGTCTGTAGCCCGCCTGGTGTCTAAGTTGGTGACGGCGACGGCGTCGTCGCGGTTAGAGTGAAATCAAGGTTAGTACCGTCCCCTGGGACGTTGACGGTCGACGTCAGCGGGTCATCATTGGCCGCCGTTACGGTGACGGTGTAGTCCTGCGTCGGCATCGGGCCGAAGAAGTAGTAACCGTTCTGGTCCGTGGTCACCGGATATGTGCTCTGGTCCGCGCCCGTGTAGACGACGCTCGCGCCGACGACCGGACCGTTCGAGTCAGTCACTGTGCCGCTCAGCGTTCCGGTGGCAGGTGTTGGCACAGGCGTCGGCGTGTCGGTTGGCACCGCCGTCGGCACGGGTGTTGGTACAGGTGTTGGCACCGGTGTGGGCACAGGCGTCGGCACAGGCGTCGGCACAGGCGTCGGCACAGGCGTCGGCGCGGCGGTCGGCACCTGTGTCGGCGCGACGGTCGGCACAAGCGTCGGCGTGAACGTCGGCAGAAGTGTCGGCAGCAGTGTCGTCAGCGGCGTTGCCACCGGTGTGGGTGCCGGCGCAGGCGGAGGCGTGCCCCAGATGGCGACCGGGACCGCCACGGCGGCCGCCGGCGCCGCCGCCGCGATCGGCTTCACCCAACCGCGGAGGCTGTTGATGTCGGCCTGTGCGCCCGTCAGAGCTCCGAACGAGCCCAATTCCGACGACATGAGCGAACGCTCGTTGTTGATCGTGGTGACCGAGACGGCATCAGGCGCGAGCACCAGCGGGATCACGGCGTTGAGCGCGGCGTTGGCCGTGTAGGACATCGACGAGACGCTGCGCTGCAGGTCCTCGAAGGCAGCGACCTCGAGACCGTGGTTCGGGTCCGTTGACGCGCTCTGCACGATCGCGGCGTTGAACTGCTGACCGTGCTGAGCGAGCAGGCTCGCCTCGGCCAGCATCGAATCGGCCGCGGAGGCAAGGTGCACGATCGGCTCCACCGTCCCATTCACGTTGCTGGTGGTCGCGATCGACAGCGTCTCAGTCCTGAGCATGTCGACGAAGGCCGTCTGGGCGATCTGCGCGCCCAGCGCCGACAGGCGCGCGCTGACGGTTTGCAGGTTGGAGATCAGAGCCCCGCGTTGGGCGCCGCTGATGTGCTGGAGCGCCTGGACAGTAGAAATGTCCGCGGCAATCGACTGCTCGCGGCTGGCGATCTGCCCATCGCCGAACTTCTGGAGCGCGGTGATCTTCTCGAACCCGATCAACGAATGGTCGTTGGCGAGCGCGTTGAACTCCGCCTGGAGCAGCTGGGACTCGCGGGCGCCCCCGGTCGCAGCCACCAGGTTCAGCTCGTTGACCAGGTTCTGCTGGAAGGCGCCGATCGCGGGATCGGTGGCGCTGAGCACGGCGCCCGGAGCGCCCGATGGCGGGATGCCGAGGACAGCGCCGTTCATGGTCGCGCCGCAGCCCGCCAGGACAGCAACAGTCGCAATCCCGACCACGGCACCAGAGCACTTGGAGATGAATCCCGTCATATCCCTGCCTGCGACCCCCTTTGACGCGTCCGAATTCCTTCCCCCGCGCGGTTCCCCCCCGCGGCGCCCCGATGTGACGGAGCCGTTGCGAGAGTTTGACCTGAAGTGAGCCACCTTGTCAACAAGCCAATCCCGGCGAACGTGTCAATCAGGTCAGGTGATACTAGCGCGCGGGCGGCCCATACGGAGCCGGGGTACGCTGACGTCTCATGTCTCCGCCAGGCCGTCGAAGCTGTCCGCCCAAGATCAGGTCAGCCCGCCGGGAAGCTCCGTACCGTCCGCCGGCATCATGTCCCTGATCACCTCAGTCTATAGAGGAGGGGCCGCGACGCGACGGCAGGCGACCGCTCGGCCGCCGGCAGCGAAAAAGGCAGTCAACCACACCAGACGCGTCATTGACACCCTCCCCGACCCATCGTTACACTTCCGCGATCGGGTGTGACAGAGCACCGATAAGGGGGGGAGTGGGAGCCGTGGTCGATCTGATAGGGACACCCGGACAGGTTCAGGCCGATACCTGGGCAGGGGGCGACATCTCGCAAGCCGAGCTGGTCGGTCACCCCGTCGCCCTCGGCGGTGGAATCGCGGCCGCCCCGGCGGGCGCGGAACGCCATGCGCATCGCCATCGCTGGATGTTCGGGCTCCTGGTGCTCACGGTGGTCGTCGACGTGCTCGCGGTCCTGGTGGCATACCTCGCCGCCAAGGGGATCCACAGCCACCTGAACCTCGGCACGGACCTGCTCGACCCGATCGACTCGACGCTCTTCCTGACGGTTGCGGCGTGGCCGGTCATCTTCGGCGTCTACGGCCTCTACGACTTCCGCCGCTCCACCCACGTCACCGCGGAGATGCGCCAGCTCTTCCACGCAGTCATCTTCTCTGTGCTCGTGGTCGTGCTGGTCGCGTTCGGCGCCAAGCTCAACATCTCGCGCAGCTTCATCGCCTCTCTGCTGGTCGTGTCACTGGCGACCACGATCGGTGGCCGGATGCTGGTGCGGCGCATCAACCACGCTCTCAACGCCCGCTTCATCACCAGCCAGCCCACCATCATCGTGGGCTGCAATGACGAGGCCCGAGCGATGGCGCGGACGCTGGCGCGCCGACGCTGGCTGGGATACGACGTCCGTGGCTTCATCGAGGTCATCAACGCGGGCGTGACCACGGTCGACGGGCTCGCCGTTCTGGGCACGGTCGACACGATCGGGGAGGTCGCGGAACGTCTCGACGCGCGGATTGTGATCATCGCCGGCAGCGCCGTCGGCGGTGGCATGCTCCAGCAGATCGACACCGCCCTGGCCGGCACCGACATCTCCGTGCGGGTGTCCTCGGGCCTCACCAACCTCGCGGCGTCGCGTGCCGTCGTCGAGCCGCTCGACGGGATGGCGCTCTTCACCCTGCGCCGCCAGCGCTTCTCGTCGCGGGCGCGGTTCCTCAAGCGGGTCCTCGACGTGACCATCGCCTCCGCCATGCTGGTGGTCGCCGCCGTGCCGATGCTGGTCATCGGCGCATTGGTCCGCCTCACCAGCAGGGGACCCGTGTTCTTCCGCCAGGAGCGGGTGGGCGCCGAAGGCCGCACCTTCATGATGTGCAAGTTCCGCACCATGGTGGTCAACGCCGAGGATCTCCGCCACCAGCTCCACGACCAGAACGAGGCCGACGGGCTCCTCTTCAAGATGCGGGCCGATCCGCGCGTGACCCGGATTGGCCGGCAGCTGCGACGGTTCGCGATCGACGAGCTCCCGCAGCTGTTCAATGTCCTCAGCGGCGACATGAGCCTCGTCGGGCCTCGGCCTGCGCTGCCCCAGGAGACGCTGAATTACGACGAGCGCTTCCTGCAGCGCCTGCGCGTCAAGCCCGGCCTCACCGGCCTGTGGCAGGTGAACGGCAGGCACGAACTGGTGTTCGAGGACTACATGAGGTACGACCTGTTCTACGTGGAGAACTGGTCCGTGGTCATGGACCTCTACATCCTCGCCAAGACGATCCCCGCGCTGATCGCCGCCCGCGGTTCCTACTGACCCAGGGCGCTCAGCCAGCGCGCTCTCGGCGCAGGCCATCGCCGTCGCGCTCGGCGATGAAGTCGTCGAGAAGGTCGAGGACACGCTTGATCGACAGTTGCACGTCCTCGTGGTCGGTGTGGATCACCAGCTCCGGGTCGGTGGGGGCCTCGTAGGGATCGGAGACGCCGGTGAAGTTGGCGAGCTCGCCGGCGAGCGCCTTGCGGTAGAGGCCCTTGACGTCACGGTCCACAAGCGTATCGAGCGTGGCGGCGACATGGATCTCGAGGAAGTCGCCGATCTGGGCGCGAACCTCGTCGCGCGCCTCGCGGTACGGCGAGATGGCGGCCACAAGGACGGTGACGCCATTGCGGGTCAGCAGGTCGGCGACAAAACCGATACGCCGGATGTTGATGTCGCGGTCCTCCTTGGAGAAACCGAGACCCTTGCTGAGGTTCTGCCGAACCAGGTCACCGTCGAGCAACTCCACGCGCGTGCTCCGGGCCCTCAGCTCGCCGAGCACACCCTCAGAAATGGTCGACTTGCCCGCGCCGCTCATCCCGGTGAACCAGATGGTCACCCCACGAACTTCGTTCACCGCGATTCTCCCCTGCTGATTCATGACCCGCCACCTGTCAAGGGCGGGCACGCGTTGGTCCACCGCGACGCGATGGATGCTACATCGATTGATCTCGGCGACGGCCGACCGTCACCGCATTCACTGTTGTGCACAACGAGCGCCGCGCGATACGACGCGTCAGCCGCAATGCCAACAAAGAAAGCCGGATGACATAATGGATGCTTGGGTTGTCCAACCTCTCGTCCGCGCGATCGAACGCGGTCGGTTGCGGACGCCATTGTTGGACTCATCACGAGGTGTAGTGTGCAAGCCAAGCAGCCGCGATCTTCTGCGGTGACTGTACTGTGACAGCGCAGCCATCCGCCGCGACGTCGGAGCCGGCCGCGGCGCGGACGCCAACAGTCGAGCTCGTCGATCGTCTGTTGTCGCCTGAGGAGGGTGCACGGCGTCTTGCCTCGCTTGACGGTGCTCCGCGTATCACCCTTGACTCACGCCAGCAGGCGGACGTCCACTGCATCGCGGTGGGTGCGTTCAGCCCGCTCACCGGCTTCGTCGGGTCTGCAGACCATGATTCCGTGTGCCGGACGATGCGGCTCAGCGACCGCTCGATCTGGTCGATGCCCGTGGTGCTTGCCGTCGACGAGGACACAGCGCGCGCGAGACGCGCCGGGGACACCGTCGTCCTGGTCGGCACCGACGGCGACCCGCTGGCGTTGCTGGTGGTGTCGGAGGTGTTCACCGTCGACCTCGCCGCCGAGGTGGAGGCATGCTTCGGCACCGCCGATCCAGCTCACCCCGGTGTGGCCGCACGTCTTGCCCAGGGCGCGCACGCCATCGGCGGCGAGATCCACGCGCTGCGGATCCCCACGTCGGCATTTCCCACCTACGACCTCACGCCCGCCCAGACTCGCGGGCGTTTCGCGGAGTTGGGCTGGCGCACCATCGTCGGGTTCCAGACCCGCAACCCGGTGCACCGCGCCCACGAGTACCTCCACAAGGTCGCGCTCGAGTCCATCGACGGGCTGTTCCTCCAGCCATTGGTGGGGGACACCAAGGGCGACGACATCTCTGCGGCCACGCGCATGCGCTGCTATGAGGTCCTCCTCGAGGGCTACTACCCGCAGAACCGCGTGGTGCTCGGCACCTTCCCGGCGGCGATGCGCTACGCCGGGCCGCGCGAGGCCGTGCTCCACGCCATCGTTCGCCGCAACTACGGCTGTACCCACTTCATCGTCGGCCGCGACCACGCCGGGGTGGGCAAGTACTACGGCACCTACGACGCCCAGCGCATCTTCGACAACATCGACCGCACCGCCCTGGGCATCGAGATCCTGCCGTTCGAGCACACCTTCTGGTGCCATCGATGCGAGGGCATGGCCAGCACCAGGACCTGCCCGCACCCCGACGAGGACCACCTGGTGCTCAGCGGGACGCGCGTGCGCGAGATGCTGCTTGCCGGCGAACTGCCTCCTCCCGAGTTCAGCCGGCCCGAGGTCGCCAGCGTGCTGGTCGCGGCTGCCCGCGAGGGCTGACCGAGGCGCATCGGGCCGGTCAGGAGGCGACGCCGACCTCACCAGCGGGGGCTGAGGCCGCCAGTTCGCGCGCGCTGTTGATGGCGTCGTGGATCCCGTTCTCGAGCGGCGACACGCCGGCGCGCAAAGTCTCCTGAAGGCCGAGGCGGGCCATCTGTTTGAGGAGGCGGCGTGCGGCAACCGTGCCGGCGGCCACGCCGCCGTCGCGGATGAGGAGGGCGGCGGCACCGCCCTCGAGGATGGTCACCGGTTCGTTGGCCCGCGCATAGGCGATCACCAGGGCTGCGTAGCCGGCGCGCGCACTGGCCGGGATGGCGGAGTCGATGAGGAAGAGGCAGCAGGCGCCCTCGCCCGTCACGGCGCCGGCGTCGGCGACGAAACGGTCGTGGCCGACCGCCCAGGGAAGTTGTGACACGGGCGGAAGCTCCGCGGTGTCCACGATGCTCAGCCCACCAGCAGGTCGGCGCCGAGCCGGTCGAGCATGGCCAGGCGGTCGGCAGGGGAGTCGCCCGCCTGACGGTGATGCCAGTCGAGAAGCGCGGTGACGGCGGCGGTGAGGTCGGCGATCCGCAGCGGCTTGGGGAGAGCGCTGACGCCGCTGTTCATGGCGGTGGGGCGGCGCAGCGTGCCGCTCACAAAGCAGATGCCGGCGCCGGCGCCGTTGACGTGGCCGATCAGCTTCCTGCCAAGGTCGACGCCATGGATGTCGGGCAGGAGTCCGTCGAGCAGGACCACTCCGTAGCGGCGACGCGACACAGCCTCCAGCGCGTCGGAGCCGTTGCCACAGCTGTCCACCTCGCCGCCGAGACCGGCGAGGGCGCGGCAGAGGAAGGTTCGGACCAGGTCATCATCTTCGACAACCAGGATCGGCGAGGTGTCCACGACCCTGATGCTAATCGCTCATTCCTGAAGGTGCGGACAAGCCACCAGATTGTGATGACATCCGCACTGTTGCCAGACGTCATCGAGGGTGATCACGCCGTCGGCGAGGGCGAGCGACGATTGGCCCTTCCCGGGGGCGCCGGCATGCGCTGCGATCACATAGACAACATGGGAGTCAATGGTGGTCCACGCGGGCATATTGGGCACCCCGGCGCGGATCATGCGCAGGGCGGTCGCGACTGACGGCGCGGAGTCGAGGTGGCGATGGCCCACGGACGGGGCGTAGCTGGAGTTGGTCAGGTCCAGTGGTTCACCGGCCTCGCCGGCAAGCAGCCGGCCCACAGCCTCGCCGAGCGCGGCCGAGCCGACGTCCGACAGGCGGCGGGTCAGGGTTCCCGAGGTGTCGTCAGCGGCCACCTCGAGGGTGCGCTGCATGAGCACCGGGCCGGCGTCCACCTTCGGCACCGCACGGTGCATGGTAATGCCGGCGATGCGGTCGCCGTCCGCGATCGTCCAGTACACGGGCTCGGGCCCGCGCCGCGCCGGCAGGGCACTGGGATGCACGTTCATCCAACCCTGGCGTGGCACCGCCAGCGCACGCGCACCGATGATCTGGTCAAAGCTGGCCATGACCGCCGCGTCGAGGTCGAGGCCCGCCAGGTCGAGCAGGGTGTGCTCGTCGTTGACCCTCCATGCCCGCAGGAGCGGAACACCGATGTGGTCGGCGATGCGGCTGAGCGCGTTGTCGGCCAGGATCGCCGGGTGCGCGCCCGGCGACGTGAGCACCCCGACAACCTCGACGTCCAGCTCCAGGAGCGCCAGCAGGAAGGCGAGGCTGAAGTCGGACGGAAAGCCCGCGAAGAGGAGGCGCCGGCCGCCCGTCGGGCGCGCCTCGCCTTCGAGAGGGGCCATGTCGCGGTCGGGGATGAAGGAGAACTCCGAGCGCGCCCACAGCGCGGTGCGCACCGCGTCAAGCGCTGTCGATCTGGTCGCCACTCAGCGCATCCTAGCGCCGCGACGGCGCCACAGCGGCTGCGGTGAACGCCGCGGAGCTCGCCGCGCCGGGGTCCACGGCACGGCCGGGGTCGAGCAGCCCGTCGGCAATCAGACCGCTGACGGCTTCCAGGCAGCGTTCGGCGGTGGCACCGGGGACGCGCATCCCCGCCTCCACCAGCGCAGCGCCGTCACGCTGCACGTCGGCGAGGGCTGCAGTGAGGATGGTTCCGCGCAGCTCTCGGAGGCTGCCCCGGTAGGGCGGGGCGCCCCGCCGCCTGGCGACTGGAGTCCCATTGCCCCGCAGCGCGCAGACCGCCTCCAGTGCGCAGCAGTCGCAGCGTGGGATGGCACGACAATGAATGGCGCCCACGTCGAACATCGCGTACGCGTATTCGCGGACCGCCAGGGTGTGGGGGCGGCCGCCGGCGATGGTGCGGTCGAGCACGGATGGGGCGAGCTCGTGCGGCTCGCGCCCCAGCGCGGCGCGGGCTGCGACGCGGCCGATGTTGACGTCACACGGTGGCGGCGAGCCGGTGTCGGCACCGATGTCGCTGAAGGCCAGCAGTGCGCGGGCCGTGTACCGACCCACCCCAGGCAGCGTCCTGAGGCCGTCCTCACCGTCCGGCCAGCCGCCCTCGCTGACCCGACCCGCGATCAGCCACAGCCACCGTGCCCTGCGCGGGTACCCCAGACCCTGCCATTCGCGCAGCACGGCTTCGAGCGGCGCCGAGGCACACGACACCGGGTCCGGCCAGCGCCGCACGAAGCGCTCCCAACGAGGCAGAACGCGGGCGACGGACGTCTGCTGGAGCATCAGCTCGCTGACCAGCACGGCCCAGGGGTCGGTGGTCTGGCGCCAGGGCAGGTCGTGGCGTCCGTGCGCCGCGTACCACGTGTCGATCCCGTCGCTCCACATCGGGCCAGTGTCGCGCACCATGGCGAGGCGACGCACCGGTCCCTCCGAGGGACGGATTTGCGAGACTCGCCCGTCTGCAAGAGGTGCTGAGGAGGCAGGAAGAATGGCGCGTCACACCATCACGTTGATCCCCGGTGACGGGATTGGGTACGAGGTCAGCGAGGCGGCGCGCCGGGTGATCGACGCCACCGGCGTGGACATCGAGTGGGATGTGCAGAACGCGGGGCTTGATGTCGTCGAGGAGTTCGGCACACCCATGCCCGACCACGTCCTGGAGTCCATCCGTCGCAACAAGGTGGCCATCAAGGGCCCGCTGACCACGCCCATCGGCAAGGGGATGCGCAGTGTCAACGTGGCTCTGCGCAGGGAGCTCGACCTGTTCGCGCTGGTGCGCCCAGCCAAGTGGTACCCGGGCGTCCGCAGCCGTTACGACAACGTCGACCTGGTGGTCATCCGCGAGAACACCGAGGACCTCTACGCGGGCATCGAGTTTGCGGAGGGAGAGCCGGGGACCCTGGAGCTGATCGAGACCATCGCCCGGCTCAACGGACGGCGCATCCGTGCTGACTCAGGCATCAGCATCAAGCCGACCAGCATCACCGCGACGCGCCGCATCTTCCGGTTCGCGTTCCAGTGGGTGATCGACAACGGCCGTCACAAGGTGACGGCGGTGCACAAGGCGAACATCATGAAGCACACCGAAGGGCTGTGGCTGCGTGTCGCCGAGGAGATCGCCAAGGAGTACCCGCAGGTCGAGTTCGACGACCGCATCGTCGACAACATGGCCATGCAGCTGGTGCAGAAGCCCGAGATGTACGACGTCATGGTCATGCCCAACTTGTTCGGCGACATCCTCAGCGACCTCTGCGCCGGCCTCGTGGGCGGTCTCGGCCTTGCGCCCGGTGCCAACACCGGCGATGAGATCGCGCTCTTCGAGGCAACCCATGGCAGCGCGCCGAAGTACGCCGGCAAGAACGTGGCCAACCCGATGGCGATGATGTTCAGCGGCATGATGATGCTGCGTCACATCGGTGAGAAGGATGCCGGCGACAGGCTCGAGGCGGCCCTCGCAACGGTCATCGCCGAGGGTCGCAATGTCACCTATGACATGAAGCCGAGCCGCGATGACCCCACCTCGGTGGGCACATCCCAGGTCGCGGACGCCGTCATCGCAGAGTTGGAGAACGCCACCGTCGCGCGCTGATGGATATCACCGGGCGGCTCGTGCGCCTACGGCCGGTGCGGCCCGAGGATGCGCCACGGATGGTCGAATGCCTCGCCGACCCGCGCGTCGTCTACCACCTCGCTCACTGGGCATTGCTCCCGTACTCGCTGGAACAGGCACAGCAGTGGGTTGCCAACGATCAGCCGGACGCACTCCGCTGGGCGATCGAGTGCCGGGCGGACGGCGAGTACGTCGGCGGCACCGGCTTGCACAACATCAGCCACTTCAACCGCCACTGCAGCTTCGGCATCTGGATCGGACCACCGGAGCGGTGGGGCAGGGGATACGGCACCGAGACGTGCAAGCTCGCCGTCGAGTACGCCTTCCGCCACCTCGCCATGGAGAAGGTCTCGCTGTGCGTGTTCAGTGGCAACGACCGGGCCCGGCGCAGCTACAAGAAGGCGGGGTTTGTGAGTGAGGGTGTCATGCGTCGTGAGTTCTGGCGCGACGGTGACCTCGTCGATGTCGAGACGATGGCGGTGTTCCGCGACAACCCCGTCTACGCAGAGCGGATCGCCATCTCCGGGGCCTGACCACCCCGTCGTGGCCGACCGATGTCCTCCGCATCGGGTAGCTGCGGCCCGCCGCGTCCCCATGGCCTAGCATCAGTCATGTGAAGCAGAGGCTGGGCGGGTGGCTGCCGGTTCGCGCCGTCCGCCGCTACCTCGGCGCGCAGGGTCCCAACTGGGCGACCATCGTCGCCTGGAACCTGTTCTTCGCCTTCTTTCCGATGGTCATCCTGACGGTGACGGTGGTGGGCCTTGCATTGCAGGACCCGGGAACGCGCGCCACGGTCGTACAGCAGGTCCTGGCGGCGTTTCCCAACTGCCACGTCCAGCAGACGGGCGGCGGCACGTGTCAGATCATCACAGCCCTTGACGACTTCCGTCGCAGCACCGGCGCGTTCGCCATCGCCGGCATCCTCGGCCTTGTGTGGACGGGCGCGGGACTGTTCAGTGCCATGGAGAACGGGCTCAACGGCATGTACGGGGTGACGTCGCGCGGATTCTTCGCTCAGAAGGCGATGTCGATCGCCATGGTGCTGCTCTTCACAGTGATGGCCGTGCCCCTGGTGGCCAGCGGCAGCATCCTCTCCCTGTTGCAGTCGCTGCCCGGCGTGCCCGACGTGCTGCGCAGCGGCGCGGCCAGCCTGCTCATCCAGGTGTCGGCCGGTATCGTGGACGCGTCACTGCTCTTCGGGGTCATCTATGTCGTGGTGCCGCATCGTCATCAGCACGTGCGCGACATCATCCCCGGTGCCCTCGCTGCCGGCGTTCTCTTCGAGGCGTTGACGCTGCTGTTTCCGCTTTATTTCAAGATCGTGACGCGCAGCCCGCAGTGGGGACAGACCTTCGGCTTCATCTTTGTGTTGCTCTTCTACTTCGGTCTGCTCGGACAGATCATCATGCTCGGGGGCGCATTCAATGCCGAGGTCGGCCGTGGCAGCGAGGCTGAGGACACGGCGTCGAAATCGGGTGCTGATGACGGCACGGTGGTGCAGCAGACTGTGCAATCGCACCCCGCCTGAACCGAGGCTCCGTGACGAGTCTGTCGCAGGACAGCGCTGACGGGGCTCAGAGGCATATACAACGCTGAGTCTTCGCTGTAACGCGCTGGCAGGAAGAGAGAGAGTGGAGGGATTGTGACCCCTGGCGAGATCACGCACGGTGACACAGCTCTGTCTGCGCTTGCCCTCGAGCAACCAGCGCGGATGCTGGTCGACGACCTCCTCGAGGCCGCCCGCGAGTACCTGGACTTCGATGTCGCCTTCGTTTCCGAGTTCTCGGGTGGCGAGCAGGTGTTCCGCCACGTCGCCGGCGACGCCGCGCTCTTCAGGCTGAGCACCGAGCTGCGCGCGCCGCTGGGCTGGATGTACTGCAAGGCGATGACCGAGGGCAGCCTTGGCGAGGCCATTCCGGACACCGCTGCCGACCCCGTGACATCGCGCATGGAGGTCACCGATCAGGCCAACATCGGCAGCTACGTCGGTGTGCCGGTCAGCCTGCCCGACGGCCGCATCTGGGGATCGATGGCCTGTGTGAGCGCCACCGCCGACCACAGCGTGGGCAAGCGCGACGTGCGCTTCATGCGCATGCTGGCCCGCATCTACGCCGAACAGCTCGATCGTGAGGAGCACGAGGCAGTTGCTCGGCGCCAGAAGCGAGCCCAGATCCGCGCCGTGCTACGCGAGGGGCGGCTGACCACCGTGTTGCAGCCGATCGTCGACCTCATCAGCGGTGCTGCGGTGGGCTACGAGGCGCTGGCACGTTTCGAAGGGGAGACCCCCCAGCCGCCGGACGTCTGGTTCGCGGCCGCTGAGAGAGTGGGGCTCGGCCCCGAGCTCGAGCTCGCCGCGGTGCGATCGGCCCTCGCACACATCGACACACTCGAGCCCGACGTGTACCTCTCGATCAACGTGTCCCCCAAGACGGCGATCATGAGCGAGTTCGCGGCGCTCCTGGAGCGGGGCACCGATCGCGTGGTCATCGAGGTCACCGAGCACGCCGCCATCGGCGACTACCCGCACTTCAACAGTTCGGTGGCGCGACTGCGCTTCCGCGGCATGCGCTACGCGGTCGACGACGCCGGCGCCGGCTTTGCCACGTTCAGCCACATCCTCAGCACCAAGCCGGACATCGTGAAGCTCGACATGTCCCTGATCAGGGACATTCACCGCGACCTGGCGCGTCGTGCGCTGCTCCACGGCCTGATCTACTTCATCGAGCAGATCAACGCCACTGTTGTCGCCGAAGGTGTGGAGACATTGGAGGAGGCGGAGGCGCTCAAGCGATTGGGGGTGCACTGCGCTCAGGGCTATTACTTCGGACGTCCGGGCGAGGCTGTGCGTGTGCAGCCGCCGGGCCGCGTCTCCGAGCCTGAGCCCCGCACCGCCCGAGCTCGCATTCTGCCCCTCGCACGCTAACCTTGGGGGCGTGGAGCTCAAGGTCAGACAGGCCGCGGCGACGGCAACCGCGGGGGCCGCGCCACGCCACGAGCATCATCGGGACGTCCAGGGCGGCACCGCCCGGGCCGCCGTCTTCGGGGTCAGCGACGGGCTGCTGACCAACGTCTCGCTGATACTCGGCGTGGCGGGCGCGCATCCTGCCGCAGGCGTTGTGCGCCTCGCCGGGCTCGCCGGCCTGCTTGCCGGCGCGTTCTCCATGGCCGCCGGTGAGTACGTGTCGGTCAGCGCCCAGAAGGAGCTCATCGATCGCGAGGTTGCCATCGAGCGGGAGGAGCTGCGCCGCCACCCGGAGTCCGAGCACCGCGAACTGGTCGCGCTCTACGTCTCCCGTGGGGTGCCCGCCGCCGCCGCCGAGGAGGTGGCCACGGCCCTGGCACGTGATCCGGAGGTGATGCTCGAGGTGCACACCCGCGAGGAGCTGGGTGTGAGCCCGGGGTCCACCGGGTCGCCGGTCGCGGTGGCTGCGTCCTCCTTCGGCAGTTTCGCCGTGGGCGCGCTGCTTCCGCTGCTGCCGTGGTTCTTCGGGAGCGGGACGGCGACAGTCATCTGGTCGGTCGTGATCGGCGCCCTGGCGTCGATTGCTGTCGGAATCGCCGTGGCCGTGTTCACCGGCCGGTCGCGCGTGCGCACCGTGGTCCGACAGCTGGGCATCGCCACAGTCGTCGCGGCCCTCACCTATGGCGTCGGGACCGCTGTCGGGGTCCACACCGGCTGACATGCCGGTGCCTGGCCTCTTCAGCGTCCTCCTCGAGCGCGAGGAGGGCACACCACGCTGCGCGCTCGAGGAGGAGTACGGCGCGCCCCTTCTGGTCGGTGCCGGACGCGTCGCCGTCAACTTCGTCAGCACCATCGACGGCGTCGTGAGCCTGGGGACGGACAGTGATGACTCCCGCGCCGTCGGTGGTGGGGTGGCCGCCGACCGCACCCTGATGGCCATGCTCCGTGCCGTGGCAGGGGTCATCGTGGTCGGCGCCGGCACCCTGCGGGCCACCCGCAACCACCAGTGGACGGCGATCACGCTCGCCCCCCGCCGTGCCCGAGACCTCGCCACCCTGCGCGCCGCCGCCGGGCGCCCGGCCGCGCCCGCCCCGCTGCTGGTGGTCAGCCGGAGCGGCGAGCTTCCCGCTGACGCCGTGGCCCTGACCGACCCGGCAGTGCCCGTTCATGTGGTCACCGCGCAGGGTGCGGTTGCGGCGGGCACACGGCCGAGGTTGCGCCGCGGTCCCGTCGCGGAGCCCGACGCCCTGAGCGCGGCTGCGATCCTGGCGGCCGCGCGGGACCTCGGCGGCGGAGGCCCGGTGCTCTGCGAAGGAGGGCCGCACCTGTTCGGCACCCTGCTGGGCGGCGGTGTGCCCGTCGACCTGTTCCTGACCATCGCTCCGCAACTCGTCGGTATCAGCCGGGGGTCGCCGGGACGACGCAGCCTGGTCGAGGGGGTGGCGCTACCGCCTTTCGCCAGGCCGGGAGAGCTTCGCTCTCTGCGGCGCGCTGGCGACCATCTGCTGCTTCGCTACACGATCGGCGCGACGGTCGGGGCCGAGGGTGAGCTCTAGGGGGCGTGGCGCTGCGAAGAGGGGCTCGGTGCCGCGGAGGGTGGACAATTGCCGGCGTGACCACCCGCCCCGCGCGCGCCCTCGCCTGGCGCGCTGCCGTGGTCGCCGCCGTGGCCGTCGTCGGTTTGCTCGTCGCCACCCGAGCCTCGTCGTCGGCTCCACAGCCGGTGACGACGCCGACGCAGCCCACCACGTGGCAGCTGCCCCGCCTCAGCGGCGGCGGGGTCGTCGGCATGTCCGACCTTCACGGCCACCCCGTTGTCCTGGACTTCTTCGCCTCCTGGTGCACGGCCTGCCGCGGCGAGCTTCCCGGCATGGTCGCTGTCGCCCACGATCTCGCCGGCAAGGTCACATTCGCCGGCGTCGACTCCCTGGAGAGCGGGGACGGGCTGGCCATGGCGCGTCAATACGGCATCACGGGGTGGCCCCTGGCCCGCGATGTCGGTGGCGTGCAGGACAGCGGCCTGCACGACGCCCTCGGTGCGCGAGGCATGCCGCTGACCGCCTTCTACAGCAGTTCCGGCCGGCTGGTCTCGGTGGTCATGGGGGCGATCAGCGAGGATGACCTGCGCGGCCGCATCCGCAGTCTCTTCGGCATCGCCTCCTAAGGGTCAGAGGCCGGCGGCCTCGCGTTCGGCCCGCAGTTGCTTGGCCAGCCGCGCGGTCGTTTCGCTCAGCGCGTTGGGCAGGCGCACGAAGATCTCGGCGATGAGGTCGCCGTGGCCGCTGCCGCGCAGTTTGGGCATGCCGAGACCGCGCAGGCGCAGCTTCGCGCCGTTCTGCGTGCCCGGCGCGACCCGTAGCTGAGCAGTCGTCCCGCGCAACGTCGGCACAGCCACCTCGCCTCCGAGTAGGGCCACGTCGAGCGGCACGGTCACGCCGACATGGAGGTCGGAGCCGGAGCGCGTGAACCGAGGGTGCGCGCGGATCCTGACCCGGACGAAGAGATCACCAGCGGTGGATCGTGCGCTGCCCTCCCCGCCCTGCCCGGCGGCGCGGACGCGGGCGCCGTCCGCGACGCCGGCGGGGATGGTGATCTCGACGCGTCGCGTGCGAGCGCCGCCACTCAGCTCGATGGTGCGTGCCGTGCCGGTGTAGGCCTCCTCGAGGGTGATCTCGGCGGACCCCTCGACGTCGTCGCCACGGCGCGCCACGGTGGCAGTGCGTTGCCGGGAGCCGCCGGAGCGCCCGAACATGGAGTGGAAGAAGTCGGAGAAGGGGTCGGCGTCGCCGAACATGCTCTCCAGCTCATCCGGGGAGACGCTGCGGTACTGTACCTGCGGACCGCCCCCGCCTCCCCCCGGGGCCGCGAACGGCGACGCGCCCGGCCGGCCCGCCTTGTCCCAGGCCTCGTACTCGCGCCAGCGAGGCCCGACCTCGTCGTAGAGACGGCGCTTCTCGGGGTCGCCGAGAACCTCGTTGGCCTCGTTGGCCGCCTTGAAGCGGCCCTCGGCGGCGGGGTCGCCCTGGTTGAGGTCAGGGTGGTGCTTGCGGGCGAGCTTGCGGAAGGCGGCCTTGATCTCCTTCTGCGTCGCCGTGCGGGGGACGCCGAGGATCGCGTAATAGTCCTGAAAGGCCGTCGGCACGATCAGAGTTGTACCCGATCCCGGGCGAGCGCAAAACCACGCGAGCGTCGGCGCTTGCCTCGCCGAGTCCGCGCGGCGAGGTGGACGCGGCATCGCTATGGTCGGGGCGTGACCGTCATCCCAGACACCGGCGTCCCTGCGCGCCGTGATCGGCTGCCCCAGCCCTTCGATCTCGTCGCCACGGTGTCGACGCTGCGCCAGGGACTGGACGACCCGACCATCAGGGTCTCGGGCGGGGAAGTGTGGCGGGCGCTGCGCACCCCGGCCGGGCCGGCGACGCTCCACCTGCGCTGTGACGGTGAGGAGCTGGTGGCCAGTGCCGTGGGACCTGGGGCAGCTGCGGCTCTCGATCTCGCCCCTCACCTCGCCGGGCTGCACGACCACCCAGAGCTGCTCCAGATTCGCCACCGCGCGCTCGCCGAGGCGTGGCGGCGCAGACCGGGGCTGCGGCTCACCGCGGGAACGCCGGTGTTCGACGCCCTGGTGTGGGTGGTTCTGGCCCAGAAGGTGGTCGGAATGGACGCGCGCCGGGCCTACCGCGACCTGGTGCGGCGAGTCAGCGAACCGGCTCCGGGAGAAGCGCGGCTGCTGCTGCCCCCCGACCCGAAACGCCTTGCGGCGACACCGTCCTGGACGTTCCACGCATGCAACGTCGAGTGGCGCCGCGCGTCGACGATCGTCCACGCTGCGCAGCGGGCAGGAACGCTGAACGCGCTCGTCGAGGTGCCCGCTGACGAGG
>DAISRJ010000019.1:0-35356 GCA_036828955.1 Candidatus Dormiibacterota bacterium | reverse complement strand
GACGCCGCCGCCGCCAAGCTCAAGGACGCGGGCGCGTCCGTGGAGATCCGCTAGCTTCGCTCGCGAGGTCTTACAGGGGGCGGGGCAGATCCCCGCCCCCTCGCACGGTCGGAATGAATCCGACCGTGCTCACCCCGGCCCTCGGCGCGCCTCGCGCGCCGGACGACGCTGGTGGACATAGACTCGGTACATGTCCCTCAAATTCCAGGCCACGGTGGTCGACTGCAACGACGCGCTGCGTGTGGGCACCTTCTGGGCCGAGCTCCTCAACCTGCCTCTCAAGGACGACGGGGACGGCACCGAGTACTGGGTGGAGCCCGGCGACGACGCCGCCGACATCCTCTTCCTGACGGTGCCCGAGGCCAAGACCATCAAGAACCGGTTGCACATCGACCTGCGCCCCGACGACCAGGACGCTGAGGTGGCCCGGGCCGTGGCGCTGGGCGCCAGCCACGCCGACATCGGGCAGGGCACACCGACGTGGGTCGTCCTCGCCGATCCTGAGGGCAACGAGTTCTGCATCCTGAGCGCCCTGCGGCCCGAGGAGATGTAGGCGGCCGCGTCGCCCCTGTGCGCCGCCCGCCGCTGCGGAAGTTCGCGGCCGAAGTTGGCGGCGGAGTTTGAAACAGGCCTGGCGGCGGTACAACCCCAACCCGCGGGCATGGGGAGTCAGGCGGCGCCGAACCGCCGAGCTTTGGTACGATACGACCTTGTGCCCGTCTCCGTCGGTACCCGCACGCCCACCTTGTCGAGGGAACTCTAGCACATGGTTTTGACTGCTTCCAGACTCTCCAACAGACACAGCTACGGAAAGATCACAGACAGGCTGGAGGTGGGCAACCTCATCCAGACCCAGTTGGATTCATTCCGGTGGTTCTGCACGGAGGGTCTTCGGGAGCTCTTCGACGAGATCAACCCGATCACCGATTACACCGGCAAGAACTACGAGCTGCGCTTCCTCGAATATGAGTTCGGCGCGCCCAAGTTCGACGAGGAGGAGTGCCGCCAGCGCGACATGACCTTCTCCGCCCCGCTGCGGATCAGCACCCGGCTGCACATCAAGACCGGGGAGAACGCCGGGGAGATCAAGGAGGCCGAGGTCTTCATGGGCGACTTCGCCATGATGACCACCGAGGGCACCTTCATCGTCAACGGCACCGAGCGCGTCGTGGTATCCCAGCTGGTGCGTTCGCCGGGCGTGTACTTCACCGGCGCCGAGGACCGTACCTCGGGCCGTCTCCTCTACTCCGCCAAGCTCATCCCCAACCGCGGGGCCTGGCTGGAGATCGAGACCTCGGGCAAGGACGTGCTCACCGTCAAGATCGACCGCAAGCGCAAGGTCCCGGTGACCACCCTGGTGCGCGCCCTCGGCTACGCGAGCAACGACGACATCAAGTCGTTCTTCGCCGAGCAGGACATCGATCCGGAGCACCAGTACATCGCCGCCACCCTCGACAAGGACCCCACGACCAGCGTCGAGGAGGCCCTCATCGAGCTGTACCGCAAGATCCGCCCGGGCGACCCGCCAACGGTGGACAACGCGCGCAACCTGCTCAACTCGCTGTTCTTCAACGGGCGCCGCTTCGACCTCTCCAAGGTGGGGCGCTTCAAGCTCGACAAGAACCTCGGCGTGCCTGAGGACGAGGCCCGTGAGCGCGCCCAGGACCGCGACCGCCGCGTCCTCGACAACCACGACTTCGTGTCGATCATCCGCAAGCTCATCAACCTCAACAACGGCAAGGGTGAAGCGGACGACATCGACCACCTCGGCAACCGCCGGGTTCGTGCCGTCGGCGAGCTCCTGCAGAACCAGTTCCGCATGGGCCTGATCCGCATGGAGCGGATCATCAAGGAGCGCATGACCATCTGCGACTCGGCGACGGTGACGTCGGCGAGCCTGATCAACGCGCGCCCGGTCGTGGCTGCGATCAAGGAGTTCTTCGGGTCAAGCCAGCTGTCGCAGTTCATGGACCAGACCAACCCCCTTGCGGAGCTGACCCACAAGCGGCGCCTCTCGGCGCTTGGCCCGGGCGGACTCTCCCGCGAGCGCGCCGGCTTCGACGTCCGCGACGTCCACCACAGCCACTACGGGCGCATCTGCCCGATCGAGACCCCGGAGGGTCCCAACATCGGCCTGATCGGGTCGCTGGCCACCTTCGCGCGAGTCAATGAGTTCGGCTTCATCGAGACCCCGTTCCGCCGTGTCTACCGGGAGGTCAGCACCTCCGAGCCCCGCGTGCTTGCGGGTCGCACCGTGGCGCGCGCGTATCCCGAGGGTGGCGTCAAGGAGGGCCAGGTGCTCACGCCCGAGGCCGCTGAGGCCCTCGCCACCGCGGGCGTGGGCACGGTCAGCATCGTTCCCTGGGTCAGTGACGACATCGTCTTCCTGTCCGCCGACGAGGAGGACAAGTACACGGTCGCCCAGGCCAACGCCCCGGTCGACGACGCCGGCAAGTTCACCGTGGCGCACGTCGCCTGCCGCAGCCGTCACACCTTCAAGGACCTTCCCGTGGTGGAGGTCGACTACATGGACGTGTCGCCGAAGCAGACCGTGTCGGTGGCCACGTCCCTGATCCCGTTCCTCGAGCACGACGACGCCAACCGCGCGTTGATGGGCTCGAACATGCAGAAGCAGGCGGTTCCGCTTCTGGTCAGCGAGGCGCCGATCGTCGGCACGGGCATGGAGGCACATGCGGCGCGCAACAGTGGCGAGGTCGTCCTGGCGAGGAAGCCCGGCACCGTCGTCGGGGTCAGCTGGCCCGAGCCCACCGACAACGACCGCAGCGTGGAGAAGATCCGCAGCGGCCAGGACTTCGGCATCGGCATCCTGGTGCGCCCCGACGACGGTGGCGCCGACCAGTGGTACGGCATCCACAAGTTCGTGCGCAGCAACCAGGGCACATGCCTGTCGCAACGCATCGTCGTCAAGGCCGGTGAGCGCGTCGAGGTTGGCGACCTCCTCGCCGACGGTCCCTCCACCGACAACGGCGAGCTGGCCCTCGGCCGCAACGTGCTCGTGGCGTTCATGCCGTGGGAGGGCTACAACTTCGAAGACGCCATCCTGATCAGCGAGCAGGTGGTGCGCGAGGACATGTACACCTCGATCCACATCGAGGAGTTCGAGGTCGAGGCCCGCGACACCAAGCTGGGCCCCGAGGAGATCACCCGCGACCTCCCCAACATCTCCGAGGAGACGCTGCGCAACCTCAACGAGCGCGGCATCGTCTACGTGGGTGCCGAGGTCCATCCCGGCGACATCCTTGTCGGCAAGATCACACCCAAGGGTGAGTCCGAGCTGAGCGCCGAGGAGCGCCTCCTCCGCGCCATCTTCGGTGAGAAGGCGCGTGAGGTTCGCGACTCATCGCTGCGCGTGCCCCACGGCGAGCGCGGCACCGTGGTCGACGTCAAGCTGTTCAGCCGCGAGAGCGGTCACGAACTGCCCGCCGGCGTCAACGAGCTTGTGCGCGTCTACGTGGCCCAGAAGCGAAAGATCGCCCAGGGCGACAAGATGGCCGGCCGCCATGGCAACAAGGGCGTCATCGCCCGAATCCTGCCCATCGAGGACATGCCCTACCTCCCCGACGGCACACCTGTCGAGATCGTCCTCAACCCGCTGGGCGTGCCCAGCCGCATGAACCTCGGCCAGGTGCTCGAGACCCATCTCGGCTACGCGGCGCAGGCGCTCGGCCTCCTGGTGGCATCGCCGGTCTTCGACGGCGCCAGCGAGGAGCTCATCGAGGATGAGCTGGAGCGAGCCGGTCTTCCCAGGACAGGCAAGGAGAAGCTGCGCGACGGGCGCACCGGCGAGCAGTTCGACCGTGAGGTCACCGTCGGCTACATCTACATGCTCAAGCTGGCCCACCTTGTCGAGGACAAGATCCACGCGCGCAGCACCGGGCCGTACTCGCTGGTCACGCAGCAGCCACTGGGCGGCAAGGCTCAATTCGGCGGACAGAGGTTCGGCGAGATGGAGGTGTGGGCGCTCGAGGCGTACGGCGCCAGCCACATCCTCCAGGAGATCCTCACCGTCAAGTCGGACGACATCGTGGGCCGCGTCAAGGCATACGAGGCGATCGTCAAGGGCGAGAACACACTGGAGGCGGGCATCCCCGAGTCGTTCCGGGTGCTCGTCAAGGAGCTCGAGGGACTCGCGTTGGGCGTCGAGATCCAGTCCGAGAACGAGAACAAGATCGTTCTCGGTGAGGAGGACAGTCCCGACATTCCACTCGACCTCGGCATCCACCTGGAGCGCGACGAGCGCGACGACATCGACGAGACCGTTAGGTAAAGAGAGCACATGCTGAAACTCGAGAACTTCGACGCGCTCCGCCTCTCCATCGCCAGCCCGGAGATGATCCTCTCCTGGTCGCACGGCGAGGTGACCAAGCCGGAGACGATCAACTACCGCACGCTCAAGCCCGAGAGGGACGGGCTCTTCTGCGAGAAGATCTTCGGTCCCACCAAGGACTGGGAGTGTCATTGCGGCAAGTACAAGCGCTATCGCTACAAGGGAATCATCTGCGACAAGTGCGGCGTCGAGGTGACCCGCAGCAAGGTGCGCCGCGAGCGCATGGGCCACATCAAGCTGGCCTCGCCGGTGTCCCACGTGTGGTACTTCAAGGGCATCCCGTCGCGCATGGGACTGCTCCTCGACATGAGTCCGCGCAACCTCGAGAAGGTGCTGTACTTCGCCAACTACATCGTCACGTCGATCGATGAGAAGGCGCGTGCCGACCTGCTCGTCAAGCTCGATCCCGAGACCGACGACCGCGTCACCAGCCTGCGCGAGAAGATCGAGTCGGGCGACGCCGGCCCAGACGACGCGCTCGACCAGCGCATCGCCGAGCGTCAGAACCGGCTGACCGAGGAACGTGTCGCCCTCGATGCCGAGCTGGAGAAGCGCCTCACGGCGTTGCGCGAGTCCGCGCGCGATCTCGACGAGCGCATCCAGGAGGCCAAGGGCCACAAGGCGGTCGCCGCCATGGCCATCACCGACGGCGTCGACACCGAGACCGTGGTCACCAAGGGCACGGCCCTCGACGAGGACCTCTCCGTGGAGGTGCAGCGTCGCGCCACCGAGCGCGAGGAGGCACTCACGGCGCAGTTCGCCCACCGCCTCACCGACATCGACGACGGCGCCGGCGCGGAGATCGCCACGTGGCGCACCGAGCTGGAGAGCAGCCGCGCCGGCGCGGCCGACACCGGTCGCGTCGAGTTGGAGACCCTCAAGAGCGACATCGTCCGCCAGCGCGAGGCGCTCGAAGCCCTGACCGTGCGCGACCTGCTCACGGACACCGAGTACCGCGAGTACGTCGACCGCTACGGCAAGGTGTTCAAGGCGGGCATCGGAGCGGCTGCGGTGCGCGAGCTGCTCAACCAGATCGACCTCGTGAAGGAGGGGCTCCGCCTGCGCGAGGAGTCGAAGTCCACCAGCGGTCAGCGCCGCCAGAAGGCGATCAAGCGCCTCCGCGTGGTCGAGGCATTCCGAAAGTCGAGCACAGCCCCCTCGTGGATGGTGCTCGACGTCCTCCCGGTGATCCCGCCGGAGCTGCGCCCCATGGTGCAGCTCGACGGTGGCCGCTTCGCCACCAGCGACCTCAATGACCTCTACCGGCGCGTCATCAACCGCAACAACCGGCTCAAGCGACTGCTCGAGCTGGGCGCCCCGGAGATCATCGTGCGCAACGAGAAGCGCATGCTCCAGGAGGCGGTGGACGCGCTCATCGACAACGGCCGCCGCGGCCGTGCCATCACCGGCACAGGTAACCGCAAGCTCAAGTCGCTCTCCGACATGCTCAAGGGCAAGCAGGGCCGCTTCCGCCAGAACCTGCTCGGCAAGCGCGTCGACTACAGCGGCCGCTCGGTCATCGTCGTCGGTCCGGAGCTGAAGCTGCACCAGTGCGGTCTTCCCAAGAAGATGGCCCTGGAGCTGTTCAAGCCGTTCGTGATGCGCGAACTGGTGAGCCAGAACTTCACGCAGAACATCAAGAGCGCCAAGCGCATGGTGGAGCGTGTTCGTCCTGAGGTCTGGGACGTGCTCGACCAGGTCATCACCGACCATCCCGTGCTCCTCAACCGTGCCCCGACATTGCACAGGCTGGGCATCCAGGCGTTCATGCCGGTGCTCGTCGAGGGCCAGGCCATCCAGATCCATCCGCTGGTGTGCAAGGCATTCAACGCCGACTTCGACGGTGACCAGATGGCCGTGCACGTGCCGCTCTTCAGCGGCGCCGTGGCCGAGGCCAAGAACCTGATGATGTCCTCGAACAACATCCTCAGCGCCTCCGACGGCCGCCCGGTGGTCACGCCCTCACAGGACATCGTCCTCGGCTCCTACTACCTGACCCAGGAGATCACCGAACTCCCGACCGCGGCCGAGGAGGTCGGCAGGCTGCAGGCGTTCTCGTCAGCCGAGGAGGCCGAACTGGCGTACGAGCACAAGTGCATCGGGCTCCACGACCACATCCGCGTGCGCATGCCCAAGCACCATGTCGTCTCCTTCCGCGCCTCCGAGGCGGCCCCGGAGGGGACATCCCTGGTCGCCACCACCGTCGGCCGCGTGCTCTTCAACGCGGTCCTGCCCCTGGGCGAGCCTGGAACCCACAGCGACCTCCCGTCGATCACCTTCCGCAACGAGGTCATGGACCTGCGCAAGCTCGGTCAGCTGGTCAAGGAGTGCTACGACCTGCACGGCTCCGAGCGCACCGCGCAGATCGCCAACGACATCAAGCGCCTCGGCTTCCACTACGCGACCAAGGCCGGGGTGACCGTGAGCGCCATGGACATCAAGACCCCGGGCGCCAAGGCGGGCATCCTAGCTGCTGCGGAGAAGCAGGTCGAGGACGTCGACCTCCAGTACCGCCGGGGCCTGATCACCGACGACGAGCGCTACCTCAAGACGGTCGAGATCTGGACCAAGGCCACCGACGACGTGACCGAGGTGACCATGAAGTCCTTCGATCGCTTCCACTCGGTGCTGATGATGTCCCAGTCGGGGGCACGCGGATCCACACAGCAGATCCGCCAGATCGCTGGCATGCGCGGCCTGATGGCGGACCCCACGGGGCGGATCATCGACCTGCCCATCAAGGCCAATTTCTCCGAGGGCCTCAACGTCCTCGAGTACTTCATCTCCACCCATGGCGCCCGCAAGGGCCTCGCCGACACGGCGCTGCGCACCGCCGACTCCGGGTACCTCACCCGCCGCCTGGTGGACGTGGCCCAGGACGTCATCGTCCGCATCGACGATTGCGAGACGACAGCTGGGATCTGGGTGGACCTCGAGGATCCGCTCCTCGGGGACCGCACCATGGATCGCATCGCGGGGCGGATTGCCTCCCAGGACGTCGTCCTCGAGGGTGAGACGGTCACCGTCTCAGGCGAGGAGATCAGCGACGAGGTGTCGCGACGTGCCTTCGCGCTCCGTGCCGACGCACCTCGCATCAAGGTCCGCAGCATCATGACCTGCAAGGCGCGTGAGGGTGTCTGCCGGCTCTGCTACGGCCGCAACCTGGCCACCGGACGCCTCGTCGAGATCGGCGAGGCGGTGGGCGTCATCGCAGCCCAGTCGATCGGTGAGCCCGGTACGCAGCTGACCATGCGCACCTTCCACACGGGTGGTGTGGCCACCGGTGGCTCGGACATCACCCAGGGCCTCCCGCGTGTCGAGGAGCTCTTCGAGGCACGCGTCCCCAAGGGGAAGGCACTGATCAGCGAGACGGACGGCGAGGTGGAGATCATCCGCACCGAGGCCAAGTCCATCAAGGTCAAGGTCACCTCCCGCGACGTCTTCGACACCACGTACCCCATCCCCCCGAAGCACTCGGTGCTCGTGGGCACGGCGGAGGCCGTGGCGGAGAATGCCGAGCTGCTCCGCGGCACCGACGAGAACGGCAACGAGGTCATCGTCCGCGCCAAGTACGCGGGCGTGGCCAAGGTTGCCAAGAGCGAGATCCTCGTCCGCACCAGCGAGGAGGAGACCCACGAGTACGCCGTTCCCGCGGCGGCTCAGCTGATCGTCCGTGACGGTGACCACGTGGTCGCCGGCGACCGCATCACGCAGGGCTCGATCAGCCCGCAGGAACTGCTCCTCGTGCGCGGCCGTGAAGATGTCCAGAACTACCTGGTCCGTGAGGTGCAGAGCGTGTACCGCAGCCAGGGCGTCGACATCAACGACAAGCACATCGAGGTCATCGTCCGCCAGATGATGCGCAAGGTGCGCATCGACAATGCGGGCGACACCGACCTGCTGCCGGGAGAGATCGTCTCCCAGTTCGAGTGGGAGGAGTCGAACGCCCGCGCTCTCAGCGAAGGTGGCGAGCCCGCCATCGCAGGCACCGTCCTGCTCGGCCTCATCAAGGCCGCTCTCAACACGGCCTCGTGGCTCTCCGCGGCCTCTTTCCAGGAGACCACCCGGGTGCTCACAGAGGCGGCCATCTCCGGGAAGGTCGACAAGCTGCGCGGCCTCAAGGAGAACGTGATCATCGGCAAGCTGATCCCCGCCGGGACCGGCCTCGACTACTACCAGAAGCTCCGCGAAGAGGCCGCGCGCCTCTACGAGGAGGAGGAGGCGGCCGCTGCCCTGGCGGCGCTGACCCCCGACGACGCAGACAGTGACGACGGCGACGGCGTCGAGCTCACCCCGACCCGCTTCGGCGTCGAGTCGGCAACCCTCCCCGAGGAGGTTCCCACCGCCACCGCCTGACGGGTCCGACCACGTTCCTTCAAGAGGGTCCGCCGGTTTCGGCGGGCCCTCTACGTACATTGGCTACGGTTTCGTTGCAGGAATGTCGGAGCGGGCCGTTTACTCTTGCGTCGTGGATGTTCTCAACGACGTCGCGATCGCCGGCCATCCGATCAACACCGCGCTGCTCAGCGCCAGCCTCGCATTCCTGCTCGGCTGGATCGTTTTGTACATGCTCTACAAGATGTTCTGGCATGCTGACTTCGGCCTGCCGGTGCGCCGCCGCCTGCTCAGCACGCGGATCAGCGTGCAGGGTGACCAGGTTGCCTTCGTGCCGCTGTGGTGGTCCGACCTGCAGATCCAGCGCGCCGTCAGCGCCCACTGGAAGAACACCCTGCGTTCCTCAGTGGCCGGCGCTCCCGATCGGCGCCTCCAGGAGCCGGCGACCCGCTGACCTCGGCACGATCCGCCCTGGTTCCGGAGCGGCGCACTGTGAAACCCGAAACTACCATGAGGCCGTGGACACCCTGAGCGGGGTCGCTCGTTGACCGACGCCCGGCGATGGGGCGTTCAGGCGGCGTACCTCGACGTGAGCGGCATTCCCGTGCGCGCCCCGCGCGCAACGGTCGCTGCCGCAGTGGCCGCACTGAGCGGGGACGATGCGGCTGACGAACCCCCGGGCGCCCTGATCCTCCACCCTGGGGACGCCGTCGAGCGCCCCATCGATGTGCTCACCGAGGACGGCCGTTCGCTGGTTCTCGCCGGCCGCGTCGGGGAAGACATGCCGCTCGGGTACCACACGTGCGACGCCGCCGGCGCGGCCCGGCAGCTCATCGTCAGCCCACGCCGCTGCCACCTCCCGCCCCACCTCCGCCTGGGCGGCTGGGCGGTGCAGCTGTACGGCGCCCGCTCGGCGTCGAGCTGGGGAATCGGCGACCTCGCCGACCTGCGCCGGTTCGGCGGCTGGGCGGCCACGCGGGGGGCGTCGTTCGCACTGGTCAACCCTCTCAATGCGGCGGCGCCGGCCGCGCCCGTGGAGGCCAGCCCCTACCTTCCGTCCAGCCGGCGCTGGCGCAACCCCCTCTACCTGTGTGTCGAGGAGGTGGCCGGGGCTGCGGTGCTCGGCGACGAGCTCGACGGCCTGGCGGCGGCGGGACGCGCGCTCAACGCCGACCGGCTCATCGATCGCGACGCGGTGGCTGCGTTGAAGATCGACGCGCTCACCCGCATCGCCGCGGCCGTGCCACCGGGACGCGAGTTCGCCCTCTGGCGGCGAGCCCAGGGAGAGGCGCTCGAGCTGTTCGCCACCTTCTCCGTCATCGCCGAGACACACGGGGGCGACTTCCGCCTCTGGCCGCTTGCCCTCCGCGATTCGCGGGGCTCGGCGGTCCGCGCCTGGCAGCGCCGATCGGCGCGTCGCCGCGAGTTCCACGCGTGGCTGCAGTGGCTCACCGAGACGCAGCTCGGCCGCGCCGCCGCCGCCCTGCCGCTGATGGCCGACCTGCCTGTCGGTGTCAGCCCGGGCGGGGCTGACGTGTGGGCCGATCCGGACCTCTTCGCCACCGACTTCTCGGTGGGCGCGCCGCCCGACTCCTTCAACTCGCTCGGCCAGGACTGGGAGCAGCCGCCATGGAATCCGCGGCGGTTGCGCAGCCGCGGCTACGCCCCGCTCGCCGCCATGCTGCGCGCCGGGTTCACCCACGCCATGGGCCTGCGCATCGACCACGTCATGGGACTGTTCCGGCTCTACTGGATCCCCCGCGGCGTGTCCCCGGCGCAGGGGGTGTTCGTGCGCTACCCCGCGGACGACATGCTCGACATCCTGGCGCTGGAGAGCGTGCGCGCCGGGGCGCTGGTGGTCGGCGAGGACCTGGGCACGGTCGAGCAGTCCGTCCGCGAGCAGATGGAGGCCCGCGACATGCTCTCCTACCGGCTGCTCTGCTTCGAGGACGGGGGACCCGCATCCTTCCCGCCGCGTGCCCTGAGCGCGGTGACCACCCACGACCTGCCCACCGTGGCCGGCCTCTGGAGTGGCAGCGACCTCGCCGCACGGCGCTCGATCGGGCTGCCGCTCAACGAGGCGGGGACCGCCGAGATCCGCGAGCGCCTGGCACGCGTCGCCGGGCCCTCAGCCGCCGTCGCGGAGGTCATCGCCAGCAGCTACAGCGCGCTCGCCGGCTCGCCGTCGATGCTCGTGGTCGCCGCTCTCGAGGACGCCGCCGAGGTCGTCGAGAGGCCCAACATGCCGGGCACCCGCGGTGATCGCTGGCCGAACTGGCGCCTGGCCCTTCCCCGCCCGCTCGATGAGGTTCTCTCCTCACCGCTGTCGGAGCGGCTCGCCGCCTCGCTGCGGCGCTGACCCTCAGCCGGCGACGCGGCGGGAGGCGCGGCCCAGTGCGGAGTGGAGGTCGTCGACGACGATCTCGTGGATGAGCTGCCTGACGCCGGCGCCGGCCGGCTCATCCATGACCAGGTCGGCGCGGTTCTTCACGCTGGCGAGCGCATTGTCGACCGCCACCCCGCACCCCACCATGCGCAGCATCACGAGGTCGTTCTCGGCGTCGCCGACCGCGACCGTGGCCTCCGCCGTCTCGCCCAGCACATCCAGGGCAGCGTTGAGGCCCGTCGCCTTGTTGACGCTGGCGGGGAGAACCATGACCGAGTGCTTGTTGAACACGATCTGCAGGTCAAGCTCCATCTCGTGGATGGTGCGAACGACCACGGCCTCGAACGGGTCCCAGGTGGAGCAGATCGCCCGGCCCACTGACAGCGGAGTGACCCCACGGGCCTTCAGGGCGGCGACGAACCGGGCGGGAAGGCTGGGGGCGAGCAGGCGCTGATGACCGGTGGCCGGGTTGTACAGGAGGGCGCCGTTCTCCAGCACGGCAAGGTCGAACACGTCCATGTCATCGCAGATGTCGAGGAGCTCGTCGAGGATGCGCCCGGTGACCAGGACGACGCGGCGGCCGCTCTCACGGAGACGCTGCAGCGCCGCCGCCGTCTCCGGCGCGAGCACCCCCTGGGAGGCGACGGTCCCGTCGTAGTCGCAGGCCAGGACGCGGTATCGCACCCAGCCATTGTCCCCCACCACCCCGCGTGCGCACCGATCGCCGCCGATCAGATGTTGAAGGTCACGCGGACCTCGGTTCCGCGCCCCGGCTCTGAACGGATCTCCATGGTGCCCTGCTCGAGCTGGGCGCGCTCGCGCATCGAGATCAGACCGAGATTCTTCCCCTCCTCCAGGCGCGCCTCGACGGCGGCCAGGTCCATGCCCACGCCGTCGTCGCGGATCACGGCGACCACGCCGTCCGGGACGAAGTTGATGAGGACCTCCACGTTGTGCGACTGGGCGTGCTTGCGCACGTTGTTGAGGGCCTCCTGAACGATGCGGAAGATGGTCGGCTCAAAGGGCCCGGGCAAGCGGACGTCCTCGCCCATCACCCGAAGCTGGGCGGTGACCCCCGCCTTCTCCCCGAACTCCTTGACGAGCTTGCGCAGGGTGGGGACCAGGCCGAGGTCATCCAGCGACATGGGGCGGAGATCGAAGATCAGCCGGCGGGTGTCGTCGAGCACGGCCCGCACCCCCTCCTTGAAGTCGGCCAGCTCGGTGACCACGAGCAGAGGGTCACGCTGGATCAGGCGCTCGAGGATCTCCGCCTGGAGCACGAGGTTGGCCATCGACTGCGCCGGGCCGTCGTGCATGTCGCGCGCGATGCGCATGCGCTCCTCCTCGATGATCTGGAAGACCTGGCGCGACGCGGTGCGCACGCGAGCGCCGTCGGGGAAGGGGACCACCGCAGCAGCGAGGTCGTCGAGGCTTCGGTACACCGAACGCAGGACCTCCTGCTCGCTGCGCAGATCGACCAGCCGGGCGCGCACATCGCGGAACCTCTCGTCGACCGCGGCGAGGTCGGAGCGGAACCTCGAGATGGTGCGGAAGGCGTTGTCGAGCTCGTCGGGGTCGAGCCCGTCGAGGTGGTCGAGCAGGGTCCGCCACTTCTTCTCGCTCTCCTCGGTCCGACGGCGCAATTCCTCGCGCGTGTCCGCCGTGTCAGCCAGGCGGGAGTCGAGCCTGACCGACGACGCCTCGAGGTCCTCGATGCGCTTGGTGAGGAGGAACCGCACGCCGGACAGCGCTGACGGGTTGACCGCGGGCACGTCCTCTGCGGGTGTCACGACGCGTGGCGGCGACGGTTGCGACATATGCCGGGCATGATACCGGCCACCCGTGGCAGGTCCCGCGACCTCCACGGATTGTTGCGCGTCAGCCGCGTGACGATCGATCGCTCCCCGGCGCGGGGGCAGTGTTATCCGGGTCACAGGGCGGTTGCACCGGGGGGAGCCGCCAGATGTCGCGCTATAACCATGGCGTCAGCACAGAAGGAGTGGCAGACCCATGGAGATGCCCTCGTCCGCGGGCGGGCCCCGCGTCCTCATCGTCGAGGATGACAGCGCACTGCGGCGCCTCCTCGAACTGCGCCTCGGCGTCGACGGCTACGAGACGCGGTCGGCCGGCGACGGCAAGGAGGCTCTCGAGATGCTCGCCATCTGGGTCCCCGACGTGATGGTGACCGACGTCATGATGCCGCGACTTTCGGGCCTGTCGCTGTGCCGGGCCGCGCGCGCCGACGCGCGCACCGCCGCCATGCCGATCATCCTGCTCACCGCGCTTCGTTTCGACAACGACATGCAGGAGGTCATCGACCTCGGCGGCGTCACCTTCATGAACAAGCCCTTCGACGCAGTCGCCCTCAATGCCGCCCTGGCGGGGGCGCTGACCAGCCGGCCGGTCGCGAGCCGATCGCGGGGGGCCCATCACGCCGCGTGAGGCGTAGGCTGCCCACGTTCCCCGCGGCCGGGTGACAATGGCGCACGACGTGACCAGCACGGGCCCCGTGGCCGCGCCTCCCCCCACATCACAGCACGCCGCCGAGGCCCACCAGCCGCTCATCGATCGGCTCACCTCCCCCGGCGGCCTGTTCCTCAGCGCCGTGATGCTGGCCGCGGCATTCCCGCTGACGAGCCCGATTCGCGACCCCGACTTCTGGTGGCACCTGCGCAGCGGGCAGCTCATCCTGCAGCGAGGCGGCCTGCTCGGCACCGACCCCTTCACGTACACGGTCAGCAGCCATCTCTGGACGATGCACGAGTGGCTGTCCGAGGTCATGTTCGCCGCCCTCTATCGGTGGCAGGGCCTGGCCGCCGTGGTCCTCGTCCTGAGCGCGGTGAGCTGGCTGGGTGTGCTCTTCATCTTCCTGCGCGCGCGGTTCGATCGCCCCGGCCCCTTCGTCCTCGGCGGCGGCATGATCCTCGCCGTCGTGGCCGGGTACCCGATCTGGGGACCGCGGGCACAGATGATCACCTTCGCGTTCGCGTGCCTGACGCTGCTGCTCGTCGAGCTGCACCTCCGTCGTGGGGGCCGCCTCGCGCTGCTGCTCCTGCCCATGTTCCTCGTCTGGGGGAACCTCCACTCCGGCTTCCTCATCGGCCTCGGGTTCATCGCGCTCGTGGTTGCGGCCGAGGCGGTCGCCCACCTCCTCCATCTCGAGGGCCGCGCGCCCGCGGCACGCGTCCGCCACCTCGGGCTGCTGCTCGTCGGATCCCTGCTGGTCTGCGCCATCAACCTCAACGGGCCGTCGATCATCCTCTACCCGTTCGGGACGCTCGGCTCGGCCGCGCAGCAGACGCTCATCCTGGAGTGGCACTCACCCGACTTCAACGACTGGTCGGTGCGCATCTTCGGGATCATGTTGCTGAGCCTCGTGGGGTTCATCGTCGCCAACCGCAGCATCCGGCTGCGCGATGCCGCGCTCGTGCTCGTCACCATCGCTCTGTCGCTGCAATCGGTGCGCCACATCGCGCTGTTCGTGGCCGCTTCGACACCGGTGTGGATCACTCAGTGCGACATGCTGGTGCGCCGGCTGCGCGTGCGACGACGCCGCCAGCAGCTGCCGCCGGTGGGCATGCGCGTGGTCAGCTGGCTGGTGCTGTGCGGCGCGGTGCTGCTCGTCTACGTCGGTTCCCGCCTCGTGCCCGCGATGCGGACCCGTGAGGATTCCGTGTTCTACGCACAGGACTTTCCCGTCTGCGCGGCGCGGTGGCTGGGCGCCGACCCACTCCCCCTGCGCATCTTCAACCAGTACGGCGAGGGCGGGTATCTCGCCGACAGGCTGTCCGCGCACGGCGACCGCGTGTTCATCTTCGGCGACGCGGCGCTGATGGGCGATGCCCTGCTCAACACCTACGGCGACGTCGAGTCGGTGAGCCCGCAGTGGGACAGCATCGTGCGCACTGCGGGCACCGACATCGTCCTCTTCGACACCGGCGCACCGTTGAGCAACGTCATGCTCCACGCGCCCGACTGGGTCGAGGTGTACCACGATCCCCACAACATCGCCTTCGCATCGCGCGACCGGGTCGCCTCATTGCAGCTGCCCCCACAGCCCACGTTCACCGCTGCCGGCGACACCTGCACGACGCTGGCCACGACACCGCCATCGCAGTTGAGTCAGTCACCGGGATGAGGGCGACGGCACTGCGGCGCAACCGCTGGGTGATCGTGGCTGCGCTGGTCAGCCTCGCGCTCACGGTCCAGCCGTTCCGCGACAGCGATGTGTGGTGGCACCTCGCCATCGGCCACTACATCGTTGCGCACGGGATCCCGGCCGCCGAGCCGTTCAGCTTCCTCCACGCGGCCAACCCGTGGGTGGGCCAGCAATGGCTGTACGACGTGGCCCTGGCCCGCGTGGTCGACGTCGGTGGAGCCGGGCTGGCCTCGCTGCTCATGGGCGTGGTGGCTTCGGGCGCGCTGCTGGTCGCTGCCCTGTCCATCCCGTCCGCGCGTCGCCCCCGCGGTCTGCTGACCGCCGGCTCGCTCCTGCTCGGGGCCGTCGCCTCGACCGAGCTTGTGGGCGTGCGCGCGCCGGTCATGAGCCTCCTCGGCGCGGCGGTGACCCTCAATCTCCTGGTGCGCTGGCGGCACGGTTCCATGCGGGCGCTGCTGGCGCTGCCCCCCCTGATGGCTCTGTGGGCCAACGTCGACGCCGGGTTCGTGGTGGGCATCGGCATGGCCGCAATCGCACTGCTGACCTCCTCCGGCGCCGGTCGTCGCGCTCGGCTGCTGCTCGGCGCAGCCACCCTCGGAGGCGTGCTTGCCACGCTGGTCAACCCCGCGGGAGTGGGGCTGTGGGGCAGCGTTGCCGCAACGTTCTCCGACCCCACGCTCACCGCGCTGCTGCCGGATCTGCAGTCGCCGAACTTCCACGACCCCTGGTTGCGCCTGTTCGAGGTGCAGGCGATCCTCCTGGTCATCGCCTGGGTCCTGGCGACGCGGCGCGACGCCTTCGACCTCGTCCTCGCCGGCGCAGTCTTTGCCGCCTCGCTCGGGGCCGCGCGCTTCGTCTCGCTGTTCGCGCTCGTCGCCGTCCCTCAGCTGGCTGCGTACAGCGCGTCGGCGTGGTCGGCGCATCGACACCGCCTGCCCGCAACCCGCGGGTTCCCCGGAGGCACGCCGCGCTCGCGGCGGGCCGTCGCCGTGGCGGCGGTGGCGCTGGCTGCCGCCGGGGCCGCGGTCGCGGTGGTGCCGCGTGTGACCGCGTCGAACGCGGCGCAGTTCGAAGCCGCCCACGAGCCCAAGGCCGCTGCCGACTACGCGGCCATCCATCTCGCCGGGCGGCGTCTCTACACCGTCGACAGCTGGGGCGGGTACCTCGCGGATCGCTTTCCGGGGGGCCGCGTGGTGTACCTCTACGACCAGCTGTGGGTGTTCGGCGACGCAGCTGTGCAGCAGTACATCGACATCCACGACCTCAAGGCTGACTGGAACACCGTTCTCCCCGGCGAGGACGTGACCGCCGCCATCCTTCCCGCCGGGGGCCAGGAGGTCTCCGCACTGCTCACCCAGCAGTGGTCCGTGGACTGCTCGGACGCCACCTCAGCGAGCTTGGTCATGACCCTCGACCGAGGCGCGTCTGGAGCTGCCGCCGTCGGGGCCGGCCCGGCCGGGGGCGGGGCCGGCGCGACCGCTGCTCCCCCACCCTGCGGCTAGTTTCCCGCGGCCGGTCGATTCCTGTTACACGGCCACCGGGGTATTCGTTACCGGTCCTTGTCTGAGCCGGCCAGATCTGTCGGTACGCTCGATTCTGTGATCGCACCCCCTGCGACGAGACGCGCCAGGTTCGGGTTGTGGCAGTGGTGAACCAGCAGCTGGCCGGCCGTCTTCCTGCTGCTTCCGCGACCGCCGCCGTCCCGGCGCCACCACCGACCAAGCCCGTCAGGACGGTCGACCGGGATCGGCGCGCCGGGGTCGAACGCGTCATCGAGCTGGCTCGCTGGGCGGTGCTCGTCTTCGCCGCGGTCAGCAATAACTTCCCCGGAGAGCCGCGCGCCGCGTCCACGTCGGCGATCAACCTGATCCTCGGCGGCTGGGGCATGTTCAACCTCAGCGCCACACTCGCGCTGCTCCTCCACCGTCTCCCCGGACGGCGCACCCAGGTGGCCGTGCTCGTGATGGACCTCTCGGTCGCGAGCGCGCTCGTCTACCTGACCGGTGGCTTCGCATCCAACCTCGCGGTCGTGTTCTACGTGCTCATCGGCATCAGCAGCCTGCGCTTCGGGATCCTCGGCAGCGTCCTCTGCGCGACCACGATCAGCACGCTGTACGTGAGCGTCGGCCTGGCCACGTCCGGACCGATCACGCACTCCCTGGTCAACCTGGTGACGTCGCGCCTCTTCCTGTTCTTCGTGGTCTCGCTGTCGAGCTCGCTGCTGTCGCGCGAGATGGTCGCCGCCAGAGCCCGTCAGATGGCCCACACAGCCGACCTCGAGCACGCGGTCTTCGCGGAGCTGCGCGAGGTCGACCGCATCAAGAGCGAGTTCATGATGCTCGCCTCCCACGAGCTGCGCACCCCGCTGACCAAGATCAAGGCGTGGCTCGCGCTCATGCAGGACGGTGGCGACCACCTCCCTCAACAGGCTCGCCTCGAAGGGTTCCACGAGCTGCGAACCGAGGCCGAGCACCTCGGCCGCCTCACCGACAACCTCCTCTGCATCGCCCAGCTCGAGTCCGGCGAGATCCGGCTCAAGCCGACCACCGTGGACTTCACCGCTGTGCTCCGTCAGGTGATCTCACGGTTCGTTGAGGTCGCCGACCGGGGGCGGTTCCTGGTCCACATCGACGAGAGCCTCGGCTACCTGCACGTCGATGAGGAGCGCCTCGCACTGGTGCTCGCGTGTCTGATCGACAACGCGCTCAAGTTCGCGCCGGAGGGCGAGGCGGTGGAGATCACCGCGGTGCGCGTGGTCAACAAGGCACACGTCGAGGTCCGAGACAACGGGCGGCGCATCCCGGACAACGAGGTGGAGCGCGTCTTCGCGTCGTTCTACCAGGTGGAGAACCCGTTGCTGCGCCAGCGCGGCGGCTTCGGTGTCGGCCTCTACCTGGCGCGCCAGCTGGTCGAGCGCATGGGCGGCGAGATCTGGCTCGACAACAAGACCGTCCGCGGCAATTCCTTCTTCATCGCGGTTCCCCTCGAGGAGCCGACGTCGTGATCCCGGGCGCGGCCGGGTCCGGTCACGGACGTTCCAGAGCCGTGAAAGTCCGCAACACTCGGGTAACCGCATCAGATGCTCCGCCGGTCGCATGCTACGTTGCCGGCGTTGATCCGCCCTGTCGAGGTGCCCAGCGTTGATGAAGACCTTCACCGAGCCCACGCTGGGTCATGTGGTCCCGAGCGGGCGCCCTTCGGGTTCCGAGGCGACGGTGTTGGTGATCGACGACGACCCCTCGATGCACGACATCCTCGCAGTGCTGGGCAGCCAGCACGGTTTCGGCATCCAGTTCGCCGAGGACGGGCTCGATGGACTGCGCCTGGCCGAACAGAATGACGTCGACCTCATCGTTCTCGACCTCCACCTGCCCGGCGTCACCGGGTTCGACGTGTGCCGCCGCATCCGCGCCGCAGGCATCGAGATTCCCATCGTCATGGTGTCGGCGAGCTCCGACCCGGTCGACGTGGTGGTGGGGCTCGAGATCGGCGCCGACGACTACGTGGTCAAGCCATTCGAGATCCGCGAACTGGCGGCACGCATCAATGCCAAGCTGCGGCGCCAGCGCACCAGCCAGGCGCAGGTGCGTCCCGGCCGCCTCAAGTTTCCCGGCCTCATCGTGGACGTGGGCCGGCACGAGGTTTTGCGCGACGGCCTCGCAGTCACCCTCACCCCCACCGAGTTCGACCTGCTCGCGCTGCTCTCGGCATCCCCGGGCCGAGTGATCTCGCGCACCGAGATGATTCAGAAGGTGTGGGGCCAGGGCGCGGACCTCGACCTGCGCAGCGTGGACGCGCACGTGTACAGGCTGCGCCGCAAGATCGAACCCGAGGGACCCAGGCCGACGTACATCCACGCAGTTCCCGGCATCGGCTATCGCTTCGAGCGCCGCGGACTCACCGACAGACTGTCGCGAGTCCAGGACGATGACGAGATGGCCGCCGCGGCGGCCGTCGGAGAGTAGCTCGGGCGCGGCGAGCCCGACGCCGGGTCAGGAGACCGGCCGGGTCCGAAGCCGCGCGCGGTGACGCCGGCGCGCCGCATCGTGAGCGACGAGCACCCACTGGCCCTGCTCATTCTGGCCCGCCGGTCGGACGTCGACGACCTGCGCCGGAAGCAGCGAGAGCGGCCGTCCCTGGGGCAGCAAGAAGTCGAGGCAGAGGGCGGTCTCCCCGTTCCAGCGGCGCCGTTCGGACACTCCCTGGAAGACGGCAAGGCTGCGGCTGACCCGCCGCGACTGCGTGGCGCCGGCGACGTAGGCGACCCGGTACATCCCCGCTGGTTGGAGGCCGAATCGCTCCACAACGCTGCGATCTCGGACCAGGCGGGCTCGCCGGACCGGGCTGGGCTCAGTTGGTTCCAAGCTATTCGCAGCGTTTGATGCGTTCATCTCTGCCCGGATTATGGAGGCGCGAGACTCGTGGGGCCGTCGCATGACCGGTCACACCGGGGTAACGAGGTGGCCCACAGGCTCCGACCCAGTCGAGTCGGGAAGAACTGGGACCGCCCCAGCGGCCCTCCGGGGTCGTGAGAGAGGGGCGGCCTGTGTCAAACCCGTCAGGGGCGCGCCACCTTTCAGTGACGCGCCCGCGATGAGCGGGGAGGGGTCCAACCCCAGAATCAGGAGCAGACCGATATTCCAAGTGGGCCGTGGTGTTGAGCCACGGTTGCCATGTGACGTTGCACAGCAGTGCGGAGGACCTGATGGGACTGTTCCAACGGCGCCACAGCGCCGGCTCCAACGGACGCGGCGCTGTGGCCGAGGCGGAGGCCGAGGCCGAGGTTGCGCCCGCGGCAGCTGCGGAAGCCGACTCCATCGATGTCGAGACCGCGCCCGCGGTAGCGGCGGAGGCCGACCTCACCGAGGTCGAGACCGCACCCACGGCAACGGACGAAGCCGACCTCACCGAGGTCGAGACCGCACCCACCGAAGCGGAGGAAGCCGACTCCGCCGAGCCGGCGACCGCCGGCGACGTGGTCGCAGACCCCGCCGTCGCGACCTTGCCGGCGGAGGTCGCCGAGCAGCCCGTCGCGCAGGACGTCGAAGACGCATCCTCAGACGTCGCCGGCGAATCGACGGGATCCGTCTCCGCGCCGGTCCCCGAACGGCCCCCGTTTGGCCTCGACGAGTTCCCCTGCCTTCCGCTGGGGGCGGCTCTGTGGTCCGACGAGATCGCCAACGTCACCAACCTCAGCGCGGTGGTGCCGCGCATGCCGAACTCACTTCTCGTGCTCACCAGCGCCAAGGCCCGTGCGGCGGCGGTGGTGACGGATGGCACGATCGTCGACGCCGTCTGGGTGAGCGCGCACGAGGGACTCCTCGGCGATGACGCCGCCCAGGCCCTCATGAAGGCGGACGAGGGCACGCTGACCGCCTACATGAGCGACGACCCCCGCCTCGCCGCGGTGCTGCCCCTGCTGTGGCGCTGGCCTCGCATCGGCCCCAGCCTCCCGACCGCCTGGCTGCACACCGACGACCTCGTCGCCGAGATGCGCACCTCGCGGCGGACGTGCGCCCTGCTCGTCGCATCGGCCGACCCAGGCATGGCCCTCTTCAACGACGGCGCCCTGGTGGGCGCGTTCACCACGGCTCACCCATGGCCGGGGAAGAGCATCGCATCCCTCTGGAATCTCCTTCACACTCCTGGTTCGCGGGTGACCGTGATCGGTGATTCCGGCCCCGCCGCCGCGGCGGAGCCCACCGACGACGAGCCGCCGGCGGTGACTGCCCCCAGGAGGCCATCCCGGGTGACCGCCGCCAGGCGGGCAGCCGCGGCGACGGCTGCCGCGGAGTCCGCCACGACGCCGATTGTCGAGGAGCCCACCTCGGTCACCGTTGTCGAGGAGCCCACCGCAGCCATGCCTGTCGAGGAGCCCGAAGCAGCTGCCGACCACGAACTGTCCGTGGGCGCAGGCGTCGATGAGCCGTCCGCGCCAGAGGCAGGTGGTGAGACCACAGCCGAGCTCGACGCCGATGCGGGCGTGTCAACCCCGGCGCTGGTCGCCGACGTGACGCCCCAGGCGGTGAGCGACGACCTGGTCATCGCGGAGGTGACCGAGAGCGACGCGGAGGTGGACGAACCCGTCATCGCGGCCTTCGGCGAGCACAGCGATGGTGCCGAGGCGGCGATGGAGCCCACCGGTATGGACAGTGTGGAGGCGCGCGAGGCGGGCGAGTTCGTGGCGCCGCGTCTCGACATCGACATCGACGCGCTCCGCGCTGAGTTGATCGGGATCGCCGTGACCTGGCTCGGGGCCGATGACGCGGCGTTGGTCGTGTCAGCGATCAGGTCAGCGCGGGCCGGCGTCGACGACTTTGTGTCGACGATCGCCGCCATCGGCGCCATGGAGATCCCCGGACACGAGAGCGCCGTTGTCCGCGCCATGGGGCGGGAGATGCACTTCAGAGCTTCCGAGGTGCTCTGTGGCGTCTGAGCTCGGCAGATGAACCTGCAGCACATCGTCGACGCAGTCCGCACTCAACCGGTGATCGCGGTCGGGGCCCTGGCGGTGGTGCTGGCTGTGCTGTGCATCGTGCTCATCGCTCGGGTTGAGAGGCTCAAGGACCGCCTCCACGTTGCCAAGGCGGCAGCGGAGGACGCGGCGAAGGCGGCGGCGCTGGCGGCTCCCGGGGGCATCGACCCGGACGTCGTCGCGGACCTGCTGCGGACCGGCGAGCGGCCCACACTCGACGCCGTCTACGCCACCATGCAGCAGCGCGCCGGCAGCCGGACCCGCTAGGCGGCGGGCTTCCTGGAGAGGCCGGGGTCGGCGGCGTTGACCGCGATCCACGCCGACGTCCAGCTCACGTGCACCGCCTCCTCGCGGAGCCGCAGCAAGGCCATGTGCGCCGACCGGTCCGGGCCGGCCGAGGTCGCCCTGGTCGCCCAGCCGCGTGGCGACGGCGCCGTTTCCATTGGGGGCTTGGCATCGCGCACCGTCCACGGTGGCTCCCCGGTCTCCCGGCCAGCGGTCCTGCCGGTCGACGAGCTGATCCTGAATGCGGTGGGGGCGGGTTCCAACGCGGCGGCGTCGAGCGCCGGCCTCGAGGCTCCGACCACAAGGGCATCCACGGGGGTCGCCGGGACGCCGTCGTGTGCTTCGCGGATGACGAATGTGTCGATGGGGCGGGATCCGGGTGCAGCCTCCGGCGACAGCGGCCGCGGTGGCGGCGCCGGTGTGGTACCCCGATCTCGCTGCGCCGTGCGCTCCTCGTACAGGCGCGGGGCCAGCGCGAAATCCAGGTCGTCATCAGCACCGCGCGACCGCGTGGCGGGCTCGCGGCCGAGGTCGGGCGTCGCGAAGGTCAGTTCCTCCACCGAGAACACGGCGGTCTTGGCAGGCTGGGAGTCACCGTGCTCGACGGTGAACGTGTCAGTCGGCATTCGGATGTTCTCCAGGTTGGTTCGACCGTCCCATCGTATCCGCGCCCGACTTCGCGAACGGAAAAGATCGTGTCGCAAAGCGGTTCTGTTCCGTCGAGATTCGGCCGTGCGCGGAGAGAATCGGCGGAGACAGCGCAACCCGTCCATCACCTCCAGAGGAGTCGTCTCAGCGTGAGCACTGCAACCGCCGCCAAAGGCATCGATCCCCGTTACCTCGAGGCGCTCGGACCGCTGCGTCCGCTCATCGACGACGACAGCCTGACCGAGATCATGGTCAATGGGCACGAGATGGTCTACGTCGAGCGCAAGGGGAAGATTCTCCTGACCGATATCCGCTTCGACAGCGAGGAGCACCTCCTCCGTGTCATCGACACGATCGTCTCGTCCGTCGGACGCCGAATTGATCAGCGTTCTCCGTTGTGCGATGCGCGCCTCCTCGACGGCTCGCGCGTCAACGCCGCCATTGCTCCCGTGGCATTGGACGGGCCCATCCTGACCATCAGGAAGTTCAGCAAGGACCCCTACCAGGTCAGCGACCTGATCGGCTTCGGCACCCTGACCCAGGAGGGAGCAGCGTTCATCCAAGCGTGCGTCCTGGCCCGGGCCAACGTGGTCGTGAGCGGTGGAACCGGCACAGGAAAGACCACTCTCCTGAACGTGTGCTCGAGCTTCATCCCCGTGGACGAGCGCATCGTCACGATCGAGGATGCCGCGGAGCTGCAGCTCCACCAGGAGCATGTCTGCCGCATGGAGTCACGGCCGGCGGACGTCAATGGTGACGGTCGCATCACCATCCGCGAGCTCGTCTCCAACTCGCTGCGCATGCGCCCCGACCGCATCATCGTCGGCGAGTGCCGTGGCGGTGAGGCGCTGGACATGCTCCAGGCGATGAACACGGGCCATGACGGCTCGCTGACCACCATCCACGCCAACAGCCCGCGTGAGGCGCTCTCCCGCCTGGAGACGCTGGTGCTCATGGCCGGCATGGACCTCCCGCTGAAGGCCATCCGCCAGCAGGTCGCCGGCGCGCTCAACCTGGTCATCCAGCTCAACCGTCTCAAGGACGGATCGCGCAAGGTCACCTCCGTCACCGAGATCGTCGGCATGGAGGGTGAGACGATCACCATGCAGGAGATCTTCAGGTTCGAGTCCAAGGGCGCCGACCCGTCCACCGGTCAGATCGTCGGCGAGTTCAACCCCACGGGCATCCGCCCCCAGATCATCGACAAGCTCTTCGACATGGGAGTGCCGCTGCCGCCGCGCCTGGCGCAGCTCTTCCCCGATCGCCGCCAGCTGCTCCAGCAGCAGTTGATCCAGCAGCAGCAGCAGCGCGCCGGGTAGTCCCGGCGTGGGCTGCGCCCGGTCACCGTCGTCGCGACGGCGGTGACCGGTGCGGCCAGCCCCTTCGAGCATTCGCCCCGCTCCGCACGCGGGCGCGCCGAGGTCGCTGGCACACCCCTTCCCACCGTCGCTCGCGCGCCCTCGACCGGCGCGAAAATCCGCCGGCGTGGCCGGCGCGGGCGACCTCCACCCGGCTCAGTCCTGCTCGACCGCCTCGACGATGTGCAGGGGCTGGAACATCTCTGTCGGCAGGGCCTCGCCCTCCGACTTGAGGTGCTCGAGGAAGTGGGGCACAGCCCCGGTCGGCGTGAAGCTGCCCTCCACCTTGCCATCCTCGTCGATGCCGGTCTGATGGAAGGTGAAGATCTCCTGGAGCTGCACCTCTCCCCCCGTGCAACCGAGCACCTCGGTGATGCTCACCACCTTGCGCGTGCCGTCGCGAAGGCGATCCTGCTGGACGATGATGTTCACCGCGGAGCCGATCTGTTCGCGGATGGCGCGTGACGGCAGTTCCGCGCCGGCCATGAGAACCAGGGTCTCGAGGCGGCCGACACACTCGCGTGGGTTGTTGGCGTGCAGGGTGGTCAGCGAACCGTCGTGGCCGGTGTTCATCGCCTGGAGCATGTCCAGCGCCTCCCCGCCGCGGCACTCACCGATGACGATGCGGTCGGGCCGCATGCGCAGGGAGTTGATGACCAGTTCACGGATGGACACCCGGCCCTTGCCCTCGATGTTCGCCGGGCGGGTCTCCAGGGTGACCACGTGTGCCTGGCGAAGCTGCAGCTCGGCGGCATCCTCGATCGTGACGATGCGCTCGTCATCGGGAATGAAGCCGGAGAGGACGTTGAGGGTGGTGGTCTTTCCCGAGCCCGTGCCACCGCTGACCACGACGTTGAGGCGTCCACGGACGCACGCGCGAAGGTAGCGTGCCATGTCGTGCGTGACCGAGCCGAAGGTCACGAGGTCGTCGACGGTGAACGCCTCCTTGGCGAACTTTCTGATGGTCACAGTGGGGCCACGCAGCGCCAGCGGCGGGATGATCACGTTGACGCGCGAACCGTCCTTGAGGCGCGCGTCCACCATCGGCGACGATTCGTCGACACGGCGGCCGATGCTGCTCACGATCCGGTCGATGACCTGCATCAGCTGCTCAGTGCTCTCGAAGGTCACCGGGCTCAGGCTCAGCTTGCCGTGCTGTTCAGTGTAGATCTGCGTGGCGCTGTTGATCATGATCTCGGTGACTTCCGGGTCGTGGAGAAGTGGCTCGAGCGGGCCGAGGCCGAGAACGTCGTCGATCACTGTGTCGATGACGCGCAATTTGTCGTGCCGCGTCATGGTCAGGTTCATCTCGCCGGACAGCTCGTTGACCAGTTCCGCGATCCGCTGGCGCACATGCTCGGCGGCGGACTGGTCGGTGTTGCCGGCCAGTTCCTCCACGAGGCGCTGGTGGACCTTGCCGCGCAGTTGCGAGTACAGGTTGCCCGAGCCGGGCTTGGCCAGCGAGCCGCGCGCCATCCCGGTGCGGTTCAGCAGCGACGACTGGCGCTGTGCCTCCGGGGCCTCATGTGCCCCGCTGCGTCCCCCCGAGTCCGACGCGGGGGCGCGGTCACGCAGCGACGTCATCCCAGGAAGGCCGGCCGGAGGCGATGGCGCATCGGGGTGCGGTCTGCCGGCTGCGGCAACGCCGATGGCCGGTCGTGGGGCCTGAGCGGGCGCCGGCGTGGTCGGGGCGGATCCGCTGCCGCCGGCCGGCGCGCGGCCGGGAGGGGCGTGGCGGACCTGCCATCCAGTGGGCGCGGTGGCCGCCTTGGCCGTGTCCGCGAGGTGGATGACGGGAACGTCGGCGTCGCCGGCTGCCGGTGCGGGCGATGGCGCACGCTCGGCAGGGCGGGCGGTCTCGCTGCCCTGCTGGGACCTCTGGGTCTCGTCTCCGTCAGCCTTCCGCTGCACCCTGTCGAGTAGCGACATACCGGGGCGTCTCCTCCGCAATCTGGTTCATTGGAAAGGCTATCGAGCCGCGCTCGCAGCCGGGCGCGGTCCGTGCAACGATCCTGTCAAGGCGGCTCTCAGCTCTCTCACAGGCCGTTGCCCTGACGAGCCGTGCGCCCGGCCTGTCGACGGATTCCCGACATCCCGGTTACGAACCGTTACCGCTGCGACACATCACCCCTGGGGTGGGGTATTGCTGACCGGATGACGGAGACCAGGTCCGCGACCGAGCGCCAGCGATGGGACGAGCTCAGCCGCACCGCGGCGCTGGTCCGCGCCGCGGATCACCCACCGGCGTCCCCGGGGAGATCGTGGCGGCGCCTCGCCACCATCGCCGCCTCCCTTGTCGTGCTCGCCGGCCTGGGTGTCGCCGCCATGCATGCGGCGGGCACGGCCACCGTGGCCCACGCCGACGGCACCGCGGACGCCGACCTCTTCAGCCTCCTGAACCAGGATCGGACCAGCAACGGAGTGCGCTCGCTGAACCACAACAGCACGCTCGGAGCCATCGGTGAGGGCGCCAGGTACAACTGCGCCGGCCTCGCGATCAACGGCCGCGCCGTGGACATGATCCAGCGCAACTATTTCGCCCATCCCATCCTCGGCTGCGGTCAGCTCGTCTTCTCGATGATGGGCGCCTTCGGTGTTCGCTACCTCTCGGCGGGCGAGAACATCGGCTGGAACACCTACGGGGCCGCGGCCTCGGCGGCGTCGGCCATCAACGGCTCGTTCATGGCCAGCCCTGACCACCGGTCCAACATCCTCAACGGCAACTACACGGACCTCGGGATCGGGTCGGACAACTCGGGCGCCGCCGCGTGGACGGGCGGCGGGGGCAGCTACACCGGCGCCTGGATGTTCACTGAGGAGTTCGCCCAGCTGCATTCGTCACCACCGCCGCCGCCCAGGCCGAGGCCGTCGAGCACCGCCCGACCCAACCGCAACAGTGCCGCTCCCCCGGCCCCTGCCATCCCCCCCGCCGCGGTGACACCGGCGCCCACGGCTGTGCCGACAGCGACGCCCACCCCGGTGCCCACGCTCATCCTTCCACCGCTGTTGGGCGACCAGGGGGGCCTCCTCTTCAATTCGGTGGAGTCGGTGCTGGAGAGCTTCCTCATCGCCTGAATCGTTGCCGACCTGATGCCGCCGACCACCGCCGCCGGGACGTTGCACCGTCGCCACATCGAGGATCCATCCCATGACCACCGCCTCCCCCGCCGCACCGGCGGGAACCGCCGTCGTGACCGCCGACGACCTGCGCAAGACCTACAGCATCAGCCGGCCACCGCGCGAGGTGCTGCGCGGTGTGTCGCTGGAGGTCGAGCGTGGCGAGTTCGTCGCCCTGATGGGTCCGAGCGGCTGCGGCAAGAGCACGCTGCTGCACATCCTCGGCGGCCTGGAGCCGCCGGACGGCGGGAGCGTGACCATCGACGGCCGGTCCCTGTACAGCCTGGACGATGCGACTCTCTCGGCCTTCCGCCGCGACCGCATCGGTTTCGTGTTCCAGTTCTTCAACCTGCTCCCCAACCTGACCGCGGCTGAGAACGTCGCCCTCCCCCTGCGGCTGCGCAACGAGGGCTCGCGACGGCATCGCGACGGCGGGGTCAGCGCCCGCACCATCTCCGAGCGGGTCAGCCTGCTCATGGATGAGTTGAACCTGCATGGTCTGCAGGGGCACGGTCCCGAGGAGATCTCGGGCGGAGAGCAGCAACGTGTGGCCATCGCCCGCGCCCTCGCGGCCGCTCCGGTGCTGCTCCTCGCCGACGAGCCAACCGGCAACCTCGACTGGACGACCGGTCGCGAGGTCATGGCCCTGCTCGGACACCTCTGCCGCAGCGAGAAGCAGACCTCGGTTCTGGTGACCCACGACGCCCGCGTCGCCGCGCACGCCGGGCGCGTCATGGTGATGCGCGACGGCGAGATCGTCGATGAGGTGCGTCTGCCTCGAGGCGAGGAGACGGGCGGACCTGACGCGGTGGGGCTTCTCGTCGAGCGGCTGGGCCGGCTGGGCCTGTGAGCCTCTCCTGGGCGCTGGCGTTGCGTGCCATCCGTGGCCGCCCGCTGCGCGCGCTTCTGACCAGCATCGCCATCGCCCTCGGCATCGCCGTGGTGCTCGGCGTGTCCGTGACCTCCAATGGGCTCGACGCCGAGTCCCGCGCGGCCGCCCAGGCGGCGGCGGGCAGCGCGGATCTCGACGTGCGCGACGCAGCGGGGACGGGGCTCAGCGCCGAGGCGGCTGCGCAGCTGAGCAGGCTGGCCGGGGTCAGCGCAGCGGTGCCCCTGTACGAGAAGAGCGTCGTCGCCCGCCTTGACAGCGCCGACGTCGCCGGCACCGTCGTCAACGTGCTCGCGCTCCGCGGCGGCGGTGTCGCCCTGCGCCCGCTGTCGCTCGCCACAGGGCGCATGCCCTCGCCCTTCAGCCACTCAGAGGTGGTGCTCGACGAGGGCCTCGCCGCGTCCCTGGCGGCAGCCACCCACCGGGCCCCCCTGGCGCTCGGCAGCACTCTCCAACTGACCACAGCCACCGGGCCCGATGCGTTCACGATCGTCGGCTTCAGCAACGGCGGCGGCCTCGGCGGCTTCGCGCGCGACGGCGTGTTCATCACCGAAACGGCCATGCTCGACCAGTTCTCACTGGGGCTGCGCACCGCCATGGTCGCGTTGCACCTGGCGCCCGGCGCCGATGTGGCTCACGTCGATGACCAGGTGCGCGCCGCGCTGGGGCCGGCGGTGACCGCCGTCGACCCGCGCGCCGGCGCCGGCTCCCCGCTGGGCGAGGTGCAGCCGCTCCTGCTCATGGTGACCGTGCTCAGCCTCGTGGTCGGGGCCGGGGCCACCGCCAACAGCGTGGCCCTGGCCACCAGCGAACGGCGGCGCGAGACAGCTCTGCTTCGCGCTGCGGGTGCCTCGGCTCGGCAGGTCTTCCGGATCTTCATGTCCGAGGCAGCCATCCTCATCGCCGCCGCCATCCCGGTCGGTGTTGCTGTGGGCATCGTCCTTGCCGGGTTCCTCCAAGGCCGCGTGGCGCCCGCCGATCTGCCCAGCCTGCCGCTCGACGTCGGTCCCTGGCAGGTGCTCTTCGCGGTGCTCGTCGGCGTCGCGGCCGCTGCCGCGGGTGCCATCGTCCCGGCCGTGGCCGGCGGCCGCCGCGCCATCCTGTCCGGCCTCCGCGCCCACCCGAGCCCTGACCGCGAGCGGCTCGGCACGTTTCCCCTCGCGCTGGCGCCGCCGGCGCTCGCCGCCGGGGCGCTGCTGTTCCTCCTGGGAGACGGCGGCGCCGCAGCCATCGGGACCGTCCTGGTCGTCGCCGGGGTGCTCTGCGCTCTCCCGGTCCTGGCACCGTGGGTGGCGGGCCTGGTGGGCAAGATGGCGTCGACGGTGTCACCGCGGTCGGACACGGCCGCGCGCAACCTGGTGCGGCGGCGCAACCGCACCGCGTTGACACTGTCCGGTCTGACCATCAGCGTGGCCAGCGCGGTGGCGGTCAGCGCCCTGGCCACCGGGGCGATCAACGGCGGCAACGCATGGGTGTCACACCTCTTCACCGGCGACGTGGTGATGCGCAGCCCGGTCACCGGCACCGCCCAGGTGGCCGCGGACGTCGCCACCTCCCCGGGCGTCCGCGCGGCTCTGCCCCTGCGCTTCCTCTCAGTCGCCACCGGCGGCAGCATCATCGGCGTCACCACGGTGAAAAGCCCCGCGTACGAGACCGGCGGCGGCGTGGACGTCACCACCCCGTCGCGCGCCGACGCCTTCCGGGCCGTGTCCAACGGCGCGGCGGTGCTGGCCCCGAGCGCGTTCGCGGCGGCGCACGGGTGGCAGGTGGGGGCCTCGGTCCCGCTGGTCACCAGCCGGGGAACGGTGCCCTTTCTCGTCGCCGGCATCGTCGATCACTCCTTCCCGTCGGGGAACGGCCAGGAGTCGCTGATCATGGACAGCAACGTGGCCGTTCATTATTTCGGCGACACCGCTGCGGGCTTCGATGACCTCGACGTGGTCACCAATGGCGACACGTCCGTGGTCATGAACACGGCAGCGTCGTATGGGCTCTCGGCCGTCACCGTCGACGGCATCCGCGGGGCCGCCCAGCGCGCTCTTCAACAGGCGCTCGGGCTCCTTGTAGCGGTGGCCATCCTGGCCCTGGTGACATCGATGATCGCCGTCGTCAACACCCTGGTCGTGAACATCCGCCAGGGCTCGCGCGACCTGAGCGTCATGCGCGCGGTCGGTCTCGACCGGGGCGGGGCGCTGGGGATGGTGCTCGCCGAGGCGGGGATCCTCGCCGTCAGCGGCACCATCATCGGGGTGGTGACGGGCTGTGCGGTGGTGGCGGGAATGCTCCGCGCCGTCGCCACCCCCGGCTTCGCACCGAGCTTTGCCTTCCCCCTCACCACGGCCATCGCCGTGGTCAGCGCGGTGGTCGGTGGCACCCTCATCGCAACGGCGGTGCCGGCGGTCCGCGCCGCCCGCAGCAGCATCGTGGCGGCGATCCGCCAAGATTGAGCGGTGCGACTGCGGTGGGGCGTCACGACGTGCGTGGCGACGATCCTCGCCGGCTGCGCGGCCGCCGCGCCGGCGGCCTCTCCCCTTCTCCGGGGCCAGCCGCCCTCCTACCTGCTGGGCATTGACCAGATGGTGTCGCCGGACTTCATCCGGGACACCGCGCCGCACCCGTTGGGGGTGGCTGACATCACCGCCACCAACCTGCCCGCAGCCCGTCAGCTCACTGCGGCGGGGTTCCTCGGCGGCGCCTCCGAGGACTTCTTCCGCAGCGTCGGCAGCCTGGTGCTCGCCGATGGACCGGTCCAGGTCAAGGACAGCGTCGAGCGGTTCGCGTCCACGGCCGGGGCAGGGGACGTGTACCGCGCCGACGTCAGCCGGCTCGACGCGGCCCCCGGGGCGGTGGCGGTGTCAACCGGCTCACTGGGCGACGAGGCGCATGCGACCACGACCACGGCGGTGACCAGCGATGGCCTCACGGCCGTCGAGATCACGGTGGAATGGCGGGTGCAGAACCTTCTCGACATCCTCATCGTGCGCGGTCGCGAGGGTGGCACGCGCCCGGAAGACGCCTTCATCCTGGCCCACCGTCAGACGGTCATCGAACTGGGCCTGGCAACACCCGCGCCCCGGGTGACCACGGGGGCGTCCCCCAGCCCGACCTGAGCGGCCACGACGACTCTCGCCACCGTCACGTTACGCGAACACAACCGACGCGCACACGCTGGTGCGACCGTCCGCGACTCTTCGTTGCCATGATCGTGGTGACCGAGAGGTCCCCCCCAGGATCCCCCTACACAGCGCCGCGAACCGAGAGGGTCGCGGCGCTCCCTGTTTGTGGGGACCAAAGCGGCAGGGTTCCTCCGGGCGGCCGCCGGCCGAGGTCGGCACCGCATACTCCCGGCGTGCCGGTGATCAGCGCCAATGGACTTCTCAAGCGCTACGGCGCGCTGGTCGCCGTGGACGGCATCTCGTTCAGCGTCGAGACGGGCGAGATCTTCGGGATGCTGGGGCCCAACGGAGCCGGCAAGACCACGACGATGGAGATGCTCGAGGGCCTGCGCGAACCCGACGAGGGATCGGCGACCGTTCTCGGCTCCGACGTGGTGCGGGAGGCGCGCGCCATCAAGACGCGCATCGGGGTGCAGCTCCAGGCCACGGCCCTGCCGCCGCTGACCAGGGTCCGCGAAGCGATCGATCTCTTCGGGGCGCTGTTCCCGACGGCGCGCTCCACCGACGACATGCTCCGCGAATTCGACCTCGAGTCGAAGGCAACCACCTACGCGACCGAGCTCTCCGGAGGGCAGATGCAGCGCCTCTCGATCGCGCTCGCCCTCGTCAATGATCCTGACGTTGTCTTCCTCGACGAGCCCACCACGGGCCTCGACCCGCAGGCGCGCCTCAACATCTGGGACGTCATCGAGGACGTGCGCCGGCGGGGCAAGACGGTGCTGCTCACCACCCACAACATGGAGGAGGCAGAGCGCCTCTGCTCGCGCATCGCGGTGATCGACCACGGCAGGATCGTCGCCCTCGGCACCCCCGCCAGCCTCATCGCAGCACATGCGCCGGGGACAACGATCGAGTTCGACGCGCCGCACGGCGTGGACGAGGAGGCGCTCGCCAAGATCGAGGGCGTCGACAAGGTCACCGTCGACGCCCGTGTCGCGGTGTCGACCCGGGCGCCGGAGCGCGTCCTCCGCGAACTGCTCGACCCCGACGCCCACTGGCTGCGCCGCGGCGACGACGGCCAGGCCGCCGGGATCCGCGACCTGCGCGTCCGCCAGGGAACCCTCGAAGACGTGTTCATCGCGCTCACCGGGCGGAGCCTGCGCACGTGAGGGCGTTTCGCGCGCTCACCGTCAACACGGTGCGGGCGGGATTTCGCAACCGCATCGCGCTTTTCTTCACCCTCGGACTCGCCGTCCTCTTCATGGTCATCTTCGGCGAGCTGTTCGGCGGCAGCAACTTCAGCGTCACCTACGGAGTCGTCGACCACGACGGGAGCACGCAGTCACAGCAGTTCGTCGCGGCACTGCGCGGTATCAAAGGTGTCACCGTCAACACCGGCACGCGCGCCGCCGAGATCGACGACCTCAGGAACAACCACGTCGACGTGGTTGTCGAGATCCCGCACGGCTTCGGCGCCGCCCTCACCGCCCCCGGCGCGCCCGCGGTGAGCGTGGTGCCCATCCAGGCCAGCCAGACCTCGTCGAGCGCTTCCATCGCTGACCAGATCCTGGGTCATGTCCTGAGCGGTTTCGCGGCCAGGGGAGCCGCCCCCCCGGTCACGCTGGCGACCCCGGTGTCGTCGTCGGTGAACAACGTGACCGCGATCGACTACTTCCTCCCCGCCATGCTCGCCTACATCATCCTGCAGAGCGGGATCAACTACGTCGCCATCGGGCTCGCCGACCTGCGCGCACGCCGCGTGCTGCGCCGCTTCCGGGCCACGCCACTGCGACCGGCTCAGATCCTGGGCGCGCAGATCGCGGGTGGGGCGCTCACGGTCATCCTTCAGCTGATCGTGCTGGCCGCGATCGGCCTCACCTTCTTCCAGGCCAAGATCTACGGGTCGTGGTTCGTGGCCGCCGTGCCAATGCTCCTCGGCGTGGCCGCGTTCGTGGGCATCGGCTTCCTGCTCACCAGCGCGGCGCGGACCAGCGAATCCGCCCGTGGCCTCTCATCGTTCGTCGCCTTCCCGATGATGTTCCTCTCGGGGGTGTTCTTCCCCATCACCACCCTCCCGGGATGGCTGCAGACCACGGTCCACGTGCTGCCGCTGACCTGGCTGACCGACGCCCTGCACCGCGTCATGAACGACGGCGTCGGCCTTGACGCCATCGCGCTCGACTGCCTCGTCCTGGCGGGCTGGGCGGTGGTGACCTTCGCCATCGCCACCTGGCGCTTTCGCTGGGACTGAGCGAGGAGCAGCGAGCCGGTCAGGACTGGGCGGCGGGCGGAGGGGATGGCGGCACGGTGGCCGCCGTCTCGACCGGCTGCCCGCAGGCGGCGCAGAACCGAGCGCCGGGCGGTAGGGACGCCCCGCAGCCGGCGCAGAGCCGCGCTTCCGCGGTGGCGGGCGGCCCGCTGTACCCGCTGCCGCCGCCCGCGAAGCCGGGCGCTGCGGGCGGCGCCGGCCCGGGGGCCGGCATCTGGGTGGCCTGGCCGCCGAGGCCGAGCCCGGCACCGAGGAACGCGCCGCCCAGTGCCTGCCCGCCCTGGGACATTCCCTCCCCGGCGCCGAGCTGCAACTCGCCGGCAGCGTACTGCTGGAAGGAACCGGCGAGGCGCGAGTAGGCGGTGTCGCGTGCCAGGGTCTTGAGCTGGGCCTCGTCCTCCTCGCTCAGGCTGATCGTGAAGTTGCCCATGCGGGCCACGGCCAGCCCGTACGCCGCCAGCTGCTGGGCCGAGAGCGAGATGACGTCCGCCTCCACCTCAGGCACGTACGCGGCCAGTCCGAGGATGGGCCAGCCCTTGCCGACCACGTGCTGGGTCACATCGGTGCGCAGCACCTTGAGGAGTTGCTGCGCGACCCAGTCGGTGATCGCGGCGTTGTCGGTGACGTCGACGGTCCCGGTCAGGTTGGTGAGCAACGTGGGCGGATCGACGACCTTCAGGGAGTATTCGCCGTACACCCCCAGGGACACGATCAGGCCGGTGACCGGGTCCTGGACGTTGTCGACGCGGCCACCGAACTTCAGCTCCGGGTACTCGCGGCTGCCCACGAAGTAGATCTCCGTGCGGTAGAGGTTGTCGCCGGTCAGGTGATCCGCGAAGAAACCGAGGAAGGGGATCTCGGTGGCGTCGAGGCTGTGCCGACCCGGCGGCAGCGTGCCCTTGACCTCGCCCTGGTACATGAACACCGCGACCTCGTCGGGCGCGACGATGGCATTGCTGTAGCGGCGGATGCTCAGGTCCGGCCACTTGAACACGATCTGTCCCTTGTGGCTGTCGGGGACGGCGATGTTCTCGCGGGCGTTCGGGAAGAAGCTGGGCATCACAGGCCTCACGGTGTGGGCGGTGTCACACCGATTATCCGTCCTCAGGGCGGCGACCCGACCCGCCCGGATACCGGCGAACTCTTTCACAGCCTTGTTGCCGCGGTTGCGCCGGGCCTCAGGGCCACCGGGCTGAGAATGGACGTGCGCCCCCGGTGGCGACGATCCATCCCAGGCAAGGAGATCTGAGGGCAGATGAGACGGCCCGCGGCGATCGCACCGGCTCGTGACTGCGTCGTGACCGGACCATGGCGGCGCGAGCGGCTCCCATCCGCCACATTTCAAGCTATGTGTGCTGAGGGACGGAACCGGCTGTGATCGTCATCAACGAGTCCGCCGACGTGCTTCGCCACGGCTGGTATGACGCCGCCGCCACGCTTGCCGCGGACATTCCCGAGGTCGCCGAACTGCTCCAGGCCCGCCTCGAGATCGCCATCACCAGCCAGAGCCTCGACGAGCGCCACCTGCTCGACACCATCGAGGAGGTTGAGGCGATGAGCTCACGTGCCGGCAGCCCGGCAAGTGAGGCGCTCGCACTGCGCCTCCGTCGCACCGTCTACGAATACCTGCTTGCCCTCGATGCGGTGGTCCCCGGCCGCGAGCCGGCCGACGCCGGCGCAGCCACCGCGGCCGAGACCACGGCTGCGCTCGCCGGACCAGTCGACGCCGCGGACGCGACCCCGCCCGCGGGTCTCACAGCCGTGGCCGGTGACGCCGCCGACGGCGATGCCGGCCTTGAAGACACGCTGACAGCGCGGCGGCCGGTTGCCCTGCGCCGTCGTGGCCGTGCTGATGACGACCAGACCACGCGCGAGGACGGCAACGAGCCGGTGCCTGGCGTCGAGGCCGTCGAGGAGCCGGTCGAGAGCAGCCCGCCCGCCGACGAGACCGGTTCGACGTTCGTCGCGCCC
>DAISRJ010000018.1:0-35400 GCA_036828955.1 Candidatus Dormiibacterota bacterium | reverse complement strand
GTCATGGTCTCGACCGCCTCTCGGTCCGAGAGTTCCTGCTCGACACACAGGGACCGCCAGGTGGCGAACTTCACCGCATGTCCGAGCACGGCCTTGAGCCGGCGACGTCGCGCACCGCGTGCCGCGAACGGCTGCAGCAAGACGTCACGAAGATGGGCGTCCGTCCCCTCATTGCTCTGCCGGACATCCTCGGGGAGAATCTCCCTGTCGCGGTCCACGTTGGTCAGCATCGCTTCTCCCCCCCGGTAGAAGCGGTAGAGGTCGGAGAGGCCGAGCCGCAGCCGATCGGCCGGATCCACCGTCCGAGCCCATGAAGCGACGTCCGGCTGGACCTGCTGCGCCAACCAGTGCTCTTTGCACGCCGCGTACAGCTGCTCAACGTCGGGAAAGTGTCGGTACACCGTGAGACGCGTGACACCCGCCTGCTGGGCGATGGCGGCCACCGTCGTCGCGGCGAGGCCGATGCTCGTATGGAGATGAACCGTGGCTTCGACAATTCGCCGGCGGGTCCTGCTGACCTGCTCAGCCCGGTCGCGCATCTGGTACGGCCGCTTATTGACGATACGACGCTGTTCACTCAACTGTTGACATCCTCGCACCCGTGCCTCACTCTTTGGTGAACAGTATCGTTCATCCAAATACGAGAGGTCTCCTGCATGAGCACCACCGAATCTCCGCCGCTGACGATCGTCCAACCCGGCGGCGGTCGGACGGGTGGCCTGGCCCCCGGCATTGGCGTGGTGTTCAAGCTGGGCGCCGAGGACACGACGGGGGCTCTGTCCGTGGTCGAGCACCCGTTTGAGGTCGGCGCGTTGGTTCCGCCTCATCTGCACACCCGCGAGGATGAGTACTCGATCGTCCTGGAGGGCGAGATCGGCTTTCGCTCCGGGGACCGCGAGGTCGTGCTGGGTCCGGGTGGCTACATCACCAAGCCACGCAATGAGATGCACGCGATGTGGAACGCGGGGTCCGAGCGCGCCCGCATGATCGAGATCATCAGCCCCGCCGGGTTCGAGCGATTCTTCGCCGAGCTTGCCGACCTCGTCGAGGGCGGGGCCTTCACGATGGAGGCGATGGCAGGCATCGCGGAAGGGTACGGCCTGAGCTTCGGCAGCCCGGATTGGTTGCCCGGCGTGGTTGAGCGCTACGGTTTGAACGTGCCGCAGGGCGGCTGACCCGCTGCTCGGCCACCGATGCGGCGGCTGCGCGGCGTCGATCGCTGCTAGCGTTGCGGCATGCTAGCGCTCACTGAGCCGCTGCGTCCGCAGTGGCGGATCGAGCAGGCCGACTGCCTCGCGTTCCTCGCGTCGCTGCCCGACCGCTCCGTCGACGTCATCACCACCGACCCCGCCTACAGCGGCATGAACCAGCACATGTCCTTCGGTCGCGGACGCATCGTCGGGCGCTACGCCGACTCTGACAACGACCGCTGGTTCACGGAGTTCCGCGACGACCCGACCACCTTCGTCGCGTTCCTGCGCGAGTGTTACCGCGTGCTCGCCGACGGCGGGCACATCTACGTCATGTTCGACAGCTTCTCGCTGCTCTCCCTCGGCCACCTCATGCGCGAGGTGTTCGCGGTCAAGAACGTGATCGTGTGGGACAAGGTGAACCTGGGCATGGGCCACTACTTCCGGCGCCGCCACGAGACGATCGTGTTCGCCACCAAGGGGCATCGCCGCCTGTCTCGCCGCGACCTGCCTGACGTGTGGGCGATCAAACGGATCCACCGCGCCCTGTACCCCACGCAGAAACCGGTGGCGCTCTTCACCAAGATGCTCTCCGGCAGCGCCGAACCGGGGATGACGGTGTGCGACCCGTTCGTGGGCAGCGGCTCCTCGGCGGTGGCGGCGCTGCTCGCCGGCTGCACCGTGGCGGCCTCCGACGTCGACCCGCGTGCGGTCGACATCGCGCGCCGGCGGTGCCTGGCGGTGAGTGCGGGCGCACCCGACCCGGGCGAGCGTGCGGCGCCCGTAGACTCCACCCCGTGAGCGTGGAGCAAACGGCAGAGCAGCGCGAGATCGTTGCCCTGGTTAGGGATTTCGTGGAGCGCGAGATCCTCCCTACCGTGCATCAGCTCGAACACGACGACGAATACCCCACGCAGATCGTCGCCAAGATGAAGGAGCTCGGCTTCTTCGGCTTCGCCATCCCCGAGGCGTACGGCGGCACGGGGCTTGACTATGAGACCTACGCGATGTGTTGCGAGGAGATCGCCCGCGGCTGGATGTCGATCACGGGCGTCATCAACACGCACTTCATCGTCAGCTACCTCATCGACACCTACGGCACCGCCGAGCAGAAGCAGCGGTTCCTCCCCGCCATGGCGACCGGCGCCATGCACGGCGCCTTCTCCATGAGCGAGCCCAACTGCGGCAGTGACGTCCAGGCCATCGAGACCCGGGCGGTGCGCGACGGCGACGACTACGTCGTCAATGGCACCAAGATGTGGGCCACCAACGGTGAACACTCAACCGTTGTGGCGACCCTGGTGAAGACCGACCCGGGCGCCAAACCGGTCTGGAAGGGGATGTCATGCATCCTCGCCGAGAAGGTCTACGACGGGTTCCGTTCCACCAAGCGCATCGAGAAGCTGGGCTACAAGGGAGTGGAGACGACCGAGCTCGTCTTCGAGGACAACCGCCAGCCCGCCACCAACCTGCTCGGCGGCGTCGAGGGCCAGGGGTTCAAGCAGATGATGGCGGCCATCGAGGTGGGCCGCGTCAACGTCGCCGCCCGTGGCGTCGGTGTCGCCCAGCGCGCTTTCGAGCTGTCCATCGAGTACGCGCAGCAGCGCCACGCGTTCGGGGTCCCCATCGCCAAGCACCAGGCCATCCAGCTGAAGCTCGCCGACATGGCCACCTCGATCACCGCCGCCCGGTTGATGACACAGATGGCTGCCCGCAAGAAGGACGCCGGTGAGCGCGCCGACGTGGAGTGCGGCATGGCCAAGCTCTTCGCCACAGAGACCTGCTTCGCGTGCGTCACAGAGGCGATGCGCATCCACGGGGGTTACGGCTTCTCGAAGGAGTACGAGGTGGAGCGGCTCTACCGCGACGCCCCGTTGCTCATCATCGGCGAGGGCACCAACGAGATCCAGAAGCTGATCATCGCCCGCGGCCTCCTGGAGCGCTACAAGGTCTGACCCACGACCTGTCGCTCAGGCGATGGAGAACGCCGCCCCGTCCCCGTGTTGGATGCGCTCGCCGGGGCCCAGAATCCACACCGAGCCTCGGCCCATCACCCGCCAATGAGTCGGACCACCGACCATGGCTGTGTCCTCGTCGATGCCGATGACGTGCACGCCCGGTGGCGTGTGCTCGACGAACCACTCGGTGGCCCCGGGACGCCAGCGGTCGATCTGGTCGAAGTGGGGGAGCACCGCCAGGCCGCGCGCGAGGCCGAAACCGGGAACCGACGGCTCGCCGCGGCGGCGGATGTCGGGAACGCGCTCCGCGAGCGCGATGGCTCCCGCGGAGCAGCCGGCGACGGCAGCTCCGCCCAGCCACGCCTCGCGGATGGCGTCCCCGACACGGCTTCCCACCAGCGTCCTCGCCAGGTAGGTGGGATCGCCCCCCGACATGTAGATCAGGCCCGCGCCAGCGACCTGCGTCGCCATCGCGGCATCATCGGCGTGAGAGCGGTCGAGCACCATCAGGGGCGTCGCCTCGACGTCCAGGCGCCGGTAGTGGGTGCGTCCCAGCTCCACCCAGTAAGACGTTCGCTTGGCGCCCTCGAGCGCCGCGGCTGTGGGCAGGAACACCACGCGCTGTTCACGACCCTCGAGAAGCGCGATGTCGACCGCCTCGGTCGCCGGCGTGAACTCACCGCTGCCGACCAGGCCGAGAGGACCGCTCACCGCCGCATTGTGCACAGCGACCCGGCCCACTCGGACCGCAGGCCCGGCCGCTGCTGAATGAGGCGGCGTGCCCGTCAACCGCTCAGGTCGAGGACTGGAACATCCTGCCCAAGTCGTTGCCGCATCACGGTCACAGCGTCGCCGCTGCGGTCGACAAGGATGAAGCGGCGGCCGAGGCCCTGGGCCGCGACGCCGGTCGTCCCGCTGCCGGCGCACCAGTCGACAACAAGGTCGTCGGCACGCGATGAGGCGGCTACGATGCGCCGTAGCACCCCCAGGGGTTTCTGCGTCGGGTACCCGGTGCGCTCGCGCGAGTTGGTCGGCACGATCGTGTGCCACCACACATCGGTGGGCGTCTTGCCACGCGCGGCGCGTTCGCTCGTCTGCAGCCGGGGCGCCATGTACGGGATGCGGTCGACGCCTGTGAGGTCGAAATGATGAGCTCCCGCACTGCGTGCGTACACGAGGATGACGTCGTGCTTTGCGGACCAGCGCCTCGTCGAGCGCGCCCCGTAGTCGTACGCCCAGATCACCTCGTTGAGGAAGCAGTCGCGACCAAAGACCTCGTCAAGGAGCACCTTGCAGTAATGCGATTCACGGGGGTCGACATGCAGGTAGAACGTGCCGTGCCGGGCCAGCACTCGTCGCGTCTCCTCACAGTGCGGGCGCAGCCAGCTGAGGTAGTCGTCGAAGCTGTCGTCGAATCCCGAAGTTCCGGTGCGCTCGGTGCGGTAGGTGGCGCCGGCGAACCCGCGGCGCGTCGCGGCGTCATCGCGGGTGGCGCGCACCCGCACGCCGTCGCGCCGGTTTCCTGTGTTGAAGGGCGGGTCCGCGTACACGAGGCCCGCACAACCGTCGGGGAGTCCACCCAGGAGTGCCAGCGCCTCCCCGTGGACGATCAGGCCTGCTCCCGACTCCGGCGGCAGCGCGGCGGCGAACACGGCTGCAGCGTACAGGAGGGCCGAGCCCCGCCCGGGACCGGCGCAGGCGGCGTCCACTAGAGTTGGCGGCGAAGGGGGGTCTGCCCCGACCAAGAGGGTGAGCCGATGCAGTTCGGGCGCTACTACGAGGAGTTCGAGGTCGGGGCGACGTACAAGCACTGGCCGGGCAAGACGATCACCGAGTTCGACGACCACATGTTCTGCCTGCTGACCATGAACCATCACCCTCTCCACACCGACGCTGAGTACGCGGCCACGCAGACGCAGTTCAAGCGCAACGTGGTGGTGGGCAACCTGGTGTACAGCCTCGCGCTGGGGATGAGCGTCGCCGATGTCAGCGGCAAGGCGATCGCCAACCTCGAGGTCGAGAACCTCAAGCACGAGAACCCGACCTTCCACGGCGACACCATCTACGCCGAGACCACCGTGCTCGACAAGCGCGAGTCGTCGAGCAAGCCCGACCGGGGCATCGTCAGCGTGGAGACACGCGCCTTCAACCAGCACGGCGAGCGCGTCTGCATCTTCAGGCGCAGCGTCATGGTTCCCAAGCGCGAGGCCGCCGGCGAGTTGCAGCCCGCCGACCTGCCGCCGCCCGTCAACGGCGCGTGACCGACGCCGCGACCGCGGCGCGCTACAACGTGCGCCCCCTCCTGCCGGGTCCGCAGGAAGCGCTGCGTGACGCGGTGCTCCGTCTCGGGCTTCCCGCTGACCGGCTCACCGCGCTTGCCACCCACGGCGCCGTCGAGGCACTGGCGGTGCAGGGACTGTCGGCGGACCTCACGCGCGTCCTCGAGCGCGCCCTCCGTGAGGGCGGCGGCACCGTCCTCAGCGACGCAGACGGACGCCGCGCCCTGCTCCTCGGCCCCCTGATGACCATGGGCCGGCTGCCCGCCATCCTCGCCCAGTGGAGCGCCGCCGCGGAGTCGCTCGGCGGCGCGATCGGAGACGCCCTCATGGCTCGCGGCGCGCCGCCTCCACCACTGCGCGCGGGTGACCACGTCCTCGACTTCGGCGTGCGCACGCTGGTGATGGGCATCCTCAACGTCACCCCGGACTCCTTTGCGGGCGACTCGATCTCCAACGACGTGGGCGCAGTCGTCGACCGCGCTCGCGACTTCGTCGCCGCGGGCGCGGATCTCCTTGACATCGGCGGGGAGAGCACGCGCCCCAACGCGTCACCTGTCGACGCCACCGAGGAGCTGGCCCGCGTCCTGCCCGCGGTGCGCGCCGTCTGCGCCGCCGTCGATGTCCCGGTGAGCATCGACACCCGCAAGTCGGAGGTGGCGCTGGCCGCGATCGCGGCGGGGGCTGTGATCGTCAACGACATCTGGGGGCTGCGTGGCGACCGGGCCATGGCGCAGGTCCTCGGCGCGCACCCCCACGTGGCTCTCGTCGCCATGCACAACCAGCGGGGCACGGACTACGGCGACCTCATGGAGGACATCTGCGCGTCGCTGCGCGAGTCCGTTCGTCTCGCCCAGGAACACGGCGTCGGCGCCGAGCGCATCGTCCTCGACCCGGGGTTCGGGTTTGGCAAGACCCCAGCGCAGAACCTCGAGCTGATGCGCCGCCTACGCGAGCTCGGCGGACTCGGCCGGCCGGTGCTCCTCGGCCCCTCGCGGAAGTCCACTGTCGGCGCCATCCTCGGCGGCGTCGACCCGCGCGACCGTGTCGAGGGCACCCTGGCCCTGGTCGCCCTGGCCATCGATGCCGGCGTGAGCATGGTTCGCGTCCACGACGTGGCGGCGGTGGTGCGCGCCGCGCGCGTCGCCGACGCGGTTGTGCGAGGCACCCCGGCGGCCGTCGCGGCGCTGCCGCGGCCCGGACCGACCGGTTGACCAGCAGCACCGACGGCCCAACCGACACCGACGTTGCCTGGGTGGCGCTTGGTTCCAACCTCGGTCACCGGGGCCAGGCGCTGGCCATGCTCCGCCGCCTGCTGGCGCGCGACGGGGTGACGGTCGACGCGGCGTCGAGCGAGATCCTCACACGGCCCATCGGGGTCACCGGTCAAGGCGATTTCCACAACCAGCTCCTGCGCCTGCGGGCCCCGCAAGCGTGGCCGCCGCAGCGATGGCTGCGCCACTGCCGCGACGCGGAGAGGGACGCAGGGCGGCGCGACAGCTACCACTGGGGGCCGCGCCGCGCCGACGTCGACATCGTCCTCCTCGGCGAGGCCGGCGACCTCGAGGTGTCGGAGCCTGGGCTTACCGTGCCCCACCCGGAGATCGCCAACCGCCCCTTCATCACCCGGTTGCTGAACGAGATCCGCGCCCCGTCCGGCATGTAGGCCGCGGCGGAGCCTCAGATGGGCAGGCGATCGGCCAGCTGCGGAACGATGCGAAGCGCCGCCTGCACCTGGCGGGTGATCAGGAGGAGGTCGGGGGTGCGCTCGAAATCGATGAGCCAGGAGTGCTCGGCGGTGAACTTCTCCACAAGCGTGGTCCGCCCCAGTGCGGCGAGGCCGATGTGCACGGAGGGTCGGTCGTCGTCGGGAAATGCCTTGCCGATCAACGTCTGCACCGTCGCCACCCACGTCCCGACCTCGCCCACGTCCTGCAGCTCATAGCCGCCGTCGCCGAGAACGAACTCCGCCTCCACCTCGACGAAGGGCTGGGGGGCGAGGTGCTGGTGCGGGCAGTCCTGGGCGTCCTCCTCGTCGTGGTACAGCTCGCAGTCGGCGCCGCTCCCGTAGCTGGCGACGTACGTCATCAGCGCGTCCCACGCGAAATTGATGTGGACGTGATATCGCGACGGCGGCTCCGATGGAGACAGGCGCACCGTGCACTCGAAGCGGCGCTCGCCGATCCCAGGCTCCACGTGGTGGCGGACGTCCTCGATGCTCAGGCCCGAGGCGTCGATCGCCTCGAGTAGGTCCGACGCGAACTCCTCGTACGACGGGAAAGGGGGGCGGGCCTGGGGCGAGTCGCTCGGCGGCGGACCTGCTCCCTGGTGCTGCGACACCTACAGTCCCAACCGCAGCCGGCGCACGTAGCGAACACCCACAACCAGGACATCGAGAACGAACAGCACGACGGCGACGACGGCGATCCAGAACACCAGTGGCGCCTCGGCCCCGGGCGTACGCCAGTCGTAGACCGCGAGGACCGCGGCCAAGAACAGGCCGGCAGCGACGACAGCCATGGCGGCAACGTTGACGGCCACCAGCGGATCCGGGACGAGCCGCCCGCCCGCGGATGGTCCGCGGGAACGCAGCATCGGCGGTGTGGGCATCGGCGTCAGTCTACTGACCGTTCTCCGGGTGCGTACTCGTGAACCGGTAGCCGATGCCGGGCACAGCCAGGATGTAGCGCGGCTGAGCGGGGTCGGGCTCGATCTTGCGGCGGAGGTTGCGCACATGGACGTCGATGACGCGGGTGGCGATGGGGTGCTCGTACCCCCACACCGACGACAGGATGCGGTCCCGCGAGAGCACCTGCCCAGCATTGCCTGCGAGGAAGGCGAGCAGGTCGAACTCGGTGTGCGTCAGCTCCACCTCGTCGGCTCCGCGCACCACGCGCCGTTCGGCAGTGTCCACCGTCAGCCCCCGGAAGGCGAGACGCCTGCCCGTGCCGGGGCGCGGGGTTGCTTCACTCGCCTTGCGGAGGTGCGCAGCCATGCGGGCGAGCAGTTCGCGTGGGCGGAAGGGCTTGTTGATGAAGTCGTCGGCGCCGATCTCCAGGCTGAGCACGACGTCGATCTCGTCGTGCTTGGCGGAGAGGATCAGCACGGGAACGCGGTGGCCCGCGCGACGGATCTCTCGGCAGACGTCGAATCCACTGACATCAGGCAGCATGAGGTCGAGAAGAACGAGGTCGGGGTGTGCCTCGTCGAATGCGGCGAGCACGCCGGCACCGCGGTCGAGCTCGGCCACGGCGTAGCCCTCTGACTCGCAGGTCAGGCGGATCGCCTTGCGGACCAGCTCATCGTCCTCGACGACCAGCACTGTGGGCTGACGAGCATCCAACGTATGATCCTTCACAACTCTTGATCGCCTCCCGATTCTAGGGGCGTCGAGCTGACTTGCAGAGATCGCGGCGAACTGGCCGCAACGTTGGGCGGTTGATACTATACGGCCGATTTCGGGGTCGTCTGCCTCGCCTCTGGAGATCAGGACCGCCCGTCACAGGAGTCACCTCAAGTGCAGACCCAGGGTTCGCTGCAGGAGTCCGATCTCGCTTCGCTGCTGCAGACGATGCAGTCGGAGCGGGCCACCGGCACGCTCAGCCTGGAGGCGGGCGCAGAGAGCTGCTCCCTCTTCTTCCTGTTCGGTCACCTCTTCCACGCCACCGGCCCTGAGGGCGACGGCGAGGCCGTGGTGCTGCGCGCACTCGCCTGGACCGGCGGGAACTACCACTTCGATCCGCGCGCCAAGCTGCCCGCCGAGGAGACGATCAAGTCGTCGCCTGCGGAGCTGATCGCAGCCGCCGAGGACGCGGATCAGCCCGCCGCCGTGGCCGCCGGCATCGCGTCCGCCGCACCGTCGTTTCACACCATCGAAGGCCAGGCGTCCGGTGTCGGCGAGGGAGGCGGCGGCAGCAGGCCCGAACCGTCGATCTGGAACCCCGTTGCGTCGGCGTCGGACCAGTCGCCAGACGCCTCGGCAGCCCCGCAGCCCGAGCAGGCGCCGGAGCCCGCCACGATCGACTCTTGGAGCACCGGCAAGCCCGCGTCCGAGACCGCACCCGCGTACGCCCCGGCTGAATTCTCCCCGACATATGCGCCTGTGGCGCCGGCCCCGGTGGCCGCGCCGTCCCGGCAGCCCGGCACGGAACGCACCAGGCCGGTGGCCTCCGGTGGCTTCGCGGGCGCCGCTCGGAGAGGTTCCATGGGCAGCCTGCCCATCCCCTCCGGCCACGTGCAGTACGAGGGCTTGAAAAGCGCCTTCGTCGACTTCCCGCGCCTTTTGCGGACGCTCCGAGGCGACCGCCACACCGGTTTCATCAGGCTGAGCAGCGGCGCGGCAACGGGCGTCCTCCTCTTCCGCGACGGCGAGCTTGTCGATGCCGAGGCCGGTGGTGACGATCCCTCGCACGGGGAGGAGGCCTTCGGCATCTTCCGCCGCCAGATGGACACCGGCGAGGGGCTCCTCGACGTCGTCGACGTCGACGTCGACACGGTGACGTCCGTGGCACGCCTGCTCACCGGTCCGCCGCTGTTCACCGGGCTCCTGGCCCGCTTCGTCAACTTCCCCGCCCTGCTCGAATACCTCGCCGAGGAGAAGCTCGACGGTTCGGTGATCGTGGCCGGTGACGACCAGACAGGGGTCATCCTTCTCAAGGAAGGGGGTGTGCTGGCCGCCTACACCGCGCAGTCGCCTGCCCCGCAGACGAACACCGAGGCGGTCGCCGCCCTGGCAGCGGATCGCTCCGCTCACATCGAGGTGCGCGGTGACGACACGTCGCGCGAGGCCATCGACGCCGAGGCGCTGCTGTCCCGGCCCTCCTAGCATCGGGACCACGTCCGTTCCGGCCCGCCCGGGACGGCTGCCCCAGGTTGTCCGGCTCTTCACGGGCGGACTGATCTCAGCGACGCTCGCCCTGGTTCTCACCGCCTGCTTCTCCGCGCCCCCTCAGATCATCTCGCTCGAGCCCAACCGCGGCTCCACGTCCGTCGCAGCCGACGCGCCGGTGCGGGTGGTCTTCGACCGCCCGGTGACGCGCTCCAGCCTGGTCGGCCGGTTCACCGTCACCGCGACCTCCGGAGGGCAGAACGTCAGCCCGGCCATCCCCGGGTGTGACGTCACCACCGTCTTCGCGGCGAGCGCGAATGCGCCGTGCTGGATCCACTGGCTCGACCCGGAGCCGGGATTCGAGCTGATCCACCCGGCGGCGGTGTTCCGCGCGGCGACGCAATACCACTTCACCCTGGCCGGCGGGTTCTCCGATGCGCAGGGTGACCGCAACGGACTCGACCACCATTGGGACCTGGCCACGGCGGCGGCGCCGGCGCTGGCGGTGGCCACGCCCGGCGATCGTGCCACCGACATTGCCGTGGACGCGCGCCTGGCGATGGCCTTCTCCGCGCCCATGAGCGCGAGCACGACCGCAGCCGCGATCACCCTGACGCCGCCGATCAGCGGAACCAGGGTCGTGCGCAACTCGGTCGACCACAGCCGGTTCGTGATCCTGCCCGGCCAGCTGCTCCAGCCTGACGTCAGCTACACCATCAGCGTCAGTCGCAAGGCGCGCGGCGACGACCAGCAGTTCATCGCCGCCCCCGCGGCCGTCCACTTCACGACGGGGTCCCGCATGGAGGCCGTCCATGCCGTGGTGCTCGCCGGGAAGCAGGGCGAGGACTCCACCGAGGTTCTCCTGCCGGCCCTCGCCCGGGGCGCCCCCGGCGAGCCGATCGCCGCCCCGGTGCTGCTCCAGGCGGAGCGTTGCTCGATCATCTCGGGCTGTGGGACCCTGCCCTTCGAGGCACCCCTCCAGACCTACTCCGCGGCCTCCACCGCTCCCGATGGAACACACGTCGCCGTGGTCGTCAGCGACAACCTCACCTCGACCTCGTCGCTCGAGGTGAGGGACACGGTGCGCGGCACAGTCCTTGCGGACATCCCCAACGGGACCCTGCCGTCGTGGTCGCCCGACGGAACGCGGGTGGCGCTCGCCGCAGGCTCCGCCGTCGACCTTTTCGACGTGCGCTCCCAGAGCCTGTCCACGATCGCCACCGCCTCGGTGTTGCGCACGGCGGCGCTGTGGGCGGGGAACACCTCGCTGGTGCTGAGCACGGCCGCGGAGGCCGGGACACAATCGGCGGTGGAGCTGGTCGACCGGGTCCTGGGCGCGCGCTACGAGCTCCCCGGTGCGCCGGCGGCGTCGACGGCGGTGGCGGTGTCGCCGGCGGGCAGCCGCATCGCCCTGGCCACCGCCGACGGTGGGGTGGTGGTGACGCCGGCGCCGGGAGCACCGGGCAGCGCGCAGCGCCTGACCGGTCATCTGCAGGCCCTCGGGTTCGCCGGGGAGGGAACTCTGGTCGCGGTCAGCAGGACCGGTGAGACCCTGCAGCTGGTGCGCATCAGTGTGGTCGGCGCCGACAACTCGTCGGTGACCCTGGGCATCGGGACGACCGACCTGCAGAGCGTGCGCGTGACCCAGGACGGGCGGCGGCTCGTCTGTCTCGCCGTCGACGCGCTCGGTGTCCAGCAGGCGTACGTCGCCGACGCTGACGGGACCGGCGAGGTGGCCATGACCGGCTTCGCGGTGGGCGGCCTGGAGGCGCAGGCGGTCGACCTGTCCATGTGACCGGCGCCGCCCCGTGCTTGAGTAGGCTGCAACCCACGTGGCCATCCCCCTGCTCTTCCTCATCGCCGACACGGGCGGCGGGCACCGCGCCGGCGCCACCGCCGTCGCACGCCGGCTCGAGCTCGACTGCCCCGGGGAGTTCGACGTGCACATCGTCGACCCCACCGCCGTGGCCTCACCAACCCTGCTGAGCCGCACCGCCGACCTGTACTCACCGCTGGTCCATCACGCGCGATGGGTGTGGGCGGCGCTCTACCACGTCACCAACTCCGCCCCTGCCGTGGCTGTCATCCGCGCCTCGGCGCTGCGCTCACTCGGTAGCGCGCTGCGTCAGCTCCTGGCCTCGTTGCGCCCCGCCGCGGTGGTGTCCTTCCATCCACTGCTCAACCACGTCAGCGCGGCCGTGGTCCGCGAGGACGGAGTGTCGCGGGTCCCCGTGATCACGGTGATCACCGACCTCGTCGACGTGCACGCGGGGTGGGCGTGCCGTGACGTCGACGCGGTGGTGATCCCCTCCCCCGGTGGACTGGACCGATGCCGGAGGGCGGGGATCCCCGCAGCCCGCTGTCACCAGCTGGGGCTGCCCGTCGACTCGGCCTTTGCTCGACCCTTCCCCGACGACGCGGAGCGCAGCGCCCTGCGGCGCCGGCTGGGGCTCGACGAGGACCGCTTCACCGTCCTGGTGTGCGGTGGTGCGGATGGCTCCGGGTCACTGCCGGGGCGCGCTCGCGCCATCGCCGGGTCCGGGCTCCCCATCGGGCTCGCTGTGATCTGCGGCCGCAACCGGCGCGCCCGCACCCGGCTCGCGGGGCTGCGCGCCGCCGGCGGGAGACCCGTACCGGTCATGGGATTCGTCGACAACATGGCCGAGTGGATGCGCGCCGCCGACCTGGTGGTCACCAAGGCGGGCCCAGGCACGATCAGCGAGGCGCTCTGCTCCGGGCTGCCCATGCTCCTCACCTGGTACATCCCCGGCCAGGAGCGGGGCAACCTCGAGTGGGTGGTCGACATCGGCGCCGGCCGCTACGTCCCGGGAGCTCGTGAACTGGTCGACGCCCTGGCCGAGCTCTCCCTCCCAGGGTCGCCCGGCCTCGCCGCGATGCGCTCCGCCGTGGCCGAGGTGGCCAGGCCCGACGCGACCAGACGGATTGCGGCACTCATCGCGGACATGGCGCGGACGGCGCCGGTGCAATGGTGAGCGCGCAACTCCTGCCCGCGCCGACGACCGGCGCCTGCAGCGTCCAACGCCTGCGCATCTTCGCGTTCCGCAACTACGTCGAGCAGTCGGTGGAGTTCGGCAGCGGCCTGAACGTCGTCGGCGGCAGCAACGCCCAGGGCAAGACCAACCTGCTGGAGGCGGTGGCGACCCTCCTCCTGACGCGCTCTCCGCGTGCCGCCGGCTCGGCGGACGTCCTCGCCTGGGGCAGTGATGAGGCGCTCCTGGAGGCACGCGTTCTCCGGCCCGCCGCGGACCGCACCCTGGCGGTGCGCTTCCGCCGCGACCCGATGTCCGGCAGGGTGACCAGGTCAGCGACCGTCGACGGCAGCCCACGCCGTGCCCGCGACCTGCTCGGCCTCTGCCCGGTGGTGCTCTTCTGGCCCGAGGACCTGCAACTGGTCAAGGCCGGCCCGGAGGGGCGACGGCGGCTCCTCGACATGGTTCTCGCCCAGCTCGATCAGCGAGCAGCGCTCGACCTGCTCCGCTACCGCCACGTCCTCGAGCAGCGCAACGCGCTGTTGCGCCAGGTCCGCGCGGGCACGACACCCTCCGACGCCCTGGACGGCTTCACGCGTGAGTTGGTCAGCAGCGGAGCCCGCATCCAGGTGGCGCGCGCCGAGTTGGTGCGCTCTCTCGCTCCCCATGCCCGTGCGGCTCTTGCACAGGTCGGAGGAGGCGAGGAGCTCGGCCTGCGCTACCTGCCGGACGGCGGCATGGACCCTGATGGTGACGCGATCGCCGCCGAGACAGCCCTGGCCGCCACCTTCGCCCGGCGGCGTCCGGAGGAGCTGGCGCGCGGAGCCACACTCGCGGGCCCGCATCGCGACGATCTCGAACTGCTGATCGGCGGCCGACCGGCGCGCAGCGCCGCGTCGCAGGGTCAGCAGCGAAGCATCGTGCTGGCCCTCAAACTTGCCGAGGTGCGTCACATCGCCGTCCATGCCTCGGTCATGCCGGTCCTGCTCCTCGACGACGTGCTCAGCGAGCTCGACCCGCAAAGGCGACGCGATCTCATCGCCGGTCTCGCCGACGCCGGGCTGCAGACCCTGATCACGTCCAGCGAGCCGCTGCCCGGCGTGCTGCCGCCGGGAACGCGCCGCTTCGAGGTCGCCAGCGGCCGCGTTGCCGTCGCAGAGAACTGATGGAGCGCCTCTCCGACCTCATCGACCCCGCCCTGCGCGGCCTCGGGGTCCGCGGCCACGTCCGCGAGGTGCAGGTCCGGGACATCTTCAACGAGGTGGTGGGTCCGGCACTTGCGCCGATGTGCCGGGCCATCACCCTGGAGCGCGGCGTGCTGCTCGTGGGTGTCGCCAACACCTCGCTGAGCCACCAGCTCCATCTCGACTCGGTGCGCCTGGTCGCACTGCTCAACGAGCGACTCGGGGCAGCTGCGGTTCGCCGCCTGCGCTTCACCACCATGGACCCATGAACGCCGACGCCCCGGTGCAGGCCGACCCGCGCCGTTGGAAGGCCCTCGCGGTGGTCCTCATCGCCTCGTTCATGATCCTGCTCGACATCTCGATCGTGACCGTGGCCATCCCCAGCGTTCAGCGGGACCTCGGCGCCACCTACTCCGAGATCCAATGGGTGCTCGCCGGCTACCAGCTGGCCTACGCCGTGGTCCTCATCACCGGCGGCCGGCTCGGCGACATCTTCGGACGCAAGCGCCTCTTCATCGTCGGGGTGAGCGGGTTCACCGTCGCGTCGCTGATCTGCGGCCTCGCCCCCAGCCCGGTGGCATTGATCGCTGCGCGCGTGCTCCAGGGCACCATGGCGGCGCTGATGTACCCGCAGGTGCTGTCGGTGATCCAGGTGAGCTTCCCGCCCCGCGAGCGGGGCGCCGCCTTCGGCGCCTTCGGTGGTGTCATCGGTGTGGCGTCGATCTCCGGGCCCTTGGTCGGCGGCCTGCTCATCCAGGCGGACATCCACGTGGGCGGCGCCGACCTGCTCTGGCGGCCTATCTTCCTCGTCAACCTGCCCATCGGTATTGGGGCGGTCATCGCAGCCCTGGTCTATCTGCGCGAGTCGCGCGCGCCGTCCGCCCGCCGCCTCGACATCCCCGGCATGGCGCTGGCCACGGTGGGGCTGTTCCTCATCGCCTTCCCGCTGGTGGAGGGCCGCGACGCCGGCTGGCCGATCTGGGCGTACATGATGCTCGCCGGCGGCGTGCTGGTGATGATCGGCTTCGGCCGGTACATCCGCATGCGCGCGGCACGGGGCGGCAGCCCCCTGGTGGAGCCGCAGCTCTTCGGCGACCGCGCCTTCGTGGTCGGCTCGGCGATCGCCATGGTGCTCCTGGCCGGGATCCCCGCGTTCTTCGTGACCTTCTCGCTGTACGTGCAGATCGGGCTCGGCTTCACCGCCCTCCAGGCGGGCCTGACCACGCTCCCATTCGCGCTCTGCTCGGCAGCCGCGTCGGGGGTGTCGATCCGGCTGGCGCCGAAGCTGGGCAAGCGAATCCTCAGCGTCGGCTGCATGTTTCTGGTTGCCGGAATGTTCGGGGTGTGGCTGACCCTGGGGGCGGCGGGGACGGCGGTCACGGGCTACCAGATGATCCCGGCACTGGCGGTGTGCGGCGTGGGTCTCGGGCTGGTGGTGGCGCCCCTGATCAACATCGTTCTCGCCGGCATCCACGCGGGCTCCGCGGGATCGGCGTCGGGCGTCCTCACCACCGTGCAACAGGTCGGGGGGGCGCTCGGCGTTGCCCTGATCGGGATCATCTTCTTCGGACAGGTGAGCGGCTATTCGCCGGCGGTGGCAAACGCCCGCGCGCCGGTGCTGTCCGCACATCTTGCCGCCGCCGGGGTACCCACGCAGGCCGCGGCGGCCACCACGGCCACGTTCACGCGTTGCTTCGTTGCCCGGGCAAGCAGTTCAGACCCCACTGCGACGCCACCCGGTTGCCCTCAGCAGAGCCCCGCCGCGGCCTGCCCGAGCACATCCCCACGGGGAGCAGCGGCCATACCGTGCATCGTGGGGGGTGTTGCCGCCGGCGCGGTGGCGGAGGATTTCGACCACGCGTTCCGCGACAGTCTCTTCTTCGAGATGGCCTGCTTCGGCCTCGTCTTCCTGATGATCTTCGCCCTGCCCCGGCCGCAGACGCTGTACGGACCGCAGGGCGGCGGGGGTGGCCACTGAGCGGTGCTCAGGCGGCGGGTGAGCCACCGGTGCGGGCGCCCTCGGCAACCGGCTCGGGGGCTGCCTGTCCCTCGAACTGGGTCCGATAGAGCTCGGCGTACAGCCCGTCGGCCGCGAGAAGCTGGCGGTGGGTGCCCTGCTCGACGACCCGTCCCTGGTCGATGACCACGATGGCGTCCGCATCGCGGACTGTGGAGAGGCGGTGGGCGATGACCAGCGAGGTGCGCCCGATGAGGGCATGGCGCAACGCCTCCTGCACCGCGGCCTCGGATTCCGAGTCGAGGTGAGCGGTGGCCTCGTCGAGGACGACGATGTCCGGCGCCTTGAGGAGCAGGCGGGCGATGGCGATGCGCTGCTTCTCGCCGCCGGAGAGACGGTAGCCGCGGTCCCCGACAAGGGTGTCGAGGCCGTCCGGGAGGGAGGCCACGAGCGGCAGGATCTGCGCGGCGCGCAGGGCCTCGAAGAGCTCGTCGTCGGTGGCGTCGGGCTTGGCATAGGCGAGGTTGGACCGGATCGTCTCGTGGAAGAGGTGGGCGTCCTGGGTCACCACGCCGACCGTCGCCCGCACCGACTCGAGGGTGGCGTCGCGGACATCGATGCCGTTGACACGGACCGCGCCGGCGCGCACGTCGTAGAGGCGCGGGACGAGGTGGCTGAGCGTGGTCTTGCCCGCGCCCGACGGTCCCACCAGGGCCACAAGCTGGCCCGGCTTGGCGGTGAAGCTGATGTCGAAGAGCACCTGCTGGTTGTTGGTGCGCTCGAGCACGGCGACCGACTCCAACGAGGCCAGCGACACCTCCTCGGCGGAGGGATAGCGGAAGTCGACGTGGTCGAACTCGATCGTTGCCGGTCCTCGCGGGATGGGGACGGCCTCGGGCTTCTCGGCGATCATCGGGGGCAGGTCGAGGACCTCGAAGACTCGGTCGAAGCTGACCAGCGCTGTGAGGACGTCGACCTGCACGTTGGAGAGAGCGGTGAGGGGGCCGTAGAGGCGGTTGAGGTAGGCGGTGAGCGCGACCACGGTGCCCACCTCGAGGGCCCCGGTGGCGGCCTGCGCGCCGCCGAGCCCGTACACGAGAGCCGTGGCCAGCGACGCTGTGAGCAGCAGGGAGGTCATGAAGACACGCGCGTACATGGCCTGGAGGACGCCGATGTCGCGGACTCGGCGCGCCTTGGCTGCGAAGCCGCGCACCTCCTCCGCGGGGTGGCCGAACAGCTTCACCAGCAGGGCGCCGGAGACGTTGAACCGCTCGGTCATCGTCGTGTTCATGCGTGCGTTGAGGTTGTAGGACTCACGCGTGATGCCGGCAAGCCGCTTGCCCACCCAGCGCGCCGGGAACAGGAACACCGGCAGCAGGATGAGCGAGAGCAGGGTGATCTGCCAGGAGAGGAAGAACATCGCCACCAGGGTGATGCTCACCCCGATCACGTTGCCGACAACCGACGCGAAGGTATCGGTGAACGCCTGCTGCGCGCCCATCACGTCGTTGTTGAGCCGCGAGATCAGGGCTCCCGTCTGGGTACGTGTGAAGAACGAGATGGGCATCTCGTTGATGTGGGCGAACACCTTGGTGCGCATGTCAAAGATGAGGCCCTCACCGACTCGCGATGAGATCCAGCGCTGGGCGAGGCCGAGCAGTGCGTCGAAGATGGCCAGCCCGGCGACGACGCCGGCGAGAACGGCGACGAGGTTGACGTTGTGGCCGAGGACACCGTTGTCGATGATGGCGCGGTAGATCAGAGGGTTCACCGCGCCGACGAAGGCGTCAACGATGATCAGCGCCAGGAACACGGCGAGCGCGCCGCGGTACGGCCGGGCGAACGAGGCGATGCGCCGGTAGATGCCGGGGGTGAGCACATGGTGCTTGGTCGCCTCGTCGGCGCGCAGGGAGCGCAACAGGCCCCACCCGTTCATGTGCATGCCCATCAGTTCTGCTCCGTGTCTCCTCGTTGAGCGTCGAGCATGACACCTCGACGGGAAACGTCCGTCGCCGCGAAGGTCGGCGGCGGCGGCGCGACCTATCCCGCGATCGCGGCGACGTGGGCCATGTCGATGACGATCTTGCCCAGCTTCTCGCCCGCAACGAAGCGCGCGTAGGCCTGGTCGGCCTGCTCCAGCCCATACGTGGCGGCCACGGGGACGTGCAATCGACCCGTGGCGAGGGCGGGGATGACCTCGGCCTCCACGCGGCGGGCACAGTCGGCCTTCTCCTCGAGGGGCCGGGCGCGCAGGGTGGACGCCATCAGGTGCCCGCGCCGTGCCATCAGGGTGCGCAGGTCGACCTCGGCGCGCGCACCGCCCCCGATGCCGATGACCACGATGCGCCCGCGGACGGCCAGCGCTTCCACATTCGCCGCCAGGTTGGGTGCGCCGACCAGCTCGAGGATGACGTCGAACGGACCGTGAGCGGTAGCGCCGTCCGGGCCGGTGACCACGTCGGCGCCGAGCTTGGCCACCTCGGCGCGCAGTTGCTCGGCGCGCACGGTCGCGCAGACGTGCGCACCGGCGAGGTGAGCCAGCTGGACGGCGGCGACGCCCACCCCGCCGGCGGCACCGTTGACAAGGACGCGTTCGCCGCCGCGAAGTCCAGCCTGGGTGAAGAGAGCGTCGTGGGCAGTGGTGAACACCTCGGCAAAGCCGCCGGCCTCGATCCAGTCCACGGTGTCGGGGATGGCCATCAGAAGGCGTTCGTGGACGGTGGCCAGCTCTGCCTGAGCGCCGCCGCCGACCAGGGCCATGACCCTGTCACCGACCCTGAACCGCGACGCTGCCGCCCCCAGGGCGATGACCTCGCCGGCCAGCTCCAGGCCGAGGATGTCAGGCGGGCTCCCCGGCGGCGCCGGGTAGAACCCCTTCAACTGCATGAGGTCTGCGCCGTTGACGCCGGCGGCACGCACCTCGACGAGCACCTCGCCGGAGCCCGGCCGCGGGTCGCGGTGATCGCGCACGACGAGGTTGTTGCCGACCGTGGTCACAGCCCGCACGGTGTGTCCCTACGGGACTCGCACCGGCATGATGATGCAGAGGTAGTCATCGCGCCCCGACGGCCGGATGACGCCTGGCTGCAGCGAGCCGTTGAAGCTGAGCTGCACCTCGTCGCAGTCGAGCACGCTCAGGGCGTCAAGAACATACCGCGCGTTGAAGGCGATCTGGACGTCGTCTCCCTTGACGTTGGCGCTGAGCGGCGCCTCGTCGTCGCCGACCTCGGCGGTCTGCGCCACCAGGGTCAGGGTGTTGTCGCCGACGCGCAGGCGCACCGGGTTGGCGGCGTCGCGGGCCAGAACGGAGGCCGTCTTGGCCTCGCGGAGCAGGGCTGCGGTGGGCAGCTTGACGGTGGTCGTCGACTCACCGGGGATGACCTGCGCGTAGTTGGGGTAATTGCCCTCGATGAGGCGCGACGAGATCTCGACGTCCTTGAGGCTGAAGAACACCTGGTTGCGCTGCTCGCTGAAGCTGATCGACACCGTGGCCCGCGTGGGGTTGACGGCGCGGGCCACCTCACTCAGGTGGCGCGACGGCACGATCACCGAACCGGTGAAGGGCTTCTCGCCGCGGACACTGACGTCAAGGGTCTTGACGGCCAGACGGTGCCGGTCGGTCGCAGCCAGGGTGAGGCGCTCGCCGTCGACCTGGAAGAGCACACCGGTCAACACTGGTGACGCCTCGTCGGCGCTGGCCGCCATGGCGGTCTGGGACACCGCGTTGGCGAAGAGCGCGGCGTCGAGCTCGATGGCTGCCTCGGCATCGCGGCTGGGCAGCGGCGGGAACTCGACGGCGTCGATGCCATGGAGGTTGGTGCGGTGCACCCCGCAGCTGAGCTTGAGCACCTGCGTCGAGGGGTCGAGCTCCATGGTGCACGGAGCCTCGGCAAGAGATGCCACGTACTCGCTGAGAAGACGCGCCGGGACGGTGGTGCGTCCGTCCGTGGTCACCTCGGCAGGGACGGTGACGGACATGGTGAGGTCGAGGTTGGTGGCGGTCACCCGCAGACCGGACTCGGTTGTCTCGAGCAGGACGTTGCCGAGCACGGGCAGCGTCGACCGCGGTGAGACAGCCCGGGAGACGAGCGACAGTGCTGCACTGAGCGTCGAGGGGGAGAGAGAGCACTTCATGCTGCGGAGAACCTCACGGTGGACCCGGTTGTCACCAGCGTCCCTTAAGAGTGCGGACAGAGTCTTTGAAACAGTGGTAGTACCTAGTGGCGTCGATTCGGTGGACAAGTCACCAAACCACAGCCTGCGCAAGGGAATTGACGCGGAACAAGCTGTGCGTTCAGAACCCCGGGATCAGTGTTGAGCCAGGACAGGTCGCCGCCCGCAGACGAGCACACAGGTTGCGCCGCACATATCCACAGCACTGTCCCGCCATTCATCAGTGCTGATGGAGGCGCTGGCGGATCTGGCGGAGGTCACCCTGCAGACGCACGTCCTCGAGGACCAGGTCGGTGATCTTCTCGATGGCGTGCAGCGCGGTTGTGTGGTCGCGTCCGCCGAACGCCGAGCCGATGACGGGCAGTGACGACTCGGTTGCCTCACGAACGATGTACATGGCCACCTGGCGTGGGAAGACGATGTGCTTGTCGCGCCGCTTGCTCTTCATCTCCTCGACCGAGATGTTGAAGAACCCGGCCACCGTCTCCTGGATCAGCTCGATGCTGAGGGGAGTCCTGTCGCCGGCCGGGATGATGTCCGCAAGGATCGTCTGCGCCTCCTCGACGGTCACCGCCCGGCCGTTGATGGAGGCGTGGGCGAGGACACGGATCAGTGCACCCTCGAGCTCGCGGATGTTGCGCTGGATCTTGTGGGCGATGAAGCTGCAGACGTCGTCGGGTACGAGCGAGCTGTGCACGCCCAGCTTGGTGTTGAGGATGGCCAGGCGGGTCTCGAAGTCCGGGGGCTGGATGTCGGCCATGAGGCCGCCCTCGAAGCGGCTGCGCAGCCGGTCCTCGAGCGTGGGGATGTCCTTGGGTGGCCGGTCGCTGCTCACCACGATCTGCTTCTGGATCTCGTGGAGAGCGTTGAAGGTGTGGAAGAACTCCTCCTGGGTGCGGTCCTTGCCGGCCAGGAACTGGATGTCGTCGATCAGGAGCACGTCGACTGTGCGGTAGCGCGTGCGGAACTCCGAGGTGCGGTTCTCCTGGATGGAGGCGATCATCTCGTTCATGAATTTCTCGGAGGTGATGTAGGCCACCTTGGGCGGGCGGCGGTGGCCGTCGCGGACGGCGTGCCCGATCGCCTGCATGAGGTGGGTCTTGCCGAGGCCGACACCTCCGTAGAGGAAGAGCGGGTTGTACGCCTTTCCGGGGGCGTCGGCGACGGCGCGGCAGGCGGCGTGCGCGAACCGGCTGCTGTTGCCCACCACGAACGTCGAGAACATGAAGTTGGGATTGAGGCGCGTCGCGTTGCTGCCAGAAGTGGCAGATTCACCAACGATGCCGTAGGCGGGTTCGGGGGCGTCGGCGATGGGGGCGGGCTCGTCCGGGGGTGGGCCCGCCGCCGGGTCGACGGTGATGATCACCTCGCAGTCGCGAGAGATGAGGCCGCTGATCGTTTCGCGGATCACCACCGCGTAGCGCTCAATCAACCAGTCGCGGGCCAGCCTCGTCGGCACACCGATCGTGAAGGTGTATCCGTCACTGTCGACGAGAACCGCGTTTGCCAGCCATGTCTCGTAGCCGGGGCGGGCCAGTTGGAAACGCAGTTCCTCCTGTGCGGATTGCCAGATCTGGTGGGCCTCAGAGGGGATGGTGGTGTCTGCCGGCGGCGCATTCACGTCCACGTCGCGGGGAATGCCCGTACCAGACAAATCATCTCCCCCTTTCTGGTTGGCCAGCCTGAGATCCGCGCCGCCATTTCTGCACAGGTTGTGCACAAGAGTGGATAAACGACGGGTTGGCGCACCGACGGAAACGATGGAGGGGCGAAGTTGCGAAACGTCGCCCGCCGGGACAGCGAGCAGTCTAGCAACGCGAAGGGGGCGTCACAATGGGCACAGGTCGCGGCCCGTTCAGCGACGCCGCTGCTATACTCCGCCGACCACTCCGACGACCGGAGTCACCTGCCGCCACGTTCGGCGCGCCCACCTCACGCGGTCGTCGAACCTCCTCTCTGCGGAGTCACCGACATCAAGCGGACCTACCAGCCCAAGAAGAAGTACCGGCGCAAGACCCACGGGTTTCGCATCCGGATGTCGACACCCGGTGGACGCCAGGTGCTCAAGGCGCGGCGTCGCAAGGGACGCAAGCGCCTGACCCCAGCGCCTCCACGGTGATCTCGCGACATCGCCTGCGTGGGCGACGTCGCTTTGCCGCCACCCGCGCCGGTGGGCTGCGCGCTTCCGCAGCCGGCGTCCGCGTCCACGTGGCCGGAAACGGCATGGACGTTGCGCGGGTCGGGTTCGCCCCGGTGGGTCTGCGCAGCTCGGTGCGGCGCAACCTGCTGCGCCGACGGCTTCGCGAGGCGGTTCGTCCCCTGCTCGCCTCCTTGGCGGGCCACGACGCCGTCATCGTCGCCGGCTCGGAGGCGTCAGAGTTGTCGTTCGAAGCTCTCAGCGCCGCCGTCAGGACGTCCATCACCCGCGCCCTGCAGCGTCATGACAGCGCCGTTGCGCCCTCGACGCAGGAGAATACCGTGATGGCCCACCTGTCGAGGTCGAACGGATGACCCGCCTCAGCCTCCTGCTGATCCGGGTCTACCGCGTGACCGTCGGTCCGCTGTTCGGGATGATGAGCAGCTGCCGATACGAGCCGACCTGCTCGCAGTACGGCTACGCGGCGATCGAACGCTTCGGTGCACGGCGGGGTTGGTGGCTGGCCCTGCGACGGATCAGCAGATGCCACCCCTTCCATGAGGGCGGAATCGACCTCGTTCCCGACCAATACGTGTCATGGCGGGAGGCGCGCCGCCGCCGCCGCGCCCCGCTGTCCGAGGGGTCCGCCTGATGATGGTCGGTTCGATCTTCGATGCCCTCGGCGTGCCCTTCCAGCTCTGCCTCGAGGGCCTCACCCACTTCTTCAACGCGATCGGCCCGCTGGCCACGGTGGGTTCCTTCGGCCTGGCGGTCATCGCCACCACGATCATCATCCGCGGCGCCCTGTTCCCCATCTTCGGCTGGCAGCTGAAGACCAGTCGGCGCATCCAGGCGGAGCAGCGACTGATCGCCCCGCAGCTCGCTGAGCTGCGCAAGAAATACAAACGGGAACCACAGAAGCTCAGCGAGGAGATGAAGAAGCTCTACGCGGAGCACCAGGTGTCGCCCTTCAGCAGCCTGTCCGGCTGCCTTCCCGCCCTCGTGCAGGCACCGGTGCTGATTGGTCTCTACCGTGGCATCACTGCCGCCACGAGCAACCTGCCCAAGGGCACCGGCCTCGGCTTCCTGTGGATCACGAACGTGTCCGAGTCGGGTGTGAAGCAGTGCTGCACTGTGGCCGGGAAGACCGACTACCTGCAGGTCTTCGCACACCCGGCCGCGCTGATCCTGCCCCTGCTCGCGGCCATTCTCACCTTCGCGCAGTCGCGAATGATGATGCCGCCCCAGCGGCCGGACATGACCGACCAGGAACGCACCATGGCCAACGTCACCAAGCAGATGTCGGTCCTCTTCCCGCTGATCATCTTCTGGCTGAGCCTCAACTTCCCGCAGGGCCTCGCGCTGTACTGGGTCACCGGCACCCTGTTCATGGTTCTCCAGCAGTACCACCTCGTCGGATGGGGATCGTTGAAGGTGCCGGAGTGGTTTCCCGGCGCCGGTCGGGTCACCGCTTTGTCGTACCCCAAGCACCCACCGCCACGTGCGCCCAGGGCCACGGCGTCGGCGGCCACCAACGGAGCCGTCGCGCCAGACGGCAACGGCCGCGCGCCGTCGCGCCGGCGGGGCGGCGGTCCTGCCGTCCCGGCTCCAGCGCCGCTCGTCGCGGGTGCGGTCAACGCCCCCCCGGCGCGACCCCCCAAGAAACGCACCAACAAGCGCCGTCGCTAGGCAGCGGAGGCTGAGGAGATCAACGTGAACGACACCGAGCAGGCGCCGGCCAACTCCGCCGCATCCGGCGTCGAGGGCACCGGCGTCACCGTCGACGAAGCCACGGCCAGCGCCCTCGCCCAGCTCGGCGCGGAGCGTCACGAGGTCGTCGTCGATGTGATCTCTCGGGGTGGCCCGCGCCCGGCGCCGGGGGAGTACCTCTCGTCGAGCGCCGCCCGTGTCCGGGTCAGCCGTCTCGACGACCACACCGCTCGCGGCCGCGACCTGCTCGGCTCACTTCTCGAGGCCATGGAGATCCCGGCGCGCGTCTCGGTGCGCCGCGGCACCAGCCCTCGCGCTGGCGAGGCGGAGGCGCCCCTGATCCTCGAGGTGTCCGGTGACGACCTCGGCCTGCTCATCGGCTGGCGCGGGGAGACGCTGCGGGCGCTCCAGACCACCCTCAACCTGATGATGGGCGACGACCACGCGGAGGGCCAGGGAGGTCGCCTCATCCTCGACGTCGAGCGCTACCGCGCACGCCGCGAGGACCAGGTCCGCGAGCTCGCCCAGCGGCTCGCGGAGCGCGTCAGGGCGAGCGGCGAGCGTTACACCCTCGACCCCATGCACGCCTACGAGCGCCGCATCATCCACCTGACCCTGCAGGGCGACCCCGGGGTCCGCACCGAGAGCAGCGGCCAGGAACCGGCGCGTCGCGTGGTCATCCATCCCACCGGCTCTGCCCAGGGCGGCCCGGCAGCCCGGCCGGAACGGGGGCGCGGGCGCTGGTAGCCACGGCCGCCGACCGCGGCCACGTCCGGAGCGTCCTGGACGGAGGGGTGCGTTTGCTCGTAGCCCCCATGCGTGAGCGCGCCTCGGTGAGCATCGCCTTCATGTTCGGCACCGGGTCACGCGTCGAGAAGCCCGACGAGTGCGGACTCGCCCACTTCATCGAGCACATGGTCTTCAAGGGTGGCGCGGTGTACCCCACCGCGCGCCGGATCAGTGAGGCGATCGAGGGCGTTGGGGGCACCATCAACGCCTCCACGGACCGGGAGGCGACGATCTTCTGGGCGAAGGTCCCGGCCGACCGTGTCGACGTCGCCGTGGCCGTTCTGGGCGACATGCTGCTCTCGCCGTGCTTCCGCGAGGAGGACGTCGAGCGTGAGCGGCAGGTCGTGATCGAAGAGCTGCGCATGTACGAGGACAGCCCCCAGGACCACGTGCACACCCTCTTCGACGCGATCATGTGGCCGGACCACCCCCTCGGCTGGGACGTCGCCGGAACCGAGGCCACGGTCACGTCCTTCACGGCCGCGGACTGCCGCCGCCATCTGCGACGCCACTACCAACGCCGCGACCTCGTCGTTTCCATCGCCGGAGCTCTCGACACCGACCGGGTGGCAGAACTGGTGAGCAGTGCGCTGGCCGGCTGGCCCGTCCACGAGGGCCCTGCCGTCGTCCCTCTGCCGGCCGCGGATCCCACGGGCGCGGCGGTGAGCGTGCTCGACCGCCGCGCGGGACAGGCCAACATCGTGCTCGGGGCGCGCGCGCCCTCGTACCGCGATGAGCGCCGCTTCACCGCCGACATCCTCAACGTCGTGCTCGGCGAGGGGATGTCGAGCCGGCTGTTCCTCGAACTGCGCGAGGAGCGCGCCCTCGCCTACGACGTGCATTCGTTTCTCACCAGGGTTGCCGACAGCGGGACCCTGGCCATCTCGCTCGGCTGCGAGCCCAAGCGCGCCCTCGTGGCAATCCGTGCCGCGGTCGACGAGCTGAGGCGGCTCGCCACCGATCCTGTGCCGGCGGCAGAGCTGGAGAGGGCCAAAGAGTACGCACGCGGCCGACTCTCAGTCCAGCTGGAGAGCACGTCGGCGTTGTGCAACCACCTCGGCCAGCAGGAGCTGCTGACCGGCGAGATCCTCCTCGCCGAGGACATCGCCCAGCGCCTTGTCGACGTCGACGCCGAGGCGATCCGCTCCCTGGCGGCCGACATTCTCGGCGGCGGTCTGCGTGCCGCAGTGATCGGCCCCTTCCGTAAGCCTGACCCGTTCCTCGAGGCCCTCAGCGCCTGAACGCCACCCCGGCGGTGGCAGGGTGGCGGCGTTCGGATATGGTGGCCGTCGCGTCCATCCGCCTGTAGAGATCACCATGCACACAGAGCGAACCCTGGTGCTGATCAAGCCCGATGCGGTCCAGCGCGGGCTGATCGGCGAGATCATCACCCGCTTCGAGCGGCGCGGCCTCCACCCGGCCGCCATCAAGTTGATGACGGTCACCATCGAGCTTGCGGAGCGCCACTATGCCGAGCACCGCGAGCGGCCCTTCTTCCCCGGCCTGCTCGAGTTCATCACCTCCTCACCAGTGGTGGCGATGGCCTGGGAGGGCCCCGGCGCCGTGGCGCTCGTCCGCTCGATGATGGGCACCACCGACCCCGCCGGCTCCCCACCGGGCACCATCCGAGGTGACCTCGCGCTGAGCCTGGCGATGAACGTCATCCACGGCAGCGACTCGGTGGAGAGCGCCGCACGCGAGGTGTCCATCTTCTTCTCGGACGCTGAACTGGTCGACTGGGAGAACAGCGCCGCCGCCTGGGTCGTCGCCGAGGACTGACCGCCCCTCGCCGCGGCTGTCAGGCGCGAGCGGCGCCCGCGCGGTGACGCTGGCGCCGCCGCCACGACAGAAGGGCACCGCCCGGCAGCGCCAGGACAATTGCCGCCGCGGCCGGGGTGTCGAAGAGCAGGGCCGAGGGGTCGGTGACCAGCGTCGGCCCTGCGCCCAGCCCGAAGTGGGCGAAGGGCAGCACCCGCACGAACGCTTTGGCGAGGATGTTCTTGCGGGGGACGAGACCGAAGCTTCTCGAGTCGCTGGACTTGTTGCGGTTGTCGCCCATCACGAAATACTCGCCGGTGGGGATGCTGATCGGCTCCGCAACCGACGATGCCGTGCCACCGGGGAGACAGCAGTAGTTCATCGTGTCCCATGCCTCCGGGAGGTACGGCTCCTTGACGCGCTGCCACGGTCCGACGCCGCCCGGCTTGATGAGCAGCGCCGTCGGCGTCTGCGCACCGTCGATCTCGAGCGTGTCGCCCGGAATGCCGATGACGCGCTTGATGAAATCCTTGGTGGGATCGGTCGGCGGGATCAGCACGACGATGTCCCCGCGCTGCGGATCCCCGAAGTAGTAGGAGATCTTGCTCGCGAGGAGAAGGTCGTTGTTCTGCAGGGTGCCGACCATGCTCTCGCCATCGACGCGCACCGTCTGGAGGGCGCTCCAGATGGCCACGTAGAGAACGAGCGCGATGATGACCACCTCGAGGACGTCACGGACGAGGCCGTGAGGGCGGCGCCCCCACCACGGCCTGGAGATCGGGGTGGGTTCTGGCTGCACGCGTCGTGATTATACGGAGGCCCCCCCGCGCCGCCCGCGCGGAACCGCAGCGACCGCCGTGCTGGCGCCGGCCCCGTCATCGCAGCCCTGATCGGTGCACCAACGCCCCTCCCCAGGCGGCGCGGACGTCCTGCTGTCCACGCTGCCACAATGGACAGCGCTCCCCGGGAGAAGTGCGTCATCCAGACAACAGGCGAGGGACACGATGGCTCTGCTGACACAAACGCCGTACAAGGCACGCGAGTTCGACCTCTCCGGCCTGGTCGGCATCTCCGACAGGACGCTCGAGACCCACTTCGGTCTTTATGCCGGGTATGTCAAAAACACGAACACACTCAACGAGCAGCTCGTTGAGCTGACCCAGGCCGGCAAGGTGGGAAGCCTGTCGTACGCTGAGCTCACCCGTCGGCTCGGCTTCGAATACAACGGCATGGTGCTGCACGAGTGGTACTTCGGCAACATGACCAAGAACGGCAACGGCGGCGATATCTCCAGCTCCTCCGACCTCGGCCGCGCCCTCGGCGAGTCGTTCGGCGACCTCGAGACCTGGCGCAAGGACTTCGTCGGTGTGGGCGGCATGCGCGGCGTCGGCTGGGCGGTCACCTATCTCGATCCGGCCACGGGCCGTCTCAGCAACCACTGGATCACCCTGCACGAGGACGGCAACATCGCCGGCTTCAAGCCGATCGTGGTGATGGATGTCTGGGAGCACGCCTTCCTGCTCGACTACAAGCCGGCGGAGCGCCCCAAGTACATCGAATCATTCCTCGCCAACCTCGACGTCAGCGCTGCAGAGGCGAGACTGGCGGGGACGCTCGGCCGGCCGGTCGGCTGAGCACGCACGGAGGTCAGAGCGGCGCGCCGCCCAGCTTGAGGTAGAGCGCGTCGAGGTCCTCGTCATCGTGGAATGCCACGACCACGCGGCCTCCCCTGCCCCTGCGTTCGACGTCGACCGGCAACCCGACGGCGGCCTCCAATCCGCGCCGAAGCGCCTCGTCGTCGGGACTGAGGGCGGGCCGCGCAATGGTCGCGCGGGGTGACGGCGCACGTCCCTGCGCAGCCTGCACGGCCGTTTCCGTCTGGCGCACGGACCAGCCCTGTTCGATTGCCCGCCTCGCCATCAACTCCTGCCTCTCGTCGTCGCTCAGGCCGAGCAGGGCGCGAGCATGGCCGGCGCTGAGCGTCCCCTGGGCGACGGCTCGCTGTATCGGCGCAGGGAGGGCAAGGAGTCGGATGGTGTTGGAGATGGCCGGACGGCTGCGTCCGAGGCGCAGGGCGATGGCCTCGTGCGACATCCCAAAGGCGTCGGCCATTCGCGAGTAGGCGGCGGCCTCCTCCATGGGGCTGAGGTCGGCGCGGGCGAGGTTCTCGGTGAGGGCGGTCTCCAGCGACTGCCGCGCCGACTCCGCCGCAGGGCGGACGATCGCCTGGATCAGGGGCAGGCCGGCGAGGCGCACGGCGCGAAGCCGTCGTTCGCCGGCCACGAGGCGGTACGTCGGCCCGGCGCCCTCCACGACGATGGGATGCAGGAGCCCGTGGGTCCGGATGGATTCCCCCAGGGCAACGAGGGCGGCGGCGTCGAAATCGCGTCGCGGTTGCTCCGGGTTGGGCTCCACAAGCGCGGGATCGACCTCGATCAGGGCGGCGACGTCGCCCGGGGGATGGGCGGGGCGCTCGGCGGCTGCGTCAGGAGCCGGGCCGAGCAGGGCGTCCAGGCCGCGGCCGAGGCCCCGGCGCCGCGGACCGCTGTACCCGGGGTGCTGTGTGGTCATGTCGCCGCCCCCGCCGCGAGCGCGCTGCGCTGTCGCTCCCTTTCGGTCAGGCGCAGGTCGAGGTTGGCGGCCAGCTCCGCGTAGGCCAGCGCGCCTCGGCAGGTGGGGTCGTAGAGATCCACGGGGAGGCCGTGGCTGGGGGCTTCGCTGAGGCGGACGTTGCGCGGGATGAGGGGCAGCAGGAGCTCGTCCGCGAACCGGGCCCTCACCTCGTCGACGACCTGGTGAGCCAGGGCGAGGCGACCATCGAAGAGCGTCATCACGATGCCCGCGATGCGCAGCTGTGGGTTCAGCTCACGGCGGAGCAGGCTGAGCGTGTGGGTCAGCAGGCCCAGGCCCGCGAGCGCGTAGAACTCGCACTGGATGGGCACGAGAAGGGCTGCGGCCGCGGTGGCAGCGTTGACGGTGAGCAACCCCAGGCTGGGCGGGCAGTCGATGAGGATGTAGTCGACGTCGTCGACGCCCTCGAGCGCATAGGCAAGACGGCGCTCGCGAACCGGAAGCTCGATCATCTCGATCTCGGCGCCGGCCAGGTTGAGGTCGGCCGGGACGAGCTCGAGGCCGGGCACGACCGTCTGGATGCGCGACTCGGCGATGGGCCGGCCCGACACGACCACGTCATAGCTGGTTCCGTGCACAGCCGAGCGATCGACCCCCAGGCCCGAGGTGGCATTGGCCTGAGGATCGATGTCGATGATGAGCACGCTCCGCCCCTTCGCCGCCAGGGCGGAGCCGACGTTGATGGTGGTCGTCGTCTTGCCGACGCCCCCCTTCTGATTGGCAACGGCCAGGACGTGCGGAGCCACCGCCGGATTATCGGTTGCGGCGATGGCGTGACGCTGCCCGTCTCCGCGGGAGGCGGTTCCGCCGCGGAGTTATCCACCGTTTCCCCAGCCGGGAGGACCCGCCCCGATGGCTCGGCGAGATCAAAATGGGGCTCTGGGACGCCCACCTGTGGAAAACTCGTGGTGTCGACGCGTTTGAAAGTAGCGACGGCAGCGGAGGGTCCGGAGCACGCGTTCCACGTGGAACCGCGCGGTTCGGCGGTGCACCGTGCGGTCGACGCCGGCTCGTACAATCCTCGGGTGCCCGCCTCCCGCGCTCACCAGTGGCGTTTTGTGGTTGCCGCACCCCCTCGCGAGGTCTTCGCGGTCATGGAGCAGATGATCGGCACGCCCCCTTTCCGGTTCGAGGTCCTGGGCGACAACAGCGCGAGGATCGTCGAGTTCCAGCGCAACAGCCTGGTGGGGCACTGGCGCCGCGTCGACGGCGGCGGCCGCGGCGCCGGCCGCGAGCGCCAGCCATCACGCAACCAGCGTTGGGTGACCTGCTCCGCGATCGTGGAGGACGCCGGGACGGTCATCGAGATGGAGGCAAGCAAGGGCCGGGGCACGCTGCCGCGCGCCCTCCAATTGATTGGAGTTCTCAGCCGGGGGGCGCACGATCCCCGCACCATCTACCGAACCCGCCAGATTCCGCCGGGCCCGGTCAGCCTCGTGGCCTCGTGGGCCGGCATGGGTTATGCCCTCTACGACGCCCCTGAGCGAGCGGCGCCCCGCGGAACTGCGGTGTTCACCGCGACACGGATGGCAGCGATCCCGGGTGGCACCGCGGAGTTTGTCAAGGTGCGTCTCAGCGACGGCACCGAGGGCTACGTGGAGCGCGACCAGGTGGTGTCGGCCCCCGACCGGGCAACCCGCGAAGCAGGTCTCGAGGCGGCTCGCAACGTCTGAACGCAGAGAAGCGGCGGACCCACGCTGGGTCCGCCGCTCTGCGTCGAAGCGTCGGGGACATGCGAGACGGCCTGCGTCTCTCCAGTGCGCGGGCGACCCGCGCTACCTTGTGTCCGCCCCGGCGATCAGCCCGCCACCTCGTCGCGGGTCGGCTGAGTACTACCGGAACAATCGGTCATGGGCAGGTCCCTCCTTTTTCCAGAGTGCCCCGTCGCCGTTCCGCGTGCGTGGGTTGAGGTTGCGGGCGACTGCGGGACCGAGAAACGCGCCGTCAGTGTATCGAACCCCGGCGCCCCGCACCATCCCTCGACCCCGGCCACCCAAGGGTTACCGCCATCGTTGGCCAGATCACGCGGCCGAGCGAAAGTGTGCCGGCGTGTGCTTCGCTCCGTGAGCGCTGTGCCAACGCGATGACGCACCTGCTCAGTCCGGAGGCGATGACGCACCCACCACGCAATGGGAATCGCCATCTGGCACAAGCCTTTTCGCGTCGCGGCGTGGGTCGTCGGCGCGCCAGGGTCACGCGCTGTTGAGCGATCCCTGGATCACGGCCGCTCCGGATGGCGCGGTGCTGCCACCGGCTGGCTCCACGGTCGCGGCAACCATCGAAAACCCGCTCATGCTGCCGTGCATGACCGCGGTCCACGTCCCGTCGGGCTGGCGGTCGAGGAATGCGGCGGCCACCGCCGAGCCGGTGGGGCGAAGCAACCAGACCTCGTAGACGCTCGCCCCGGACGCCACCGCCGCGGGCGCCGGCAAGCCGGTCACGGTGAGCACCCCCTGCGCCTCGGCCGGCGTGTAGACGAGTTGCCCGTGCGCGTGCGGTGCCGCCGTGGTCCCGGCGATCGCCACCGTCGAGGACGCTGTCGGCTGGTTGACGAGTGACCACGAGCCGACGGCGACCAGCGCCACGACGGCCACCGCGGCGAGCACGGTGAAGCCCCGCCCCGCGGGCAGCCCCGCCCACAGCCGCTGCCACCACGGCGCCTGCCGCGGCGCCGCCACCGCCCTGCCCGCCTGGGCCGCCTCGGCGTACACGGCGCGCATCAGCCGGCCGCGCAATTCGGGCGACGGCTGCCGCGGTTCGAGGGCGAGCGGCATGCGGGCCGCGGCGGCAAGGTAGGTTCCGGCGACGCGACGACAGTCCGCGCAGTCGCTGAGGTGCTCCTGGAGGGGCTCCTGGTCGGCGAGGTCGATGGAGCCCACTGAGAGGGCGGCTGCGAGCATGTCGGCGTCTTCGCAGGAGATCACGCCATGCCCTCCGCGACGGGAAGCTCGAGCAACCCGCGGAGCTTGCGCAGGGCCAGCCGCGTCCGACCCTTGACCGTGCCCAGCGGTACCTGCATGAGGTCGCTGATCTCTGTCTGCGAGTACCCGCCGTAGTAGGCGAGCTCGATCGTCTCGCGCTGTTCCATCGAGAGCTCGCTCAGGGCGGTCTTCAGCTGCTCGCGCTCCAGGACCTCGACCACCTGGTCCCAGGTGTCGGAGACGGAGGTGACCGCGATCGGTGCGTGCTCGAGAGCCAGGTCCTGGCGGGCGCGCCCCGCGCGTCCGCGGAGCCGGTCGAGGGCACGGTGATGCACGATCGAGCACACCCACGTGCGCAGACTGCCGCGATCGCTGCGATAGGTCGAAGCACGCCTCCACACGCTCAAAAAGGCCTCCTGGACGACGTCCTCGGCAGCGCCGGCGTCATTGAGGACGCGGAACGCCAGGGTGTAGGCGAGGGCCGAGTAGCGGTCGTAGAGCATCTCGATCCCTTCGGGCTCGGCTCGCGCGAGGAGATCGAGCATCCTGTCGTCGGAGCCGATCACACCGTCCTGGCCGCCGTGGTCGCTCTTGCCTGGCACACGCACTCCCTCTTACGCGCGCCGGGCGCGCGCGGATCACGCCTAGTAGATGCCGAGCTCCAGGCGGGCCTCCTCCGAGGCCATCGTGCGCGGATCCCAGGGGGGCGACCAGACAAGCTCCACGTGCACGTCACGCACTCCGGGGAGACCGTTGCACACCGCGTGGGCCTGTCCCTGGATGAGGCTGCCCATGGGGCAGTAGGGGGTGGTGAGCGTCATGTTGATGGTGAGCAGGCCGTTGTCGTCGATCTCCGAGCCGTAGACAAGGCCCAGCGAGACGATGTCGATACCGATCTCGGGGTCGAACACCTCGCTCAGGGCGGCGAGGACCAGCTCGGGCGACGCCTTGGCGACCGCGGGCGTGGTGATCCCGCCCGGCGCCGGCTCGGTGATGATGCTGTCCCGCTCGTTCATGTCAGATCCTCCGGCGGCCCGAGTGCCTGAAGCAGCGCGTTGCACGGGAGCGTCGCACACTTGACCCGCACCGGATATGCGCGTACGCCCTGGAGCGCCTCGAGGTCACCGAGGTCGTCGGGGCTTCCGCCCTCCACGAGCATGGCCCGGAATCGGCCGGCCACGTCGCGGGCGCGCTCCCGGCTGAGGCCGCTGACCTCGTCGCACAGCATGCTGCAGGCCGCCTGGCTGATCGAGCAGCCGGTGCCCTCGAAGCCGATGGCGGCCACCTGCTCGCCGGCGAACCGCACCGAGATGTCGATCTGGTCGCCACACAGCGGGTTGTCGGCCTCGACGACAGCGTCCGCCGGGTCGACACGACCACGGTGACGGGGGTGGCGGTAGTGGTCGAGGATGATCTCGCGGTAGAGATCGTCGGCGACCGGCGTAAATCCGACCTGCATGGTCAGAATTATACCGCGGCGAGCCGAGCAACCCCGAGCGGCGACAATTCTGGGATGCCGAGGTTCCGCCGTCCGCGCACGTCTCCGCTGTTCTGGCTGCTCAGCGGCCAGCTGATCATGTTCGCCGGGGTGGCCGCCATCTTCCCGATCGCGCCGTTGTACGTGCGCCGGCATGGCGGCGGATCGCTGGCCATCGCCCTGTTCATCGCCGGCCCGCTGATCGCCAACATGCTGGTGCAGGTGCCCGCAGGCCGTCTCACCGACCGTGTCGGCCGCCGCCCCATGCTGCTCGGCTCCCGGGCGGCGTTCGGCGCTCTCTCCCTCGCCCTGTTCGCCGACGTCGGACCCCTCTGGCTCCTGGCCACGCTGCGAACCCTCCAGGGAGTGTCCTCAGGCGCGTACGTGCCGGCGCTGCGTGCCGCGGTCGTCGACCTCAGCGGGCCCGAGAGGCGCGCCGAAGGGTTCGCCAAGCTGCAGGCGTGCGAGATGGTCGGCCTCCTGGTCGGACCCTTCATCGGCGGCGCCGTCGCGCTCTGGCGCGACTCGGCCATCTTCGGAGTGGCCGGCGTGACCGTCCTCTTCGGACTGCTTGCCATGCGACGCATTCCCGAGACGCGCGTTCTCCGTGATGCCGATGAGAAACCGGTGCGCTTCCGCTGGTGGCGCAACCCGGGTGTCCTGGTGCCGGCCCTCGGGGTCGCGGCGCTGGGAACAGTGTTCTCGATGTACGACGTCGTCTGGCCGCTCTACCTCTCGGCACGCGGCAACAGCAGCCTGGTCATCGGCATCACCATCAGCCTGTTCGCCGTGCCCCTGCTGATCCTGGCGCGCCCCGGCGGCCGCTTGGCGGATCGGTCCAACCGGCGCTGGCTGATGGTGGCATCGTTCGCCGTGAGCGGCGGGTGCGCCGCGCTGTACCCCGCGCTGCGATCACTCGGGTTGATCATCGCGCTCGGCACGGTGGAGGCCTGCGCGTATGTGCTGATCGAGCCGACGATGTTCGCCGTGATCAGTGACAGCAGCAACGCGCAGGACCGCGGCCGGGCGATGGGCGTCGGTGGCCTTTTTCAGTTCGGTGGCATGGCTTTCGGCGCGCTCGTGCTCGGAGCGCTGTACGGCGTCGGGGAGGGCATCTCCTTCTGGGGGGCCGCCGGGGTCCTGGTCGCTGCCGCCGTTCTCTGTGCCTTCGCACTCCCCCCGCGAGCGCCGCAACGGCCATCCGTACGCTCCGAACACCTGGCGATGAACCCACTGGAGTCGTGAAGGTCCGACCACCCACTGATGGTGACGTGCTGGCCTTCCGGCGCGACGTGGCACGATCTCGCAGATGACCGGCAGATCCGCCGCGGCGCAGCACCTGCGCGACCTCGCGCGGCTGCGCCGCGTCCGCGACCGGATCGACCGGGAGTACGCGCAGCCGCTGGACGTCGAGGCGCTCG
>DAISRJ010000017.1:0-36762 GCA_036828955.1 Candidatus Dormiibacterota bacterium | reverse complement strand
CCGCCGGCGCGCCGCGGCCTCGGCGCGCATCTGTGTCTCCGCTGCGCTCGCAGGGACATCCCGGCCGTCGCGGTGGCGCTGCCCCCGGTGTCGCTGACTGCTCACGTCACCCCAACGCAGGGCGACTCAGCGTGAGCGCCTGGCCACCACCGCTGCTGCCCCGGCGGCGACCGTGAGTGGAACGCCGAAGAGCAGGAGGCAGGTGAGGAACATGGAAATCGACACCACGCCCAGTCCCACGCAGACGATGAGCACGGCGACGAGCACGAAGACCACGTTGAACGACCACGTCCGCCAGCGGATCGACCGGCGGCTGGGCGTGGGCTCGGGGACGGGGAGTGGATCGGGGGTCACGACCGGCGTCGGCTCGAGCACAGCATCACCATCCGACGGCAGATCCGGCCGCTCCAGCGCGCCCCACCAAGCCGGCGCGCCGGTCGTGGGGCGGGGATCGGACTGCTGTCCAGAGGCGGGACGAGGGGGGTCGTCAGACATTGCGGTCCTGGGCACGTGGATGGGAGCTGCGGGCCGCCACGAGCGGGTCGTGAGCTGGAGATGGCGGCGGTGTCGATCATAGCGCCGCCCCGCCTGCGGACTTCTAGAGTCGGGCGGTGCCCACAGCACCGATCGCGGCAATCGATGTCATCCAGCGCAACCATCGCGCCTGCACTCGATGTGTCTCCGCCGGGTATCTGCAACGCGCCCACCCCGTGTTCAGCGGGCACGCAGAGCAGCGCGTCATGCTTGTCGGCCAGGCGCCGGGGCCGGTCGAGAACGACGTGACCCGTCCCTTCGCGGGACGCTCCGGGGCGATCCTGATGCGCTGGTTCGTCCGCGCCGGCTTCGCCAACGAGGCCGCCGTCCGGGAGCGCGTCTTCATGACATCGATGACCACCTGCTTCCCGGGACGGCGTCCGGGCAATACCGGGGATCGCCGCCCGTGCGCCGGCGAGGTGGCGCTCTGCCGCGATTGGCTGGACACCTACCTGGAGATGGTGCGGCCCGGTCTCATCGTGTGCATCGGCACCCTGGCGCAGAGCCGATTTCTCCCCGGACGCCGTCTCGAGGCGATCGTCGGCCGGGCCTGGTCGGCACAGGGCGACGTCGTCGAGGCAGTGCCCTCCTCCGCGCCGGTGCTCGTCCCGCTCCCACATCCGTCGGGTCAGAGCCGCTGGCTCAACGATGCCGCCAACCTGCGCCTCCTCGACGGCGCGCTGGAGCGGCTGCGCGCCCTCTCCGTGTGGGCCGCGGCGACCGAACGCTGACCCCGCGACCGCACGCCCACCGGGGGAAGCGCCCGTGGGAGCAGGCCGGTTGATATGATTCGCCAGCCGTTTTCGGCTTTCCCACAAAGGTAATTCAGGCTTTGCCCGAGACTGATGCCGGTTCGGCGGCGGCCCAGGCGCCTGTCCGCAAAGACGCTGAGGACATCCTCGAGCGCATCTTCACGCCGCGCCCTAAGGCCAGCCCTGCCGAGCAGGCCGAGCGAGCCCTGCGGCGTCCCAAGCAACTCATCTACTGCGCGATCAGCAACCGCAACTTCTACTGGCGCCAGCACATCACCAAGTTCGTCCTCGACGAGGGCGGCGTGCCGATCTCGCCCTTCATGCTGTTCGACTACTACCTCCTCCACACTGTCCCCAAGGACACCGTCCGCGAGGCCTTCAACAACCTCATCGTCCGCTGCGACCAGATGTGGGTGTTCGGCAACCTCTCGCTGGGCGTGAAGGTGCAGATCGGCATCGCCAAGCGGCTGCGCAAGCCGCTCCGCTTCTACGACATCACCGACATGCCCTACCGCGTCGTGAGCGTTCCCGAGGCGATGCTCCGCGAGGAGTGAGGTCAGGCGAGCCCGAGTTCTGCGAGGCGCTGCTTGACGCTGCGGCGCTGGGGGTCGATCGGCTGCCCGACGGCGTGGCGGCCGCTGACGGCGTCCAGCGTCTTGAGCCCGTGGCCGGTGATATACGCGGCGATCGTCTCGTGACCCTCCCAGCGTCCCTGCCTGGCGAGTTTGCGGAGCACCGCGACGGTCACCCCGCCGGCCGTCTCCGTGAAGATTCCCTCAGTGGCGGCAAGCAGTTCGATGCCCTCGACGATCTCCTCCTCGGTGACGCTCTCCACCACCCCCCCGGTCTGGCGTGCGATGCGCACCACGTCGCCACCGTCGGAGGGGTTGCCGATGGCGATCGAGCGCGCGATCGTGTTGGGTCGAACCGGTTCGACGATGTCCGTGCCTCGGGCAAACGCCGAAGCCACCGGCGAGCAACCGAGCGCCTGGGCGCCGGTGAAGCGGGGCACCGTGACGTCGGTGACCAGCTCGAGATCAATGAGCTCGGCCGCCGCCTTGCGGTGTTTGACGAACTGACAACCGGAGGCGACAGGGATGACGATCTCGTCGGGCAGCCTCCAGCCCAGCTGTTCGGCGGTCTCGAAGGTCAGGGTCTTGCTTCCCTCGCTGTAGTAGGGACGGAGGTTGATGTTGCAGAAGCCCCAGTCGAGGTCGTCGGCCAGCTCGGTGCAGAGCCGGTTGACGTCGTCGTAGTTGCCGGCCACCGGCACGATCGTCGCCCCGAAGACGGCGGTGGTGGCGATCTTCTGGGACTCCAGGTCGGCGGGGATGAACACCACGGCGCGAACACCGGCACGCGCGGCGTAGGCGGCGACGGCGTTGGCGAGGTTGCCGGTCGAAGCACACGCGATGGTGGTGAAACCGTTGCGCAGTGCCCAGTTGATCGCCACCGACACGACCCTGTCCTTGAATGAGTTGGTGGGGTTCTGCGTGTCGTCCTTGAGGTGAAGGTTGTGCAGGCCCAGTTCGCCGCCGAGGTTGCGGGCGTGGATCAGCGGCGTGAACCCCTCGCCGAGGCTGACCACGTCGCCGTCGCGGACGGGGAGAAGGTCGCTGTAGCGCCACAGTGTCGGCGGCCCGGCCTCGATACGCTCGCGCGAGATGACGGCGCGGACCGCCTCGTAGTCGTAGACGACCTCGAGGGGGCCGAAGCACAGCTCGCAGAGATGCGACGCCACCTGGGGATGTTCGTGTCCGCAGGCGCGGCAGCGCAGCCCGACGACGAAGGTGTCGTTGCGGGCAGCGCCCGACCTGGGATGGGCCACCTCGTCGACCGACGGGACACTGGACATGAAAAAAACCTCCCGGAATCATGTCCGGGAGGTCTCCGCACGGAGGGCGCGACGCGCCGCTACGTTCGGAAACCTCCGCGGCGCATCATCATTGAAACGGCTGTGGACACCGCATCATCATGCATGCCGGCGATGCTAGCAGACATCGCAGCGCGCTCGCCTCACACGCGGCGGATGAGGTCGCGCTCCATCGCTTCGCGGGCGCGGCGCACGCGGCCCAGCAGTGCGTGTCCGCGCAGAGCCTGCTCCATCTGGCGGAGCATCGAATAGAGGTTCTTCATGGCCTTGACGACGTCGCCGATGTCGTTGGCCGCGGGTGTCTCGATGTCGAGAAGAGGCGTCCCCGAGGCCCACTGGTGGGCCGCGTTCACGTAGTCGAGCGACAGCGGCCGCAGGGTTTGCAGGCCGTGGGTCCGCTCCACCGCGGCGAGCCGTTGCAGGGACCCACGCAGGCGCCGGTAGGCAACCTCGACGCGTGGCGTGGGGAAGTGTCGTCGCGACGGCTGCGGCAGGTCGCGCCCCCGGTCCTCGGCGACGAGCGTGACCAGGGCTGCCGCCAGTTCCGCCGGGTCGAGCGCTTCGAGGTGCCCCGCTGCGATGGCGTCCGCGATGAGGAGTGCGTTCTCGCCGAACAATGACGACGCCAGCAGGCCCAGCTCGGTGGGCGTGTCATCTGCGAGGAACCCGGCGTCGACGAGCACGTTGCGCAGGGCGCCGAACTCGCGCCTGTAGCGGTGCCGCGCCCACTCCAGCTCCGCCTCGCCACCTTCGAGCGTCTCCTCGATCTCGTGCCTCAACGCGCGCTGGGCGCGGTGCTCACCGAAGAGCGGGCAGCTGTGGCAGGGCGAGTTGTGCAGCTTCTCCTGCTGCTGGCGCAGCTGACGGCGCGCGGCCTCGAAGCGCTGTCCCGGGTCGGCGCCACGTCCGCCGCTGCGGCCTTTCCGCGAGTCGCGCCAATGCTCGCGCTTGGCGCGGCGGACGGTCGCCCGCAGGTCCTCGACGGAGTCGGTGAGGCTGAGGTGGGTGGTCAGCGTGCGTTCCGTGCAGGGCACACGGGGATGCTGGAAGACCTGGTGACCGAGGTCGGCGAGCTGCTCCTCGAGGTTGTGGCGTTTCTCGGTCCAATGGTCCGCCCGCTGCACGTTCTGGTACTGCCCGAACGACTTGTCGAGCAGTTCCTCAGCGCGCTCAACGGAGCGCGTGCGCAGCAGGCTGAGCACCATCGTGTAGGTGGGTGCGAACTTGCTGTCCACGCTCATCTCCCCGCCGATGGCGGCGTCGTAGATGTCGCGGACGTCGACGTCCCATTCCTTGAGGATGACGCCGTGCCCCACGGGGTCGATGCCGCGCCGTCCCGCCCGGCCCATCAACTGGGTGAGCTCCCCAGCGGTGAGCGGGTGGAAGCCGGTGCCGTCGAACTTCGTGAACGACGACACCACGCACGCGCGCGCCGGCATGTTGAGCCCCAGCGACAGTGTCTCGGTGGCGAAGACCACCTTGACCAGCCCCTCGATGAACAACCGCTCCACCGCTTCCTTGGCCGAGGGCAACATCCCCGCGTGGTGCATGGCGATGCCGTTGCGCAGCGTCGCGGGATCGATCGCCTGGCGGAAGACGCGGCGCTCGTCGGCGTCCGCGATGCCCTGCAGCAGCTCGCCATGGCGCGCGTCGATGGCCTCCTTCTCGGCGCGGTCGGTGAGATCGAGCATGTGCACGGCGCAACGCGCCAGCGCTTCCGCGCAACCGCGCCGCGAGAAGATGAAGTAGATCGCGGGCAGCATGGAGCGCTGGCGCAGCTCCTCGATGACGCGGAACAGGTCGTTGTCGGGGGCGCGGCGCATGTAGCGGAAGCGCGCCTCGTGCATCGAATCGTTGGCCGCCATGTCGAGCGTCTGCCTGGCCACCTGCCCGGCGGAGTCGAACAGCGGCTGGAGGTGGTTGCTGATCGACAGCCACATCTGCAGCGGCACGGGGCGCTCGGTGCGAACCACGATGCCGATGTCGCCGCGCAGGCCACGCATCCACGCGGCCACCTCGTCAACGTTGCTGATCGTCGCCGACAGCCCGATCAGGCGGACGTGCGCCGGCGTCTCGATGATGATCTCCTCCCAGACCGTGCCGCGAGGGTGGTCGTCGATGTAGTGGATCTCGTCGAGGACGACGTCGCTGACGAGGTCCAGGCGCGAACGGTCGTCGTAGAGCACGTTGCGGAGGATCTCCGTGGTCATCACCACCAGCGGCGCACCGTCGTTGATCGTGTTCTCGCCGGTGACCAGGCCGACGTTGGCGTCCCCGTATCGGTCCGCGAGGTCGTGGAACTTCTGGTTGGAGAGTGCTTTGAGCGGCGATGTGTAGATGACCCGCGCATGCGGCCGGCGCAGGTCGCCGGGGGCGAGCAGGCAGCGCCACATCGGGTACTCCGCCACAAGGGTCTTGCCGCTGCTCGTCGGCGCCGCCACCAGCACCCCGGCGGAGCGCTCGAGCTTCGCGATCGCCTCGCGCTGGAAGGCGTCGAGAGGGAAGGGCAGCGAAGCCTGGAAGGCAGCGATGGCCGCCGCGATCTCGGCGTCAGGCACAGGCGCGTTCAGACGTGGATGAGCTCGAATCGCGAGCCGCTGACCAAGCCGTCGGCGTTGTTCTCGACGAACGCAAGCACCTTCTGACACATCTCATCGGCGTGGCGCGCGTCGTTGCTGACGCAGGCGACACCGACCACCGCCGTCTGCCACGTGTCCTGCTCGCCGACCTCGGCCACGGCCACCGCGAAGGTCTGCCGAACGCGGCTGGTGATCGACCGCACCACCATGCGCTTGTCCTTCAGCGAGTGACTGTCCGGGACGTGGAGCGTGATCTGTAGGGTGCCGATGACCAGAGCTTGTCTCCTGGTTGTCTCGATGTGCCTGTGGCGGCACGACGGCTGCCGTGTTGTGCCATTGTGCGCGACGATGACGAGCGAGGCCGCCGTCGCGCCCGGGACCCCCACGCCTACCGGGAAGCCGCTGACGCTTGTCGACCACCTCGTCTCGCACATCCGCGGCCGCGCCGGGTTGCCCGCCCTGTACACGAGGACGGGGGAACGCTGGATTCCCATCACCTGGGGGCTTTTCGGCGAGGGGGCCCGGAGGATCGCCTCGTTTCTCATCGAGCAGGGCCTGGAGCGCGGTGGCCACGTCGCCATCTGGGTCAACAACCGGGCTGAATGGCACACCGCCGACGCCGCGCTGCTCATGACGGGGTGCTGTTCGGTGCCCGTGTACCAGACGCTCAGTGCCGAGGATGCGCGGTACGTGCTCGACCATTCGGAAGCTCGCGTTGCATTCGTCGAGAACGAGCACTACCTGGCACGTGTCCTGGAACAGCGTGCCCACCTTCCCCACCTGCGCACCGTGGTCGTGATCGAGGGTGTCGAGCACGCCTCGCCCGACGGCCTCGTGATCCCCTGGCGGGAGGCGCTAGCCATCGGCGACCGGCACCTCACGGCCAACGCATCCGAGGTCGACGACCGCTGTCGGCGCACAGGCATCGACGACGTCGTGACCCTCATCTACACGAGTGGCACCACCGGGCCGCCCAAGGCGGTGATGCTCACCCATCGCAATACCGCCGCGTTCTCCGAGGGCTTCGCGGGGCTCGTCGACATCGGCCCAGACGATCGCGTGCTCAGCTGCCTGCCCCTGGCCCATGTTGCCGAGCGGCTGGTCAGCGAGCCAACGAATTCAGGCCCGGCGAGGAACTGACGCCCACCCTCAAGGTCAAGCGCAGGGTCGTCGCCGCGAGGTACGCCGATCAGATCGAGGCCCTGTACGAGGCCCGCGACTGACCGGCGTCTCCAGCGCTCAGGCGGCGACGACGACGGACCCCTCGCCACGCTGAGCATCGCCGTCGGCGGGCTCCTCGCTGCTACGGCGCAGTCCGGGCACCAGCAGCGCTGCCAGGGAGCCGGCGGCGAGGACGCTCGCACCCACCGCCACCGCGGGGCGCAGCCCGGCGACGAACAGGGCCGGCGACCCGTAGCCGCCCGCGGCGGTGAACACCGACGCGAGCACGGCGACGCCCAGGACGCCGCCCAGCTCGCGGATGGCATTGGTGGCCCCGGACGCCTGACCGGCCTCGGAGGCCCGCACTGCTGACAGGACCGCGTTGGCGGCCGGCGCGAAGACCAGGGCCATGCCGGTGCCGGCGAGCACGAAGGGACCGATGAAGGACGAGTACGGCGTGCCTGGCGCCAGCACCGCGACCAGCCAGCCGAGGCCCACCGCCTGCAGCGCCAGCCCGGAGAACATGAGCGGCCGGCTGCCGATGCGGTCCGACATCACCCCCGCGATCGGGGCCACGATCATGGGCATGCCCGTCCACGGGAGCGTGCGCAGGCCCGCTTGGAGGGGTGAGTAGTGCTGCACGACCTGGAAGTACTGGGCGAGCAGGAAGACGGAGCCGAACATCCCGAAATACATGGCCAGCGACACCGCGTTGGTTGCTGAGAAGGCACGGCTGCGGAAGAAGCGCAGCGGCAGCATGGGAGCGGGGGCTCGCCTCTCCCAGGCGACAAATGCAGCCAGCAGCACCGCGCCACCGAGGAGGCAGGTGAGGACCGTAGCGCTCGTCCAGCCGAGCGCGTTGGCACGGACCAGGCCGTAGACGATCCCGAAGAGACCGCCGCTGGCGAGGGCCAGACCAGGAAGATCGACGCGGCCGGCCGGGCCGTGGCTCTCAATCAGGCGTGCCCACCCCAGCGGCGCGATGACCAGGCCGATGGGCACGTTCAGCCAGAAGATCCAGTGCCAGGAGATGCCGTTGACCACGGCGCCGCCGATCACGGGCCCCAGCGCCACGCCGAGACCGCTCACCCCTGACCAGATCCCCAGAGCGACCCCGCGCCGCCCGGCCGGGAAGGCCTCAGACAGCAGCGTCAATGTGAGCGGCGTCACCAGCGCGCCGCCGCTGCCCTGGAGGGCGCGGGCCGCGACCAGGGCGCCGATGCTGGGGGCCAGCGCTGCCGCCGCCGACCCGACGGTGAAGATGATCAGCCCGAGGCTGAACATCCGCCGCCGCCCGAATCGGTCGCCGAGGGCGGCCCCGGTCAGCAGGAGAACCGCAAAGCTGAGGGTGTAGGCGTTGACCGTCCACTCGAGGCTGTCGATGCCACCGCCGAGCTCGCGGTGGATGCTGGGCAGGGCAGTGGTGACCACGAGGTTGTCGAGGGTCACCATGAAGAGCGCCGCGGAGACAAGTGCCAGGGTCCAGCCGGTACGACGAGGGGAGGCCATCATCTGCTCCTTATTGATGAACCGATCACTGGTGAGGACAAAAAAAATCGCTACGTGGCGGGAGGCGCGGCGAGGGTGCGAGGCACGTCGAAGAGGGGTGCGCAGATGTCGTCGAGACCAAGAGCGACGGTGACGTTGGCCAGCATCCCGCAGGCAAAGAACATCGACACCTCGAGGGGCGCGGCACCGGAGAGAGCGCGCACATGGTCGTAGAGCTCGCGGTAGCGCCGTGCGGCGTGGGCCTGGATGACGGGGTCCCCGGTGGCGTAGGTTTGCAGCTGGAGGCGGAGCGCCTCGCGGTCGGCGATCAGCTCCGGGTACACCTCGCCCATGCGGTCGAGCTTCTCGGCGCTGGTGCTGCCGCGTCCCGCCGCCTCGGTGAAGGCCTGCAGGATGCGTCCGATGACCACGTCGTGCACTGCGATGAACAGCTCCTGCTTGCTGGGGAAGAGCGCGTAGATGTAGGGCTGCGAGATCCCGGCCCGGCGCGCGATTGCGGCCGTGCTCGCCGCCTGGTAACCCTGATCGGCGAACTCCGTGATCGCCGCGGCCACCACCTGCTCACGGCGCTCGGCGGCGCTGAATCGCGTTCCGGCGGCGTTCCGGCGGCGGGTGGCTGTGCTCATGTCGCTTGCATTATTGATTGACCGATCACAATTAGTCAAGCCTGGCGCCCGCGGATCTGCCTGACGAGGTTCAGGCCAGGTCGGCGCGGAGGTCGTCGGGGAGGGGGGCCAGGCCGGCGGCGGTCATCCTGCCGGCGGCGGCCATGCGCCGGGCGCGCTCGCGGTTGGCGTCGGTCCAGTTGCCCCCGCGCCGGCGCGGCGTCCAGCGCATCAGGTAGCTGGTGGCGTCGCGGCCGCGGATCAAGCCGTCGATCCAGCCGTGGCAGACCGCCTCGTCGAGGATCTCGTCGTACTCGGGGGTGCGCCGCTCGGGGCCCTTGCGATCGATCACCAGCCAGATCTCGCGGCGGTCGCCATGGTGCTCCACAAGCCAGTCGTGCCACGCCGCGACCGACTCGACACGCAGCGTCTCTCCGACCTGCACGGGATCACCCCACCGCCGCGGTTCAGAGGTTGGAGAGGAGCTTCTGTCGCAGTGCCTCGAGCTGTTCGAAGCGCTCCATGGACGGCCGTCCACTCTGCTGGTGGGGGAACTTGAGGTGCTGCACGGCGTCGGCGAGCACCTCGATCTCGCTGTCGCTGAGCCGTACCGATCGCTGGTTGGGGTCGGGGGCCGCCGGAACGGTCCTCACCTCGGCGGGGACCGCGACGGCCATCACCTCCTGGCGCGGCTCAGTGTCGTCGGTGGGACGGAACAGCTCCTCCGACCCGCGCAGCTGGGCGCGCCGGAACCCCTTCATCACGCCGGCCCCACCCGCACCCGCGTCGACTGTCCCAGCACCTCGGCCTCGGCAACGGGCGAGTCAGTCTCCTGGGCGATCACCGCGTCGGCCAGGGCACGGTAGGCACGCGCCCCGGGCGAGGCCGACGCGTACTGGAGGATGGACTGCCCCGCCAGCGGGGTCTCAGCGAAGCGGATCGAGGAGTCGACAGTGATGTTGAACACCTCATCGCCGTAGCGCTCGCGAACAAGCTCGAGCACCTCCTGGCTGTGCAGCGTTCGCGACTTGTAGATGGTCGGGAGAATGCCTGCGATGTGCAGGCCCGGGTTGAGCTTGGCGCGCACGCGATCGATGGTGCGCTGCAACTGCTGCATGCCCTTCATGCCGAAGTACTCGCACTGCAGTGGGATGATCACGTCCGTCGACGCGACCAGCGCGTTGACGCAGAGCAGGCCGAGCGACGGCGGGCAGTCGATGACGATGTAGTCGTACTCGTCGAGGACGGTCTCCAGCTTGTCCTTCAGCACGGACTCGCGACCGAACTCGGTGACCAGCTGCAGCTCCGCGCCGCTCAACTCGATGTTGGCGGGAAGAAAGTCGAGCTTCATCGACTCAGAGCGGAGCCGCACCTCCCTGACGTCGACGCGGTGATCGGTGAGCACGTTGTACACCGATAGCTCGAGGTCGTCGGGGCGCCGGCAACCCATGTTGATGGTGAGATGTCCCTGTGGATCGAGGTCCACGGCAAGGATTCGCGGGCCTTTCTCAGCGAGCGCGGCGGCCAGGTTCACCGCGGTCGTCGTCTTGCCGACGCCGCCCTTCTGGTTCGCGATCGAGATGATCCGCGTCATGATGATTGGACCGAACGGGAGCGCCGCACTGAGCCGGTATCATAGCGGACTGGGCTCGGCACCTTTGGGAGAGTGATTGTTGGCTGAAGCGGAGCATGTCAAGCCTCGCGGCCTCTACGTCGAGGAGGCGATCGCGGCAGCTCTCGATAGTCGCTGGTCCGAAGCCGTCGCCATCAATGAAGCGCTCGTCGAACGCCACGGTGCCGACGAGGAAACATGCAACCGCATCGGCAAGGCGAAGAGTGAGCTGGGCAATCTCCGTGACGCCCTGGCCTCCTATCACGCATCCCTTGAGCTCAACCCTCTCAACCCCATCGCCCAGAAGCAGGCGCGACGGATCGCAGCCCTGCTCGAGGCGCGCGCCCACCCGCTGGCGGCGGCGGGGGCGATCGACGTCGACCTCTTCAGCGAAGAGCCGGGTAAGAGCGGCCGCACCACGCTGAGCCACCCCCGCGGCGGCGCCGCGATCGGGGTCGCCGTGGCGCCGGGCGACACCGTGGCCCTGATCGCCTCGGGCACCCAGCTCCTCGCGGAGACCTCGCGCGGGGTGGCCCTCGGGGCTGTCGAATCGAAGCTGAGCCACCGACTGCGCCCGCTGATGGAGACAGGCAACCGCTACTCCGCCGCCGTCGCCAGCATCGAGGACGAACGCATCGAGCTCATCGTCAGGGAGGTCTTCCAGGCGCCGGAGAACGCCAGGAAGTCGTCTTTCCCGGTGTCTCGGAACGCGCGCCGCGACGATTTCCGGCCGTACGCCAAGGATTCCCTGCTCTCGGAGCGGGGTGTGGACGATGAGGTCTTCGGTGACGGTGACGACGACGGCAGCCCGGCAACCGCCGCGGCCGAGCCGGACGAGTTGGCCGGCATGCAGGAGCTGGACGACGAGTTCCAGCCGGCGGTGGCCGTCGCCAGCGACGACGGCGACGCGGACGCCGACGACGAGGACGGCCGCCCCGAGGACCAGTACTGAGCCCGTCCAGAGCCGCGGGAAACCGTTCCTGATGCACCGGCCGCTCGACACATGAGCGATGGTTTCGAGCGCAGCGGCGGCTACCTGCCCATCGCCGCCTACGCGCTCATCGGCGACTGTCGCAGCGCCGCGCTGGTCGGCGCGGACGGCAGCCTCGACTGGCTCTGCCTGCCTCGCTTCGACGACCCCTCGGTGTTCGGCCGCATCGTCGACTCGCGCCGTGGCGGCCACTGGCAGGTCTGCCCGGTCGACGAATACCGGGTGGTGCAGCGCTACGGGGACTGCAACAACATCCTCGAGACCATGTTCTCCACAGCCACCGGCACAGCTGTGGTCACGGACTTCATGCCCATCGACGAGGCGACGATCGAGAGTCACGCGCGTCCTCACCGCGAGCCACGGCTGGTCCGCATCGTGGAATGTCTCACCGGCGCCATCACTCTGCGCCACCAGTTCAAGCCTGCTCCCGACTACGCCGACGGCCGCGCCCGCTTCCGCGCCGAGGGCTACCGCATCCACGGCAACAGCGAGACGCTGCACGTCTGCCTGCAGTCGACGGTGGCGGTGACCGGCCCGACCGTGCGCTGGCGCATGCGCGCAGGTGACACGATCGCGCTCGCGCTGCGCAGCGACAAGCGCGGTCCGTGCACCAGCCTGCGCCGCCTGTGGAGCGTGGAGCACGCCCGCGACCTTGCCCGCACCACCCAGGAGTACTGGTGGCGGTGGATCGACCGCTGCAACTACCGCGGGCCGTACCAGGAACCGGTGATCCGCTCCGCCCTCGCGCTCAAGCTGATGACCTACTCGCCGACCGGGGCGATCGTCGCAGCCCCCACCACCAGCCTGCCAGAGGAGGTGGGCGGCGAGCGCAATTGGGACTACCGCTTCACCTGGCTGCGCGACGCATCGTTCACCCTCTACGCCTTCTTCCAGGTGGGCATGACCGCCGAGGCCAACGCCTTCTTCGCATGGCTGATGCGCATCGGCCTGGGAAGGCGGGGAAGCGACGTCGCCAACCTCTACACCCTGGACGGCGATCCGCACGCGGACGAGCACGAGCTCAGTCAGCTCAGCGGTTATCGAGACTCCGCACCGGTGCGCATCGGCAACGCGGCCATCCACCAGTTGCAGCTCGACGTCTACGGCGAGCTGCTCGACAGTGCATACGTGTTCGCGCGCTTCGGTGGTGTCATCAGTCGCTCGCTGTGGAGCGAGCTGCGCGCCGTTGTGAACCTTGCCATCGACAGGTGGCAGCTCCCTGACGCATCGATCTGGGAGCCGCGCGGCCAGGACCAGCACTACACGTACAGCAAGATGATGTGCTGGGTCGCCGTCGACCGCGGACTGCGCCTGGCCAAGCGTTTCGCCCTGCCCCACGACGAGGCCCGATGGGTGGCGGCGCGGCGCGACATTCACCGCGCGGTCACGTCGCGCGGCTACTCCCAGCGCCTCAGGTCCTTCACCCAGGCGCTCGACGGCGAGGAGCTCGATGCGTCCCTGCTGCGCATGACCCAGGTTCGCTTCCTTCCGGACAGCGACCCGCGCCTGCTCGGCACGATCGACGCGGTGGCGACCAACCTCGGCAGGGGGGTGCTCGTTCACCGCTACGACGCCAGGACCACCGCGGACGGGCTCGAGGGTGGTGAGGGCGCGTTCCTGCTGTGCTCCTTCTGGCTCGCCGATGCCCTCGCCCATGTGGGCCGCCTCGAGGACGCACAGCGCTGGTTCGAGAAGCTGCTCGCCTTCGCCTCGCCGCTGCAGCTGTATTCCGAGGAGGTGGACACCCGCACGGGGGAGCTGCTCGGCAACTTCCCGCAGGCCTTCACGCACCTCTCGCTGATCGGCGCCGCTGTCAACATCGAGCGCGCCCGCCACCGCGCGCTCGGTGTGCACGGGTTGCAGAAGCCCTCGCGCCGCCGCCCCGCCGCGCCGCACCGCCCGCGCACGACCGCCACCCGCCCCTGAGGCTGAGCTTGCTCCTGCATAAATATGCAGGATCGAGATACACTGCGGCGCGTGGTTGCCACCCAGCGTCTTCGCGCCGCCGTCGCCGGCTCCACCGGTTACATCGGCATGCAGTGCGTCACCCTGCTCGCGGCGCATCCCAACGTCGACCTTGTGACCGTGCTCGGGCACAGCACGGCGGGTCGCCGCTACTCCGAGGCAGTTCCGGGAAGCGACGTGGACATCGTGGTCGGCGACGGCCTCGACCCGGGCGACGTCGACGTCGTCTTCGCAGCTCTGCCACACACGGTCGCCGCCGGGCAGGCGCAGGCCTGGCTGGACGCCGGCTCCGTGGTGGTCGACATGAGCGCCGACTTCCGCCTCGCCGACGCCGCCGAGTACCAGCGCTGGTACGGAGTGACCCACCCGGCGCCACAGCTCTTCGAGCGGGCCGTCTATGGGTTGGTGGAGATGGAGCGCGACCGGCTGCGCGGCAGCGACCTCATCGCTGCGCCCGGTTGCTACCCGACAGCCGCGTTGATCGCCACCCTTCCCGCGCTGCGCTCCGGGCTGGTCGAGCCACGCGTCATCGTCGACGCCAAGAGCGGTGTGAGCGGCGCGGGCCGGTCGCCGTCCCTGTCGGTCCACTTCGCCGAAGCCAACGAGTCGGTGCGCGCCTACGGCGTCGCCGGCCACCGTCACCGCGCGGAGATGCTCTCGCGGATGCGCCCGACGTCAGCCGCAGACGTATCCCTCACGTTCGTTCCCCACCTGGTGCCGATGACACGCGGCCTCCTGGCCACGGTGTACCTGCGCATCGGCGACGGGGTCGATGCCGAGGCGGTCATCGCCCTCTATCGCGACCTGTGTTGCACGGAGCCGTTCCTGCGCTACGACGAGTCCCCGCCGCCGACCAAGAGCGTGTTGGGCAGCAACGTGGTGGCGCTCAACTGCACCGTCCAGGGCGACACGCTGGTGGTCACTGCGGCCATCGACAACCTCGTCAAGGGGGCTGCCGGCCAGGGGATTCAGGCGATGAACGTGCGTTTCGGCTTTGCTGAGACGGCCGGCCTGGCCACGGCGTCGGCATGGCCATGAGCCACGCTCTCGCCGGCGAGCGCGTGGGAGTGTGCGCGCCGGCGGGATTCCGAGCGGCCGCAACGGCGGCGGGCATTCGCGGCGACGGTGACGCGGGCCGTGTCGACATCGCGCTCATCGTCAGCGACCGGCCCTGCACGGCGGCCGGCGTCTTCACGCGCAACATCGTCAAGGCGGCGCCCGTGGTGATCAGCCAGTTGACGCTGCGCCGCCGGGCCCCGATCCGTGCGGTGGTCGTCAACAGTGGCAACGCCAACGCGTGCACCGGTCCGCAGGGCTTCCGTGACGCGCTGCGCACCGCGACGGCGGCGGCGGACTGCTGCGACGCCGACCCGTCGGAGGTCCTTGTCTGCAGCACCGGCGTGATCGGCAGGCTCATGCCCATGGACCGCGTCGTCGGCGGCGTGCGCGCGGCGGCGGCAACCCTCAGCGACTTGTCGGGCGAACTGGCGGCGCAGGCGATCATGACCACCGACACGGTGAGCAAGAGCGCGGTGGCCTCGTTTCGCGCCGGCGCCCACTGGTACACGGTGGGTGGCATGGCCAAGGGAGCGGGGATGATCCATCCCGACATGGCAACGCTTCTCGGCTTCCTGACAACCGACGCCGCCGTGGAACGCGAGGCACTGCAGGAGGTGCTCACCGACGTGTGCTCGCGCACCTTCAACTGCCTCAGCATCGACGGCGACACGTCCACCAACGACACCCTCCTGCTCCTCGCCAACGGGGGCGCGGACGGCCCGCTGATGGGCGCCGGCAGCGCGGAGCTCAGCGCTCTGCGCGACGCGGTCGAGGAGGTCTGCCTGTCGCTCGTCGAGCAACTGGCCGCCGACGCGGAGGGGGCCACCAAGTCGATCTGCGTGAGCGTCGACGGGGCGGTCGACGATGCGCAGGCGCAGAGCGCTGCGCGCACTGTGGTGTTGAGCCCATTGGTGAAGTGCGCCGTCCACGGCGCCGACCCCAACTGGGGACGGATCGTCGCGGCCCTGGGACGCAGCGGCGCGAGCTTTGCGCTCGACCGATGCCGGGTCAGCATCGGTGGCATCGACGTCTTTTCCAACGGCCAGCCCGTTCCGGTCGATCTTGACAGCATCCGGGCCGCGTTCAGCCGTCCCCGCATCGACATCGACATCCAGCTTGGCTCTGGCCCTGGCAGCGGTCGTGCCTGGGGCTGTGACCTCTCGCCCGACTACGTGCGCATCAACGCCGACTACACGACATGAGGTCAGCATCGTGACGATCGAGACCATGGATGAGCGACTGCGCCGAGCGCACACGCTCATCGAGGCACTCCCCTACATCCGTCGCTTCAGCGGACACACCATGGTCATCAAGCTCGGGGGGGCCGCCGCCGCGAGCGCGGATGTCGACAGCGTGCTTCAGGATGTCGTCCTGCTGCGCTTCGTCGGCATGCGCCCCGTGCTCGTCCACGGCGGAGGCCCGGAGATCAGCAGCTGGCAGGAGCGCATCGGCATGACCCCCCGTTTCGTCAACGGGCTGCGCGTCACCGACGCAGCCACCATGGAGGTGGTGAAGATGGTCCTCACCGGCAAGGTGGGCCCGGACCTGGTGTCGCGAATCCATCGCCTCGGCGGCAGCGCCATCGGCCTGTCCGGTGAGGATGGCCCGACCCTCCTGGTGCGCCGCGCCGCCAACGACACGGGTGAGGACATCGGCTTCGTGGGGGAGGTGGACCACGTCAACGTGGAGCCGATTCTGTCCATCCTCGACCAGGGACGCATCCCGGTGATGGCCTCGATCGGCCTTGGCTACGATGGTGAGGCGTACAACGTCAACGCCGACACCGTGGCCGCCGAGCTCGCCGTGGCGCTGAATGCGACAAAGCTGATCATCCTCACCGATGTCGACGGCGTCCACGGCAGCGATGGCAACCTTCTCGGCGAGCTCGACCGCACTCGCGCGGCCACGCTCATCGATGAGGGCGTGATCGGCGGGGGCATGATCCCCAAGGTTCGCGCCGCGCTGCGGGCCCTCGACGGAACCGAGGCCGCCCACATCATCGACGGCAGGGTCCCGCACGCGCTCCTCCTCGAACTGCTCACCGCGGAGGGCGTCGGCACCATGTTCGCGGCCGCCGAGGCCACCCCGTGAGCGGTGCGCCGACGTCTCTGGACGCGCTTCGAGAGCGTGCCGGCAGCGTGCTCATGCACACGTACACGCGCCAGCCGCTGTCGATCGAGTCGGGTCACGGGGTGTGGGTGCGTGCCGACGATGGCAGCGAGCTGATCGACCTCGTCGGCGGCATCGGCGTCAACGTGCTCGGTCATGCACACCCGGCTGTACGACAGGCGCTGTCCGAGCAGTCCGCACGCCTCATCCACACCAGCAACCTCTACTTCACGGCGCCGCAGGTGGAGCTTGCCGAGCGGCTCGTGGCCACCGCCTTCCCGGCGCGGGTCTTCCTCTGCAACAGCGGGGCCGAGGCCAGCGAGACGGCCATCAAGCTGGTCAGGAAGTGGGGTCGAAGCCGGCGCGGGGGCGCCACCGGGATGGTCGCCCTGAAGGGTGGCTTCCACGGACGGACCCTCGGCGCGCTGGCGGCCACCGCTCAGCCGCGCTACCGCGAACCCTTCGAACCGCTGCCGGCAGGCTTCGTCCACGTCGCCGCCGAGCTCGACGCCATCGCGGCCGCCGCCGGTGAGGGCATCGCCGCCGTGATGCTCGAGCCCATCCAGGGGGAGACCGGCGTGGTCCCGCTGCCCGACGAGCTGGTGGCGGGCGTGCGGGCGTTGTGCGACGAGCGTGATCTGCTGCTCGTCGTCGACGAGGTGCAGACCGGCATGGGCCGGACGGGGCGCTGGTGGGCGCACCAGCACGCCGGGATCACGCCTGACGTGATGACGGTCGCCAAGGGACTCGGCGGAGGCGTCCCGGTCGCCGCCGTGCTCGCGGGGCCACGTGCCGATGTCTTCGAGCCTGGCGACCACGGTTCCACGTTCGGTGGCAACCCGCTGGCCACCGCCGTGGCCTGCGCGGTGCTGCGCACCATCGCGGAGGAGCGTCTCGTCGAACGCGCCGCGCGGATGGGCGAGTACCTTCGCGAGTCCCTCCTGTCGCTGCGCTCCGAGGGCGTGCCGGTCGCGACGGTGCGCGGCCGCGGCCTGATGCTGGCGCTGGTGCTCGACCAGCCCATCGCCGCCGCTGTGGGGCGGGCCGCGCTCGGCGCCGGGGTCATCGTCAACGCCATCGGCGACAGCGTGCTCCGCCTCCTGCCTGCCCTGACCATCACCGAGGAAGAGGTCGACGAGGCGGTGCGCCGCCTGGGCGACGCCTTCGCCGCAGTGCGCGCCGAGGGTTCATCGTGAGAGTCGCTTCGGAACGGACGGCCGCCAATGGAACCGCCAAGCGTGCCCGACAGAGGGCCATCCTCCAGCTGGTGCGCACGCGCACCATTCGCACGCAGGAGGAGCTGGTCAACGCCCTGGCCGGACGGCACCTCGACGTGACCCAGGCGACGGTCAGCCGCGACATCCGCGAGCTCGGGCTGCTGCGCGTCCCCGCGGAGGGCGGTGTGCGCTACGCCCAGGCGGGCGCGGAGGTCGACGAACGCGTCGCCCGCCAGCGCCTCCACAACGCGCTCAGCGAGCACACCCAGGGCATCGAGTTCATCGACCTGCTCGGCGTCCTCCATGCCCAGCCGGGCAGTGCGTCGCTGGTCGCGGCGGCCATCGACCAGGCCCGCTTCGACGAGCTTGCGGGCAGCATCGCGGGCGACGACACGGTCCTGCTCATCGCCCGGTCGCGGCCTGCCGCACAGCGTCTGCTGGCGCGCCTGCGCACCATCTGGGCGCAGACATGAGCGCGCGGCGCCGCTGTGTGCTCGCCTACAGCGGCGGCCTCGACACCTCGGTGGCGGTGCACTGGCTCCAGGAGGAACTGGGCTTCGATGTGGTCACGCTCACCGCCGACCTCGGCGGCGAGGGCAGGGACGCGGCCGCGGTCACGGACCGGGCGCTGCGAGCCGGCGCCGTCGCAGCTCATGTCGTCGACGCGCGCCGCGTCTTCGTCGAGCATTTCGTGTACCCCACGCTGTCCGCGGGCGCGCTGTACGAGGGCGTCTACCCGCTGGCCACGGCGCTGGCGCGGCCGCTCATCGCCAAGCTGCTCGTTGACGTGGCCCGCGAGGAGGGCGCGGTCGCCGTTGCCCACGGTTGCACCGGCAAGGGCAACGACCAGGTCCGCTTCGACATCGCCACAGCCGCGCTTGCCCCGGAGCTCGAGGTGGTCGCCCCGGTGCGCGACTGGGACATGGGCCGCCCCCAGGAGATCGCCTACGCAGCCGCTCGTGGCATCGACGTTGAGGCAACCGTGGAGTCGCCGTACAGCGTCGACGCGAACCTGTGGGGCCGCAGCGTGGAGGCGGGCGTGCTCGAGGACCCCTGGAGTCAGCCCCCCGAGGAGGTGTTCGCATGGACCGCCGACCCGGCCACCGCCCGCGCCGACGGTGAGGAGTTCACGATCGTGTTCGACAGCGGGGTCCCCGTGAGCCTCGACGGCGAGCGGCTCGCTCCCGAAGAGCTCGTCCTCCGACTCAACACGGTGGCCGGTCGCAACGGCGTGGGCCGCATCGACCACGTCGAGAACCGGCTGGTGGGCATCAAGTCGCGCGAGGTGTACGAGGCGCCCGCGGCGGTGACGCTGCACACAGCCCACGCCGCCCTCGAGACCGTGGCCCTCTCCCGTGACGTCGCCCACCTCAAGCGGCAACTCAGTGCCGAGTGGGCGCGCCTCGTCTACGACGGTCTGTGGTTCGGTGCGCTGCGCAACGCGCTGGCGGCCTTTGTGGCGTCGACGCAGGAGCACGTCAGCGGCGAGGTCCGTGTGCGTTGCGCCCGCGGCGTGGTGACGGTGAGCGGGCGGCGCGCCCAGCGCTCGCTGTACAGCTCGTCGCTGGCCACGTACGACCGCGACGGCGACACTTTCGACCACGGGGCCGCGCGTGGCTTCATCGAGCTGTTCGGCCTGCCTCTGCGCAACCAGGCCCGCGTCCAGGGCGCCCTCGAGGACCTCGCCCCGCTCTCCCTGCCGCGCCAGGTCAAGCGGGCCCACTGATGGCCCGCGGGATCCGTTTCATCGGCGCCGCGGCCGACGGCGAGAGCGACCCGGCGCGACCTGAGCAGCCTGTCAGGCAGACGCGGCGTGTGTCGCCGCCGGTCCCGGGGGCAGGCGCCGCGCAGCCACCCGCCCCGGCGACGCCCGCCAAGATGTGGGCCGGCCGGCTCGGCCCACGAACCTCGCGACGCGTCGAGGAGTACACCACCAGCATCGCCATCGACCGCCGCCTCTATGCCGAGGACGTCGAGGGGTCGATCGCTCATCTCCACATGCTCCGCAAGGTGGCGCTGGTCACTGCCGGCGACGCGCGCACCCTCGAGGCGGCGCTGCGCGAGATCCGCCGCGACCTCGACCGCAACGAGTTCGTCTTCGAGAGCGGCGACGAGGACATCCACGCGGCCATCGAGCGACGGCTCTTCGAGACTGTTGGCGACGTCGCCGGACGGCTGCACACCGGCCGCAGCCGCAACGACCAGGTGGCCACCGACCTGCGCCTCTACGCCAAGAGCGCGTGCCGGGACCTCATGCTCGCCATCGCCGCCCTGCAGGAGGTGCTCACACGGCGAGCCCAGCAGCACCGCGGCACGCTCATGCCCGGGTACACGCACACGCAGCGCGCCCAGGTGATCTCGCTCGCGCATCACCTGCTCGCCTACGTCGAGATGTTGCAGCGCGACATCGGCCGCCTCGAGGATGCGCACGATCGCTGCGACGTGCTCCCCCTCGGCAGCGGCGCGCTGGCCGGGTCGACGCTGCCGCTCGACCGCCGAAGCGTGGCCGTGGAGCTGGGCTTTGCCAGCATCAGCGCCAACAGCCTCGACGCCGTCTCGGATCGAGATTTCGCGGTCGAGCTGACCGCTGCCTGCGCGCTGACCATGGTCCACCTCTCGCGGTGCGCCGGCGAGGTGGTGATGTGGACGTCGTCGGAGTTCGGCTTCGCCGAGCTTCCCGATACACACGCCACCGGGTCGTCGCTGATGCCGCAGAAGAAGAACCCGGACGTGCTCGAGCTGGTGCGCGCCCGGGCCTCACGCCCCATCGCCGAGCTGGGCGCGCTCCTCAACGTGCTCAAGGGCCTGCCGCTGGCCTACAACCGCGACCTCCAGGAGGACAAGACGGCGCTGTTCACCGCCGTCGACACCACCACGGCCGCGCTCGCCGTCATGACTGACGTGATGCGTGTCCTGCGGTTCAACCGCCGGGCGATGCGCGCGGCCGCCTCGGATCCCGCCCTGCTGGCCACCGACGTCGCCGAGTACCTGGTGACCAGGGGGACGCCCTTCCGCGCCGCCCACCAGCTCGTCGCGTCGGCGGTGCGCCTCACCTCGGCGGGCGGGCTGACGCTTCGCGATCTCACCGCCGCGCAATGGCACGAGATGACCGATCTCTCGGGCGAGGACATCGTCGACCTGTTCGACCTCGATGGGGCGTTGCGCCGGCGCGAGATCCCCGGTGCGCCGGGTCCCCGGATGGTGTCGCGCCAGCTCTTGCGCGCCGCCACCATGGTGGCCAAGACGCGGCGTGTGGTCACGCTCCTTGCCCGGCAGCCCGGCGCCGCCAAGGAGGTCGGTGCCGGCGCGCGGCCGGGCCGGGGCCAGCCCCGCGAGGCTGCGGGTGGGCGTGGCGGCGCGGGGAAGCCGAAGGGCTGAGGGCTATCCTCGGCTGATGGCCCGACCCCTCCTCGTTGTCGGCGATGTGCAGGGCGACGTCGAGCGCCTCGAGGAGGCGCTCGACACCTACCCGGAGGACGACGTCGACACAGTGTTCCTCGGCGATTTCTTCCAGGGCGGCCTCCCCGGGCGCGGCGGCGGCGCCGCGGCCGCGCGCCTCGCCAGGGGACGGCGTAACAGCCGCGCCGTCCTCGGCAACCACGACCTCTTCCTGCTCGCCGTCCTCGAGCGGCGTCGCGGTGTCCAACCGCCGGAGCCGTGGCAGGCGCGCAGTCCCGCCGACCTCGAGGAGCTCTGGCTGCACCGCCGCGGTGACTGGGCCGACCTCACCGCCGTCGAGGAGGACGCGGGCTTGGAGGCGTGGCTGCGCGGCCTGCCATTCATGATCCTCCTCGACGACGGCACCCTTGTGCAGCACACCGACGACGACACGTACGCCAGCCTCGGAGACAGCGTCGACGCCGTCAACGCCACCGCGCACGCGTGGCTGGCCACACCGGGCGGCGTGTTCACGGCGGTGCGAACGCTCTTCGGGCGGCGCGCCTTCGTCGAGCGTCGGAGGCTCGACCTCTACCTCGACCACTTCGGGGCGCGGCGCGTCGTGCACGGTCACACCCCCCACTGGGAGGACGTCCCCACCGTCGACCACGACGGACGCCTCTGGGGTTTCGACGGACGCTTCTCGCGCTACTGGGCGCGCGAAGAGGGCGAGTTGACCGGTCCAATCGGGGCAACCGTCGCCCTCCTCCCACGCCTCGGCGGCTGATGACGGTCGATCGCTTCGGGCCGGCGCGGTGACCCGCCCGCTTGACGCTGTCGTCGTCGGCTCAGGCCCCAATGGGCTCGCCGCGGCCATCGTGCTCGCCGAGCGGGGCCTGGCGGTGCACGTCGTCGAGGCGGCGGATGAGGTCGGGGGGGCGTGCCGCAGCGCCGAGCTCACCCTGCCCGGCTTCCTCCACGACGTGGGTGCGTCGGTCATGCCCTTCGCCACCTCTTCACGGTTCTTCCGCGAGTTCCCGGCGGACCGATACGGGCTCGAGGTCGTCCACGCCGCTGTCCCGATGGCCCATCCGTTCGACGGGGAGGACGCGGTGCTGCTGGAGCGCTCCATCACCGCCACCGCGGCCGGTCTCGGTGGCGACGCGGGCAGGTACCGCCGCCTGCTGTCGGCCGCCACGCGCCACGAGGAGCAGATCCTCGACCAGTTTCTCGGGCCGCTGCGCCCGCCGCGTCATCCTCTCCTCGTCGCCGCCTTCGGCGCCCCGGCCCTTCTGCCGGCCAGCATCCTCGCCCGGGTGGCGTTGCGGGGAGGCAGGGGGCGTGCGCTCTTCGCGGGGATGGCCGCGCACTCGATCATGTCGCTGAAGAGCCCGGCCAGCGCGAGCACGGGGATCGTCATGGCCGTGGTTGCGCACGCGGTCGGCTGGCCGATCGTCCGCGGCGGCGCCGGCAACGTGCCCCGCGCCCTCGCCGCGCATCTGCGCGTGCTGGGCGGGACCATCGAGACCGGCCGGCGCATCGCATCACTCGACGACCTGCCGGCGGCCCGCGTCCGCCTCCTCGACCTCGTCCCGCGGGACATCGAGCGCGTGTGCGCTGACGCCCTGCCGCCGCGCTACCGGCGCAGCCTGCTGCGCTACAAACACGGGCCGGGGGTCTTCAAGCTGGACTGGGCCCTCGACGGCCCCATCCCCTGGGCCGACGCGCGCTGCGCCGGCGCCGCCACGGTCCACGTCGGCGGAGCGTTCGAGGAGATCGTGGCCTCAGAGCAGGACGTCGCCGCCGGCCGCCATGCCCCCCGGCCCTTCGTCATCCTCGTTCAACCGTCGCTCTTCGACGACAGCCGCGCCCCGGCGGGACGGCACACGGCATGGGCGTACTGCCACGTTCCCAACGGCTCGCGGCAGGACATGACCGAGGCCATCGAGGCGCAGGTCGAGCGCTTCGCCCCCGGATTCCGCGACATCATCGCCGCACGCCACGTCCTCGACCCGGCGGCCCTCGAGGCCTACGACGCCAACCTCGTGGGCGGCGACATCAACGCGGGAATGTTCAGCCTCGGTCAGCTGTTCATGCGACCCACGGCGCACATGCCGCCGTACACCACCCCCAACCCCGGCATTCTCATCTGCAGCGCGGCAACCCCGCCCGGCGGCGCCGTGCACGGCATGTGCGGCTGGTGGGCGGCTCAGGCGGCGCTGCGCGCGCTCGACCGCCAGGCCGCCGGCTGATCAGATGCTGCCGTCCTCGTCCTCGATGTCGCGGTCCCCGTGCAGGCGCCGCGTGCCCTCCTCGACCTCGAAACGTGTCTCGCAGGCGGGGCACTCGATGACCATCGCCAGGGGGTCGTCCTCGGGCGGGAGCATGCGCAGCCCGCACGAGGGACAGACAAGCGTGACCACGTTGTCGTCGCCGCGGCGGTGCATCTCCGCCGCCGCTGCGGCCACGTCCACGGCCACACTCTGGCAGACCGCACAGACGTAGGTCGCCCGGCTGGCGTCGTGGCCCGCGTACCGGCCCGACCGGTCCACGAACATGGGCGCGTTCAGTGCCTCGAAGCGACCTTCAGGACAGTTGTTGGGGCAGGCGAGGTGACCGGGGGGCACCCGTGAATGGTCGCAGGCGGGACCGCCGGGCAGAGCTCACGACGCCCTGCAGAAGGCGACTCCAACGGCGCCGGGACCGCCATGGCAACCGATCACCGGGCCGACATCGATCAGCTCCACAGTTCCCCCGGCCGCCGCCTCGGCGCGGCGGGCCACCTCCAGGCCCCCCGTGCGCTGGTCGGCGTGAGCCACCAGGACGCGGGCCCGCCCGCCCCATGCCGCGGCGGCGCGGCTCACCTCCTCGACGAGGCGGTCGAGTGCTCTCGAGAATGTGCGCACCCTGTCGAGCGCTTCCACGCGGCCCTCGCGCACCTCGAGGATCGGCTTGATGTCGAGGATCGCGCCCATCAACGCGCGGGCGCCGCCGATCCGGCCGCCGCGGCGCAGGTACTCGAGGCTCTGAACCGTGAAGACCAGCCGCATCGTCGAGGCCGCCTCGGCGATAACCGCCTCGACGGCGGTGGCGTCCGCGCCTGCGGCCACGGCGGCAGCCGCGGCCCCGACCACGAGGCGGTGCCCGGGGCCGACCGTGCGGGTGTCGATGACGCGGATGTCCAGGTCGGGAAGAGCCTCGCGTGCGCTGCTGGCGGCACCGTACGTGCCGCTCATGTCCGCCGAGATCGTTGTGCAGACGACGGGACCGCCGTCCGCGCCGAGGCGTGCGAAGACCGCCTCGAAGTCGGCGGGTGACGGTTGCGAGGTGCGCGGCGCGATCGCCGAGGCGCGCATGCGCGCGTAGAGGGTGGCCGCGTCGATGTCCCTGCCGTCGGCGAACACCTCGTCCCCGATGATCACCGACAGCGGCACGATGGCCACACCGAGAGCCTCTGCCTCAGCTGGGCGAAAGTCGCAGGTGCTGTCGGCCACGAGGTGCACAGCGCTCATCCCGCGCCCCCGGCCTGGGGGTTGAGGCCGCGCAGGACCAGCAGCGCCCCGGTCAGGTTGCGGTGGCCGCCGAGCTGGGCGACGCGGATCCCCGGCGCCGGCTGGAGCTTCAGGTGCCGCTCGACGGTGATGGCGATGGTCGGGCCGATCCGCGCCCAGCGAGCGTCGGCAACCCCGCCCCCGAACACCACGCGGTCGCAGTCGAGGAGCGCCACGGTGTTGACCACCGCAAGCCCCAGCCAGCGGCCCACGTCGTCCCACACGGCCTGGTCCTCGATCTCCTCGCCGCGCCGGCCGAAGCGCCTGGCGATGGCCGCCCCGCTGGCCAGCGCCTCGAGGCAGCCGGCGCCGCCGCACTCGCAGCGCGGACCACCGGCGCTCTCGGGCCACAGCACCTGGTGGCCGCCCTCGGTGTCGCCCCGCGTGATCACCAGGGCGCCGTCGCGCACCGTCCCGGTGCCGATGCCCGTGGACACCGTGTAGTACACGAGGAGACGGGCTCCTCGCCCAGCCCCGAGGTGTGCCTCGGCAAGCGCCGCGCAGTTGGCGTCGTTCTCGACCACGACATCGCAGCCGAAGCGCTCTCGCAACGGGCCGGCCAGGTCGAGGCGGTGCCAGTCGCCCGACAGCCCAGGCGGATTGAGCAGCGACCCGGTGACGCGGTCGAACGGGCCGGGAACCGCGGCCGCGATGGCCTGCAACGGCTCGCCCTTGCGCACCTCGTCGAGCATCTCGACAAGGGTTGCGATCATGTCGCCGTGCTGCGCCGTGGGGCGGAGGACGGTCCGCTCGATCCGCCCGTCGGCCGCCGCCACGGCGGTGAGCAGCTTGGTTCCCCCGATGTCGATGAGCCCGATCACTGCCGGGCAACCTTAGTTCAGCGAGCCGAGGTTGGCCGAAGCCTACCTACAATGCCGCGCCATGCTGTTGGTCATCGATGTCGGCAACACCAACATCGTTGTCGGGGTGTTCGACGGTGAGCGGCTGGTCGCCGATTTCCGGCTCCACACCAACGAGCGCGCCACCGGCGACGAGCTCGGCCTCACCACGACCGAGCTCCTCCGGCGCCGCGGCATCGAGGTTGGTGCCGTCAGCGCGCTGGCCGTGGCCAACGTGGTCCCACCGCTGGCGCGGGCGGTCGACGAGATGTCGCGGCTGTACTTCCACTGCACTCCTCTGGTGGTCGGTCCCGGCATCCGCACCGGGATCAGCATCAAATACGAGGACCCGCGCCTGGTCGGCGCCGACCGCATCGCCAACGCCGTAGCCGGCCGCCACCTCTACGGCGCCCCGGCCATCCTCCTCGACTTCGGGACGGCCACCACCTTCGACGCCCTCTCGGCGGCGGGTGAGTACCTGGGTGGGGCGATGGCGCCGGGCATCCTCATCAGCCTCGACGCCCTGGTGAGCCGCGCATCCAGGCTCAACCGCGTCGAGCTCGCAGCGCCGCCGTCCGTGATCGGGCGCAGCCCGGCGGCGTCGATGCAGTCGGGGTTCGTCTTCGGCTACGTCGGGCTGGTGCAGGGGATCGTCGCGCGAATGCGCGCCGAGATCGGCGAGAGCGCGCGGGTCATCGCCACCGGTGGTCTCGCCGAGCTGTTCGCCCCACTCATCCCGGAGATCGAGGCCGTCGACCCGCACCTGACTCTGGTCGGGTTGCGCCTCATCCACGAGCTCAACGCCGACTGAACGGCACGCGGAGGCGTGCCCCGTAAGATCAGGCGACCATGACCGTGAACGCCCCGGCCCGCCCCGCGCTGCGCTTCGGCACCCTGGAGCTCAGTTCCCCGGTGCTGATCGCGCCCATGGTGGGGATCACCGACGCACCGTGTCGGGAGCTGGCGCTGGAGTTCGGCGCCGGCCTCGTGTCCACCGAGATGGTCGCGGCGGAGGCCGTGGTCCGCAGCGTCGACGCCAGCCTCCATCTCCTCGACTTCCCGCCCGGCGTGGGCCCGGCGGGCGCCCAGCTGGTGGGCTGCGACCCGTCGATGATGGCCGACGCCGCGCAGGTGTGCGTCGAGCGCGGGGCCGTCACGGTCGACGTGAACCTCGGCTGCCCGGTGAGAAAGGTGGTGGGCCGGGGCAGCGGCGCGGCACTGGCCCGCGATGTGCCCGCCACTGCCGCCGTCCTGCGCGCCATGGTCGACGCGGTCACGGTCCCGGTCACCGCCAAGATGCGCCTGGGCTGGGATGGCCAGAGCATCAACGCCCCGGAGGTGGCCCGTGCCCTGGCCGACGTCGGCGTCAGCGCCATCACCGTCCACGGGCGCACCCGCTGCCAGGGCTACGCGGGCGACGCTGACTGGGCACACATCGCCCGCGTCAAGGAGGCGGTCGACATCCCCGTCATCGGCAGTGGCGACGTCGAGGCCGTGGACCTCATCGCCCAGCGGATCCGGTCTGGCGTCGTCGACGGCGTGGTCATTGCCCGCGGCATGCTCGGCAACTTCTGGATGATCCGCCAGGCCACGCACCTGCTGGCCACCGGCGAGCGTCTCGACGACCTCGACTTCGCCACCCGGATGGCACTCTGCCGGCGCCACCTCGACATGCTGATCGCCTACCACGGTGAGCAGCGGGCGCTGCGCATCGGCCGCAAGTACGTCGCCTGGACCATCAAGGGCTGCAACGGCGCCGCCCGCCTGCGCGCCATGGTCCAGGACCTCGACAGCCTCGACATGCTCGACACCATCTTCGACCGAGCTCTCGGCGCCGGCCTCGGCCCCCAGGGCTGGTTCCGCCCCGTCTTCACCAGCGGCGAGGGATGAGCGAGTCCCGCCTCGGCACCCCCGTGGAACTCCCCTGGTGGATCGTCCCGCTCGGCCTCCCGCCGGTCGCAGTCGCGATCGCCGGGGCCGTCGTCAGCGCCCCGCTCTCCACCCGCCTGCTCGCGATCCTTTCGTCGCTGGCGCTCCTGGTCGCCCTCGCCGCCATCGCCACCCGCATCGCCAGCCGCAACATCCAGAGCGTCTGGATCAGCGCCGCCTACGCCATCTGGACCTTCACCGCCATCACCTGGGCAGTCCTGCTGGCCACCGGATAGGCAGCTGCACCGTCCAGCAAAGCAGAGCCTCGGCGTGGGCACGGGCACCCCAGAAGAGACCTGCTCCCACTGGCCGCATGGCGCACCGCGCAACCCAAGAAGTACCGGTCGGCGCACGAGGTGCGCCGAGGAGTGGGGTGAAGCAGGTCGAATTCACTTCGACCTGCTGAGGGGCGAGGATCTGCCTCGCCCCTATAAAAGAGAGGGCGCCCCTGATAAAACCAGGGACGCCCCGAGAGGGGGGGCAGGGGGTGTCGAGTCGACCTTCCGGATGGTAGTCCCGGTACCGGGTCGGTGAACGAACGTTGGCGGATCGTCACATCCGGTCGGGGTGAGCCTCGCCTTATACTCCGGCGTTCAATCCGCAGCGGCGGGGTGCGCCCCGTGTGGCGAGGTCTCACATACATGGACAAACCAGTCCTGCTCACGCCCGAGGGACAGCAGAAGCTCGAGGTGGAACTCGAGGAGTTGCGCACCGTTCGGCGCGCCGAGATCGCCGAACGCATCAAGTACGCCAAGGACTTCGGCGACATCTCGGAGAACGCCGAGTACGAGGACGCCAAGAACGAGCAGGGCATGGTCGAGGGCCGCATCCTCACCCTCGAGAACATGCTCCGCAACGCCGTGCCCATCGAGGAGCCCGCCGAGGGCGGCGTCGTGCACATCGGGTCCGAGGTTGAGCTCAGCGACGAGTTCGGCAGGCAGGTGTTCACCATCGTCGGCCCGGCCGAGGTCGACGTCGCCAGCGGCCGGATCTCCATGGAGTCGCCGGTGGGCAAGGCGATGCTCGGGCACCGCAGCGGCGAATCAGTCGACGTGACCAGCCCGGGCGGGGCACGGCGCGTGAAGATCGTCCGCGTCTCCTGAGGGCAAAACCCGAAGATAGCCCGCGATGCCCGCAGACGACCTCTTCCTGGAGCGCCGCCGCAAGATCGGCGAGCTGGCGGCTCTCGGCGTGCCCTCCTACAACGTCGACTTCACGCCCACAGTCGACCTCGACGGTGCCCGGCGCATGCTGGCCGAGTTCGAGGCGTCGGAGCCCACCCCGGCGCCCGATGGGGCCGCCAGCCTCGGCCCGGAGGTGAGCGTCGCCGGCCGGGTGATGCAGAGCCGGTTGCAGGGCCGGAGTTGCTTCCTGCACATCGAGGCCGAGGAGGAGCGCCTTCAGGTGTGGCTGCGCCTCGACCAGGTCGGCGAGAGGGCGTTCGCGTTGGTACGCCTGCTCGACCTCGGCGACATCATCGGCATCCGCGGCAACGTCATGCGAACGCGGCGGGGTGAGCCCACCGTCGCCGCGTCGGAGATCACCCTGCTGGTCAAGGCCCTGCAGTCGCCCCCGGAGAAATACCACGGCCTCCAGGACCAGGAGACGCGATACCGCAAGCGTCACCTCGACCTCCTCGGCAGCGTGGCGCAGCGCCGTCACTTCGCTGCCCGCAGCACGGTGATCCGGTCGCTGCGCCGAACCCTCGACGCGCGCGGCTTCCTCGAGGTGGAGACCCCCATCCTCCAGCCGATTCCCGGCGGGGCGCACGCGCGGCCTTTCGTCACCCACTGGAATGCGCTGCACACGGACGTCTACCTTCGCATCGCCATCGAGCTCCACCTCAAGCGCCTCCTGGTCGGCGGCTACCGGCGCGTCTTCGAGATCGGCAGGGTGTTCCGCAACGAGGGACTGTCCACGCGCCACAACCCCGAGTTCACGATGCTCGAGGCCTACCAGGCTTACACCGACTACCAGGGCATGCGCGAGCTCACCGAGGCGCTGGTGGTCGACGCCGCTGCAGCGCTCGGTCCTCAGGCGACCTCTGAAGGGGGCAGTCCTCCCTGTGACGACCCGCTGCGCCGCAGCCTCGGAGGGCGTGAACTCGTGCTGACACCGCCCTTTCGCACGGCGCGCATGGCCGACCTCGTCGCCGAGACGTGCGGCTTCGATCCAGTCGCGGACTGGGATCGCCTCGCCGAGCACGCCGGCCGTCTCGGCGTGGAGGTGCAGGCCTCTCACGGGCCGGGAGCGGTGCTCCTCGAGATCTACGAGCAGCGCGTCGAGGCGAACCTGTGGGATCCCACCTTCGTTCTCGACTACCCCGCCGAGGTCTCGCCCCTGGCGCGGCGCCGCCGCGACGACGGCCGATTCGTGGAGCGTTTCGAGCTGATCATCGCCGGGCGCGAGCTCGCCAACGCCTTCAGCGAACTGAACGACCCGATCGACCAGCGCGACCGCTTCGAGGAGCAGGCCCGCCGCCGCGCCGCCGGCGACGACGAGGCCTTCTTCCTCGACGAGGACTTCCTCGAGGCGATCGAGATGGGCATGCCTCCGGCCGGTGGCCTCGGCATCGGCGTTGACCGCCTCGTGATGCTGCTCACCGACTCGGCGTCGATCCGTGACGTGCTGCTCTTCCCGATGCTGCGCCCGCGTCACCGCGAGGAAGAGGATTGACGGTGTGATCCCACTGCAGCGCCTCCGCGATGACCCGGAGGCCGTGCGCGAGGGTGCGCGCCTCAAGGGCGAGGAAGCCCCGATCGACGAGATCCTTGAACTCGATGTGCGGAGCCGGCGGTTGCGCACCGACGTGGAGACCATGCGGGCTGAGCAACGGCGCGCCTCGGCTGACATGCGCGGCGCGCCGACGCCCGAACAGCGCTCAACCCTCGGCGAACTCAAGCAGCGCGTCCAGGCGGCCGAGACCGAGATGACCGCCCTTGAGGCTCGTCGCGACGATCTCCTGCTTTACGTGCCCAATCCACCGCATCCCTCGGTCCCGGAGGGTCGGGACGAGACGGACAACGTGGTGGTGCGCACCTGGGGAACGCCCGCCGAGTTCGATTTCGAGCCCCGCTCCCACGATGTCCTCGGTGAGGCGCTGGGCATCTTCGACTTCGAGCGCGCGGCCAAGATCAGCGGGGCGCGTTTCGCCGTGCTCTGCGGCGACGGCGCCCGTCTCCAGCGGGCCCTGGTCACGTTCTTCCTCGACGTGGCCACCACCGAGCATGGCTACACGGAGATCGCACCGCCGTACCTGGTGCGGCGCAGCAGCATGGTCGGCGCCGCCCAGCTGCCCAAGTTCGAGGACGACGCCTACAAGACCGAAGACGGCCTGTTCCTCATCCCCACTGCGGAGGTGCCGGTCACCAACCTCTACCGCGATGAGATCCTCGACGGCGCCGCCCTGCCCATCGCACACGTGGCATTCACGCCGTGTTGGCGGCGCGAGGCAGGTGCCGCCGGCAGGGACACCCGCGGCTACATCCGCCTGCACCAGTTCGACAAGGTGGAAATGGTTCGCTTCACCACCCCGGAGCGATCTCTCGACGAGTTGGAACTGCTCACGGGACACGCCGAGAGCCTGTTGCAGCGTCTCGGCATCGCCCATCGGGTGCTGCTCATGTGCAGCGGCGACATGGGCTTCGCGCAATGGAAGAAGTACGACGTCGAAGCATGGGCGCCGGGGATGAAGCGCTGGCTCGAGGTGTCCTCGTGCAGTGTGTTCGGCGATTTCCAGGCGCGCCGGGCGCAGATCCGCTACCGCGCCGCGGCGGGGGACCGTCCGGAGTTCGTGCACACCCTGAACGGCAGCGGCCTCGCCGTCCCGAGGACGCTCGACGCGGTGCTGGAGACCTTCCAGCAGGCCGACGGGAGCGTGCTCGTCCCCCCGGTGCTGCAGCCGTACATGGGCGGGCTGCAACGCCTCGGGTGACGTGGTTGCGGGCCGGGTCGGTACCCTGAGTGGATGGAAGGACAGCCGAGGGACGAGGGCCTCGACGAGGCGTGGCTCAACGATTTCACCGAGTACCAGCGCAATTTCGTGCACGGTCTGCGCAACCCCACGGGCCTGCACCTGCAGTACCGGCTCGACGGCGACCGCGTGTTCACAACCTGGCCGACCTCCGAGGACCACGCGGGCTTCCCGGGCTTCGTCCATGGTGGCCTGATCGCGGCCGCTCTCGATGACGTCATGGGCCGCTGTTCCGTACTGCACCGGCGCTGGGTGGTGACCGCCCGCATGCAGACGCGGTTCCGCGACGCCGCACCCATCGGGGCGGTCCTGCGCGTGGAGGGCTGGATCACGCGGTTCACACGCCGGGTCATGACCGCCGAGGCGCGGATCACCCAGGAGGACGGTACCGTCGTGGCGGACGCGACGGGAACCTACCTCCCGATCCCCGCGGAGCTTGTGGAGCGCATGGTCGACTCCTGGCCGGGTTTCGCGGAGTTCACCGGCGACAACGCCTGATGGGCACGCCCGGCGCTTCGCAGGGTGCGGCGGAGGAACGCGAGGTCAAGCTCGCCGTGCCCGATGGCTGGCAACTCCCATCGCTGACCCAGCTCGACGGCGTGACCACAACGGACCGCGGTGACGAGCGGCTCCATGCCGTGTACTGGGATACCGACGACCTCGGGCTCGCTCGAGCCGGGGTCGGACTGCGCCACCGCAACGGTACCTGGGGCTTCAAGGGCACGTCGCGGCGCGAGGGCGACGCGCTCGTCCGCGAGGAGGTCGAGGTTGTGGCCGGCATTGACAACATCCCACACCTGGTCCGCGAGCGGTGCCAGTTGTTTGTTGAGATCCCCGCCCTGCACCCCGTCGCCGAGCTCGACACCATGCGGCACACGATAGACGTCCGCGACGCGAGGTCTCAGGTCGAGCTGGTGCACGACCGCGTCACCATCATCGACGGGAATCGCGTGGTGGCGCGCTTCGCCGAGGTGGAGGTGGAGTTCGCCGTGGCGGCACAGCAACTCGCGGACCGCCTCGTGCACATGCTCGTGGACGGCGGAGCGGTGGTCGACACCATTCCCAAGTACGTGCGCGCGCTCCGAGCACTCGGACACGATGCACCCGGGGTCATGTGAGCGCCGTCTGGGGGCAGCGCCGTGCACTGTCCCCGCCCCCGGCGCTGCCGGCGCGCGCCGAGGTGGTCATCGTCGGCGGTGGCATCACCGGCCTCGCTGTCCTCGGCGCCCTCTGCTCGCGCGGCGTGGACGCCATCCTCCTCGAGCGCGACCAGGTGGCGGCGGGCGCCAGCGGCCGCAACGCGGGCTTCCTCCTCGCCGGTGTGGCCGAGAACTACGCCCGCGCCGTGGCCCGGTACGGTCGCTCGACGGCAGCCGAGGCGTGGCGCTTCACCCTGGAGAACCACGCCCTGGTCGCCGCCCTTGCCACCGGCCTCGATGCGGGTCACCGCGTCTGCGGCAGCCTCACGGTGGCGTTCGACGCGGCCGAGGCGGCAAGCCTTGAGGAGGCGGCCACGCTGCTTCGAGAGGACGGCCTGCCCGGCGTGATCACCGCTGCCGATCAGCCGCCGGGGGCGATGGCTACGCTGCACAACCCCGCGGACGGCGAGATCGATCCTGTGCAGCTCGTCGGCGGTCTCGCCGCCGCCCAGGCCGGCCGCGTCCACGAGGGCTGCCGTGTGGTCGCTGTCGACGACGGTGCCGAGGCGGCGGTGGTGCACCTGGACAGCTCCAGCATCGAGGCATCCGCCGTGGTGCTGGCGACCAACGCCTGGACATCTGACTTGCTTGCGTCCGTCCCGATCACGGCCGTGCGGGCCCAGATGCTTGCCACCGCCCCGGTTCCGCCATGCATCCCGCGGCCGGTGTATGCGGAGTGGGGTCATCGCTACTGGCGTCAGCGCGACGACGGCATCGTCCTGGTCGGCGGTTTCCGCCATCGCGCGCTCGATGACGAGGTGGGTTTCGACGTCACCCCCACGCAGGCGGTCCAGGCGCACCTCGACGAGCAGCTCGCCGTCCTGGCTGGGGACGCACGCGTCACCCACCGCTGGGCCGGCACCATGGGCTTCTCTCCCGACGGCCTGGCGCTGGTGGGACTGGTGGACGGCGCCCGCCACGTCCATGTCTGCGCCGGGTACACCGGCCATGGCATGGGATTTGCCGTGAACGCCGCCGCAGCGCTGGTCCGGCGGATGCTCGACTCCAACCCTGTCCCAGCCTGGCTCGACGCACAACGGTTTGGTAGCGGGCTTAACCTGACGACAACCACCCCATAACCCGACCCTCCCGGGACTTGGTCGACGATCGCGATGGGCCAGAAGGGAGCCCGCAGTCAAGACAGAGGAGATGGGGAGACGTGAGAATAGCCACGATGCGAGCGACTGTGGTCGCAGTGGGCATGCTCGGATTGCTCGATGCTTGCGGCAGTAGCGGCGGTGCCGGCGCTGCAGCGACCACGGCGACGACACCTGGTGCGACCGCGGTCTGCAAGGGCACCACCCAGAACCCGGGCTACAAGAACGGACTTACCAAGCAGCCCAGCCAGGCGACGTCACTGAGCGGCGCAGGTTCCACCTTCGTGAACTCGATGATGTCGGTCTGGACGGCCGCTTACGCTTCGACCGGCGGCGTTCAGGTTGCGTATCAATCCATCGGGTCGGGCGCGGGCATCAAGCAGGTCCAGGCCGGCACCGTCGACTTCGGAGATTCGGACGCCTACATGAAGGACGCCGACATCGCGCTCGCCAAAGGGCCCGTCCTGCAGATCCCGCTGGTGCTGGCCCCCGTCGTGGTCACGTACAACGTGTCAGGGGTCGCGTCCGGGCTGAAGCTTGACGGAGAAACCATCGGCAAGATCTTCGCCGGCAAGATCACGTCATGGGACGACCCGGCCATCAAGAGTGAGAATCCCACGGTGACGTTGCCCAGCGAGCCCATCGCGACCGTCCATCGCTCTGATGGCTCGGGCACCACCGACATCTTCACGGACTTTCTGACCAAGGAGAGCCCCAGTTGGGTGACCGCTCTCGGTGGCGCAACACAGAGCCGCGGCAAGACAGTGGCATGGCCCAACGGCATCGGCGGCAAGGGCAACGACGGCGTGTCCGGCGCCGTCGGGCAAACTGAGGGCGCCATCGGTTACGTCGAGCTGGGCTATGCGCTGAACCAGCATCTTCCCTACGCGAATGTGAAGAACAAGTCCGGTGCGTTCATCGAGCCGTGCAACCAGACGGTCCTGGCGGCCACCAACGGGGTCACGTACCCTGTGGACTTGCGATTCGACCTGACCGACGCGAGCGACCCGCAGGCGTACCCCATTACCGGGACGACGTGGGCGCTCGTCTACCAGAACCAGACCGACGCGACCAAGGCAGCGGCTCTGATCAACTTCTTCTCCTGGGTGCTGACCACTGGCCAGGACATGACCTCGACTGTCAACTACCAGCCATTGGGCAAGGATCTTCAGCAGAAGTGCATCGACCAGTTGAAGAAGCTGACACTGAACGGGCAACCGATCGTCCCGTGACGTCGAGCGCCCGCAGCACCTCCGTGCACCGGTGACCACACAGGCTGGCGTCGATGGTCCGGTGGTCCGCCCGCAAGGGCGGGCCACCCGCTGGCTCGGCGGCGACGGGGCCTTCCGCGTCGTCGTCACCGCCTGTTCGGCGGTGGTCTTGGTCACGATCGTCGCCATGGTCATCTTCCTGCTGGTGCAGGGCTTTGACGCGATGCGGCACTACGGGTTCTTCAGCTTCTTGACCACGGCAAGGTGGGCGCCGTCAGAAGCAACTGCGACCTCGTCGTCGCCGAATCCCTACGGGATCCTGCAGTTCATCTACGGGACGCTGATCACGTCGTTGATCGCCATGATCCTCGCGGTCCCCGTCGCCGTCTCGGTGGCGTTGTACATCACCAACTTCGCACCGCTGCGCCTGCGCCGGGGGTTGTCATCGCTGGTAGACCTTCTGGCCGCCGTACCGAGTGTTGTGTACGGGTTCTGGGGCATCTTTGCCCTCCTCCCCGCCCTCAAGCCGATCGGTGGTTTCCTGGCATCGACACTGGGCAAGGTCCCGGTCATTGGCGTCGCATTCTCCGGGCCGTACTTCGGCTACTCGTACTTTGCCGCCGGGGTGGTTCTCGCCATCATGGTGCTGCCGATCATCGCCGCGGTCTGCCGTGAGATCTTCGCGACGACCGCCGGCAGTTGGAAGGAAGCCGCAACAGCCCTTGGCGCCACTCGGTGGGAAGTTGCAATGGTTGCGGTGTACCGGCCGTCGCGAACGGGAATCCTGGGCGCGTCCATCCTCGGTTTGGGGCGTGCGCTCGGCGAAACCATCGCCGTCACCATGGTGATCGGCAACTATGTCCTCTCGATCAACAAGAGCATCCTCGGCCAGGGCGCCACCATGTCGAGCGTGATCGCTAACGAGTTCACCGAAGCGGTGGAGCCGTTCCACCTCCAGGCACTGTTCGTCGTGGGGTTCTGGCTGCTCGTCGTCGCCCTGGTCGTCAACATCATCGCGCGCCGCATCGTGGCTGCTCAGGCCGCCCTGTGACCTCGCTGGCCATCGAGATCGAGGCGTACGCCGCCAAGCGCCGCCGCCGGAGTGCGGCTGCCACGACCGGCCTCGTGATCGTCATGGTGGGCGTGCTCGCCGTTCTCGCCTGGGTGCTCCTGTACGTCGCGGTGCAGGGATTCAGCGCTCTCACTCCCTCCTTCTTCGTGAGCAACCCGCCGGGCAATCCAAGCGCCGTCGGCGGTGGTTTCGCCAACGGCATCCTGGGCAGCCTGATCGTCGTGGGTCTCGCGGCGCTGATCGCCATACCGTTGGGCATTCTTGCGGCCATCTACCTCGCGGAGTACGGGCGGGGGCGATGGTCGAACGCCGTCGGCTTTTTCACCGATGTGCTGATCGGTATCCCCACCATCGTCACCGGGGCATTCGTGTACTCCGTGTGGGTCATTCACTTCGGTTTCTCAGGTTTCGCCGGCTCACTGGCGTTGGCCATCGTGATGCTGCCCCTGATCGTCAGGACCACGACGCAGATGTTGAAACTGGTACCAGACTCGCTTCGCGAGGCCAGTCTTGCCCTTGGCGCCAGCAAGCGCAAGACGGTGACGCG
>DAISRJ010000016.1:0-39848 GCA_036828955.1 Candidatus Dormiibacterota bacterium | reverse complement strand
CGCCAGGGTGGCGGAAGAGATGATCGCGAGGAATTGCGGCCGGGGCAGCCCGGGGGCCGGCCCGGCGAAGAGCTGGCGCGGGTCGAAGGTGGATAGGCAGTCATCCGTAGGCGCCGCGCCGGTGACGTCGGCTTCGCTGCGCGGAGCGGCACGGGCGCCGTCATTGATCCGCGGGGGTGGTGGCTGCGCAACCAGGAGCAGGTCACCGAGGGTGTTCCAGCCGAAGCGCTCGCGGCCCAGCCTGAGCAGTTCGATGAAGCACCCTGCCGTCGCCTCGGCGTCGGCGAGGGCGTGGTGGGGACGGCGATGGTGGACGCCGAGCTCGGCGCACATCCGCTCAAGGCCGATGGTGTCGCGCAGTCCCCAGATGGCGCCGGCCATGCGGCTGGTGTCGAGGTTGTCGGCGTCGATCGCCGTCTCCATGGTGCTCGCGATGAGGCGGGTGTCGAAGGCGTCGGCAGAGTGCTCGACCAGCACCGCGCCCTTGCAGAAGCGACGGAAGCGGGCCAGCACACGCTCCACTGGGGGTGCGCCGCCGAGGCTCTCGGCACCGATGCCGTGGATGCGGCGGGCGTAGGGATTGATGCGGTCGGTGCTGTGCACCAGCGTCTCGAAGGACATGATGTGCCCCTCGAGCGTGAACGCGACGGCGCCCAGCTCGACGAGCCGGTGCGGCGACTGGCCGGTGGTCTCGCAGTCGAGCGCCACGAAGCGCAACAGGTCCACCGGCGTGTCAGAGGAGGGCCGTCCGAGCGGCAGCCCCTCGAGGTCGGTGTCGATGTCGTCGATGGAGGCGAACGGCTCGCCGGCTGAGGGACCGAGGCGGGGCACGAAGCTGCTGCCGATGGGCACTGGACCGCGGCGCCGGCCATAACGAGGACGCTGCTGGCCGCCGTCGTTCAGCTCTGTGCCTGCCGGCGGGCCGTCACCGCTCGGGACCGGGGGTACCGGCCCGTCGGAGGTCATGTCGGCGGATCTTATTACTACGGGCCATTTCGCGCCGGTCTGCGTTCGCCGTGAGGCCGGGCTCGGCCCTGGCTGCTTCCATATACTGGCGCCGTCCATTCTCCCGGAGCACGACGCCGCCAACGGTGCGCGCCGTCTCGGGAACCCAGGAAGGCATCCCGATGCACATCGTCGCCGCTGGGCTCAGCTTCCGCAGTGCCCCGCTCTCCGTGCGTGAGCGCGCGGTCGTTGCCGACGACGAAGCGGTGCGGCTGCTGCGCTACCTCGTGGGTCACTGCGGGCTGCGCGGGGCTGTCGTTCTCTCCACATGCAACCGCACCGAGTTCTACGTGAGCTGTCCCACCACGGCGCTGGCCGACGAGGTGAGACCGCGGCTGGCCATGTACCTGGACCCGGCGGGTGGCGATGACATCGCCGAGCATCTCTTCGAATTGCGCGACGCCGAGGCGATCCGGCACATGCTCCGCGTGGCCGCCGGCCTCGAGAGCATGGTGATCGGTGAGGGCCAGGTGCTTGGCCAGTTCCGCGACGCTCACCAGGTGGCGCGTCAGGCCGGCGCGCTGGACGCGCGCCTCGACTATGTGATGCGTCGGGCCGTGTCTGCCGGCAAGCGCGTGCGCGCCGAGACGGCGCTGGGACGGCGGGCCGGCACCATCGCAGACGCGGCCGTTGAGGTGGCACGCGAGCTCGCCGGAGACCTGCGCGGGCGCGGCGTACTCGTGCTCGGGGCCGGCACCATGAGCGCGCTGGCGGCGCGGCGCCTCCACGAGGCGGGCGCACGCCTGATGATCGCGTCGCGCGGTCACGACTCCGCGGTGGCCCTGGCCGCCGCCTTCGACAATGCCACCGCGGTCTCCGACCCGGTGTCCGTAGCAGCGGAGGTGGACCTGCTCCTCTCCTGCACGGACAGCGCCACGACAGTTCTCAGTGCCGCCGAGGTGGCCGCCATGCAGGAGCGGCGCGGTGGCCGCCCGTTCACCATCGTCGACATCGCTGTGCCGCGCGACGTGGAAGCCGCGGCGGCCGAAGTGGAGGGCGTGACCCTGGTAGACGTCGACGCGCTCGGTGACCGGGTCGCCGATGTCAGCGGACAGCGCCGTGCCGCGGTCGCCGAGGCCACAGCTGTCATCGAGGCGGAGGTCGCCCACGCCATCGCGGTGGTCAACGAACGTGACACCGCCGGGCCCACCATCGCGGCCCTTGTGCGCCAGGCCGAGGCGATCCGGCGACGCGAGGTGGAGCGCACATTGGCGCGCATGCCGGGCGCCGACTCCGCCACCACCGAGCGCATCCAGCAGCTCACCAGGTCGATCGTCAGCAGGATCCTGCACGCACCGATCAGCCATCTCCGCGAATTCGCCGACGACCCCGGTGTCGCCCTCACGCTGCGCGACGCTTTCGACGTCGACATGACCGACGACGCGATCACCGAGGACGCCGGCGGCGCTGCTGCCGCCTCGTGAGCCCGGCGATCGAGGCGGCCACTCTTCGCCTCGCCACCCGGGGCAGCGCGCTGGCAAGGGCACAGGCCGCCCTCGCCGCGGCGGCGATCGAACGCGCCGGCGGGCCCTTGGCGGGGAAGCTGGTGGGGGACCTGGTCATCGTGCGCACAGGCGGAGACCGCCACCAGGCGACCCCGATCGACGAGATGGACGGGCAGGGTTGGTTCACCGCTGAGATCGAGCGGGCCCTGCTCGAGGGAGCCGCCGACATCGCCGTCCACGCCGCCAAGGACCTGCCCACCGAGCTGGCCCCCGGCCTCGAGGTGGCCGGTGTGCTGGAGCGGGCTGACCCCCGCGACGCGCTCGTCAGTGCCTCGGGAGGTGGGGTGGATGCGCTGCCCGACGGCGCCGTCGTGGGCAGCAGCAGCGCCCGTCGCGCCGCGCTTCTCCACGACCTCCGCCCCGACCTGCGCTGCGTGCCCATGCGCGGCAACGTCGACACCCGCCTTGGCAAGCTGGACGCGGGCCAGGTTGACGCCCTGCTTCTCGCCGCCGCCGGCCTCGACCGCCTCGGCCTGTCCGACCGCATCGGCGAGCGCCTCGACCCCCGGGCGTTCGTGCCCGCTCCCGCCCAGGGCGCCATCGCGCTCGAGGTCCTCACCGGGTCAGCCGCCTCCGCGTACGCCGCGGCGGCCGGCGACGCCACCACCGACCTCGAGGTCCGCACCGAGCGGGCGCTGCTCCGGGCGCTCGGCGGCGGATGCCTTCTGCCCTTCGGGGCATGGGCTCGCCTGGAGGACGGCGTGCTCGTGCTGTCGGCGGCGCTCGCCGTCGACGGCGTGGTCCGGCGCGCGGAGCTTGGTGGCGATCCCGGCCACACGGCCGAGCTCGTCGCCCGGGTGGCTTCGCTGCTGCAATGACGTCCGTGCCACCTCTGCAGGGCCGCCGGGTGCTGGTGACCCGGGGAGTGGACAAGAGGGACGACATGGCGTCGCTTCTCGAAGCGGCCGGAGCGGTCGTGTTGCGGGTGCCTCTGATCGCGGTGCGCCGACTGCTCGAGGCCGCCGACATCGCGCGCGCCGTCGACCGTCTGGGGGCGGCTACCGGCGCCGGTGCTCCCCGCCCGTGGCTGGTTCTGACTAGCGCCACCGGGGCCGGCCTGGTGGTCGAGGCGGTGGGGGCGCCGTCGCTCGCACGTTTCGGCATCGCTGTCATCGGCCCGGCCACCGCCGCCGCGCTCCGCTCCCGCGGCGTCGACGCCGACCTCGAAGCCACCGGGCAGGTCGCGGAATCCCTGGCTGCGGAGTTGGTGCACCGGGGCGTCGACGGCGCCGCCGTTCTCGTGGTGACGGCGGCAGGTGCTCGCGACGTCATCGCGCCGGCGCTCATCGCCGCTGGGGCGCATGTCGAGGTTCTCGAAGCCTACCGCAGCGTGACCCCGGACGGCGCGGCTGATCGCCTGCGCGAGGCCCTCAGTGGACCGCCGCTGGACGCCGTCACCTTCACGAGTGGGAGCACCGTCCGCCATTTCGCCGAGGCGGTCGCCGCGCCGCCGGCTGGTTGCCTGGCGGCCTGCATCGGGCCCGTCACCGCCGCCGTCGCGCGCGCCGCCGGGTGGACGGACGTGGTCACCGCGGCCGAGCACACGACGGCGGGGATGGTGGCCGCGCTGGTGACGCACCTCCCAGCGGTCCAGCGGCTACCCTGACCGCGCATGGCGTTTTCCTCCGACCGACCGCGCCGTTTGCGCCGCACCGCTGCGCTCCGGGCGATGGCGCGTGAGACCGTGCTGACGCCGGGTCACCTCATCCATCCGGCCTTCGTGCGCGAGGGCATCACCGAGCCGGTGCCGATCGCCTCGATGCCCGGTCAGCAGCAGGAGACGATCGCCTCGCTGATCCTCGCCGTCCGCGACGCCGTCGACGCCGGGTGTGCGGCCGTCCTGCTCTTCGGGGTGCCCGAGCACAAGGATGCCGAGGGCTCGCAGGCGTGGGCCGCCGAGGGCATCGTCCAGCGCGCGCTGCGCAGCCTGCGCCACGAGTTCGGCGACCGCTGCGTGCTCATCGCCGACTGCTGCCTCGACGAGTACACCGACCACGGCCACTGCGGCGTGCTCCGCGCGGACGGCAGCGTCGACAACGACGCCACCGTCACGCTCTACACGCGCGTCGCCGTGTCGCAGGCAGCCGCCGGCGCCGACATGATCGCGCCCAGCGGGATGATGGACGGCCAGGTCGCCGCCATCCGCGGAGCTCTCGACAGCAACGGTTTCGCGGACACCGCCGTGCTCGCCTACAGCGCCAAGTACGCCTCCGTCATGTACGGGCCGTTCCGTGACGCGGCCGACTGCGCCCCGCGCTTTGGCGATAGGCGCAGCTATCAGATGGACGTCGCCAACCAGCGCGAGGCCGTGCGTCGCGCCGTCGGGGACGTCGTGGAGGGCGCCGACATGGTCATGGTGAAGCCCGCGCTCACCGCGCTCGACGTCGTCGCCCGCGTCCGCGACGCCACGGACGTCCCCGTGGCGGCGTACTGCGTGAGCGGGGAATACGCCATGCTCCATGCCGCCGCCGCGGCGGGCGCGTTCGACGAGCGCAGCGCGGTGCTCGAGAGCCTCACCGCCATCCGCCGCGCCGGCGCCGACCTGATCATCACGTACGACGCGCGCCGCGCCGCGCGCTGGCTGCGGGAGGAACTCAACGGTGTCTGACCGGAACCCGACTCCTCCGGGCCCGCGGTTGCCCTTCCTGCTGGCCACCGGCGCGGTGTTCCTTGGCGTGCTTGTTGCGGCCATCATCTTCATCAACAAGGCCAACGGCCCGGCTCCCACTCCGAGCCCGATACCTTCAGCCGCCGACTGCACGACCGCCAGTTTCGGCGCTCCACTGCAGCCCGTGGGCGAGCCCGCCAATCCCCACGTCTACAGCGCGGCACCGGCCACGCAGGTCGACGTCACCAAGGTCTACGAGGCGACCATCAAGACGGTGCGGGGCGACATTGTCATCTGCCTGAAGCCGGCGCTGGCACCAAAGACCGTGAACAACTTCGTGGTGCTGGCTCGCAACCACTACTTCGACGGCATCCCCTTCCACCGAGTGTGCCCCAACGCTTCGGACTCGAGCTGCGGTGGCTCGCTGGCGATCATCCAGGGGGGCGATCCGAACTGCATCGGCAACGTCCACGCCAGCACGTGTGGGCAGGGAGGTCCCGGCTATCAGTTCGCTGACGAGCCGGTGCACGGTCAGTACAGCGCGGGCTCGGTGGCGATGGCCAACAGCGGGGCCAACACCAACGGTTCGCAGTTCTTCATCGACACTGCCGCCAACCAGTTCGCACCCTCCTACAACCTGTTCGGCAACGTCGTCAGCGGCCTCGACGTCGCCAAGAACCTCCAGCAGGGCGACGTGATGGAGAGCGTCACAGTCACCGAACAGGCGTGACCTCGTCGGCGGCCTCCTGGCGCGAGCGCGCCGAGCGAGTGCTCCCCGGTGGCGTGAGCAGCCCGGTGCGTGCCTTCGCCGCGGTCGGTGGCGACCCACCGATCATCGCCGCCGCGCGCGGCGCCCACCTGGTGGACGAGGACGGCGTCGACTACGCGGACTTCATCCTCGCGTACGGCCCCCACATCCTCGGCCACGGACACCCGGCGGTGCTGGCCGCCGTGGCCCGTCAGCTCGCCCAGGGCACCGCGTTCGGCGCCACGAGCGCAGTCGAGATCCAGCTGGCGGAGCGCATCGTCGCGGCCATGCCCGCCATCGAGATGGTGCGCTTCGTCAACTCGGGCACGGAGGCCACCATGTCGGCGCTGCGCCTGGCCCGCGCGGCGACCGGCCGTGACCGGGTGGTCAAGTGCGCCGGCGCCTACCACGGGCACGCCGACGCCTTCCTCGCGGCGGCGGGCTCCGGGGTGGCCACCCTCGGCCTCCCCGGCTCGCCCGGGGTGCCGGTCGCGGCAGTCGCCGACACCATCGTGGTGCCCTACAACGACATCGCGGCCGTGGCCGCGGTCCTCGACAGGGAGGGGGAGCGCGTCGCCGCGATCATCGTGGAGCCCGTCGCCGGCAACATGGGCTGTGTGTTGCCGCGCCCCGGCTACCTGCAGGCCTTGCGCGTGCTCACCGCCCGCTTCGGCGTGCTGCTCATCTTCGACGAGGTCATGACCGGGTTCCGGGTGGCCTGGGGTGGGATGCAGGAGCTCTCATCGGTCAGGCCCGATCTCACCTGTCTCGGCAAGGTCATCGGCGGCGGGATGCCCGTTGGAGCCTTCGGCGGATCGCGCGCTCTGATGGAGCGGCTGGCGCCCACCGGCGACGTCTACCAGGCGGGCACGCTGTCGGGAAACCCGCTGGCGATGGCGGCGGGGTGTGCGGTGCTCGACGAGCTGGCCTCCGGGGCTGCGTACAAGCGACTGGAGGAGCTCGGTTCGGTCCTCGCCGCGGGCCTGTTGGGTGCTGCCGCGGCGGCCGGTGTGCCCTGCACCGTCAACCGCGCCGGGAGCATGCTGACCCCCTTCATCGGTGTGGAGACGGTCGACGACTATGCCCAGGCAGCGGCAGCCGATACCGACGCGTTCGCGCGAATCCATCGGGCATGGCGGGCCCATGGCGTGCTCTGGCCACCGTCGCAGTTCGAGGCCGGTTTCCTGTCCACGGCGCACGACCTCGACGACCTCGACCGCGCCGTCACCGGCTTCGCAGCGGGGCTCTGACCCATCTCAGCGCAGGCTCAGGTGCCCCGGCATGCCGATGCTACACTCGATTGTGACCTCGCAAGAGGCGCCGGGAGGGAACGTCCGGCACAACAACGGAGGCGTCCACCATGCCGTTCATCGGCACCGGCCACATCTGGATCATCGCCATCCTGCTGATCATCGTCTTGATCATCTGGGGTCCGGGCAAGCTCCCCGACGTCGGCTCCGGCCTCGGCCGCGCCATCCGCGAGTTCCGGAAGGCATCGAACGACACCCGCGAGGAGTTCGCGAAGGCAACCAGGTCCGAGGATCCCCCGGCGGCGTCGGCTCCTCAGCCAGCGCCGGTCCCCGCTTCTGAGCCGATCGTGGCGGTCACGCCGACGCTGCCCGTCCAACCCGCGCCTGTCGGGGGCGGCACCGTGACGCCGCCGGTCACCCCGGGCGCGGCCGGCGAGGGCGACCACACCACGACCGGCTGACCTTGCCCGCCTTCTCGTGGAGGCGCCGCGGGAAACAGGGAGCGGCCGACGACGAGCGCCGCATGACCATCGTCGAGCACCTCGAGGAGTTGCGGCGCGTCCTCATCATCTCCTCGATCGCCTGGCTGGTGACCACCACGGCGGCCTTCATCTTCCACGGCGCCATCTTCGATTTCCTTCTCCACCCGCTCACGTCGGTGCTCATCAAGACCAACAACCACATCACCTCGACAGCCGTGTTCGGGTCGCCCACCGAGGGGCTGACCATCCCCATCAAGATCTCGGCGATCGTCGGCGTGATCGGGGCTCTGCCCATCGTGCTCTGGCAGGTGTGGACCTTCGTGTCGCCGGGCCTGCGGCCGGTGGAGCGCAAGTTCGTGGGCCCCTTCATCGCCTCGGCCCTGCTCCTGTTCGGGGCGGGCGCGGCATTCGCCTACTTCGTGATGCCGATCGGGCTCAATTTCCTGGCCACGTTCCTGGGCAGCAGCGCGGTGTACCTGCCCGACATCAACTCGTACCTGTCCTTCCTGCTCCTGCTGATCATTGCCTTCGGGGTGACATTCGAGCTGCCCGTGGTCGTGATCATGCTGGGTCTCCTCGGGATCGTTTCGTCGCGGCTTCTGCGCCGCAAGCGCAAGGGGATCTGGGTTGGGATCATCATCGGCGCGCTTGTGGTCACCCCCGGGGCCGACCCCTACACACCCACGGCGTTGTTCGTACCGCTGATCATCTTCTTCGAGGCGTCGATCCTGATTCTCGACAAGGTGTTCCAGCGCTGACGCCACGGGCCGGCGCGTCGTTGATCACTACACTGGGCTGCCATGCGTCCTGACGGCCGAGGCCTCGACCAACTGCGACCGACTCACATCGAGATCAACGCGCTGCCCTATGCCGAGGGGAGTGCGTTGATCACAGCCGGCGACACGCGCGTGCTCTGTGCGGCGAGCGTGGAGGAGCGCGTTCCCCAGTTCCGCAAGGGCAGTGGACGCGGCTGGGTGACGGCCGAGTACGCCATGCTGCCGCGTGCGACGCTGACCCGCAGCGAGCGTGACGGCCGCCGCGGTCGCGTCGACGGTCGCGTGCAGGAGATCCAGCGCCTCATCGGTCGCAGCCTTCGCGCCGCCGTCGACTTCTCGCGCCTCGGCGAGCGCAGCATCTACATCGACTGCGACGTGCTCGTCGCCGACGGGGGCACGCGCACCGCCTCGATCACCGGTGGCTACGTCGCGCTCGCTCTCGCCGTTGCCAAGCTGCGCGCCGCCGGGCTGGTCACCGACGACCCGCTGCGCTGGCAGGTGTCAGCGGTCAGCGCGGGGATCGTCGCCGGCGAGGCCCGCCTCGATCTCAACTACCTCGAAGACTCGGCGGCCGATACCGACATGAACTGCGTCGGCTGCAGCGACGGCCGCTTCATCGAGCTGCAGGGCAGCGCCGAGCAGGAGCCCTTCTCGCGCGTGGAGATGGACAGCCTGCTCGAGCTCGCCGGCACCGGCATGCAGCAGCTCTTCGCCATCCAGACCGAGGCGCTCGCCCGGGCGTGACCTCTGCCGGCCGGGATGATGCACGCCGCACGCTGGTGGCGGCCACCAACAATGACGGCAAGCTGCGCGAGTTCCGCCGTCTCCTCGCCGCTCATCCCTGGCGTGTCGTCGGCCTCGCCGAGGCGGGATGGAGTGGCCACCTCGACGAGCCGGGCGACACCTACGTGGAGAACGCCCTCGCCAAGGCGGTGACGGTGTCCGCGGCGCTGACGCTCCCGGCCATCGCCGACGACAGCGGCATCGAGGTCGAGGCGCTGCGGGGATGGCCGGGCCCCCGCTCCGCGCGCTGGCTGGGCGAGGGAGCCGGCGATGCCGACCGCCTCGCCGCGCTCATCGCTGAGGTCGACCGGCTCTCCCCCGATGACCGCCGGGTTCGCTACGTGTGCGTCGTGGCGCTGTGCCGTCCGGGTGCCCAACCGGTCACAGCGCGCGGGGAGTGCCTCGGAGTGCTCGTGGCCCCACGCGGCTCCCGCGGCTTCGGGTACGACCCCGCCTTCCTGAACGATGACCTCCGCCTGACGTTCGGGGAGGCGGACGACGCCGCCAAGGATGGTGTGTCCCATCGCGCCCGGGCCCTGGCGCGCCTCATGGAGAGCGGAGTGCTCGATCCTGCCCCGGATGCGGGCTGAGGCCGGCGCGGCACCGTGGCTCACAATGCGCTCCGTGTCCCAGCGTCGGCCGACCACCTCGACGCAGCCGCTGCGCGCGCTGTTGAGTGCGGGCGCGGTGGTGCTCGTCGGCGTCGTCGCGTTCCTGGTCACCGTCAACCGCACGGCCGTCCCCGGGGCGGTGCAGCACCCGCCGGTGCCCCCCGCCGTGAGGGTGGTGGCACCCTCGGCGACGCCGTCCCTCGACGACATCGCCCGGGCCCTGCTGAGCCGCACGGTGACGATCGAGGCGCTCGGCAAGACGGACGAGGGCCTCGGCACCGGGTGGCTGTTCGATTCCAAGGGCGACTTTGTGACCAACGCGCACGTGGTCCAGGGGTTCCTCGCGGTACGCATCAGGGGACGCGACGGAACCTCGCACGTTGGCACCGTGGTGGGTGTGGATCTCAATCTCGACATCGCTCTGATCCGCAGCCAGGACGGGTTCCCCGGCGCCCCCCTCCGGCCCTTCACGGGGACTCTCGCCGACTTTCCTGACCCGGTGGTGGCGATTGCCAGCAGCCACGCCACCGGCCATGACGACATCATCCACGAACGCATCACACGCATCGCTGCCGACGTCCCGGTCACGGGCGACACCACCGCCGGCCAGACACCGACGAGCGCGGACTACATGGACATGCTGGTGCTCGACGACAGCACCATCTCCCCAGGCAACAGCGGCGGCCCTGTCATCGACGCCCGGGGCCTGGTCGTCGGGGTAGTCACGCTGGCCAGCAAGTCTTCGCCAGAGGGGTATGCGATCCAGATGAACCGGGTGATGAGCGACCTGACCAGGTTCGCCGCCACGTAGAAGCACCGCACCGCTTCAAGAAGCCCGTCTTCGGGTACGGTCAAGAGGCCATGAACGAATACGACATCGCGATCATCGGAGCCGGTCCCGCCGGCATGACCGCCGCCCTCTATGCGGGTCGCAGCAAGATCCGCGCCGTGGTCATCGAGGCCAAGGGACCCGGCGGCCAGCTGCTCAACACCGAGCTCATCGAGGACTATCCCGGGTTCAAGAGCATCCTCGGCGGGGACCTCGCCGCGGTGATGCTCGCCCAGGCGGAGCACTTCGGCGCCGAGATCGTCTACTCGCCGGTCACCCGGGTCCGCGTCGAAGGCGACGGCATGAAGGTCATCGAGACCGAGGCCGGTGAATTCCGTGCGCCCGCCGTCATCGTCACCGCCGGCGGCAACCCGCGCAAGCTGGATGTCCCCGGGGAGGCGGAGTTCGCCGGCCGCGGGGTGTCCTACTGCGCGGTCTGCGACGGCGCCTTCTTCCAGCAGTTGGAGCTGGCCGTCGTCGGAGGCGGCGACGCAGCCGTCGAGGAGGCGATGTTCCTGACCCGCTATGCGACCAAGGTGACCCTGATCCATCGCCGCGGTCAGTTGCGCGCTCAGCCCATCCTCGTCGAGCAGGCCCGCGCCAACCCGAAGATCGAATTCCTGCTCAACACCGTGGTCGAGGCGATCGAGGGCGACGCCAAGGTCAGCCACCTGCAACTCCGGGACACGCTCACCAGCGAGGCCTCGCGTCTCGACGTCGGGGGCGTCTTCATCTTCGTCGGGTTCATCCCCAACACCGGGCTGGTTGCGACCCACGTCGACCATGACGCGGGCGGCTACTACCTGACCGACCCCATGACCATGATGACCAACGTCCCCGGTATCTTCGCGGCCGGCGACGTCCGCGCTCAGCTGACCCGTCAGATCACAACGGCAGTGGGCGACGCCACCACGGCCACGATCGCCGCCAGCAAGTGGCTGGAGGAGCGGGCCCGCGGAACTGAGGCAAGCGCCGTGAAGGTGCTGGCCGACGCGTCGGTCGACGGCGGCTGGGTGGCATGAGCATCGTCACCCGTCATGGCGATGGGGGAGAGACGGGGCTTCTCTACGGCGGGCGCGTTCCCAAGGACGACCTCCACACCGAGGCCTACGGCGCCCTCGACGAGGCCATCAGCGCCCTCGGCCTGGCCCGCGCGCTGTGCGCGGACCCGGCGCGGGCGCAGCGGATCCTCGACCTGCAGCGCGACCTCTTCACGGTGGGGGCGGAGCTGGCGACGGCCGCGGACCAACGCGACAGGCTGGAACGCCATTTCGTCACCGTCACCGCCTCGATGGTCGAGGCACTGGACGCCGAGGTGGCCTCCCTCGAGGAAAGGGTGACCTTGCCCAACGGGTTCGTGATCCCGGGAGGCGACCCTGTGGCCGCGGCGATCGACCTCGGGCGCAGCCTGATCCGTCGCGCCGAGCGCCGCGCCGTCTCGCTGCAGCGCGCCGGCCAGGTGCCCAACCCCGAGGTGCTCCGCTACCTCAATCGCTGCTCCGACCTGCTCTTCATGCTGGCCCGCGAGGCCGAGGGAACCGCACTCGTCGCCAAGTGAGCGGGGCGCATCCCTACCCTCAGACGGCGGGTGGCCCGGCCACAGGGTGCGTGACGCCCGCGAGCAGGGCCACGAGGACGGCCGCCGAAGCCTCGGCGTGCGCGTCGACCGGCGTCCATTCCTCCGCCGGGACCTCGCTGTGCACGCGGAACCCGTCCTCGTCGCGAAGCACGCGGACCGGGGTCGCGTGGTGCGGTGCGCGGCCCACCGGCTGAGCGAGGTCGATCGCCCAGACGCCCTCGGCGTCGACGGAGAGAGCCTCGACCGCGACCCAGCCGCGATCGTCGATGGCCATCTCGCCGACCCTGTCGGTGAGCAGTCGGAGCGGCGCCCGGGCGGTGGCGGCGCCTTCACCGTCGTCGTCCTGGCGATCGCCGACCCAGAGTGCCGCGACGGCCAGGCCCCCGCTCTCGGCGGCCGTGCTCACCGCCCACCGCGCCGAAGGCTGCGGCGGCAGGAAGACGTGGAACCCGTCGGGGCGGCGTTCGACACGGATCACCCGCTCGGCACTGGGGAAGACGCTGCCGAGCGCGCCGGGGTCCAGCGCCGTGGCGCGGTCCGGGCCGACGAGCACCGCCGCGGCGTCGACCCAGAGAGCCGCGCCGGTGCTGAGCTCGGCGAGCGCGATCGACTCCTCTGACGCGGTGCGACGGGACAGCGGGCGCCGCCGGGCCAGCGCCGCCGACAGGGGCGACCGCTCCGGGCGGGCCCCCGCCTGTGCGTGACTGCGCAGCACCGCGTAGCTCTCGGTGAGGCGCCGGAATGTCGCCAGGGCCTCGACGTCACCGGGGTTGCGGTCGGGATGGTGGACCTTGACGAGGCGCCGGTAGGCGGCGCGTATCTCTTCGGCAGTCGCCCCCGGCTGAAGGCCAAGCGTGGCGAAGTCGCCGGCGGTCGGCGCCCGGTTCACCCGGGCGCGGCCGCGCCGGCCGGGTCTGTCGCCGCCAGGAGCCGCCGGCACTGGAGCGCGAGCCAGAGCCGATGGGGCGCGGCGGGCTCCTCGATCGCCACGCCGAGTTCGGCGAGGCGACGGGTGCGGTAGACGACGGTGTGGCGGTGCAATCCCAGGAGCGCGGCCGCATCGTTGAGGCTGCGCGTGACCAGGAGCGCCTCGAGCGTCTCGAGCAGCGGCGCGCTGCGCGACGGCGGCACCGCGAGCACGCCGCCGAGGACGTGGTGCACGTAGCGGCGCATGGCGTCCGGATCGGTGGCCAGGGTCGCGAAGATGCCCACCGCCGCGTCGTCCCAGGCGCGTGCCGAGGGATCGAGCCGGGCGCCCACGCGCAGCGCCTCGCGGGCACGGCGTGCCCCCTCGGCCACATCGTCGAGGGCCGTTGCCAGTGGACCGATCCCCCAGCGCACCGAGCCGGGCGCGGTGCGCTCCGCCTCGTCGAGCACGCCGCTCACGCCGTTGCGCGCGGGCACGAGCGCGATCCATGTGCCCGCCTGGTCGCCCACCATGAGCACGCCGCGGGGGCGCAGGACGCGCTCGATGGCGCGCTCCGCCTCCTCGGAACCGATGGAGCAGGCCAGCACCAGGTAGGGGGGCTGCAGGTCGAGGTCGCTGGCCGCGGCGAGGCGGCGCAGCTCCGGGCTGACGTCGCCGGCCACGAGGCGTTGGAGGATGCGGTCGCGGTCGAGGTCGCGGCGCCGCATCAGCACCTCGCGTGTCTCGAGGTAGGCCGACCCGACGGCGCCGCTGATCTCGTCGAGGTACTCGAGCACCTGCCCGGTGACGGCGATGACGGTGGCTGGGGGAAGGCTGTCCAGGCCGGCGGACTCGCCGATCAGCTCGCGCCAGACCACGCGTGCCGCCAGCCGGTATGCGGCCAGCAGGACCTCCAGCGGCACACCCATCTCCGCCTGCTGCGCCCCCATCGATCCCAGGCGTTGGAGGTCGGCGGTGCGCAGGCCGCGGCCGTCGCGGAGCAACCGGACGAGGGTGCGCAGCGCGTCCCGGCAGGCGCTGGTGATGGTGCGCAGGTAGCCGATGCCGCGGAACTGGGCGGGCAGGGCAAGCTCCGCGGCGATCCGGCGGGTCATGCGACGAGCGATGACGTCGACGTCGGCGAGCAGGCGCGCGATGATCTCTGGCGGCAGGGTGGCCGTGGCGGCCCATTCTCTTGGCGCAGCGAGTGCCCGGACCCGCGCATCGTTCGACATTGCGGCCATTATGGACACCAGGGCCAAATATTGGCCTCCAAATGCGGCGTGGAGGCCGATGGCGCCGCGGGCCGTCTCGGCGAGACTTGAACCATGCTCTATGACGACCTCTTCGTCCGACTCGAACGCGCCCGCTGGAACTTCACCGACGAGATCGATTTCACGCAGATCGATCGCAGCCTCCTGACCGACCAGTGGATGCACGACCTCCGTCAGATCTGCCTGACCGAGCTCAGTGCGCTCTACGCCACGGAGATGTTCCTGCGCGATTTCTACACCGACATCGACTTCTGCAGCTTCGTCTCCATCTGGTTCTACGAAGAGATGAAGCACCACATGGTGTTGCGTAAGTACCTCGAGTACTGCGGTGACACGTTCGACGAGGAGAAGGAACTTCCTGAGCTGCGGCTCACCTTCGCCGAGGGCCCGGCGATCGAGACGCTGACCATGCACTTCTGCGGGGAGCAGCGTCTCGCCCACTGGTACAACGCGTTTAGCCACAACGCCCCGGAGCCGGTGCTGCGCAAGATCTTCAAGATCCTGGCCGCCGACGAGCTGCGCCACGCCGCCTGCTACGCCAAGTACCTTCGCAAGGCGATCGCCAACAAGCCGGACGAGCTGCCCGCCGTCCTGCGCATGACGCTGTGGATGTTGCGCAGCACCAACGACGCACCCAAGCACCCCACGACAGTGACCACGCCGAGTGTCTGCGACAAGCTCGAGGATCCCGAGTACATCAGCCGCATGCTCAACTGGTACCTGCCCGGTCGTGACCACGAGGCCCCTGTGCAGCGACGTATCCTCGCGTTGATGTCGGAGCTGGCCGGAACCAAGATGACCACCACCAAAGACATGCTCCCCGTGATCCGTCGGCTCACTCCGGTCGCCGCCTGACCGAGGTCAGCAGCCCTCCCTATAATCCCGTGGTGATGTCGGAGCAGACTCGCGTGCGCGCAACGGTGCGTGGGCGCGTCCAGATGGTCGGTTTCCGTGCCTTCGTCGCGGAGCACGCGGACGGCCTCAGCGGCACTGTCGCCAACCGTGAGGACGGCACCGTCGAGTGTGTCGTCGAGGGCCCTGTGGGCGCCGTCGACCGACTGGTCGCGCTGCTCCACGACGGTCCGACGTTCGCCAGGGTGGCGGCCGTCGACGTGTCCCGCGAGCCGTACCGCGGCGACCTCCCGCCATTCACGGTGACGGGATGAACTTCACCTGGGCGGACCGGATGGAGCGCCTCGGCACGGAGAGCGCCTTCGAGGTGCTTGCTCATGCCCGCCGCCTGGAGGCGGAGGGCCGCGACATCATCCACCTCGAGATCGGCGAGCCCGACTACGGCACACCCCAGAACATCATCGACGCGGCCACCCGCGCGCTCAACGAGGGGGCCACGCACTACACGCCGGCGAGCGGCATCCCGGTCGTACGCGAGGCGACCGCGCGGTACGTGGCAGGGCGCACGGGCGTGCCCACCTCGGCGGAGAACGTGGTCATCGTCCCGGGCAGCAAGAACATCCTCGCCTTCCTGCTCCTCGCCATCATCAATCCCGGCGACGAGGTCATCGTGCCCGACCCCGGCTACCCCATCTACCGCTCACTGGTGAGCTTCCTCGGAGCCACCCCAGTGTCCGCGCCGATCAGGCAGAGCAACGATTTCCGCCTCGACGTCGAGGAGCTGCGCAGCCTGGTGACGCCGCGCACCAAGCTGCTCATCGTCAACTCGCCGGCCAATCCGACGGGCGGCATCCTCACCCGTGACGATTGCGAGAGCATCGCCAAGCTCGCCGTCGAGCACGACCTCGTGGTGCTCAGCGACGAGATCTACGGACGCCTGACCTACGACAGCGAGCACGTATCGCTGTACAGCATCGACGGGATGGCCGAGCGCACCGTCCTCATGGACGGCCTCAGCAAGGCGTGGGCGATGTGCGGCTGGCGCCTCGGCTTCGGTGTCATGCCGGTGGAGCTGGCCAAGCGCATGGACACCCTGATGATCAACTCATCGTCGTGCGCGGCGGCGTTCACCCAGATGGCCGCCCTCGAGGCCTTCGAATCGCCAGAGTCCGACGCCGCCGTGGACGCCATGGTGGCGGACTTCCGGACCCGACGCGACCTCATCGTGGATGGGCTCAACCGCATCCCCGGGATCACCTGCCGACGTCCCGCTGGGGCCTTCTATGTCTTCCCCGACATCACCGCCACCGGGTTTGGCGAGCGCGAGCTGCAGATGGGCCTCCTCGAGGAGGTCGGGGTGGCGGTGCTGGCCGGCACCGCCTTCGGGCCCCACGGCGCCGGCCACATCCGCCTCAGCTACGCCAACTCTGCGGCCAACCTCCAGCGGGCCCTCGAGCGCATCGCGCTCCACGTCGGCGCCGGCGCGGTGACCCCGGCCTAGCGCCGGCGGTCGGTCGCCGCAACCCCCACGCAGATCCCGATGAGCGAGCCCGGCATCCGTCCAGACCTCGACACAGCCACACGGCTCCTCGCCACCCACGACGTCGTGCCCCTGGTGATGGAGCTCCCCGCCGGGGAGGAGACGCCGGTCAGTCTCATGCAGCGCCTCGGCGTGGGCGGGCACTGCTTCCTGCTCGAGTCCGGCACGCTCGCGGCCGGCGTGCATGGGTACTCGTTCCTCGGCCACGACCCTGTGGAGGTGGCTCCGGGTGACGAGACCGACCCGCTGCGGCCGCTGGAGGGCGTGCTCGCAGAGACCGTGGCGACCGTGGAGGATGTCGACGCCCCGTTCCTCGGCGGATGGGTGGGGTACCTGGGGTACGAGGCTGCGGCCTGCTACGAACGCCTCCCGGCCACGGCGCCGGCGTTCCGAGACGTCCCGACCAGCCTCTTCGCGCTCTACCGCACCCTCACGGTGTTCGACCACGCGCGGCGCCGCCTCCTCCTCGTGACGCAGCTGCGCAGCACAGCCGAGCCGGCGGACGCGGCCTACATGCGGGCTCGCGACGTGCTCGAGGGTCTGCGCGCGCGCATCATGGCCCCACGCCCGGCGAGGGGAGCTGTCGACCATCCCGAGGCGTTGGCGGTGGAGCCCCTGACGGGGTTCGTCAATCTGCCGCTCCTGTTCCCGCCTGACGACTCCGCCACGCTGTCGCGGGAGCGGTTCATCGCGGCTGTGGAGCGGTGCCTCGACCACATCGTGGCCGGTGACATCTTCCAGGTGCAGGTCTCGCGTCGCTTCGCTGTACCCCTGGAGGCGCACCCGTTCACGCTCTACACGGCGCTGCGCGTGTCCAGTCCCACGCCCTACCTCTTCTACGTGAGCTCCCCCCAGTGCACCCTGGTCGGCGCGTCGCCGGAGATGCTGGTTCGCGTCCGCGGTGAGACGGTCGCGTACCGCCCCATCGCCGGGACCCGGCGTCGTGGGGTCACCGACGCCGAGGACGCCGTTATGGAGGCGGAGCTGCACAGCAGCGAGAAGGAGCAGGCGGAGCACCTCATGCTCGTCGACCTCGGCCGCAACGACGTCGGCCGGGTCGCCGTCGCGGGCAGCGTCGAGGTGCACGAGACCGCCGTCGTCGAGCGCTACTCGCGGGTGATGCACCTGGTCAGCGCCATCCGCGCGCGCCTCGCCCCCGGGCACGGAGCGCTGGACGCGCTCCGCGCCTGCTTCCCGGCCGGCACCGTGACCGGGGCGCCGAAGATTCGCGCCATGGAGATCATCGCCGCGCTGGAGCCGCACGGCCGGGGACCGTATGCCGGCGCGGTCGGGTACATTGGAAGTGGAGGAGTGCTCGACACCGCAATCGCCCTGCGCACCGTCGTGGTGGTGGATGGGCAGGCCTACCTGCAGGCGGCGGCCGGGATCGTCGCCGACTCCTCGCCGCACCAGGAGGCTCGCGAGATCGACAACAAGCTGGCGGCAGCCCTCGACGCGGTCGCGCGCGTCAACGCGCTGTGAGCGCGCTCCCCGGCGACCTGCGCGGCCGGGTCCTGGTCGTCGACAACTACGACTCCTTCACCTTCAACCTGGTCCAGTACCTCGGCGAGCTTGGGGCGGATACGGCGGTCGTCCGCAACGACACGGCCACCGTCGCCGACGTGCTCGGCGCGCGCCCCGCGGCGATCGTTCTCTCACCGGGGCCGGGGCGGCCCGAGGACGCGGGCATCTGTGTCGAGCTGGTGCTGGCAGCCGCCCGCGAGTCCGTTCCGCTGCTGGGCGTCTGCCTCGGCCACCAGGCGATCGGGCTGGCGTTCGGCGGCCGCGTGGTCAATGCGGCCGTGCTCATGCACGGCAAGTGCAGCGACGTCGAGCACACCGGCGAGGGCCTGTTCGACGCCGTGCCCAACCCGCTGCGTGCGACCCGCTACCACTCCCTGGTGGTGGAGCGCGCCACCCTGCCATCCGTGCTGGAGCTGACGGCGTGGACTGCCGACGGCACCGTCATGGGTTTGCGGCATCGCGACCATCCCATCGAGGGGGTGCAATTCCACCCCGAGTCGATCGGCACCCCCCACGGCCGCGCGTTGCTCGCCAACCTGCTCGGCGCGTCAAGCGTCCCCTCGGTGCTCAGCGCGGCGCGATGACCGGCCTGGGCGCACTGGCGCCGATCATCGAACGCAAGCGCGCTGAGGCGGCGGCTCTGCATTGCGGACGTGCCGCCATGTTCGCCCACGCCGCCAACCTGGAGCACGCTCCCGCGATCGAGCGCATCCTCGCGGGCGGCACGGTCATCGCCGAGCTGAAGCGACGCTCGCCGAGTGGCGGCGTGCTTCGCCCCGACCTCGACGCCGTGGCCGTGGCTGAAGCCTATGAGGCGGCCGGCGCCGTGGCCATCTCCGTGCTCACCGACGGCCCCGATTTCGGCGGTTCCCTCGACGACCTCGTGGCGGTGCGCGGCGCGGTGGAGGTGCCCGTCCTGCGCAAGGACTTCGTCGTCGCACCGGTGCAGGTTGCCGAAGCGCGCGTGGCCGGCGCCGACTGGGTGCTGCTGATCGCGGTGGTGTTCGACGACAACGAGCTCGAGGAGGTCATCGACGCCGCCCGGCGCTGTGGAGCGGGTGCGCTCGTCGAGGTGCACACCGACCTCGACCTCGACCGCGCGCTCGGCGCCGGCGCGGAGTGCATCGGCGTCAACAACCGCGACCTGACCACGCTGGGCACCGACCTGGCGACGTTCGCTCGGCTGCGCTCGCGAATCCCGGCAGGCGTCGTCACCGTCGCCGAGTCCGGTGTGCACGACGCCGCCGATGTGACCCGGCTGGTGGGCGAGGGCGCCGACGCCGTCCTGGTGGGGGAGGCGTTGATGCGCGCCGCCAACCCGGCCTCCGCCCTCTCGGCGATGGTCGCCGCGGCTGAGGCCGCCGGCGCCTCCAGGACACGCCGGTGATCGTCAAGGTCTGCGGTGTCCGCAGCGCGGAGATCGCCGAGGTGGCCGTCGACGCCGGGGCGGACTGGCTCGGGCTTGTCCTGGTCCCGGCCAGCCCCAGGTACGCGGACGACGCGGCTGCTCGTGCCGTCGTCGAGGCGGTAGGAGCGCGGGCGGAGCTGGTCGGCGTGATGGTCGATGCCACCGCTGCCGACTGCGACGAGGCCGCCGGCCGCTACAGGCTGTCTGCGGTGCAGCTCCACGGCCGCGTGCCCCGATCCATCGCAGGCGTGTCCGCGGTTCCCGTCATCCGGGCCATCAACGCGCGCTCCGGCGCTGAGGCCCTGACCGACGCCTGGTGGGCTGACGGCACCGTGCTCCTCGACGCCGCCCCGGGGGCGGACGGTCTGCCCGGTGGCACCGGCGAACGCGTCGACGTGGCCGTGGCCGCCGCGCTGGCCCGGCACAGGCGCCTGGTCCTGGCCGGTGGCCTGTCCGCCGCCAACGTGGCCGGCGCGGTCGACGCGGTGAGGCCGTACGGTGTGGACGCGTCCAGCGGCCTGGAGTCGGCGCCGGGGGTCAAGGACGCCGCCCGCGTGGTGGCCTACGTCGAGGCGGCGCGGGCGGCGGAGGCCTCTCTGCAGCTCGGCGCCCGGGCATGAGCGGCGGCCGCGGTCGCTTCGGCGCCTATGGCGGAGCCTATGTCCCCGAGACCGTGATGCCTGCGCTCGACCAGCTCGAGGCCGTCATGGACGAGGCCTTCGCCGACCCGGCGTTCGAGGCGGAACGGCGCAGGCTGCTCCACGAGTACGCGGGCCGCCCCACACCCCTCACCCACGCTCCACGACTGAGCGCCGCCGCCGGCGGGGCGCAGATCTGGCTGAAGCGCGAGGACCTGCTCCACACCGGCGCCCACAAGATCAACAACGCCCTCGGCCAGGTGATGCTCGCCGAGCGCATGGGCAAGCGCCGGATCATCGCGGAGACCGGCGCCGGCCAGCATGGAGTGGCCACCGCCACGGCATGCGCTCGGGCCGGCCTCGGCTGCACGGTGTACATGGGCCGTGAGGACATGCGCCGCCAGGCGATCAACGTCTATCGCATGGGCCTCCTGGGTGCCACGGTCATCCCCGTCGACAGCGGCGCCGGCACGCTCAAGGACGCCACCAACGAGGCGATCCGCGACTGGGTCGCCAACGTCCGCGACACTCATTACGTGATCGGCAGCAGCGTCGGTCCGCACCCCTACCCGACGCTGGTGCGCATCCTCCAGCGCGTCATCGGCGACGAGACGCGCGCCGACTGCCTGGAGCGGTGGGGATCCCTTCCCGGCGCCGTGGTTGCGTGCGTCGGCGGCGGCAGCAACGCGATCGGCATGTTCGCCGCATTCCTCGATGACACTGGTGTCGAGCTGGTCGGCGTCGAGGCTGCCGGCCGTGGCCTCGACGGCCCCGAACACGCGGCGCCGCTGAACCGCGGACGGCCCGGAGTGCTCCACGGCTCGAACAGCTACCTCATGCAGGACGAGAACGGCCAGGTGCTCACTGCCCACTCGATCAGCGCCGGCCTCGACTACCCGGGCGTGGGCCCGGAGCACAGCGCCCTGCATGACAGCGGCCGGGTGCGCTACCTGTGCGCCGACGACGACCAGGCCGTGGCCGCGTTCCACAGGCTCTGCCGCCTCGAGGGGATCATCCCCGCCCTGGAGTCGAGCCACGCCCTCCACGTCGCCGAGGTGCTCGCCGCCCAGCGCTCCCCATCCACGGTCATCGTGGTGTGTCTGTCGGGCCGTGGCGACAAGGACATCGGCACCGTCGGCGAGCACGACAGCGAGGGCGCCGATGCCGCCGGGTGAGCGGCTCATGGCAGCGTTGCAGGGGGGAGGGGAGGGCGGACTGCCCGCCCTGGTCCCGTACGTCACCGCCGGCTTTCCACGTCGCGACGACACCGTCGAGGTGCTCCGTGCCGCCCAGGATGCGGGGTGTGCCGCCGCCGAGATCGGGATTCCGTTCAGCGACCCCCTCGCCGACGGCCCGAGCATCCAGCGCGCCGGGTGGCGTGCCCTCAACAACGGCATGACGGCGGGGCTGGCCATCGAGCAGGCAGCCGCGGCTCGCGCCGCCGGCGTGACCCTGCCGCTGGTCTTCATGACCTACCTGAACCCCGTGCTGAGCTACGGCGTCGACGCCTTCTGCGCCGCCTCGGCGGCCGCCGGGGTGGACGGCATCATCGTTCCCGACCTGCCCGCCGACGAGGCGGGCGACGTCCGCGCGGCGGCCGCCGCCCACGGCCTGGCACTGATCCCGCTGGTGGCGCCGACGACCCCCGACGAGCGCATCGACCGGGCCTGTCGCGGCGCGCGCGGGTTCATCTACTGCGTCAGCGTCACCGGCACCACGGGAGCACGCGCCGAGATTGCCGCCGAGGCCTTTGAGCTGCTCGACCGCGTGCGTGCCGCCACCGCTCTTCCCCGCGCCCTCGGTTTTGGCCTGAGCCGTCACGAACACCTGGAGGCGCTGCGCGGACGCTGCGAGGCCGCCGTCGTCGGGTCGGCGCTTCTCGACGCCATGTGGTCGCATCCCGGCGGCGGCGCCGCGGCCGCGTCCGCGTTCCTCCGGGACATGAGGCGGGCGGCGTGAACCAGCCGGGCACAGCGCTGCGATGACGGAGACGCGGGTGAACGGAGCCGCCACGGTGGACGGCGCGGTGCGCGTCCCCGGTGACAAGTCGATCAGCCATCGCGCGCTCATCCTCGGGACACTGATCCGGGGCCGCAGCTACATCGGCAACCTCTCGCCCGCCGCCGACGTGGCCGCCACAGCGCAGGTTCTGCGTGACTGCGGAGGGTCGGTCCGCCCGTTCGGCGACGGCCGCGTCTCGCTCGACGGCGCCGGCCCGGGGATCAGCCTGAGCAGCCCCTCGGATGCGCTCGACTGCGCCAACTCCGGCACCACCATGCGCCTGGTCAGCGGGGCGCTCGCGGCCCACGACCTCATCGCCACCCTTGACGGCGACCACTCCCTGCAGCGCCGTCCCATGGAGCGGGTGGCAGCCCCGCTGCGCGCGATGGGGGCCGAGGTGACCACCCGGGACGGTCACGCGCCCATGCAGGTGCACGGCACCGCGGCGCCCCTCGGTGTGGTCCACCACCTCAAGGTGGCCAGCGCGCAGGTGAAGTCGGCCATCCTCCTCGCGGGGCTGAACGCGCAGGGACCGACCGTGATCCACGAGCCGCTGCCCACGCGCGACCACACCGAGCGCCTCCTGCGCGCGTGCGCGGCCGATCTCGAGGCGGACGGCGAGTCCGTGACGCTGCGGCCGACGCGCCTCGAGCCGTTCGGCCTGCGCGTGCCCGGCGACATCAGCTCGGCGGCGTTCTTCATGGCGCTGGCGGCCGCCCGTCCCCGCTGGCGGGTGCGCTGCCTCGGGATCGGGCTCAACCCGGGGCGCACCGGCATCCTCGAGGTGCTCACCGCCATGGGCGCCCGCGTCGAGGTCGAGGAGGGTCCGATGGCGGCCGATGTCGAGCCGCAGGGAGACGTGGTGGTCACCGGCGCGCCGCTCCACGGCGTCACGCTCGACGCCGCCATGGTGCCGCGCTGCATCGACGAGATCCCGGTGATCGCCGTCGTCGCGACGCAGGCGGAGGGCCGGACGGAGATTCGAGGCGCGGCCGAACTGCGCAACAAGGAGTCAGACCGCGTCGCCCAGATCGTCGCCGGGCTCCGCATCCTCGGTGTCAGCGTGGAAGAACGCCCCGACGGACTGACCATCGAGGGCCCGGCGCGGCTCCGCCCGGGACGCCTGGATGCGGCCGGTGATCACCGCCTGGCCATGGCGTGGGCGGTGGCCGCGTCGCTGGTCGACCCCGCCGAGGAGGCATGCGTCATCGACGGCGCCGGTGTCGTCGCTGTGTCCTACCCCGGCTTCTTCGAGGACCTGGCCGCACTCACCAGCTGATCGAGCTGAGCACGAACCCGGCGGCGAGGGTGACCCCGGTGAGCAGGTGCAGCTTGACGCAGCTGATCAGCAGCATCGTCCAGCCGCGCCCGTCGAGGTCGCGTCGCGCACCAATCGTGAGGCGGGCGGCGAGCAGGGCCGGGACCACCACCAACAGGCACGGCCACGGCAGCCCGCCGGTGATGAAGGCACCTGCCAGGACCACCGGCACCGCGCCGAGGAGGACCCGAAACTCGGTCACCACTGCACCCGGCGACAGGCGCGTGGCCAGGGTCCGCTTCCCGACGGCGGCGTCGTGGCTGCGATCGCGGGCGTTGTTGGCGTGGAGGATGCCTGCGGTCAGGAGGGCCAGGGGCGCGGCAGCCCAGAACACCGAGTTCGGCACCGACGCGGTCTGTGCCGCAGCGGTGCCCCATACGATGCCCAGCCCCATGGGCAGCGCTGACGCTGCCTCCCCGAAGGGACGGTAGGCGAGCCGGAGCGGCGGCGCCGTGTAGGCCCAGCCCACGACGAGCGCGACCAGGCCGAGGAGGAGAAGCGCCGGGCGCCCGGCGCCGAGCGCGATGGCCAGCCCGAGGGCGGCGGCGAGGGCGAACAGCCACGCCGCCATGGCGTGGGCCTGCGAAGGGCTGATCCACTGGCGTCGCATCGCCAGCGAGGCGCCCGACGCGGCATGGTCGTCGGCGCCCGTCAGGGCATCCTCTGCGTCGTTGAGGACGTTGGTCGCCGCCTGGAGCAGGACGGCAAGCACCAGGCACCCCAGCGCGATCAGCGGCTGCACGGCCCGCGCCGGGGCCAACGCGGCGGTGCCGACCACAGAGCTGATCGCGGCGACGGTGAGCGAGCGTGCTCGCACGCTCGCCAACACCACCGACAGCATGCCCGGCCGCAGCACGGCGCCCGCGGCCATCAGTCGAAGGTGAGGAGAAGCGGTGGTTTGCCGAGCACCTCGACCACCTTCAGCTCGCGCACCGCGACCACGACCGGGTGCACCGGCAGCGTGTCGACGAACTGTCGCGCCCCGGGGGCATGGGCGATGAGGCGGCGGAACATCTCGAGGCGGCCCGCGTCGTCGAGTTCGGGCCGCGTCGCGGTTCCCCAGCCCTGGATCCAGCGCGAGGGGTTGCCCGGCGAACACATGAACGCGACGCGCGAGTCCGCGGCCATGTCGGCGGCCTTGCGCGATCGGTCGAGGACTGCAAGCAGCAGTTGGATGCGGCCGTCCTCGATCTCCGGCGCGAAGAACACCCCGGCGACGTGGGGCCCGGAGTCGCTGACGGTGGCGAGCGCCGTGGTGTCGTACGCGCGCAGCGCCCATAGGGCGTGCTCGACATCGGCGCGCTCGGCCACGCTCACGGTGCCGTCTCGCAGCGCAGCGGCGCTGCGATGATCAGGGCCGACGAGCGACACATGCGCGTGAGGGTATCGAAATGAGTCCCAAGAGCTTCCTGCTCACCGAAAAGTTGCAGCGCTACCTGGTCGAGCATTCGCTGCCTCTCGATGACGTGCAGAGATCACTGATCGCCGAGACCGCGGCGCTCGGCGACATCAGCCAGATGCAGATCGCTCCCGAGCAGGGCGCCTTCTTCACCGTTCTCACCGCCGCGCTCGGGGTGCGCAGCGCGGTGGAGGTGGGCACCTTCACCGGCTACTCCGCACTGTCGATCGCGCGCGGCCTGGCGGACGGCGGCCACCTGCTCTGCTGCGACGTCAGCGAGGAGTGGACGTCGATCGGGCGCCGTCACTGGGAGCTGGCCGGCGTCTCCGACCGGATCGAGCTGCGCATCGGGCCCGCGTCGGCGACGCTGCGTTCGCTTCCCGCCGCCGCAACCATCGACCTGGCCTTCATCGATGCCGACAAGAGGAGCAACCGCGACTACACGGAGCAGCTGTTGCCGCGGCTTCGGCCCGGTGGTGTGCTGCTCATCGACAACGTGCTCTCCGGGGGAGACGTGCTCCACGGCGACGCCGCGCCGGAGGACCAGGTCGCCCACATCCGCGCGTTCAACGACTGGCTGGCCGGGCACCAAGCCTTCGACAGCGTGATGCTCCCCGTCGCCGACGGCATCACCATGGCGCGCAAGCGGTGAGAGGGATCAGCGGAGGAGGCGGCTGAGACGGCGGTCGGCGAGCACTCGACCACCGGTCTGGCAGGTGGGGCAGTACTGGAAGGAGCGCGTCGCCAGGGCTACCTGGCGGATGGTGTCGCCGCACAGCGGGCAGGCCTCGCCGGTACGTCCGTGCACCGCCATGTGCTCCTTCTTGTCCGGCTTCAGCTGTCCGATGTCGAGGCCGCGAGTGCGCGCCACGGCCTCGCGCATGACCCGCTGCAACGCGTCCTGGAGTCGGCCGGCCTCCTCGTCGGTGAGCGCCGACGCCTGCTTGAAGGGTGAGAGGCGGGCGGCATGGAGGATTTCGTCTGAGTACGCGTTGCCCACCCCGGCAACCAGCGTCTGGTCGGCGAGCAGCGTCTTGAGCTGGCCGCGGCGGGCGCGCAGGAGGCCGCACAGCGTCACGGCATCGAGGGAGGCGTCGAGGACATCGATGCCGAGCCGGGCGATGCCGGGCACGTCGGTGAGCGGGTTGCGCACCACGTAGACGGCGAGGCGCTTCTCCGTGCCCTGTTCGGTGATGTCGATGCCGCCGCCGCCATCCACCCCGACCTGCAGGGCGAGCGGGCCGCGCAGGCTCGCCCTGGCCTCGGTGAGGCTCTCGCGCCAGCGGATCCAGCCGGCGCGGGCCAGGTGCACCACCAGGTGGAGGTCGCCGGCGGACATGTCGAGGAACTTGCCGTGGCGTGCCCAGCCCGTGACGGTCGAGCCGCACAGGGCCTGCAGCGGGGGGTCGTAGGTCTTGAGGGCCCCGACGGAGCGCAACCGCACCGCCGTGACGGTGCGGCCGGCGAGGCGTTCGGTGAGACCGGCGGCGAGGGCCGTGACCTCGGGCAACTCGGGCATCCGCCTATCGTGGCGCAGGCCGTCCCGGGGTTGCCGCGGACACACGTAGAATTCCATGACCTTGAGGCCGACCACCGAGGCCAGCGCGGCTCGCAGCACCGCAACACGCGGACGCCACGCGGCTGCGCGCGTCGACGCCGAGGACGTGCTGTGCGTGCCGCGCACGACCATCTTTCCTGACGGGGCCTGGCACGGCCTGGTCACGGTGGGCCTTGAACGTGTCCTGCGCACCATCAGGGCCACGTCGGAATACCGGCCGCGTCACACCGTCGAGGACGACCCCTCGATGCAGCAGATCATCCCGTACTGCGTCGTCCACCACCCCCACGACGGCACCTACCTGCTCACCCGGCGGCTGCGCAGGTCCAGCGAGACCCGCCTCCACCATCTCTACTCGCTCGGCGTCGGCGGGCATGTCAACCCCGGCGACGGGGCGGGCGGCGATCCCGTGGTGGGTGGGTTGCAACGCGAGTGGGCGGAGGAGGTGGTGTGCGAGTCGCCCGCCACCGCACGGCTGGTTGCGATGCTGAACGACGACAGCAGCCCGGTCTCTCGCGTCCACCTCGGGCTCGTCTTCCTTGTCGAACCGTCGGCCGGCACCACGTCGGTGCGCGAGGTCGAGAAGCTGGAGGGGGAGTGCCTCGCCCTGCCGGCGATGCGCCGTCACTACCTGAGCATGGAATCGTGGTCCCAGCTGGTCTTCGACGACCTCGTCGGGGGCGCCGTCAAGCGCGCGGACCGATCACCGCTCGTGGTCGAGCTTCCCTCGGCGAGTTGACCGGTCCGGGGCTGCCGGCAGCGGGCCCCCCGGTATACTCGGCGCCATGCCAGTCCGTGTCCGGGTCCCCGGTCCGCTCCGTCGCCTCACGGGCGGCGACGCCGAGGTCACCGTCGACGGGGTCACCGTCACCGAGGCGCTCGGCGACCTCGACAAGCGCTACCCCGGCTTCCACGACCGCCTCTACGACTCCGACGGCAAGCTGCGCCAGTTCATCAACATCTACGTCAACGACTCGGACGTCCGCTTCAGCGAGGGCCTGGACACTCCTGTCGGCGAGCGCGACGAGGTCTCCATCGTACCGGCCGTCGCCGGCGGTGTCTGACCTCACGCCGTGACCGTCGCGGTCACCCCGTCCCGCGGCGGCCTCGCCGCGGTGGTGCCCGCCGATCCCTTTGCCCTGCTTCCACGCGGGGCCGTCATCGCTGTGGCCATGTCGGGTGGGGTCGACTCGTCAGTCGCGGCGGCACGGTGCGCGGCGCAGGGGCTGCGCACCATCGGGATCACGCTGGCCATGTGGCCTCGCGACCGCGAGCGCGACAGGGACCGCGGCTGCTGCTCGATCGACGCCGTCGAGGACGCCCGGCGCGTCGCCAACACTCTCGGCATCGCGCACTACAGCTGGAACCTCGAGCCGGAGTTCCAGCGCGACGTGGTCGCGGCCTACGCCGAGGAGTACGCGGCGGGTCGCACTCCCAACCCGTGCGTGCGCTGCAACGAGACGATCAAATTCGGAGCGCTCCTCGAGCGCGCCCTGGCAGCGGGGGCAACCCACGTGGCCACCGGCCACTACGCGCGCACCGGGCGACGCGGCGGTGTCGCCACGCTCCACCGCGCCGTGGCGGCGGTCAAGGACCAGGCCTACACACTGCACCGTCTCGACCAGGACCAGCTCTCCCGGGCGCTGTTCCCGCTTGGCGGTGAGACGTCCAAGGACGAGGTGCGCAGGACCGCCGCGGAACTGGGGCTGGTGACGGCGGCCAAGCCCGACTCGCAGGAACTCTGCTTCGTGGAGGGAAGCGTGCGCGAGGACCTGGCGCGGCGCCTGGCCGGGCGCTTCCAGCCGGGGCCGATCGTCGACGGCTCGGGCACCGTGCTGGGCCGTCATCGCGGCGTGCCCTTCTACACGGTGGGGCAGCGGTCGGGACTGGACCTCGCGCCAGACCGACCGGACGCGGCGCCGCTCCACGTCGTGGCCGTCGACGCGGCCACCAACACCGTGACGGTCGGCCCGCGCCGGGCCCTGGAGCGGAGCGTCGTCGACCTCGGCGATGTGCACTGGATCGGCGTCTCGCCGGCGGTCGGCGCGTCGCTCTCAGTACAGCTCCGGGCCCACGCCGTCCCCGCCCCCGTCACCCTGGCTGGCGTCGGTGACTCGGTGCGGTTGCAGTGTGACCCACCCATCAGCCAGGTGGCCCCGGGGCAGGCGGGCGTGCTCTACCACGACGACGAGGTGGTCGGCGGCGGCGTGGTGTTGGTGCCGTGATCCTGGCTGTGGTGCTGCCGCCCACCCCGGCCCAGGTGGTGATCGGCATCCTCACGGCGATGGTGGCGGCGCTCATCGCCACCGCCTCCGTCTTCATGGCGCGGCGGTCGCGCAACTGGCTCTTCCACTTCGGCACGCTCGGCGGCCTGCTGGTTCTCGCCGGGGTCGTCGGCCAGCGCACCCCGGCAGGCCCGGCGGTGGGCCCGTGGGAGACCGGGTTGACGGTGCCGGTGCTCGGCTTGCGCATCGACCCCGTGGCCGCCGCCGGGATCATCCTGACGCTTCTCGGCCTGACCCTGACGCTGCTCGTGGAGCGGGTCGTCGCCGCCTCCGACCGTCCGGCGCCCCTGGTTCATCGGGCGCTCGAGGAAGACGACCTGATCTGACGATCGGGTGCCGGTCACGGTCGCGACGACTACAATGCCGCCGATGTCCGGCGCCGGCAGCCGCCTCCTCACCGAGGCGCCGCCCCAACAAGCGTGTCGCCGCGCTGCCGCAGTCCCGCTCCATATGGCGGGGTGAGCACCGCGGTGTTCTACGTGCTCGCCGTCCTCATCGTCGTGGCCGCGCTCGGCGCCGTGCTGGCGCCGTCGACGCGCCAGGTGCTCATGGCCGTGATGGCCGGCGACATCCTCGTGGGCATCCTGCTCATCGCGGCGGGGGCGTACGTCCTCGGCGTGATCGCCCTGGTGGCTCCGGCCGGCTGCCTGCTGCTGGTGGCCGTGCTGCTGCGCCGCAGTGGCTACGAGGCGCTGCTCAGCGACATCCCGGCGTGGGGGTCGTCCTGGCCGGTCGCGGCGGTGGTGGCCGGCGGCATTGGGGTGCTGCTCCTCTGGACCACGGCGACAAGGATCAACGACTCGGCCGGCGGCGGCGGGCAGAGCCTGGTCACCGTCCTGCACTACGGGACCCCGATCAGCCTCGGTGTGGCAGCGGTGTTGGCGGTGGTTGCCGTCGCCGGCGGGCTCATGATCGGCCGCACCGGCGACGATGAGCGCCTTCTCGACCGTGCGGCCGAGCAACGCCGCCTGCGCGAGGAGCGGACACGCATGCGCCGCCAGCACCGCGCCGCGGCGCGCGCACAGCGGGACGGACGGGGCGGGGCGGCGCAGTGAACGTCGGCCCAGCCCACTACGCTGCGCTCAGCGCGATCCTGTTTGCCATCGGGCTGTTCGGCGTGGCCTCGCGGCGCAGCACGATGGCCGCGCTGGCCTCGCTCAGCGTGCTCTTCAGCGCACCGGTTGTGGCGGCGGTCGGCTTTGCCGAGAGCGGCCATGGCTCACTGCCTCGGCTCGGCGATGCGCTTGCGCTCTTCACCCTCTCCGCCCTGTGCGCGGAGCTGGTGGTTGGCGGGGCCGTGGCCGCTCTCCTGTGGCGGCGATCGGACACCGCCGACCTCGACGAGATGACCGAGGTCGACGGCTGATGACCGTCATCCTCAACCTCACCTGGGGGATCGTGCTGCTCCCGGTGGTGGGCGTGGCCGCGGCGTTCCTCGCCGAGTCCGCGCGGCGTGCCGCGCAGATCGGCGTGGCCTTCACCGGCCTGGCCTTCGCCGTCGCGCTGGTCGTGCTCATCTTCCGGCTCACGCATGTCATCCCCGCCTACGAAAACACGCAGACCTTCTGGGACCTCCAGTCCACCGCGTCGGGGGCGACGTCGTCCTCCTTCGCTCCCGAGTTCCCTGTGTTCTGGGGGATCCGCGTCGACCCGCTGAGCGTCGCCTTCATGGCGGTGGTCCTGTTCCTCTCCGTCATCGTGCAGGTGTACGCGCTCACATCGATGCGCGGCGATGCCACCTTCCGGCGCTTCTTCTGGACGGTGGCGCTGCTCACCTTCGGGGTGCTCGCGTTGATCAGCAGCCCCAACCTGTTCCAGTTCTGGCTGGGCTGGGAGGTGGCGGGCGTAGCCGCGTGGATGCTTGCTGTGCACCACTGGCAGCGCCCCGGGACGGCGTTGCGGGCGACCCGCACGCTGGTCGTGCTCCGCGTCGCCGACCTCGCGCTCCTGCTCGGCCTCGTCATGACCTTCGCCAAGTTCAGCACCAACATCATCGAGCAGCCGGCCACCAACGGCCAGCTCACCAACGACCCGTTCTCCTTCGCCCAGCTGGGCAAGGCGGCGCACCTGGGGCACCTCGGTGGCGTTCCCGGTGTCGGCGCCCGGACCCTGGTGGTGCTGGCCACCCTGTTCGTGGTCGCCGCGGTGATCCGCGCTGCCATCGGCCCGCTGCACCTGTGGCTGAGCGGGGCCCTCGAGGCTCCGGTGGCCGGTGTCGCGCTGATCGCCGTGTCGGCGATTGTCCCTGCGGGGTTGCTCGTCGCGCGGGTCTACCCGGTGCTGCTCGAGGCTCCCCACCTCCTCACCGTGCTGGCGCTGGTGGGAGCGGGGACGGCGGCGGCGGGCGCGGTGCTGGCGCTGGCTCAACGCGACCTCCTGCGCATCGGCATGTTCGCGCTGGCGAGCCAGTCGGGACTGATCCTCGCCGCCTTCGGGATGGGTGGGTACAGCCCGGCGCTGTTCGCACTCTTCACGGCGTCGTTTCTCGCCGTGGCGTACTTCCTTGTTGCCGGGAACCTCAGCCGCGGCTTCCGCAGCACCACGCTCGCCGACTGCGCGGGCGCCCGAAGGAGGATGCCCCGAACCACGCTCGCGGTGGGCGGATGGGCACTTGGCGTGAGCGGCCTCTCGCTGAACACGTACAGCGTGCTCTCGGCGACCTTTCGCAACCACCTGCCCAACGGCGGCCACGTGAGCACGCCTGCGCAGGTGTTGGTCGCGGCGGGGGTGTTGCTCACCATGGGCCTGACCGCGCTCTACGCCTTCCGCGTGTACTTCACCGTCGCCACCGGTGAGCCGCCGCGGCGGCGCGGGTTTGACGTCCTCCGCCTGCGCGAGGTGGACCGGCGCCGCCGCGACACCGTCCTCGTCGCGCTCGCCGGTGCAGCGGCCGCCACCCTGGTGGGCCTGCCCGGGGTGAACTCGTTCTTGGTGGGTGCCAGGAAGATCCCGGGGTTCACGTTCAGCCACTTCATCTTCTACGGTCCAATCCGGCAGCAACTCGCGCTCGACGGCATCGCGCTCGCCCTGTGTGTGGTGGTCGCCGCGGGCGCGGCTTTCGGCGCCTGGCGGCTGTTCGCCTCCGATCGCCAGGCGTCGAGCGTGCCGCTGCGCGCTCGTCTCGCAACCGTTGCCACCCTGCTCAGCGGGCCGACACCGGCCGAAAGGCTGGCCGGTGCTGCGCCCCGGCTGTTCCTCAGGGCCGGCGAAACACTCGACAGCATCGATGCGCAGGTGCTCGACCCGATCACGACGGGGATGGGTGAGAGCGTCGGCGCGCTCGGCCAGGCGATGACCCGGCTGCGCGGCACCCGCTTCGGCGTGTCGCTGGTTGCTGCCCTGGCCACGATCGCCGTCCTGCTGGCCGCATCCGTGCTGGCGGTGACGGGCCACTTCCCGGTGACCACGCGATGAGCGCTGCCCTCCAGGTCCTGTGGGCGGCAGCCTCCGCGGCTCAGCAGGCGCCCAGGCTGGCGGCCGCGTTCCAACCGCTCCTCGCCGCGGTCGTGCCGTCGGTCAGCGCGGCGCCGGTGGTGACGGCGGTCCCAGCCACGGCGCCGTCCATTGCCGCCCCGGCCGCAACCGTTCCCGGCAACATCCTGGCCACCCCCACCGCGGTCCCATCGGCGACCCCGACGCCCACGACCAGCAGCGGCCTCGACCTGCCGTCGGTGCTCCTGAGCACCGTCGTCTTCGCCACCACCCTCGCCGCTCTGATCATCGTGTTCCTTCCCGAGCGGACCGCCGAGCAGCGCAGTCGCATCCGGTCGGTGGCGCTGGGCGCGGCGGTGCTGTCCCTGCTGCTCACCCTGGTGACGTTGGGCTCGGCAATCTCGCTCGGCGTGGCCGCGACCCCGGACCAACTGCACGAGGAGAACGCTTCGTGGATCACGCATTTCGGCTTTGCGATCCACTATCACCTCAGCGCCGACGGGGTCACGCTCAGCCTGCTCGTGCTGAGCACGCTGGTGTTCACGTCGGTGTTCCTTGCCGCGTGGAAGCGGCAGCAGCGCGTGCGTCTGTACTGCGGGTTGCTGCTGCTCCTCGAGACCTCCGTGAACGGGGCGCTGTGTGCCAACGACCTCCTTCTCTTCGTCCTGTTCTTCGCCATGCAGGCGGTGCCGCTCTTCCTGCTCATCCGCTGTTTCGGGGCCGGTGACCGGGAGCGGTCAGCCCAACGTGCCGGGATTGCGGTGCTGATCAGCTCCGCCCTGCTGGTCACGGGCTTCCTGCTGGTCATCGTGCACAGCAGCGCGCACAGCTCCGACCTCGCGCAGATCCTCACGGCGTCGACATCGCTGTCGACAACGGTGGCCGGGGCCGGCTTCTGGCTGGTCTTCACCGCCTTCGCACTCGGATTCGTCGTCGTTCCCGCGCACATGTGGTTTCTGTCGGCCGCGGCCAGCGCCAGCTCCGGTGTGTCCGCCGTCATTGCGGGAGTGCTGATTCGCCTCTCGGGCTACGGGATGATCCGCTTCGCGCTGGGGCTCTTCCCGGTGCAGGCGCAGCGCTACGGCTCCGCGCTTCTTGTGCTGGCGGTGCTGAGCGCGGTGTGGGGCGTGCTGCTCACCCTCGCTCAGCGGACGATGCGACGCATGGTGGCTGCGGTCAGCATCGGGCAGATGTCCCTGGTGCTCCTCGCCGTCGCCTCGCCGAACACCCTCTCACTCGACGGTGCGGTGCTGCAGCTCGTGGCCGGCGGCATGAGCAGCGCCCTGCTCCTCCTCCTCTGCGGAGCCATCGAGGGGCGCACCCGCAATGTCTCGCTCGACCGCCTTGGCGGCCTGGCGGCCCAGGCTCCGCGCCTCGGTGGCTTCTGGATCTTTGCGTGCCTCGCCGCTCTCGGGGCGCCCCTGATCGCAGGGTTCAGCGCGGAGTTGATGCTCTTCACCGGCGCATTCCCGGTGCACCCGTACGCGACGGTATTGGTGATGGCGAGCACGGCGGTGAGCACGGCCGCGCTGCTCTGGTCGGCACAGCGCGTGTTCCTCGGACCCGTCCGCGAGGAGTTCGCGCGCGTTCGCGACGCGTCCACCCTGGAGCTCGGCTACCTGTGGCCGCTGGTGGTCTTCCTCATCGCCTTCGGGGTGCTCGCCGGCCGCGTGGTCCCCGTCATCGGCACCGGACTCACCACCCTCGCCGCGTCGCTCGGAGGAGCGCGGTGATCGCCAGCACCGGCGTCGGCGTCGGTCTCGGCCTGCTCCCGGCGCTCATCCTCGGCGGAGGTGCGCTGGTGTGCGCCGCAGTCGCCGTGTCGCGACCGCGGATGCGCCCGTCGCTGTACCGCTGGCTGACCCTCCTGGCCGCGGCAGGTGCATTCGCGGCGTCGATGATCGAGCTGGTGTCGCTGCGACCCGACCACAACGGCGTCGGCCTGGTCGCGTACTCGGGCGGACTGATGGTGGACCGCTTTCACGTGTTCGGCACAGTGCTTGTCCTCCTCGTGCTGGTGCTCACCGTTCTCGGCGCCGGGACATACCTTCGCCGCTCGCCGGCCCGTGCGGGCGCGTTCTGCGCGCTCCTTCAGCTCAGCGCGGCCGCCGCCGTGATGCTCGTCGCGCAGCGCGAGATGGCCGCATTCACCGCCGCCTTTGCGCTCCTCCTCGTGTGCCTCGTGCTTCTGACAGCCATGACCAAAACGTCGGGACCGACCGCCGAGGCCGCCTTCCGGCAGGTGCTCGTCGGCGGCGTCGCCCTGGCCACGACGGTGTACGGGCTCGTGCTCCTGTACGGGGCCACCGGCACCACCGACCTCTCCCGGCTGGACTCGGGGGTTCGCGTTGACGGCCCACTGGTCACGGTGGGGATGGCGCTGGTGGTGATCGGACTGCTTGCCGTGATTGGCGCGCCGCCGCTGCAATCGTGGATGCGGGACACCCAGGAGACGACCACCGGAGCCATCGCCGGCTTCAGCTCGGCGCTGGGAGCGGTGACCGGCACCACGGTTCTTCTCCGCTTCGCCGTGGAGGGCTTCGGGGCGGGCAGTTCCCGTTGGATGCTGCTGGTCACCGTTCTGGCCGTGATGGCCATGCTCACCGGCGGCATCCTGGCGCTGCGGGCCAGGACGGTCCGCCGGCTGATCGCCGACCTGTCCATCGCCCAGTCGGGGTTCCTGCTTCTGGCCGTGGGCTCCACCGGGCGGGGCATCGACGGGACGGTGGCGTCCGGCCCGATCGCGCTCCTCTTTGCGCTGATGGGCGCGGCGGCGGCACTGGTCGCGGCGCTTCTGCTCGCGGGCGTCTTCGACGCCGCCGGACTGCCTCCCGGCATCGACGCCTACCGCGGCGTCGGGCGGCGCGCGCCCGCGACCGCCGCGTTCCTGTCCCTGGCCCTGCTCAGTCTTGCCGGCCTGCCTCCGCTGGCTGGCTTCTTCGGCCGGGTGCTGATCGCCGAGTCGGCGCTCAATGCCGGGGCGGGGTGGGCGGTGGCGATTGCCGGGGTGGCCATGGTGCTTGCCGCCATCGCGGTATTGCGCTGGCTGACGGCGATGTACGCCGATGACAACGGCGAGGCGCCGTTCGCGGTGAGTACGACGCCGCTGACGTCGCGCGCGGCGGCGTGGACGGCCGCGGGGCTCGGCGTGCTCGTGGCCGCCCTGGCTGCCCCCCTGATCGCGCTGGCCAACGGGGGCGCTGGCGCGCTCCACTGATGCCGGACGCACCAGCGCTCACGCCGGTCCGCGACTCCCCGCCGGCGCTGATGCGGTGGGCGTTCGAGGCGACGGCGTCGAGCCTGCGCCGCGTCGGTAGGGCGCGCTACCTGGTCGCCGACGTCGCGGGCACGCTCACCTACGCTGCGCAGCCCCCTCGAAAGCGGCGTCTGTCAGCGCATCTGCACAGCCGCGCTGCCGGTGGACTCTCCGACGCTGAGGCGCGACGCCGTTCCCGGGCAAGCTACCGAGCCTACTCGCGGATGATCATCGACACCATCTGGATCCACGCCATCGCGTTGGACGAGATGGTCGCGCATGGCGAGATGGTCGGCCTGGAGCACATGGACAGGGCCCGCGACGCCGGCCGCGGCGGCATCCTCGTGCTCGCCCACTTCGGCAGCTGGGACGTCGCCGGCAGCGTGGCGCTGGCTGCCGGACACGACATCTCCACGGTCATGGCACCCGTGGGCACGCCCTCGATCACCGCTCTGCTGGCCTGGTCGCGCAGGGCCAAGAAGATGGAGCTGTTCGCACCGGCGACAGCGGCGCGCGGGCTCATCCGCGCCCTGCGTCGCGGCCGGCTGATCGCGCTTCTCGTCGACATCCCCGAGGGCGGTCCCACCACCGAGGTGCGCTACTGCAACGGCCCGGTACTCTTCAGCACCGGGCCGGCGTTCCTGGCCCGTCTGACCGGGGCGCCGATCCTGCCCGTGAGCTGCTGGCGCACCAGCACCAAGTACATCGTCCACGTCCGTGAGCCGTTTCATCCCTCCGAAGGCGACGACGAGCAGGCTGTGATGCAGCGGATCGCCTCCACCCTCGAGCCCGACGTGCACCGCCTCCCCGAGCAGTGGTATCCCTTCAACCAGATCTACACGGACGAGATGTGACGAGCCGGTGGCGGGCTTGAGCATTCACCAGTGCCGGGGCACCGTGGCCCTACAATGGCGTCGGTCGCGCTAGACGGGGAGTTAGCGGTGCCCTGCACCCGCAATCCGCTACAGCGGGGTCGAATTCCCCACCGAGGGGGCGTGGCGTTGGGTCTGCTCCGAGCGCTTCGGCGCTGACGATCGGGTCCTACGCAGCCCGGGTCTGTGAACCCCGTCAGGTCCGGAAGGAAGCAGCGGTAAGCGGTCCCCCGGGGGTGCCGTAGCCAACCTGGTCCGAGCTGGACGATCGGGTGAGCGCCGGCGTCACGTCAACGACGTGGGGTGCGCGACTGCCCTCCGCACCTCCGGGCGAGGCGATCCTCGCCCCGGGTGTGGGCCGCGGCGAGGCGGGCGGGCGCGCTCGCGGCCACGCTACTCTGACCGGGTGTCCACCGCGCTGTACCGCCGCTATCGATCGGCGCGCTTCGCCGACCTGGTCGGCCAGGACGTGATCGGCACAACGCTGCGTAACGAGGTCCGCGCGGACACCCTGGCCCACGCCTACCTCTTCACCGGGATTCGGGGCACCGGCAAGACGTCGACCGCCCGGATCCTGGCGCGCGCCGTCAACTGCCTCGACCTCCAGGACGGCGAACCCTGCAACCGCTGCAGCGCATGCGTTGAGATCGTCGAGGGCAGCTCGGTGGATGTCCTGGAGATCGACGCCGCCAGCAACCGCGGCATCGACGAGATGCGCGATCTCCGCGAGAAGGTCAAGTACCTGCCCGCAGCGCTGCGCCGCAAGGTGTACATCATCGACGAGGCCCACATGCTCACCACCGAGGCCTGGAACGCCTTCCTGAAGACCCTCGAGGAGCCGCCGCCGCACGTGCTCTTCGTGCTCGCCACCACCGAGCCCCACAAGGTCCCCGAGACGGTGCGTTCGCGGGTGCAGCGCTTCGACTTCCGGCGCGTGTCAACCCCCGACACGGCCGCGCACCTGGGCCGCGTCCTCAGCGCTGAGGGGATCAGCGCTGAGGCTGACGCGCTCGCGCTGCTGGCGCGGGCGGGGCAGGGAAGCATGCGCGACGCCCTCTCGATGCTCGACCAGGCCCTCGCCGGTGGGGAGCGGCCCCTGACGGCGGCCAACGTGAGGCGGGCGATCGGCCTCGCCGACCCGGCCACCCTCCATACACTCCTCGAGGCTCTCGCCGGGAGCGACGGCGCCGCCGCGCTGCGTGCTGTCGCGGCAGCCTTTGATGCCGGCGCCGATCCCCGCCAGCTGGTCCGCGAGACCTCGCGGCTGGCCCGGGCCGCTGAGTTTGCCGCTCTCGGCCACGCTCAGGGCGCCGACGTCGGGGAGGAGGATGGACAGCTGGCCGCGACCCTGGCGCGGGTGGCTCCCCAGGGATTCTGGCTGCGCGCTCTCGAGATCCTCCAATCGACCGAGCTCGAGTTGCGCCAGCCGGTCGACGCACGGTTGCAGGTGGAGTTCTGCGTGATGCGCCTGGTGCGTGACTCGATGGCGCCGGCGGCACAGGTGGCCAACCTCGAAGCGCGCGTCGCCCGGCTGGAGGGCGGGGCCGCGGCTCGGTCCGCCGGCCCCGCAATGGCCACCCCCACAGGCGTCGGCGGCCCGGCAACCGGGCCGTCTCCGGTGCTCTCCCGCCCCGCCCCAGCGCCGGCCGGCAATGGCCATCCCGTGGCCCCGGCGCCCGCCGGGGCGCAGCCGATTGCGCCTGTTGCCCCGCCAGACGCCCTCGATGCCGCGCCCGAACCATCTCCTGCCGCCGCCGACCTCTCCTTCGGGACGGTCGAGTCGTGGCGGCAGCACTGGGGGTCGCTCCTCGAGGCGGTGAACCGTCGCGACCGGGCCCTCGCCGGGGTGCTTCGCGACTGCCGGGCGATCAAGGCCGACGCGACCTCACTCACGGTGGGCGCCCCCTACAACTTCCACCTCGAGAAGCTCCGCGAGCCGAGCCGCGTCGCCGCCCTCATCGAGGCGGCGGGGGAGGTCGCCGGGTCGCCGCGCGAGGTCGACGCGGCGTTCGTCGGGACCGACGCCCCCCCGGTCCGCCCGGGCGGCACGGGGGAGGCGACGCGGGCGGTGCTCGACGCATTTGCAGGCAGCCGGGTGACCTCGACACGGCTTCGCGATAGCGCCGATCGGCCGCAGCGGGACGGCTCTGCGTAGACTGGCGCCCAACATCGGAGGCAGAGATCAGTGAACAGCAACATGATGAAACAGCTGCAGCAGATGCAGACGCGCATGGCCAAGCTGCAGGACGAGCTCGGCGACATGACGGTGACGGGGAGCGCCGGGGGCGGCGCGGTGACGGTCACCGCCAACGGCCACCAGAAGGTCCTCGCGGTGACGATCGACCCTGACGCCCTCGAGGAGGGTGCCGAGTTGCTCGCCGACATGGTGCTCGCCGCCACCAACGACGCGCTCGACAAGGCCAAGGAGACGGCCGCGCAGCACATGGGCCAGCTCACGGCGGGGCTGAACCTGCCACCGGGCCTCATCTGACGCGATGGGACTGATCCCGGCGGCGGTCGAGCGGCTCGCCGCAGAGTTCGGGCGGCTGCCCGGCATCGGGCCGAAGACGGCCCAACGGCTGACGTTCCACTGCATGCGCGCAACCCCCGAGAGCACGGCCGGCCTCGCCGCGGCCCTCGCCGACCTCCACCAGCGGGTGCGTCCCTGCAGCCGCTGCTATTTCATCGCCGAGGGGGATCTCTGCGCGGTGTGTTCCAACCCGAGCCGCGACCAGACGGTGATGTGCGTGGTCGAGGAGCCGCTCGACGTGCTCGCCGTCGAGCGCAGCGGTGAGTTCGGTGGCATCTACCACGTACTGGGTGGCGCGCTGTCTCCCATCGATGGTGTCGGTCCCGACGAGCTCACGATCGACGCCCTGGAGCGCCGCCTCGACGGGGGAGAGGTGCGCGAGGTGGTCATCGCCACCGACCCCGACGTGGAGGGCGAAGCAACGGCCCATTATCTCGGCGATCGCCTCGCTTCCCGCGGCATTGCTGTCTCCCGGCTGGCCCACGGCCTCCCCGCGGGCGCGGACCTCCAGTACGCCGACGAGTTGACCGTGGCACGAGCCTTCGCCGGCCGCCGTTCACTCTGACGCGCTCAACTTGACGCGGGCCCCCGCCAAAGCTACACTTCCCCTCTTGCCCGTTCAGCTTGTGCTGCCCGGGAAGTGCTGCGTTATCTCATACGTTGGGAGTCGCGCGCGTTGAGAACCTTGACAATTGAAGAGTGGAGACGACTTTCCGCAAAGGGCCTAGGGCTCACGGTTCGCCGTGGGCTGGTGAGGTACCTCGTCTGAATTCGTCATGGGCCGGGTTTCCCCCGGCACAGACGTTTTTTCGGAGAGTTTGATCCTGGCTCAGGATTAACGCTGGCGGCGTGCATGAAACATGCAAGTCGAGCGCGGT